>DBGCDL010000066.1:0-2633 GCA_048358235.1 Oscillospiraceae bacterium
GGAGCCGCCCCTTTTACATACCAAAAAAGAAAGGAGCTTTGCAGATGAGAGAACGATTTGAACAACGGCTGTTCCGCATCTTTGCCCAGGCTGGTTACTCCCCGGTGCAGCTTCTCACCGTCACCCCGGAGGAGATGGTGGAGATCCCCGGCATTACCGTTCCCAACATCCGGGCGGTGCTGTGCGTTCAGAATAAGGTGCTGGCAGACCGGAATAAAGTCCGCAGCGGTAGGCTGGTGGAGGAACTGCTGAGAGAAGCCGGGGAAAGCAGGTGCGGCCATGAGTGAACAGCACCTGCTGGATATACTGGCGGCCCGGCATGGCTGCTTTATCTCCGACTTAAACCTCACCCCCTTCCTGCGCAGGGCGGCCCTGTCCGATTTGTGCGGGATGGATGAGAACGGCTACCCGCTGTCCCAATGGCAGGACGCGGTGCGCTACCTTACCGGGGATGAACGGGATTTTGCCAGCATAAAGGAAGTCAAGGACTTTATTTTGAATGAAACGGAGGTTCGATGATGGATTACAGAGAGAACGCAGGATATATCATTACGGATTCCTGCCATGTGGGCGACAGCGAGTTTGTGCTGGGCGTCCATTTGACAGCGCCCCAGCAATTCGTTACCTGGAAATGCACAGGCAGGACGGATTATTATTGGGGCCACTATTTCAGCGACCTGTTTTCCGCCCAAAAGGATTTGGTGGCGCGGGCGCAGGAAGAAGTACAGTGCCTGGAAGAACAGCGGCAGAACGCCATTGCGCCGGAGGCCCCGCCTTATTCCCCATGGGGGAACGTACAGGAGTGCGAAACGCTCTGCCCCGGCGTTTATTCCGTTTCCACCCCAGGACATGGCGGCATTATGGTGCGCCGGGAACTGGCGGAAAAGGTATTCCGAAAAGAAGCACTGAACTGCGGATTTACCGAAGGCGCGTATCTTTGTTTTGAGGAGGACTGCGACGAGCCGGTGGCGCTGCGGGAGCTGATGGATAAAGGGATGTACCAAGCGCCTGTCAACGAACGCTTTGCCCCCGGCGCGTATGAGGCTGTTATCAATGACAGCCTGCAAACCTTTCACGCCGCATATTGGCAGGCGCGGGAAAAAACGCTGGCGGAGAAAGCGCAGCTTCCCAAAAGGAAAGACCGGGGTGAGGCGCGATGAAGGAAGAACGGCACATTATCTGGACAGACTACGGCCTGGACTATGAGGACTGGCGGGACGATCTGGAGGCGGATTACCCGGATTTATCCGAAGATGAGCGCATTTCCCTGATGTATGAGATCAATGGGGATTACCTGGATGATGAACGCGCCAATCTCAATGTGCAGCTTTCCCAGCCCATTTTGGTTGTAGGCGACCTGGGCCTGTGGAATGGGCGGCGCATGGGATATAAGGAAATCCCCAGCGGCAACATCCGGGACTGCCTTTACGGAGATACGGACTACTCCACATGGTATGTAGACCGCCTGGGCGACCTGCGGTGCGACGCCATCCACCACGACGGCACAAACCACTACCTCTACCGCGTTTACAAGGACAGCGCCAGCCCTTCCCAAATTAAACTGCTGAAAGAAAAATTGTACCGCGGCATTGCGACCCGCGCCGATATTACGAGAGTGACCCGCAGGCTGGGCGACGACATCGCCAAGGTCTACGGTTTTTCGATTCCCCGGCAGCGGCAGGCTGCGGCATTGGAAAGATAACAAGAAAAAGGAGGTGCGCCGGATGGCGATATTATATAAAGCCCTAACGGAGCTGTACCGGGAAACGCAGCGCAAAGTGACGGCTCCGTCAGAGTGGCAGGCGTTTTTGGCTGCTGCCTGCCGCAATTACCGGCTTTCATTCTATGAACAACTGCTTGTCTACGCCCAGCGCCCAGACGCTACCGCCGTCCTGGAGATCGAGCGATGGAACCGGCAATTTGGGCGCTGGGTAAACCGGGGCGCAAACGGCATTGCCGTTTTTGACGGGGAACACAATGGCAAGCCCCGGCTGAAATACTACTTTGACATTTCCGATACCCATGAGGGCCGGTTCCCCCGGCCCGTCCCCCTCTGGACGGTGCGGGAAGAATACGCGCCGGACATCATCGAAACGCTGGAAAACAGCTTTGGGGAGCTGGAGCATAAGGAGGATTTGGGTGAAGCCCTGCTCTCTGCGGCAAAGAACGCCGTGGAGGACAATATGCCCGACTATTTTTCTGAATTGAAAACCCTTACGGAAGGCAGCTTTCTGGAAGAACTGGACGAGCTGAACCTGGAGGTGGAATACCGGAGGGCGGTAGAAAACAGCATTGGATATATGCTGCTGGTGCGCTGCGGCCTCGATCCGTCTGATTACTTTGAGGATGATGATTTCAGAGATGTGCTGAATTTCAACACCCCGCAGACATTGAACGCTTTGGGCGTAGCCACTGGGGACATCTCCCAGATGTGCCTTTCCGCCATTTCCCGCACGGTCCTTGCCCTGCAAAGACAGCCTCAAAAAGAAAATCGCACATTTGAACCCCAGCAGGAAAACCAGTATGCTGTAACTGAACAGGAAAACACACAGCCGGAAAGGAGTTTTGAATATGACCGAGATCACTTACACCAGGCAGGGCGACTACAATCTGCCGAACCTTCTGCCGCCCCA
>DBGCDL010000067.1:0-4044 GCA_048358235.1 Oscillospiraceae bacterium
GGTACATTCAAAGAAAGGATTGGTAAACACTATGAGAAGAATGGCATTATGCGCTGCGTCCATGCTCTTGTTAGGCTGTTTGGCTGGATGCAGTACGACACCACAGAACAGCCAGGAACAAGGTAATCCCGTTATCAAGGAAGAAATCAGTCAACCTCTTGGCGGTTCTGAGGCGCTGGGAAACAGCGAGGACAGCTCGGCACTCTCCGCCGCAGACAAAGAAAAAATGTTTGCACCTTATGAACAATACGGGATGACCTATGACGCGGTCAAAGATGAACTTACCTATAACGGGAATTTGGTTCGCTGGTTTGAGGACTATTATCCCATCAGTAACAACGAAACCGCCGGTATTGATTTTCTAAATGAGAACGGCACAGTAGATGTGTATGCTGTACGGGATTTAGAGAGCTTTTCAAAAGCGGCTGACGGCTCCGTTGATCCGGCGGGTAAACTGATTGGCTTAAAAGAGTTTACCCAGCAGGAATTTGACGCACGGGATATTGAGGCGTTGAAAAACAGCACATCCGTTGCTATGGCAGGAACGCCGCTTGAAGATAGCGAAACTGCAAAGCTCGTTGCAGAGTATGAGGCATTTGGAGTAACCTATGATGCCGAAAAAGATCAGTGGTATTTCAATGGTGAGGAAGTCCGCTATTTCCGGGATGTTCTTACTTCTAATGGTGAAAGCCTCACCAGCGGAAAATTCCGAGGCGAAATGAGAACGCTTGGAAGTGGTGTTGGCACAATAGACATTTATACCGTTCGTGATTACGGCCACTTGAACAGCGAACATCACGGAACATTAACTGGCATTGAGAAATACAGTCAAGAGGAATTTGACGAGCATACACAGGCCGGAATGTCTGGAAATCAGCCCATAGGTAATGCAAGCCATAACTAAACAAACCATCTATCTGCCGCACGACGGCAAAAGAAAAAAGCCGTCGTACAGCAGACACATTTCTATGCGCCCATGAAACGGCGGCTCAATTTTCAGAGCCGCCGTTTCTCTTTGGATATTCAGTAACCCCACGGCGGCCCATAGGAGGGTGTCGCCGTGTCCATCTTACTTTCTCACAATTCCCATGACCTTCACCAGCTAAAAAAAGCGTAGCTCCCCCTCCGGGACAGTCTGGCTATGAAGGTACAATATATCAGTACAATTATGATAATGTAATTTCATGCGTCTGCATAGCGTCTTGCTGTGCGGGCGCTTTTTTGTACTTCGAGACAAATTGTCCCGAGGTGCGGGGCGGCTCCCCGGGGTGCCGCTCCCCGCCGAGCCCCGTTTCGGTCACTCATCCACCCAACACCGAAACGGAGGTTTATTTATGACTACAATCAATCTGAAGGATTTTTATTATTGGTACACACAGGATCAGTTTATCGAGGTTTCTGACGAGGTAGCCGAAGTATTTGTGTCCGATGCCCGGCACGAAATGGCCTACCAGCGGCGGCTCTCCCGGCATAAGGCGCAGTATTCTCTGGACTGCGATGACGGGATCGAATATTCCGCCTGCCTGCATGAGCCAACGCCCCAGGAGCTTCTGGAGCGCATGGAGCTGTTCATCCGTCTATGGAACGCCCTCAACTCTTTGCCGGAGATCCAGGGCCGCAGGATTGATGCCCACATCATTCTCGGAAAGAGCATCAAGGAAATTGCCGAGGCCGAGGGCGTACATGAGGAGTCTGTCCGCCAGTCGATCAAGCGGGGACTTGAGCGTATGAAAAAAACTTTTTGATTTTTTCATTTTCCCCACTTGGAAATGATGAAAAAATGTCTCGGTTTATGAAAGAAGATATTCTTCTTTCCGCAGATAAACAGCGGCGGCCCCGGGCATAGTCCGAGGAGCCGGACGGCGGGTGCGCTGTGACTTTTTCTTTGGAAGAATGAGCGAACAACGCCAACGCCGCAACTGGGCTGGGCCAAGCCACGGCCACGATCCGGCATAGGACAGGCTGGCCGCCTGTCTCCCCAGCTGCCCTCTTATCTGCGAGGGAACGCCGCTCTGAGTATGGTTGTCTTTGGACAGGGCAAGAAAATGGGAGCGGCGTTCTCTATTTTATACTTACATGGAGTGAGACAAGAGGGCAGCATCGTTTAGGTGCTGCCCTCTTGCGTTTCCCCACGATATGCGGGAGGCATATCCTATTTTTGATAAGGAGGTTTTACCGTGAGATTAACGGCAAAGGAACTGGAACAAATGAAAAGCGTTGACATCGGCGCAGTGGCTCCCGAGTCCCTGCCGGATGTGAGCGGTATGGCCTTTGACCCCTCTCTCCCCCGGGAGGAGCGGATCGCTCTGTTTTTGCAGGCGGTAGAAAATCCATACTGCTTTTGCATCGGTGGGATCGGTGTAAAGATTGAATTTGCGGAAAGCGGGCCGTCCTTGCAGGACACGCTGACGGACTTCCTGCTCCGGCAAAAAAGCGGGCTGTAACTTCGGTTATGGCCCGTTACTACTTCGAGACAAAGTGTCCCGAGGCGGAGGCATCCTTGTTGTCCCGCCCGGGCAGAGGTATAATATAGATGTAATGTGATAGGGAAGGAGGAACAATGGCACGAACAAAAAACAGAGGATTGCAACAGAGTTTCTCTCCCTCTTATACCGTCCGCCGCTGGCGGCTGGGCGCATACATCCGGCTCTCCAAGGAGGACTTGAAAAAGGGAAAGGACGACAGCAACAGCGTCATCAACCAGCGTGATCTGCTCAATGACTTTCACCAGAAGCATATCGGAGAATTTGAAAGTGTTTCCGAATATGTAGACGATGGACACACAGGAACGGACGCCAACCGGGAGAACTTCCAGCGGCTCCTTTCCGATGTAATGAGCGGAAAAATTAACTGCGTGGTAGTAAAAGACCTTTCCCGTTTTGCGAGAAATTACAGTGATGCGGGAAGTCTGATTGATAACCTGTTTGTGCAGATGGGTGTCCGTTTTATCAGTCTTGCTGAAAATGTGGACAGCTATCTCAACCCGGACAGCGTTTCCAGTATTATCGTCCCGATTACAAATGTGATGAACGATCAATATTGCTACCAGACCTCAAAGAAAATTCGCCAGGTATTTGACTACAAGAGGCGCAACGGTCAGTACATCGGCGCATTTGCTCCTTATGGATATGTGAAGCACCCAAAGGACAAGCACCGGTTAATCATCGATCCCGATGCCGCTGAAATCGTCAAACTTATTTTCTCTTTGTTCCTAAAAGGGACATCGAAACGGGCCATCGCTTTGTATCTGAATGAACACGGCGTACCCAGCCCCTCGGCTTATAAACTGCAAAAGGGCATACCCGTTTCAACAAGAGGATATGACGATCCTATGTGGGGAGCCCGTATGATCCACTCCATTCTGACGAACCCCACCTATACCGGGGATCTGGCACAGGGCCGCAGTCGGGTAAAAAGCTATAAGGTACACGAGGTTGAAAGCGTTCCCCGTGAAGAATGGGTGGAAGTAGCTGGTACGCATGAGGCAATCATTGATTATGAAACCTTTGATAAGGTACAGGCCCTTTTACAGCGGGATACCCGTACTTCTCCAAAAGGCCGGGAAGTCCACCTGTTCAGCGGTTTTCTGAAATGTGCTGACTGCGGGCGGGCAATTACCCGGAGCGTAGGCAACAACAATAATGTGTACTATGCCTGCTCCACCTACAAGAACCGCTCCCGGACAGCCTGCACAATGCACTCGATCAAGCATAACCGTCTGGAGGCCGCTGTCCTCTTTGCGGTACAACAGCAAGTCCATCTGGCTGTTTCATACTCGGAAATGATTGCCCGCATTAACACCGCCCCGGTCAAAAAGAGCCAGTCTATCCGTTTGGAAGAACTGATTGCTGCGAAGGAGCGGGAATTGACAAAAATTAGCCGCTACAAGCAGTCTCTCTATCAAGACTGGAAAGACGGGGAAATTACCCAGCAGGACTACCGGGATATGAAAGCCGATTATGAACGACAGACCATCGCTCTTACGGATGTGCTGGCCCGGCTGAACGCTGAACGGGCGGAACTGGCAAACGGTGTAAAGAGTGA
>DBGCDL010000068.1:0-17977 GCA_048358235.1 Oscillospiraceae bacterium
GGCGTCAGTGTTTTGGATGAATACTACTGGCTTAACAAAAAAGACCCCAACTATTCTTTGATGCGCGCCACCGTAGACTGCGGCAAAGACGCCCACACCGACAAGAAATTTGCACTGTCCGACAAGGGCGCCATGGAGATTATGAAGCTGTTTTTCACCCCCGATGAGGAGCTATACGACAAGCGAATTGACGAATATTTCAGCGATGAGGTGCTGAACTCCAATTTCTGGATGTACTGGCGGACTATGTTTGCCTTTGAAAACTGGCACAGTGCGTTGGAAATGAAGCTTTACATCAAACGCTTCATTCACCATGTGGGCGGCCTCCCGGATTTTACAGCCCTTCGTTTTACCAAGTATAATCAATATGATTCCATGATTCTGCCCATGATTGAATATCTGAAGTCCTTCGGCGTCCAGTTTCACTATAACACCAAAGTGATAAACGTGGAGTTTGATATTCAGCCCGGCAAAAAAACCGCAAAGCGTGTCATTGTCCTTCATGAAGGAAAAGAAGAATCCATCGGTCTCACCGAGAACGACCTGATCTTTATTACCAACGGCGGATGCGTGGAAAACTCCACCCTTGGCAGTCAGAACGCCCCTGCTGTGCTTCAAAGTGAAATCAAGGAAGGCGGCGGATGGGATATGTGGCGTAAAATTGCCGCGCAGGATCCTGCCTTCGGCCATCCGGACAAATTCTGCAGCAATCCTGAGCAGAGCAACTGGATGAGCGCCACCGCCACGACTCTGGACGAAAAAATTCCGCCCTATATTCAAAAAATCTGCCAGCGTGATCCCTTCTCGGGCAAGGTGGTTACCGGCGGCATCGTCACAGCAAAGGACTCCAACTGGCTGTTAAGCTGGACCTTCAACCGTCAGCCTCAGTTCCGCAGCCAACCCAAAGGACAGCTGGTCGGCTGGATTTACGGACTGTTCAGCGACAAACCCGGCAACTATGTGAAAAAGACAATGAGGGAGTGCACCGGCAAGGAAATCTGCATGGAGTGGCTGTACCATATGGGTGTGCCGGAAAGTGAAATCCCGGAGCTGGCGGAGCACAGTGCCAATACGATTCCCTGCATGATGCCCTACATCACCGCTTTCTTTATGCCCCGCTCCGCCGGAGACCGTCCTGCCGTCGTACCGCAGGGTGCCGTTAACTTTGCGTTTCTCGGCCAGTTTGCCGAGACGGTCCGCGACACTATATTTACCACCGAATATTCCATTCGCACCGGTATGGAAGCGGTGTACACCCTGCTGAACATTGACCGGGGCGTCCCCGAAGTATGGGGCAGTGTTTACGACATCCGTGACCTGCTCAATGCTGCTGTTGCTCTCCGGGACGGCAAAAAGGCCACCGATATGAATCTGGGACTGAAAGAAAAAATTGCACTGAGAGAAGTCCTTAAGAAAATTGAGGGTACGGATATCGAAACTCTCCTGAAAAGCTATCATATCATCTGATTTTTCATATAAAATACCGCAGGATGCCACATGCATCCTGCGGTATTTTTATTTGCTGTTCCGAAATACTTTACCGAGATAGTCCATAGGTTCCGTTTGACACATCCAAAAACAGCGGAATTTCAGGAGGATTCACCGTAAACAACGCAAAAAGCACCAGAATCCCCACCAGCAGCGCAAATGCAAGACGGCCGTTCATTCCCCTTCCGTGACGATAATAATGCAGTCCCACCGCCTGCCCCGCAGTTACCGCCAAAAGGAGGATCAGAATGTCCACGACGATCAGCTCTACGCCAAACGCTTCCGTGTAAAAGTAATAGAGCATGGGAATGCACACAACAGCCGTGCCCATGGCAGCCAAAGCAGACGTAAACCATATATCTGCCGGAAGAGATCTCCGCTGAAAAAGAAAACATATGCTCCACCACAGTGTCAGCGGTAAAGGAACCATCTTGATATGCTCAAAAACGCTTTCATTTACAGGGGCGACAAGCCCCACGATAATCCGCTCTCCCGACAGACGATAGAGGAAATGAAGCAGGCTGCCGGCAAGAAACAGCACCGGGATTCCCAGCAGAATAAATACCGCCGGCCGAATTAATTTTGGCTTGGAATTTTTGTCCGGTGAATGCCTCGTTTCGGTCAAAAATCTCATCATTTTTCCTCCTTGGATTGATTTGTGCCGTACCTTTTCGGGCATAAAATCGGTCATTCTCATATACTATAGTTAGGGAGTGATTAAAAATGGCTTTTTTTTACAGCATGCCCGTTCTTCAGAAATGCATTCACGAATTCACGCCGGAGCCACGGCACGCCATCTGCAAAAATGACTTCTATACTCTCAACAATATCAGCAAAGGGATTGTTTTTCTTTGGGTATATCCCCAGGACGGCTTTTGGTATTATATTCACGGACAGACAGAGAAAATGCTGACCGGGTACATAAAAGACGGAAGAAAATGGATCTACAAACCGTTATGCAAAAAAAACATCCGGGCCTATTACTGAAAACATTTTCAAACGATTCTGCTTGAGGAGTTTTCCTAAGCTGTATCCGCAAAGGGTGGTAACATCTATGAGACGCTCCTATTCCCGTCTGGTTCATTCGCAGGCAAAATCGGTTCCCGCCATGGCGGAAACCGATCTTTCCGGTTACAGCAGTTCAGGCGATGATAATCCTGACAAGGTTGAATTAATCGTAAAATTTAACGGTGATATTCAAAAGCTGGCAACCGGCTTAAATGCAGAAGTGGAAATTCTGTACCAGAACTACGCGATTATTACAATCGAAAAAGAGAAAATTCCTCAGCTGTATGCTTATGTGGAAATTGAAAATATAGAGCTTCCCAAAATTGTCAGCTTTGAAGCAAATCTGAATCTGGTTTCCACCTGTGTCAAATCGGTACAGGACGCCAACTCCTACAATCTTACAGGAAAGGGCACCATTGTCGCCATCATTGATTCGGGCATCGACTATACCCATAAGGATTTTCAAAATGAAGACGGAACCACCAGAATTCTCTACCTTTGGGATCAGACAATTTCCGGTGCTCCGCCGGAAGGATTTCTAAGCGGAGCCGAATATACCAGAGAGCAAATCAACGAAGCGCTGGAAAGTGAAAACCCGTTTGATGTTATTCCCAGCACGGATACCAACGGGCACGGTACCGCAGTCGCCGGAATCGCCGTAGGAAACGGCAGAGAGAGCGGCGGAGAAAATACCGGTGTGGCCCCGGAAGCGGATATCATTTCCGTCCGGATCGGTTCCAGAGGGTTAAAGTCCTTTGCGCGCACCACTGAAATTATGAGAGGTTTAAAATACGTGATCGGCAAGGCAAAAGCAGTGAAAAAGCCTGTTGCGGTCAATATCAGCGTGGGAACCAACAATGGCGCACACAATGGCACTTCCCTCTTTGAAACGTATATTTCCGATATATCGGCCGACTGGAAAACCGTGATTGTCGTCCCGACCGGGAATGAAGGAAGTGCCGGTCATCACTTTGAAAGCAAAATCGAAACGGGTGAAACAAAAGAGATTGAATTTTTTACCGCCCCGGGTATTGACAACTTTTATATTTCCCTATGGAAAAACTTCACGGACAGTTTTAAGGTTCAGATGGTGTTCCCGGATGAATCCGTTTCTGAAATCATCGGAATTGAGAATCAGGTGGAAACCATTCGCAAGGAAAATCTGACGCTTTCCGTCATCTACGGTCAGCCCACCCATTATTCCAAAAATCAGGAAATCTTTTTCAATGCGCAGGCAACGACCGGAACAATCAGCCCCGGGGTCTGGAAACTCCGCATCATTGCAGACAAGATTGTGGACGGAAATCTGGAGATGTGGCTTCCCACCACTGAAGAAGTGACGGAAAAAACCTTTTTTTCCTATGCAACGATCGATCATACTCTTACAATTCCCTCCACTGCCGCCAAGGTAATTACGGTCGCGGGATACAACGACCGTCTGGGAAGTGTTGCACAGTTTTCGGGCAGAGGAAGCGCGGGGCTGGAGCTCTCAAAGCCGGATATCGCAGCCCCTGCGGTAGGAATTATCAGCACGATGAAAGGAGGGGGGTACGATACCTTTACCGGTACCAGCATATCCGCTCCTTTTGTGGCAGGGGCAGCAGCGTTGATGATGCAATGGGGCGTTGTAAATAAAAATGACCTTTTCCTCTATGGGGAAAGAGTAAAAGCCTTTTTGCGGCTGGGTGCGAGGCGTTCTCCTATCAGAAATTATCCAAACAACTTTTCAGGATATGGAACACTCTGTGTAAAAAACACGATGGACTATCTTGTAAAATACAAATTGGGAGGAATCACGCCGTGGCTCAAAATCTAGAAGACAATAAGCTTCCTCTTGAAGAATTCATCAAGCTCCCCACAACAGTCGACTTTAACGTCATCAACACAGACCGTTTCAAGCTTTATACGAAGGATAGGCCATATCTGAAAGTGGGGACCGAACTGGCCAACGGATATGTTCCCGTCTACACAAACAAAGACAACCTGCCATTGCTTTTTGAAGATTTCGGCAGCGACTTTCTGGGATTTTTCCCTGAAATCCTCTCTCCCCTGGACAGCAAAAGCAACGATGCCTCCGGCATTACCCAGATCTTAAATCAGCCCTATCTGGAACTTTCGGGAAAAGGGGTCATTATCGGTCTTGTGGATACCGGAATTGATTATACCAAGGATATTTTTAAATTTGAGGACGGCACTACAAAAATCCTGGGCATTTGGGACCAGACCATTGACGGAAACAGACCGAAAGATTTTTATTACGGATCTGTCTACACCAAAGAGGAAATTGATATGGCGCTGAAGGCGGAAGACCCCTACAGCATTGTACCGACAAGGGACACGGATGGCCACGGTACATTTTTAGCTTCTGTCGCCGCCGGCAATGAAGAGGGCGACTACATCGGAGCCGCACCGAAAGCAAGCATCATGGCGGTAAAACTCCGCAGAGCCAACGAATACTATATCGACAAGTTTCTGCTGGAAAAAGACAATCCGAATCTTTACGAGTCCACCGATTACCTGCTGGGGATCAAATACATATTGGACGCATCGGAACTGTTGAATGTTCCTGTGGTAATCTGCATCGGAATGGGTTCCAATTTCAGCGACCACGCCGGGAACTCGCTTTTTGAGGACTACATTTCATTTGTTTCCCAGAGACCGGGATACGCTTTCATCACCGCCGGCGGCAATGAAAGCAACGCACGTCATCACACACAGGGGAACCTCACAAAAACGGGAAATACCGACACGATCGGCATCAAAGTAGGAGCGCAGGACACTTCGTTTTCGATCATGATTATCGGAGACGCCTATGACAAATTCTCCGCAGGGATCACATCTCCCACCGGAGAGGTTGTTGTTCGTCAGCCTTTCCGGTTTGGCGCACAGTACAGCGAAAAACTGCTGTTTGAAAAGTCCATTATCACAATAGAGTACTATAAAAATGTAAACACGATTATTTTCGTGAGAATCAAAAACGCAACGGAAGGGATTTGGCAGATCACCCTTTTCGCAGATTCCATTATAAACGGTGAATATTTCGCTTACCTCCCCATCACCGGACAGGTAAGTCCCTATGTGGAATTTTTAAAGCCCGTACCGGAATATACCATTGTACATCCCGCCACTGCACTGCGCAGCATTACCACCGGGGCTTACAATCCCAGCGACAACAGCCTGTTTGTCTCTTCGTCATGGGGGCCTACAAGAATGCCGCGGATTGCTCCGGATTTTGTAGCCCCGGGTGTAGGAATTCGGGGAATTTATCCCACAGGTCCCGGATCTATGACCGGAACCAGCGTTGCGGCAGCTGTTGCCGCAGGAACGGCTGCCCTGCTTCTGGAATGGGGAATCATTCAAGGAAACATTCGTTCTATGGACGGGGATCTGATCCGGACGCTGCTCATCAGCGGCTGCCGAAGAGAGGAAGGTGTCAAATACCCCAACATTCAAAGCGGCTACGGACAGCTTGATCTTTACAGAACATTTTCCGTCATTAAAGAATCCAGCATCTATTATAATTTCACCTCATTCTGATTTTTTACCCGAAGCGGGAAATATCCCCAAACATTCCCCAAAAAAGCGCAGAAGGAGAACACGCTATGGCGATACAAAACAACATTACCGGAGGATTCGGAAAGCTGCAGGTAAACGCCTACATTAACGGCATCGGCAAACCTGCTGAAAAAGCGCTGGTCAGAATTACCGATTCCGCTAAAAATATTCTTGTGGATGAAAGGACCACGGACGCCTCGGGACAAACGACAGAATTCCTGCTTCCTACCCCGCCTACAGAGTATTCCATGAACCCGGATGCGCCAAGGCCCTTCAATCAATACAACGTGTCCGTGAGTATGCCCGGCTACTCACAGGCCAACATTTACTATGTCCAGCTTTTCCCTTCCACAACCTCCATACAGAACACTGTGCTCAAGCCGCTCTATGAGGACATACGGATTCCCTACCCCACCCTGTGGGGGGATTTTCCGCCCAAAATACCCGAAGAAGAGATAAAAAAGATGCCGCCGCCGGGAAATTTTGTGGTGCTTCCCAAGCCGGTAGTTCCCGATATCATAGTGGTTCATGCCGGGGTTCCCGAGGATACTGCCGCGCCGAACTACACGGTCGGCTTCAAGGATTATATCAAGAATGTAGCAAGCAGCGAAATCTATCCCACATGGCCGAAGGAAACCCTGGCCGCAAACATTCTGGCCATCCTTTCCTTCACCCTGAACCGGGTTTACACCGAATGGTATCGGAACAAAGGATATAACTTTACTGTGACCAACTCTACCGCTTACGATCAGGCGTTTACCTACGGCCGTGATATATTCAATGAAATCTCGGACATTGTGGACGAAGTGTTTACCACCTATATTTCCAGGCCGGATATTCTTCAGCCGCTCTTCACGCAATACTCGGACGGTAAAAAGGTAAAACGCGAAGGCTGGTTAAGCCAATGGGGCTCCAAGTATTTGGGGGATGACGGATATACCTCGCTGCAAATTCTTAAAAATTATTACGGAAGTGATATCCTTTTAAAGCAAGCGGAAAAAGTTGAGGGCATTCCCCTCTCATTTCCCGGCACCACCCTCAGAATCGGTTCAGCGGGAGAAAGCGTCAGAACCGTTCAGGAGCAGCTGAACGCCATTTCCAAAAACTATCCTTTGATTCCCAAGCTGATTATCGACGGAGAATACGGCGAAAAAACGGCTGAATCGGTAAAAACTTTTCAGAAGATCTTCAAGCTGCCCATAACGGGAGAAGTGAATTTCCCCACATGGTATAAGCTCTCCGATGTCTATACCGCAGTAAAGAAGCTGGCATGAAGCACGTTTCCATATCCGTCCAAGAGAAAAGAGCATATGCGGACTTTGGCCGCATATGCTCTTTCTCAGTCAATCGGTTATGCCGAACAAGCGCCGTGCATTTTCCGAAAGTATCTTTTTCTTGATTTCCGGGGAAAGCCCCATTTTTAAGATAAAATTCACGGAAATCATCGGATTTTCCCAAGGGCAATCCGATCCCAAAAGAATCCGGTCAGGATTGTGCATGTTAAAAAGGCGTTCCATCTGCTCCGGTTCTCCAAAGGTAGCGCACATGGCCGTATCCAGCCACACGTTTCGGCCGATCAGGCTTTTTTCCACCCGCTCCCACTGCCGTAATCCTCCGAAATGAGCGAGCACCACTTTCAGCTTTGGAAAAGTGTCCAGAACCCGGCGGGATGCTTCCGGCGGGGCATGCACCAGATCGGGACTGTAACAGTCCCAGCCGGCGTGAAAATATACAATCAGCCCCAGATCCGAGCATCGCTGATAAATCGGAAATACCCGCTCATCGTCGATCATAAAGTTCTGATAATCCGGATGCAGTTTGATGCCGGGAATTCCTGCCTCATGAATCCGGTTCAGCTCCTCCAGTGCGTCCTCCGCCAGAAAATGCACCGAACCAAGCGCCGTAAAAAAGCCGTGAGTGGATTGATTGACGTCCCGTGCACAGCGATTGATGCTTGCCTGCTGCTTCGGCGCAGTGGCAATGTTCAGCAGCACGGCGTGATCTACACCGGCCGCTTTGATTTTCGCTTCGGTATCCGGCAGAGTACCATCTGTAAACGGTGTAATTCCGGATGTACGCTCAAGCTTGGATACAGCGGCCTGTGCCACCTTTGCGGGAAATGTATGAACATGGGAATCAATCACCGCATAAGACTGTCCCCCATTGATAACAGACAAATGAATCCTTCCTTTTTTCACGGACAACGCCAGACTTTTTCCAAAAATGGATCAGAGGTTTCCCCAATTTTCTGCTTCTATTTTATCCTGATACAGCGTAAAAGTCAATGGAATTTCCCCTATGCGCTCGCATAAAAAGATGCCTCCCCGCCATACTACAAGTAGAATGCACAGCGCAAAAGCAGTGCATTTCGCCTCGTTTTGCGATGATGCATACCTCGCAGCCGGGCAGTACGGATGGAGGACTTTTCCAATGGCAGATAAAATTATTTATCATTTGGTTGATTTGGGCGATATCGCGCTCCGCTCTTTTTTGTCGCTGGTAGTACTGTTTCTTATTACGCGGATGATGGGGAAAAAGCAAATTTCCCAGCTGACTTTTTTTGACTATGTCATCGGAATTTCCATCGGCTCGCTGGCTGCCGCCATGGCGGCGACCGATGACATCCCCTATGAGCATGCCCTCACCGCCATTGTAGTATACGGCATTTTGGCGTGGCTGATCGCCCTGATTACAAATAAAAGCATTTTGGCACGAAGGTTTTTCACCGGTCACACCTTTTTGCTGATCGACAGGGGGAAAATTCTGGAAAAAAATTTATCGCTGGTCAAATTCGACGTAAACGACCTTCTTTCCGAGGCAAGAAATGCCGGGTATTTCAACGTTGCCGATATCGAATACGCTTTGCTGGAAACCAACGGTAAAATCAGCTTTCTTCCCAAAGCCGCAAAGCAGCCCCTTACATGCGGGGACATGAACATTCAAAAGCCTCAGGACGGCCTTACCGCCAATGTAATTATTGATGGAGTGATTATGGCAGAAAACCTGAAAATGACCGGTCTGACGGAAGAATGGCTGAAATCCGAGCTCTCCAAGCAGCGTATCAACAATATAGCCCGGGTGATTCTCGCCACGGTGGATTCTTCCCGCACATTAAGCGTCTACCTCAAAACCGGAAGCCCGGTCAAAAAAACCGTTATCGACTGAATCTTCCCACCAGTATTTGTTTATTAAAATTACTAATTTATTTTTAAAAAATTCATTGCAGCCGCTCTCATTCTGGGATATACTGAAACAAATAGATGTTTTGCCTATACATTTTTCTGTGTATTTGCTCACTTTTATTGATTTGCACTATTTTATTTCAAAGAAAGGTGGGAAATAACATTTACTAATTGAGCAGTATCTTTGACGGCTCATTGGTACAATGTGATTCATGATGAAAAAAGACCGACATGAAATGCTGCTGCAAAGCCAAAATGTTCATATTCCCCTTCCCATTGATGAAACCGAGACAGCGGAATACCGGCTTCTCCGAAAGCCCGTTCTGGAAAACCGGCTTCTGGACGGAATGGAGTCTCTGGAGCACTGGACAGCCGTAACCCCCCACGCCAAAATTGAACTGGCGTCAGACCATTCGGTCTGCGGGAAGCACTCCCTGAAATTCACCCACCCTACCAATCTGGAAGGATGGGGCAACAAAAGCAGCCATATGTACAACCCCGGGCGCATCTATGCCGTACCGGCGGCGAGACGCAATTTTGACGGTGAGGACTGGACCGCATGGAACCGACTGTCGGCGTGGGTTTATCCCATGGCTCCCGGAATGAAATCCGTCACTCTGCGGATGCAGCTTTTCAACGACGGAGTTCGGAAGGTACCGGACGAATATCTCCGTGACGGCGCCCACAACATGAGCCTCAAAAACGGCTGTTGGAATCATGTCGTTCTGGAATTCCCCTATCTTGACCGGGACTGCGTCACAGGCGTCGCCTTCGAATACGACATGGTCGGTCATGAACCGGAAGCGGTGGACCATGTGACTTGGTATATTGACCAGCTGGAGCTTCAGAAGGTGGACTGCGACGTATATGAAGGCTGGGTACCCGCACAGGACCGGATCAGCTTCTCCGGCAGCGGCTATCAGCCCGGGAGTCCCAAAACGGCCATTGCCTCCGGTATTGACAGTGACCGGTTCCGCCTGATTGAAACCGCCACAGGCAAAGTCGTGCTGGAAAAGGCCATCGATATCGTCGAAACAAATGCCGGCAACCTGCAGGTCATGAATTTCACTGAAGTGATGGATGAAGGCGAGTATCTGATTGTGGCCGGAAAGCTGTCCACCCGTGTTTTCTCCATCCGTCAGGACGTATGGGAGGATTCTGTCTGGAAGGTTTTAAATTTCTTCTTCTGCCTCCGGTGCGGTTATGAAGTGTTCGGAAAACACAGAGCCTGCCATTCGGACATGCTGCTCACCCACGGAGACAAAGCAATCGTTGCCAACGGCGGATGGCATGATGCCGGCGACCTGGCTCAAAGCTTTGTCAATACCTCTGAAGGCACTATGGCCCTCTTCAGTCTGGCACAGTCGCTGAAAGGCCGGAACGAGCCGCTGTTTGCGCGGGTTCTGGAGGAGGCGAAATGGGGGCTGGACTACGTCATGAAAATGCGGTTCGGCGATGGATACCGGGGGAGTTACACCTCCTGCTCCATTTGGACAGACGGTGTCATCGGCACCCACGACGATGTCTCCGGAAAACCTGTCCGCAGCGCCTGCACCAACTTTGACGCTGCTTATGCGGAGGCACTCGGTGCACGGACGCTTTGCGAGCTGGACCCGGATTACGCCAATTACGCTCTTCGGCTGGCGCGGGAGGACTTTGACTTCGGTTTGCAGATTCAAAAAGAAATTGCGTCATTCCGCCTCTCCAATCCCAACGATCATGAAATTCCTCAGTATGTGCTCGGGGATACAATGGAGGTTCAGCTGGGCTCTCTCGGAGTGCTGGCAGCCTGTCAGCTCTGGCTTCTCACCGGAGAGGCCTCCTATCGGGAGCGTGCGCTCTCTTTCGGCAGAATGGTGCTTGACTGTCAGCAGCAGGAGCTGACCGACTGGGAGCTTCCCCTCTGCGGTTTTTACTATCAGGATCGGGAACGCAAACTGATCTGGCATCACAATCATATGTCCTTTGCCTATCTTCCCGATCTGGCTCTGCGCGCCCTGTGTGAAACGTTTCCCGACGACGGAGAGTACATGTCCTGGTATGCGGGGCTTGTTCGAAGCGGTGAATACTACAGGACGATTCAGCGTTTCACACAGCCCTACGGTGTCATTCCGGCGGGAGTGTACCATACAGATGAGGCAGTGGATTTTCCGGAAAAGGTTCTCCGCAATCATCCGATGGTAGAGAAAAATGTCATTGACCGGTACGCCGGTGCCGTCCGCAAGGGAATCCCTCTGGGCGGAGATTATTACCTGCGGGTATATCCCGTATGGTTCAGCTTCCGGGGAAACTACAACGTGCTGCTCTCGGAAGGAAAATCCATGTGCTCTGCCGCTTCGGTTCGGAACCATTATCCGCTTTATGCCGCAGCCCAGCAGCAATACGAGTGGATTGTGGGGAAAAATCCCATGTGTCAGTCCACCCTTTACGGTGAGGGATATGACTATGTGCAGCTTTATGCCTGCCAGCCCGGCCAGACGGTCGGGGCACTCCCTGTGGGAATGATGAGTCACTTCGACAGAGATGAGCCTTACTGGCCGCAGGTGGACAACGCCACCTACAAAGAGGTATGGATTTGCCCGGCCACAAAATGGATGTGGTGCATGGCGGACAGCCTCCTTCCGGCTCGTGTCTCAGGGTATCTGATCCCGGAAAAAAATGCAGTTCTGAAATTTACCCACAACATCTCGGGCAAAGTGTTTTGCATTACTCCCCATCCCGATACCGGCTGGTTCGATCTGGAGCTTCCTGCGGGGACATACGCCATGGCTTACGGGCGTGCCTTCCGAAGCATCACCGTTATCAGCGGAAAAAACTACCGTCTGGACGGAGCTCTGTATGCTCTGGAAGTACGGACAGACAGCGAAGGCGGCACTGTCCGGCTTACCGTTGAGGTTCAATCGGACAGCGACCTGCCCATCGAAATCCGGACGGACAATCTGGACGGTATTCCAAAGGAAGCTGTCGTTTCTGTTCAAAACGGTGAAGGCATCCTTTCTTTCACCGGCACCATTCAAAACCCAGCCAAGCCCTTTACAGGAATGGTAATTCCCAACGGCAATCTTTCCGACATGACGGAATTTCTTGACGCACGGCTGTCCTGACCGGCAGAAGGATATGCCGGCGCTTCTCTACTTTTCTAACAGTTTCCACGTATGCGGACTGCCGCTCCGGCAATACTGATAGTGTTCACTCCACATCTGTTATGGCAAAGGAGCAGTTTATGGAAACCGACAATGTAAGCTATCATAACGGCTTGTCCGCCCTTCTTGAGGAGGATTTGACGTCCTGGGAGTTTTTTAATTCTCTTTCGGATAAACAACGGCGCATGATCGAAAAGCAGGATATCAGTTCCTTTTCCGATCTGCAGGAATATGTCGAAACACTTCGTATGCAGGGAATTGAATAGGCTTCCTTTTCCGGCAGTCCTTTTTCCAAGGGCTGCCGGTTTTCTGTTTCCTGCTTTCCAAAGCTCTTTCCCATTTTGATGTGTTAAAAGGTTGACAATGGCGCTTTCCTATACTAAAATGTAATATTATATCAATGTTTCTCAAGGTCGTTTCGAAAAGAAGTACCGTGGATTTCGACTTTTCAGAAACGGTCGATGAAATTGTTTGGAAACGGAGCGAAGAAAAATGGGACTTACGATTGCACAAAAAATCCTGAATGCCCACATCGTTGACGGTGAAATGATTCCCGGAAGCGAAATCGGCCTGAAAATCGACCAGACTCTTACACAGGATGCCACCGGAACAATGGCCTATCTGGAATTTGAAGCAATGGGTGTCGATCAGGTTCAGACAGAGCGTTCCGTGGCTTATATCGACCACAACACCCTTCAGTCCGGCTTTGAAAATGCGGACGACCACCGCTTTATCGGTTCCTGTGCGAAAAAGCACGGAATCTATTTTTCCCGTCCCGGAAACGGTATCTGCCATCAGGTTCATCTGGAGCGCTTCGCAAAGCCGGGAAAAACCCTGATCGGTTCGGACAGCCATACTCCTACCGCCGGAGGAATCGGCTCCTTCGCCATGGGTGCAGGCGGATTGGATGTGGCGGTTGCCATGGGCGGCGGCGCTTACTACATCACAGTGCCCAAAATGGTGCGAATCAATCTTACCGGCAAGCTGTCCCCCTGGGTGGCGGCAAAGGATATTATTCTGGCAGTTCTGCGGATGCTGTCCGTCAAGGGCGGCGTGGGCAAAGTAATTGAATACGGCGGCGAGGGCGTAAAAACCCTTTCTGTTCCCGAGCGCGCCACCATCACCAATATGGGTGCGGAGCTGGGCGCAACCACTTCTATCTTCCCCTCAGACGAAATTACCCGTGACTTTCTCAGGGCACAGGGCCGCGAGGAGGATTGGAGCGAGATCAAACCGGATGCGGACGCCGTATACGATGAGGTCTACGAACTGAATCTCTCCGGGCTTTCTCCAATGGCAGCCTGCCCTCACAGTCCCGACAACGTAAAAACCATTTCCGAAATCGGCACGCTGAAAGTGGATCAGGTCTGCATCGGCTCCTGCACCAACTCTTCCCTGCTGGATATGATGAAGGTTGCCTCTATTCTGAAAGGAAAAACCTGTCACCCGGATGTAAGCCTGTCCATCGCCCCCGGCTCCAAGCAGGTTCTGACCATGATGGCGCAGAACGGCATTCTGGCCGATCTCATCGCGGCAGGCGCCCGCATTCTGGAAAGTGCCTGCGGCCCCTGCATCGGCATGGGACAGTCTCCGAACTCCAAGGGAATTTCCCTGCGTACCTTTAACCGCAACTTTGAAGGCCGCTCCGGCACTGCCGATGCGGGCGTTTATCTGGTCAGTCCCGAAGTGGCCGCTGCCAGCGCCATTACCGGCTATCTGACCGATCCCCGGGATATTCTGGGCGAAGAACCGGAGTTTGTCCTGCCCAAGGAATTCCTCATCAATGACAACATGATTACCCCTCCGGCTTCTCCCGAGGACGCCGCAAAGGTGGAAATTCTCCGAGGGCCGAACATTAAACCTTATCCCGACACTGCTCCTCTGATGGAGAGCATCACCGCCGCCTGTGCCCTGAAGGTAGGTGACAACATCACCACCGACCACATTATGCCGGCAGGCGCGAAAATTCTTCCCCTGCGTTCCAATATTCCGGCGATTTCCCAGTTCTGCTTCACCGTCTGCGACAAGGAATTTCCCGCCCGTGCACTGGAACTTGGACAGAGCTTCATTGTAGGCGGCTCCAACTACGGACAGGGTTCCTCCCGGGAACACGCCGCACTGGCCCCCCTGTATCTGGGAGTCAAAGCGGTCATCGTGAAATCCTTTGCCCGCATTCACCGCTCCAATCTGATTAATGCCGGTATCCTTCCCCTCACCTTCCGCAACGAAGCGGATTATGAGAAAATCAATCAGGGAGATGAGCTGGAGCTTCCCGATGTGCGGAAAAAGATTGAGAACGGCGAAGACATCGTTCTGATCGACAGAACCAAGGGGCTTTCCATTCCGGTGGACTGCGATCTCTCCGGCCGTTCCAAGGATATTATGCTGGCGGGCGGACTGCTGGACTACACAAGAGCCTCCCTGCGGAAATAATGCTACTACCGAAAGAGAATGGAGCTTGATTCATGGAAAAGATTAAAATGCGCACACCCCTTGTGGAGATGGACGGAGACGAAATGACCCGAATCATCTGGAAGATGATTAAGGAGATTCTTCTGACCCCTTATGTGGAATTGAACACCGAATATTATGATCTGGGACTGGAACACCGGAACGAGACCAACGATCAGGTCACCATCGACTCTGCCAACGCCACCAGAAAATACGGTGTGGCGGTAAAATGCGCCACCATTACTCCCAATGCCCAGCGCATGACGGAGTACAGCCTGAAAGAGATGTGGAAATCTCCCAACGGCACCATCCGTGCCATTCTGGACGGCACAGTGTTTCGCAAGCCCATCATTGTCAAGGGAATCAACCCCTACGTTCCCACATGGAAAAAGCCGATTACCATTGCCCGTCACGCCTATGGCGACATCTATAAGAATACGGAGATGCGGGTAGAACAGGGCTCCAAGGCAGAGCTGGTGGTGACCGATGCCAACGGAAATGAGCACCGGGAGCTGATCCACGACTTCAAGACCAGCGACGGCGTCATTCAGGGCGTCCACAATCTGGATAAGAGTATTGAAAGCTTTGCCCGCGCCTGTTTCAACTATGCGCTGGATCAGAAGGAAACCATCTGGTTTGCCAGCAAGGACACCATCTCCAAAACCTATGACCACCGCTTCAAGGACATTTTCAGCGATGTGTTCGAGGCGGAATACAAGGCGAAATTCGAGGCGGCAGGAATTGAATATTTTTACACTCTGATCGACGACGTAGTGGCCAGAGTCATGCGCTCCGAAGGTGGCTTTATCTGGGCCTGCAAGAACTATGACGGCGACGTGATGAGCGACATGGTAGCCACCGCTTTCGGCAGTCTGGGCATGATGACATCCGTTCTGGTGTCTCCGGACGGCACCTATGAATACGAAGCCGCTCACGGCACGGTTACCCGCCACTATTACAAATATCTGAAGGGTGAAAAAACCTCTACCAATTCCATTGCCACCCTGTTCGCATGGACCGGCGCTCTCCGCAAGCGCGGCGAGCTGGACGGCAGCCGGGAGCTGATGGAGTTTGCCGACAAGCTGGAAAAAGCGTCTATTATGACAATTGAGGACGGCGTCATGACCGGAGATCTGGCCGCTCTCTCCACTCTCCCCGAAAAGAAAGTGGCAGATACCGAAACCTTCCTGACTGAAATCAAAGCAAGACTGGAAACATTGCTGTGATGGAAGGAAGCCGCTGGCTCTCCGGAACTGTTCAGCGGATATTTTGATTAAAGAAGGTACATTCATGCCAAACGCTAAAAACATTTCCAAGGCCGTTATCAAGCGTCTTCCGCGGTATTACCGTTTTCTCGGAGAATTGCTCAAGGTAGGAGCCGTTCGTATCTCATCCCGGGAACTGTCTGACCGTATGGGCTTCACTGCTTCTCAGATCCGTCAGGATCTGAACTGCTTCGGCGGATTCGGGCAGCAGGGATACGGGTACAATATTCAGGAGCTGCATGATGAAATCGGGAAAATTCTGGGATTGGACCGACGTACGGATGCAATTCTCATCGGCGCCGGAAATTTAGGACGTGCCGTTGCCTGTCACATGGATTTTGACAACCGGGGCTTCCGCCTGATAGGCATCTTCGATCAAAATCCGGATTTAATCGGCCAGACCATCAAGGGTGTCGAGATCATGCACACAGACCGTCTGGAGGAATTCTTCCGGGATCACTCCCCTGTTGTGGCGGTTTTATGTATTCCCAAAACCGCCACCAAAGAGATCAGCGACCGTCTGATTGCATTGGGTGTCAAGGGATTTTGGAATTTCAGTCATTATGACCTTCTGGACCGCCACAGCGGTATTGTAGTAGAAAATGTGCACATGAGCGACAGTCTGATGACTTTGAGTTACGAAATCAAGGATCTTCTCTGCAAAGAAGAGGAGCAGGAATAGCCGGCGGTTTTGGATGGCTTGGAAAGTTTCAGATCAGATGCATAAAAAGACAGAACTCGGCCAACGGTCGGTTCTGTCTTTTTCGATTTTAAATGATTTATGCGAAATTGAGAGAATAATTGAGGATTTAAGAGCATTTTAAAGTATTTTCCTTTTTTCAGTTGCCTAATTTTAGAATATTCCGGTTTCTGTTGCCAAAATTCTGATTAATTCGATTTTTTTCTGAAAAATCCCTTGACTTTTCTTAGGAAACATACTATATTAAATGATGTTATTTTGTGTCTTAAAATCCGGCGGCCGTATCAATGCGGCTCTGCGGCAAAAGCGGGTCCCTGAAAATTCAATTCCTTCGGGATCGGTCGGTAAACTGGTATCGTATGCATCACTGTGATCTGTGCGGATGGTGTCCTGCTTTTGGGATACCCACGGTTTTCTTCCGGTTCGTCAGATTGAAAAAGAGCCTTTTGCGGGCGGTGATGTCAAAAGGTATCACAGTTCGGGGCCTTTCGGGCTCCGGCTGAATCCGCAAAGGGGGATACAGGTATGAGCGAAAATAACAAATTGCTTGAGCTGAAAAACATCACTCTTGATTACGACCAGGACCGCGTTCTTGACAACATTAACCTTTATGTAAAGGATAAAGAGTTTGTAACGCTTCTGGGGCCTTCGGGCTGTGGAAAGACAACCACCCTCCGCATCATCGGCGGGTTTGCCAATCCGAATCAGGGTGATGTTTATTTTGAGGGAAAACGTATTAACGATCTTCCGCCCCATAAGCGCAAGGTCAATACGGTTTTTCAGCGCTACGCTCTTTTTCCGCATCTGAATGTTTTTGATAATGTAGCGTTTGGTCTGCGGGTAACTAAAAAGAACTCCACCGTTATGGTAAACGGCGAAGAAAAAACGGTTCAGACCGCTTTTACTGAAAAAGAAATCAAAGAACGGGTCAAAAGCATGCTGGCGCTGGTGGATTTAAAGGGCTTTGAAAAGCGCAAGGTCACAAAGCTTTCCGGCGGACAACAGCAGCGTGTCGCCATAGCCCGGGCACTGGTCAACCATCCGAAGGTGCTTTTGCTGGATGAGCCTCTGGGCGCTCTGGACTTGAAGCTCCGCAAAGAAATGCAGGTTGAACTGAAGCGGATTCAAAAGCAGTTGGGCATCACTTTTATCTATGTCACCCACGACCAGGAAGAAGCCCTTTCC
>DBGCDL010000069.1:0-18955 GCA_048358235.1 Oscillospiraceae bacterium
GAGGGGTGTGTGAGTTGAAACGATATGCAAGTCATTACAAAACAGAAAGACGCTGCCGCCCCTCAAAGGGCGGCTTTCTTCCATTTTATGGCCTTACAATGCTGCCGATTGCGTTTCCAAATGCCTTGTTGCAAACCTATCGTTTAAATTCTTCCGCGGATTTCCTAAAAGCCGATTGACGGAGGCGCTTTTCGTCAAAACTTTCTTTCGAAAACTTTTCCGGGGGCCGGGAAAGTGAACAGTTTGAAAATTCGACAGTTTCCGCCGTAAGAACGCTTGAGTTTTATTTTCTGAACAAGTATAATGTAACATGAACAAATTTATCCAGAGACGCATTAAGACCCATTTCAGGCTTTTTTCGGGAACGATTGCCTGAAACTTGCGACTGTTTTCTGGAGTGTTGATTTCATGTAAAGAAAAGAAAGGACGAACCATATTATGCTCTCAAGTTTGATGAGCGGAGGGCTTCCCGCTTTCCTCTTTCAGATATTTGTCCGGATTCTGGTGGTGTTCACCGCACTGCCTCTCCATGAATATGCCCACGGGCTGGCGGCCAAAAAGCTTGGGGATCCTACAGCCCAGCAGATGGGCAGGCTGGATCTGAATCCGCTGCACCATTTTGATCCCATCGGAACCACTATGCTGATCCTGACCGGCTACGGCTGGGCAAAGCCGGTGCCTGTAAATCCCATGTATTTCAAAAACCGGAAGGCCGGAATGGCTCTGACCGCACTGGCAGGCCCGATCTCCAACATTCTGCTGGCGGGGGTGCTGCTGATTGTGGATAAATCACTTTTCTATTTTCTGCCGTCTAATACTGTGGTCAGCATGTTCCAGACAATGTTTTCCATTATGATCAGCACCAACATCAGTCTTGCGGTTTTTAACCTGCTGCCGATTCCGCCGCTGGACGGCTGGAAAGTGTTTGGCGCGCTGCTGCCTGACCGGGCCTACTGGACGATTATGCGGTATGAGCAATACATCATGCTGGCGCTGTTTGCCCTGATTATGTTTACCTCGGTATTGAACTGGCCCTTGAGTTTTCTGACCGGGTGGGTCTACCGCGGGCTGGATTTTCTGACGGGCTTTGTCGATCTGATTGCACGGATGATTTAAGCCCCGGTTTTACAAAATGAGATTGCAGAAAGGATAACCGTTCATTGGAACAGCTTCTTTTTAAGCTGGATGTGTTTGAAGGACCGCTGGATTTAATGCTTCACCTGATTTCCAAGCACAAGCTGGACATCGGGGACATCGAAATATCCAGGCTTTTGGAACAGTATCTGGACTATATCAATCAAATGAAAGCCGCCGATCTGGAGGTGGCCAGCGAATTCCTTGCTATGGCCGCCCGGCTGGTTTATATCAAGACAGTTTCTCTTCTTCCCAAGCATGAGGAAGAAGGCAATGAGCTGAAGAAGGAGCTGGAAGGTCAGCTGCTGGAATATCAGCTCTGCAAAGAGATGGCGGAGCGGCTCCGGGAGCGGAGCATGGGCGGGCTCATCTTTATCCGACCGCCTACAAAGCTGCCCATGGACAAGACCTATCAGCTGCAGCACCCCAAGTCTGACCTGCTGGAGGCGTATCTTGCGGCTGTGGGAAAGGCCAGGCGAAAGTTGCCGCCGCCCAGAACCGCTTTTTCCGGCATTGTTTCTCGACGGATGGTAACGGTGGAAAGCCGCATTGTATTCGTGCTCAAAAAGCTGTACCAGTTGGGTCAGGTCAGCTATGAGGAGTTTTTTTCGGCGGAGGACCGGAGCGAGCTGGTGGCCACCTTTCTTGCCATGCTGGAGCTGATCAAGTCCAAGCGGATTCGCATCAGCGAGGACAACACGATGGTGACCTTCAGCCGGGATCTGCCGCCGGATGGCTTTGAGCCGCTGGAAGCGGGTACATATGATTAGCGGATCGCTGTCCAAAACTAAAAAAGGAATGGAATAGAAATGGAAATCAACAAGGCATGCGGGGCCATTGAGGCCATCCTCTTTGCCAGCGGAGAGCCTGTGGAGTCGGAAAAAATTGCTCAGGCGCTGGAAATGGAGGAGGATCTCGTCTATAAGCTTCTGCAGAATATGAAAGACCGGTATGACCGTGAGGATTCCGGGTTGATGCTGATGGAGCTGGACCAGTGCTTCCAGCTTTGCACAAAGCCGGATTACGCCGGCGCCGTCCGGGCGGCCATGGAAATCCGGCGGAATATTCCGCTTTCCAATGCCGCCATGGAGGTCCTTGCCATCATCGCCTACAATCAGCCGGTGACCCGCGCCTTTGTGGAACAGGTGCGTGGTGTGGACAGCTCCCAAACGGTAGCTAATCTGGTGGAAAAAGGTCTGGTGGAGGAAGCCGGCCGGCTGGAGGTTCCCGGCCGTCCCATCTCCTATAAGACGACCCAGGGCTTTTTGCGGAATTTTGGTATGAAATCTCTGGAAGAGCTGCCTCTTCTGCCGGATGACGGCGGACAGATGCAGCTGGATGAAGTGGTGCGGGAGCAGCCCACGTCATAGTCCCGTGGTAAGGACGGTCTGGACAATCGGAAATTTGGAAAGGCAGGGGGGACGGTCATGTGGGTTTTGCTGGGAATATTGGCCTTTCTTGTCCTGCTTTTCTCCCTAAGCTTGACCGTTTCTGTTTCTATTCGGGAGCAGGTATCCCTTTCCGTTGGAATTGCCGGATTTCATTATCCGATTCTGCCCCTCCCGGCGGAAAAAGAGCCGGACAAAGCCGGAAAAGCCAAGCGAAAAAAGAAGCCCAAAAAGAAAAAAAGAAAGCATCATAAAAAGACGCAGGCAGCCGAAAAAGCCGAAAAGATTTCCCCGAAGCCCACAGAAAAAAGCTTTGGCGAAACGGTGGATTTTGTCATTACACTGATGAAATCCGTGGTTCCGGGAGCGGTAAGGCTCCTGTCTCACCTTCGCTTTACCGGGGTGAGGATATACATGACGGTGGCGGGGGATGAGGCGGATGAGGTAGCGCTTCGGTACGGGGCTGTTTCCGCCGGCATATATAACCTGTTGGCTGTGCTGGACAAGGCCTTTACCCTTCGGCTGAAATCCGTGGACATTGTGCCGGATTTCGTTTCAGGCGAGGCGGTTTACGATATTTCCTTTCAGGGAAAACTGCGGCTGTGCCACATTCTGTTTGGCGGAATTGGTATGATTTTCAAGCTGGCGGTCAATACTATCCGTCATCAGAATCCTCCAAAGGAAGAGGCAAAGCGGCAGAATGCCGCATCCATAGAGAAGAATGTGAAAAAGTAAAGGAGCGATGAACATGAGTGAGCATCCGATTCAGGGCCTGATGGGCACTTCCATGGAAAAAATCAGAGAGATGGTGGACGTAAACACCATTATCGGCGACCCGATTACCTGCCCCGACGGAACGGTGATTATTCCGGTCTCCCGGGTGGGCTTCGGCTTTGCGGCCGGCGGTTCCGACTGGCCCTCCAAGCAGCCAAAAGAGCTGTTCGGCGGCGCCAGCGGTGCAGGCGTTTCGATCCAGCCACTGGCTTTTCTGGTGGTTTCCAATGGAGATGTCCGGATTTTGCAGATGGACAGCGCGGACAATACAGCCGACCGTATGGTCAACATTGTCCCTGAAGTGATCCAGAGCATTTCCGAACTGTTTAAAAAAGGAAAAGATGAGGAAAAGGCGGCGAAAAAGGCTCCTGCCCCCGCAGAGGAACTGTAAATTTCGCTTTGGAAAGCACTTTGCTGCCATAGGACAACAGTATCCCTGCATAAAATGAAAGTGCCTGCTTCCGGAATGTGAAACGGAAGCGTACTTTCAGAATGCAAAGCGGGTGGTATTTTGTTGAAAAAAGCAGCGGCGATTTTTCTGACCGCCATGCTGGTTTTTGCGTCGGTGCCGGCAGCGTCCGCATCGGCACAGGCGGGAACGTCGGCGAAAGCGTATGTTCTGGCTGAGGCTTCCACGGGACGTGTGATTGCCTCCCAAAATGCGGATGCACAGCTTCCCATTGCCAGCACGACCAAAATTATGACAGCGCTGATTACACTGGAACAGCCGGAACTCAACAGCTATTTCACGGTGGATCCCAAAGCCATCCAGGTGGAGGGAACCTCCATGGGACTCCGGGAAGGAGATCAGGTAAATTTTTACAGTCTGACTCACGGAATGCTGCTTTCCTCCGGCAATGACGCCGCCAACACGGCGGCTGTCAAAATCGGGGGATCGGTGGAAAAATTTGCCGAACTGATGAACCGGAAAGCGCAGGAACTGGGGATGACAAACAGCCATTTCGTCACGCCCTCCGGGCTTCATGACGAAGGGCATTATTCTACGGCAAGAGATATGGCGACGCTGGCGAGATATGCCCTGAAAAATCCCCGGTTTGCAGCCATCTGCCGGAAAACCAAGGCAAAGCTCTGCTTTGGAAATCCGCCTTTCGATCGCTGGCTGTCCAACCATAACCGTCTGCTGACAGACTATGAGGGCTGCGTCGGCATCAAAACGGGATTTACGAAAAAGGCGGGACGGTGTTTGGTGTCCGCGGCAACCCGGAACGGGGTGACGCTTGTCTGTGTCACGCTCAACGACCCAAATGACTGGCAGGATCACAAGGCGCTGTTTGATTACGGCTTTTCGGTGGTGAAACCGGTGGAGATTGAGCCCCGTCTGGAGGGACTTTCCCTGCGGATTGTGGGCGGTCTGACGAAGGCCCTGCCGGTGCGGGCGCTGGATAAAACCTATGCCTGCGTCACCGAGCAACAGAAAGGCGAACTGGAACAGGAGGTCTTTCTGTCCCCGTTTTACTATGCCCCTGTGTCCGAGGGCGACTGGGTGGGGCAGATCATTCATTATTACAAAGGCTTTGAGGTGGCGAGGACGGATTTGGTGGCGGGCGAAAGCGCGGCATATGACGAAACTCCGCCGAAAAAGACCGCATGGGAAAAAATCAAGGCGTTTTTGGAAAGGCATCTCAAGTGGGACAGATCTCATTGAGATCTGTCCCAAAGAAAAGAATCGGAATCATTTCGGTACAATCCCGTCGTGAGACGGCAGAAGCTCGTCGTGAGACGATTGATAGAAAAGGATGAAGAAAATGGAAAAGATCAGAATTCAGAAAATTATTGCGGACAGCGGTGTGTGCTCCCGCCGGAAAGCGGAAGAGCTGATTATGGCAAACCGGGTCAAGGTCAACGGACATCCGGCCATTATCGGTCAGAAGCTTGACCCGCAGCGGGATCTCATCACCGTGGACGGCGAGCGGGTGGAAGTGGAAAAAAAGAAGCAGCACGTTTATCTGATGATGAATAAGCCCCGGGGATACCTTACCTCTATGACCGATGACCGTGGGAGACGGTGCGTGACCGAGCTTCTGCCTCCCGATCTTCCGGTGCGGGTCTATCCCATCGGACGGTTGGATCTGAATTCCGAGGGACTGCTCCTTTTCACCAGCGACGGAGACTTTGCCAATGATTTGATGCATCCTTCCCGGCAGGTTACCAAGACCTACCGGGTTACGGTTCGTCCCGATATTACCGACGAGCAGGCCGCAAAGATTTCCGCAGGAGTTTATATTGACGGAAGGATCACCGCTCCTGCCAATGTTCTGATTAAGACCAAGGAGCCGAACCGGGTGGTGGCGGAAATCACCATTCACGAGGGGAGAAATCGCCAGATACGGAAGATGTGTGAAGCGGTAGGTCTGGAAGTTGCCCGACTGAAGCGGATTTCCATCGGGCCCATTCGTCTTGGTATGCTGAAGCCCGGAACCACACGGGAACTGACCAAGGAAGAGCTGAAGGCCATTCGCATGGCAATCAGCAGACCGGTCGAGAGATAGATTGCGGCGTTTCAGAGACAGAAGGAGAGAAAAAGATGGTACAGATGCTTCCTCTGCGGGATAGGGAATTTCTCGCGGAACTCAATCAAAAGGAAGGGACAGACGCCGGACTGGCTTACTGTCTCCATGACGGCGGAGAGATCACGGGCTATGTGCTCTATGATATCGCTCCGGAAGAGGGAAGAATCCGGGCGGTGAATGCGCCGGACGAGCCTTCCTTTGACGGGCTGGTGCGCTCTGTGTTTTCCAGCCTGTTTGACGCTTCCGTCAACCGGGCGGTCTTTGATGAAGGCGTAGATTCCGCCCGGCTGGAAAGGCTCGGGTTTACAGCTCCCGGACAGAGAGTAACGCCCTCCATCGAGGATGTCCTTTATCTGTGCAAGCACTGCAAAGGGCATTGTTCCTGACGAAAGGCATAAAATTGCGGCGGCACGAGCAAATCAGACAAATTTAAGAGACAAAAAATGCAGGAAAAATGCAAAAAACAGCTTGTTATTTATCTAACAATTGTGTATAATGAAACTTGATTCGGTTATTTTACAAAATTCATATAAACTGCCGCCCAAGGCCGGGTCTATTGGCATTGACGACGGCATGAAGAAACGGAGGAACAACAATGAGTTCGACAAATAACAGTAACAGGCTTGCCGAGCTTAAGGCTTCCATGGATGGCGCAACTCCGGCTCGCGCAAGGCTTACCGCCCTGTTTGACCCGGATAGCTTCGTTGAACTGGATGCCTTTTTGAAGGCGGGTGAAAATGAGGCTGGCGTCGTTGCCGGATACGGCCTGATCGAGGGGGCTGTGGTTTATGCCTGGTCCCAGGATGTGACGGCAAACAAAGGCGCGGTATCCGTCGCTCATGCAAAGAAAGTCAAGAAGGTCTACGAACTGGCCGGAAAAACCGGCTGCCCCGTAGTCTGCCTCTACGATTCCAACGGCGCAAAGCTGGATGAGGGCAACGCCATGCTGGCGGCCTATTCCGAAATGCTTTTGTGGTCCAACAACCTGTCCGGCGTAGTACCCCAGATTTCCGTGGTTCTGGGAACTTGCGCAGGCGTTTCCGCTATGCTGGCCGCAGGCTCCGACTTTGTTGTCATGGAGAAAAAGGCCGAGCTGTTTATGACTGCTCCCTTTATCACCGCTTCCAGCGGCGACACCACCGAGGGCGCGGGCAGTGCGGATAATGCGGCGAAAGCCGGCGTGGCAAGCATTGTCTGCGAGGGTGAGGAAGCCTGCCTTGCGGAGACCCGCAAGCTGCTCACCATGCTCCCCCAGAACAATCTGGCTGCTGTTCCGCTGTTCGACTTTGCCGAGAACTCCGAAGCCTTTGATCCCAACGGCTGCCCCAAGCTCGTCGTCAAGGGGATTGCGGACGCGGATTCCGTGGTAGAACTGAATGCCGAATACGGCAAGGGAATTTATACCTTCCTCGGCACAATGGCCGGGACAACCACCGCTTTCGTCACCACCAGCAGAAATAATCCTCTGGACGGTGATGCTTGTGCGAAGGCTGCCCGCTTTGTAAAGATTTGCGATGCTTACAATATTCCTGTGATTACTTTGATCGATTCCAAGGGCTTCGAGATTTCCGCAGATGTGGCTGTCATCAAGGATGCTGCCAAGCTGGCTTCCGCTTACGCAGAGGCGACTACCGCCAAAATCAGCATAATTACCGGCAAGGCATTCGGCCCCGCTTATATCGCGCTGGGCTCCAGAAACGGCAATGCTGATGTGACACTGGCATGGCCTGAGGCACAGATCAGCGCACTGGCTCCCGAAACCGCTGTGGAATTCCTCTGGGCCGATCGCTTCAAAGGCACCGAGGATGCCGCTGCCACCAGAACCGCCCTGCTTTCGGAGTACATAGACACGGAAGCATCTCCCTTTGAGGCTGCCAAAGGCGGTTATATTGAGGCTGTGGTTGCTCCTGAAGAGACCCGCAGATCCATTATCAATATGCTCGACATGCTGGCAGGCAAACGCGAAAGCAAAATGCCCAAAAAGCACGCCACCATATAAAGGCAAACGGCAGCAGGCTTTTTGGCGGACTGCCAAGGAAGCCTGAAGAATTAAAAGGAGGATATCACAATGAGAAGATTCAATATAAACGTAAACGGCAAAGCTTATGACGTATCTGTTGAGGAATTGGCAGCCGGCGCAGCTCCCGCTGCGGCTCCTGCTCCTGTTGCAGTTCCTGCTGCCCCCGCTGCTCCTGTTGCGGCTCCCGCCGCCGCTCCTGCTCCCGTTGCGGAACCCGCTCCGGTTGCCGGCGAAGGCACCAAGGTTGAAGCTCCCATGCCCGGTACCATCATCGATGTGAAGGTAAGCGTAGGCGATACCGTAAAGGCCGGCCAGCCCGTAGTTGTTCTGGAAGCGATGAAGATGGAAAACGACATTGTCGCTCCGGTTGACGGCAAGGTAACTTCCATCCTTGTGAAAAAGGGCGATTCTGTAAACTCCAATGACGCGATCGCTACCATTGCCTGATTGCTTTCGGCAGTTTGACGGAATCCTTTGATTTTACTTTGAATGGAGGACAAACAGATGGCAAAAGTTAAAATTACCGACTTAACCTTCCGTGATGCGCATCAGTCTTTGATCGCCACCCGTATGACAACGGAAGAGATGCTTCCGATTATGTCCGCGATGGATAAAGCCGGTTTCTATTCCGCAGAGGTCTGGGGCGGCGCTACCTTTGACGCCTGCCTGCGCTTTCTGGACGAAGATCCTTGGGAAAGACTGCGGACAATCCGTAAGAACATGCCCAACACCAAGCTGCAGATGCTGTTCCGCGGCCAGAATATGCTGGGCTACCGTCACTACGCGGACGATGTTCTGGAATATTTCGTGCAGAAATCCGTTGCCAACGGCATTGATATCATCCGTATCTTCGATGCACTGAACGATATCCGCAATCTGGATACCGCAATCAAGGCGGCGAAAAAAGAGGGCGCCCATGCGCAGGTGGCCATTTCTTATACCACAGGCGACGTGTTTACCCATGAGTATTATATGGACTATGCGAAGCGCATTGCCGACGCCGGTGCGGATTCCATCTGCATTAAAGATATGGCGGCTCTGCTGACTCCCTATGAGACCTATGAACTGGTAAAGGACATCAAGTCTGTTACCGATCTGCCGCTGCAGCTGCATACCCACTACACCTCCGGTCTGGCCTCTATGTGCCTGCTGAAGGGCATTGAGGCGGGTGCCGACATCATCGACACCGTTATGTCTCCTTTGGCGCTGGGTACCTCCCATGCTCCCACCGAGTCCATGATCGCCGCCCTTCAGGGAACCGAGTACGATACCGGTTTGGATCTGGTACAGGTCAGTAGCATGCGTGACTACTTCATGACTCTCCGTGAAAAATACATTAAATCCGGTCTGCTGGATCCCAAGATGCTGGCAACCGATTCCAAGGCTCTGATCTATCAGGTTCCGGGCGGCATGCTTTCCAACCTGCTCTCCCAGCTGAAACAGGCTGGCAAAGAGGATCAGCTGACCGAGGTTTTGGAAGAAGTTCCGCGTGTCCGTAAGGATGCGGGCTTCCCCCCGCTGGTAACTCCTACCTCCCAGATCGTTGGCACACAGGCTGTGTTCAACGTCATTATGGGCGAGCGCTATAAAACCGTTACCAAGGAATTTAAGGGCCTGGTACGGGGCGAATACGGAAAAACTCCGGTTGCGATTGATCCGGAATTCCGCAAAAAGATCATCGGCGACGAGGAGCCCATTGACTGCCGTCCTGCCGATCTGCTGAAGCCAGAGCTGGAAACCCTGCGCAAGGAATGTGCAGAGTGGACCACCCAGGAAGAAGACGTACTCTCCTATGCACAGTTCGGCCAGGTAGCGGTGAAGTTCTTTGAGAAGCGCCGCGACAAAATGTTTCACATCGACCGCGACCACGCTGACAGAGAAAGCAAAGTTCATCCCCTGTAATTGAATGAGCATAAAAAGAAGCTGTTCCCGGCAATTCGGGAGCGGCTTCTTTTTTATGCGGAACAAAACCGGAAAAGCGGGCGGGAAAGGTGCAAAACCGAAAATTTCGGCGCGAAGCTGTTGTATCACTTTGCCGATCTTGTTATAATAGTACTTAAGATTCCTCACAGATGAGGAAGAGCAAAGGAAGAAAACGGCAAGGCCTGCCCTTTGAAATTGCTGTTCCGCCTGAACAAAGGAGAAAACACAGAATGGGATTATTTTCGCTATTTTCAAAAGAAGAACAGAAGTCGTATCCCTATGAAATCCCGGGCTATTTACCGGCGAAGGAAATTGAAAGGCTGGAAAAAATTGCGTTCGGCGGCGGAGAGACCGATTCCAAAACGGCATGGCTTCTGGCTTTTGGAGCTCCCATGCTGGTCAAGGACGGACAGCCTGCCAACCAATTTCCCCAGTATGAGGGAGGAAAGCTGAACCGGATGAAGGCGGCCTTCCAACAGAATTGGGGACCCATCGGAAAAGAGAGCATGTATGACGAACTGGACGCCATGCTGATGGGAAGCTGCTGCGAAAAGGTGGATCCCATTTTCCGGGTGACCCGCACCACTCCGGTGAGCCAGTGGGAAAACAGCGCCTACCGGATGGGAAAATACAGCGACAAGCAGCAGCAGAAGCTTGCGGCAATGGAATCGTTCTACCGCCGCCTTGGGCAGTACGGCATGAAGGTCCCCGAAAAGACTTTGTATGCCTATGATCTGTGCCGTGGGGCAAATCTGATTTGCATTTCCAAGGGGATCGGCGTGATTGAGGAAAATGAGGCGCTGGAACTGCTGGAAGAAATTGCATGGGTGGCCAATCAGTATTACGACAGCTGGGAGAGCTTTTACGGCGCCTATGTGACGGGCCGGATCTTCTGGCTTTGGGCACGGGAGCAGTTTCTTGCCCTCAATACCAACGGGGACAGCAATGTCTGTCGGGTCTTAATTCATTCCCCGAAAGGAATCTGCGGAAAACTTTCTTTCGGAGAACGGATTGACAGCTGTCAGGAGCCTGCCGGGTATTATGTTCCCACAGAAGAATAATCGCAAAGTGAAACAGACAAAATTCCCGATTGATTCGGGAATTTTTGTTTTAAAAATCGGAGTGACTTGAAGATTTCAGGGGGAAACGTTCGTTTCATAAACAGAGCGCTCTCACGGCAAGCCGCAATTACAGGATTGCGATTCTTCAAAGAATTACTGCTGCGCTGGCGGCTGCCCAATACGGCTTGCCGGACAAAAAATAATTACGAAGGTGGTGGTGGCAGAAGGTATGAGTAATCAGGACTTCACAGTACTGGTAAAACAGTATACACGATTGATTTTTACCGTTTGCCACCGTTTTGTCAAGGACTATCAGGAAGCGGAAAACCTGACACAGGAAACCTTCCTCACCGCTTATCGTGCCATTGACAATTTTGTCGGGGACAATTATAAACCGTGGCTGGTGCGTATCGCTACCAATAAGTGCAAGGACTACCTTAAGAGCGCCTACTATCGTACCACGGAGGCTACAGAACAGGAAACACTGGAACAGGTTCAGGATGACCGTTCTGTTTACAGCGAGGTGGAGGCGGCAGAACGAATCCTCATGGTGAAGCGGGCCTGCAGCGATTTGCCGGAACCCTACCGCGCGGTGGCGCTGATGCACTTTGTGGAAGACAAAAGCTTTGATGAAATTGCGGTGGCTTTGGAACGTCCCCTGAAAACAGTCCAAACCCAGGGATACCGGGCCAGAGACAAACTGAAAAAGATACTAAAGGAGGAAATCGGCGATGCTTGATGAAATTTATTTTCAGGCGGGACATATTACGCGGGATGCGTTTGCAATGCTGGAAAAGGGTCAGCTTTCGCCGGAGGAAAGGGAACAGCTCCTCGCCCATATGCAGAACTGCCCTCACTGTATGGATGACTTCATGGACGGACTGACAGAGGATTCACTGATGGAAGTTCCTGCGGGGTTGGAGCCCCGGATTCTCTGTGCGGTGGAGGAAGAGGATGAAAAGCGGAAAGCCCGGGAGAAGAAAATCATTGCGGTTAAAATTACAAAATTGGCGATTGCCGTCTGCCTGACCATGGTGCTGTTTACAAGCGGCGTTTTCAGCTATATCGGCGGCGCTCAGCAGCGAATGCTGGACAGGCAAAATCAGGCGGCACAGAATCAGACGGTGGGGAAGGAACCGCTTCACTCACGAAAAGAAAATCGGCTGGATGAGTTTTGGAACAGCATAAACAGCGGCTTTATGGATTTTGCGCGGGATTTCAACAGCTTTCACTTTTTCGGCGCGAAACCCGCAAAATAGATTGAAAAATACTTGGGTGCAATAGAGAAAGGATGGTCCGTTTATGAGTGTAAATAATCAGCAATATAATTACCAGATGCCTCCGCAGGCACCGCCCCCAAGGCCGGTCGCCGTGGTTCCCCGGAGGCAGACGAAAAACAAATTTCTTACCTTCGTTCTGGGTTGCATCCCCGGTGTCGGACAGATGTACCACGGGCTGATGAAAAAGGGAATTTCCATTATGACGCTTTTCTTCGGCATCATCGGAATTTCTGTGGTAAGCTATTTGGGCGTTTTGAATATTCTGCTCCCTGTCATCTGGTTCTACTCCTTCTTCGATACCGTAAACCGGATGAATATGAGTCTGGAAGAATTGAGCCTGCTCCAGGATAATTACCTGTTTATGGGAAGCACTTCGCCTTTGGCAGACAAGAAAATCGCCCAGAATAAGACTGTGCAGAAAATTTTCCGGGAGCGCCACTTGATTTTGGGATGGGCCTTGATTCTGATCGCCTGCTGGATTTTTCTGAATATGCTCTTTGGCGGCTGGTATGACAGCAGCTTCCTAAATACAATTATGGATGAGGCTGCATATTATGCCGTCCACGAGGCCATTTCCTTCATTCCGGCGATGATCGTCCCCGTAATATGCGTTGTGATCGGTGTCAAATTGATCAAGGGCGACAAGCCTGCACCCAAAACTTACAACGAATATACCGTTCCCGAAGAACCGGAAACGGCAGATGAGGTGAGTGACCATGGAAGAGAATAAAAACACCGCTTCCGTGCCGGCCTCTCCTGTCGGGAGCTGCGGATCCCCGGCTCCGGTCTATCCGGAACCGGTTCGGAAGCAGCGGCGGGTCGGCACCTTCACCCTGGGGCTTTCCCTGATTCTTCTGGGGGTGCTGATTCCCTGCGGACTGGTTTTTGGAATGCAGGCGTGGAACCTGTTGCGATTTGCTCCGGTTGTACTGATTTTTCTTGGCACTGAGGTGCTTTACTACGCGATCCGCTATAAAGACGACAAGCTGCGTTATGACGGGCTGTCCATCTTTATGGTAATTGTCATTACGTTTACCACCCTTGTGGGGTCGGCCGTGGTCCCCCCCATTCTCAACGCTGTTTCCTATCACCGGGAACTTGGCGAAATCCGGTCGGAAATCAACAGCGATGTCCGGAAAGAAATGAATGCGCTGGGATATCGCGGAACCGTGTATTCCCATGAATTCTATGATGATTACGACTGGTACAGTTCGTTTGACAGCGCTCCTCCAAAAGAATGGGATCTGTCGGTTCACGTCAGATTTTCTACCGATGATACCGCTCCTTCCTATACCAAAGAGGAATTCGCGAAGGCCTGCGTGGCTATGCTGCCTGTTCTGCAAAAAAACAAGAACATTTATGAGGCCTATTTTCAGTATACAGCCGAGGTGGAGGACGGCCTCGAAGATTATACGCTGGAACTTTTTGACACTGATTTTTCCTCTGCTGATGTAAGCGGCGTTTTGGAAATGATCCGTGCGGAGCACACTCCCTATGACACAGGGGAAAATACGGAGTACTCCGATTGATCCGAATTTGCGGCAGGAAAAACGATACAGCGAAAATCAAAGCGGAAAGGCCGCGGGGACATTGTCCCCGCGGCCTTTCCGCTTTTGGCGGGAAACGGCAGTACCCGAGCGGATAGCGAAGAAAAGTGCGGGAACAATGATACTATCTCCCTCACAATTGAGTAAATGCAAAAGTGCTCCGGATTTTTCACACTTTTTGATGGGAAAAATTGTGTATTAGTCTTGATTTTTCATCAGGGTATGCTTATAATTATTATTAAGTGGTGAGAAGTGGTGTAACGTGGTTTAAATACCCCTGAAATGGAAGGCGGGTGGGGAAAAATGCTGATCGGCGAATATCTTTACAGCATTGACGTCAAGGGACGTCTTAATTTTCCTGCCAAACTTCGGGAAGACATGGGACTCCGTTTTATCATCGCCAAAGGCTTAGGCAAAAACTGTCTGTTCGTTTATTCCCTTGAGGAGTGGCAGAATCTTGAGAAAAAGATCAAAGCTCTGCCGCTTTCAACAGCAGGTGATATGCAAAGCTTTTTCTTTGCCAGCGCCTGCGAGGCCGAGCCGGATAAGCAGGGAAGAATCGTCATCCCTGCTAACCTTAGGGAATATGGCTCATTGAGTAAGGATGTTGTGGTAATCGGCGTATCGGATCACTGCGAAATATGGAGCAAGGACAACTGGGATGCGGTCTGCGCCCGTCAGAGTCCGGAATCCATCGCTCTCGCAATGAAGGCTATGGGAATTTAGCGTTTCCCCTTTCCCTTATAACGGCCTATGAGAAGCAGACTGAAAGGACGAAAAAACAAAATGGAGTTCAATCATATTTCAGTCATGCTGGAGGAATGCATCGAAGGGCTTGCCATCAAGCCTGACGGCATTTATCTTGACGGTACCGCCGGAGGCGCGGGTCATTCCAGCGAAATTGCCAAACGTTTGACCACCGGACGCCTCATTGCATTGGACCAGGATCCTGACGCCATTCAAACGGCAGCAGAACGACTAAGCATCTACCCGCAGGCACAGGTAATTCAGGCGAATTTCCGCAATATGGACAGCGTCTTAGAAAGCCTTGGAATTGAGCAGGTAAACGGCATCCTTTTGGATTTGGGCGTTTCCTCCCATCAATTGGACGAGGCAGAACGCGGTTTCAGCTATAACGCTGACGCGCCGCTGGATATGCGGATGAGCCAGACGGGAATCAGCGCAAGGGATATTGTAAATACCTGGCCGGCAGATGAAATCACCCGTATTCTTCGGGAATACGGAGAAGAGAATTTCGCCCGGCAAATTGCGCAGCGCATCATAAGGGAACGCGAGCTCAAAGAGATAGAAACAACATTTGAGCTGGCGGAAATAGTGAAGTCGGCGATTCCCGCCGCCAAACGCAGGGAGAAAAATCCCTGCAAGCGAACTTTTCAGGCGATACGGATTGCGGTGAACAGTGAGCTGGACAGCCTGTCGGAAGGGCTGGACCGGGCTTTCGCAAGCCTTTGCAGTGGGGGACGGCTTGTGATACTCACCTTTCATTCGCTGGAAGACCGTATGGTCAAGCACCGTTTTCAGGAATGGTGCCGCGGATGTACCTGTCCGCCTGACTTTCCCGTATGTATATGCGGGAACAAACCCAAGGCCATGCTTGTCAACCGAAAGCCCATTGTGGCTTCCGAGGGAGAACTGGCTGTTAATCGGCGCAGCAAGAGTGCAAAGCTGCGGATATTGGAAAAATTATGACGTTGATTTCGGATGGAAAGCAAAAGGATGGTGGGGACGTTGAATGTACAGGGCAGTGCGGCATATGATTATTCACGGTTTGAGGAAGCAAAAAGACCTCATATCAAAGAGGTGTCCAAACATTCCTCCGCACGGGCAGAGGGAAAAATCATCAGTGTTCCAAAGGCGGTTTGCTGTCTGCTGATTGCCCTGGTACTTGCTTCCGCGCTGATCTATACCAGAGTTGTCCAGACGGAATTAAGCGATCAATATAATACGACGGTACTGAGCCTGAATGCCAAAAAGAGCGAAAATGCCAGACTTCAGCTCCAGTTGGAAACCGCCATGTCGCTGGTCAACATTGATAAGACCGCGAAAGAGAATCTGGGAATGAGCGAGATCAAGAACCAGCAGATTGAATATGTGAATTTTGATACCAAGGATAAGGCAGTTGTCATCGAACAGCACTCCTTCTGGAATGATGTTGCAAACTGGTTTCAGGATCTGTTCCGCTGAAAACCGCGGTGCGGGACTGTTGGGGAGCACTGTGACGGCCCTTGTTCCGACAAGTGGGTAAGGAGCGCTGAGAAGATGCGGCAGGCAGCTTGCCTGCCGCCGCGAGACAAAGAAACGTGCATATAAGTGGGGATGACATAATAAATATAGAAAAGAGAACGAGGGGAAGCCAAAAAGCTATCCCCTCATTTGCTCAAAGTTGAGAAGTTTTCTCTGGGTGGTATTGCAAAAACCGTAACTGCCGTCAAAAGGCAGCGCTGGAATTTCCGCCGAAGAGAGGCATCGTGTGTGGAGGAAGCGCTATGGCAGTAGGTCCGACCCTGAAAATGAAAAAAAGGCTTAAATATGTTGTTCTGGTTGCGTTTGTTTTGGCCTTTGCCGTTGTGGTGGGTAACCTTGTGAGAATCAGCGTGGTGCAGTATGATTTCTACACGGAAAAAGCCAACAAGCAGCAGCTGAGGCCTGAGACCATCCCGGCCAACCGGGGATCCATTTATGACCGGAATATGCAGATTCTGGCCCAGAGTGCCCCGGTCTGGGATGTGGTGCTTTCGCCGAAGGACATCACGGAAGAAAACCGGCTTACCATCGTGCAGGGACTGGCACAGATTTTGGGTGTGGACGAAGACACCGTCATGGAGAAATCCAAGAAAAACAATGCCTATGTGGTTGTGAAAAGCAAAGTGGAGAAGGATAAGGCCGATGAAGTGCTTGCCTTTACCACAAAAAACAAACTGTCCGGCCAGGTCTATCTTACCGAGAATACCAAACGGTATTACCCCAATTCCACAATGGCGGCTTCGGTAATCGGATTTGCCGGAACGGACCGTGGCCTTTACGGGCTTGAGGCAAAATACAACGATGTTTTGAGCGGTACTCCCGGCTATACGGTTTCCCTCAAAAACGCCACCGGCGAGAACATGCCGGACAGCAACGAGGAACGGTTTGAGCCCATCGACGGCAACAGTCTGGTGCTGACGATTGACGAGACCGTTCAGCATTTTGTGGAAAAAACCCTCAATCAGGTAATGGCCCAGCATAACCCTACCCAAGGCTGCGCGGCCATTGTAATGAATGTAAATACCGGCGAAATTCTGGCCATGGCCAACCGGCCTACTTTTGACCTGAATGATCCGTTTACCATTTATGACGGTCAGCTGGCGGCCACCGTGGCGGCGGCTGCCAACGATGACGACCGGAAAGCGGCTTTAAAAACGGCGCAGGGAATTCAGTGGAACAACAAGGCGATTTCCTATAACTATGAGCCGGGCTCCACGTTCAAGCTGGTTACTGCATCCGCAGCTTTGGAAGAAGGTACGTCTTCCTTAAGCTCGACTTTTCATTGCGGCGGCTCCATTCAGGTGGGCGACCGGACGATGAAATGCCACATTTTCCCCAGAAGTCACGGAACGATAGACTTCACTCATGCCGTAGTCAATTCCTGTAACCCGGCATTTGTTCAGATCGGCGCCAAGCTGGGCGGGGACCTGTTCTTTAAGTATTTCGAGAGTTTCGGACTGACCGAAAAAACCGGAATAGACCTTCCGGGCGAAGGAACCTCCCTTTTTTACAACGCCCAGCAGCTTCATAACGAGGTTTCGCTGGCATCCTGCTCCTTTGGCCAGTCCAACTCCATCACCCCGATTCAGCTGATTACCGCGGTAAGCGCGGTGGTCAATGGCGGTAATCTCGTGTCCCCACATGTTGTAAAAGACATTTTGGATGAAAACGGGAATTTGGTGAAATCCGTGGGCACACAGGTGAAGCGGCAGGTTATTTCCCAGGAGACTTCCGAAAAAATGCGTACGGTCATGGAAACCGTCGTTCTGGAAAAGCAGACCACCAACGCCTATGTGGCGGGTTACCGGGTGGGAGGAAAGTCCGGTACGGCCCAGAAGCTGAATAAGGGGTCCGGTATTTATGTGGCCTCTTATGTGGCAGTGGCGCCTATTGATGATCCCCAGATTGCGGTTCTGTGCATGATTGATGAGCCTACTTCAGGCCAGATTTACGGAAGCGTGGTGGCAATGCCGCCCGTGGCCTCCATTCTGGCGGATACACTGCCCTACCTCGGCATCATGCCTCAATATACAGCGGAGGAGCTTGCCAAGCAGGAGGTTACCATGCCTCTTCTGACCAACAGCGGCGTTCTGGAAGCGGAAAGCAAGCTGGCGGCGGCAGGCCTAGGCAAGCCGGAAATTGTCGGTGACGGCAAGACGGTCATCAAGCAGGTGCCGAGCGTTGGTTCTCCCATTCCCAAAAACGGAAAGGTGATCCTTTACACGGATGGCAGTGCCGAAAAGACAGTCACCATGCCTAAGGTTACCTCCATGCGTCCCAACGACGCCCGTCAGCTGCTGGAAAATCTGGGCCTCAACGTGATTATCACGGGCGCTGCCGAAAATAACGCCCGGTCGGAGATCACGCTCCAAAGTTATGAAGAAGGCGCAAGCGTTCCGGTGGGAACGGTGGTGGAACTGACCAGCGTGGAAATCTATACTGACTGATAAAAACAAAAATGAAAGATCAACGCCAAAAGCAGGGACGACAAAATCATTTGGTCTGCCAATGTAATACCAATTGAAACGAGGGTCGGCTATGCTGCTGTCAGAATTGCTTTCCGGAATTGAACTTTCTTCCATAAGCACGGGACTTTTGCCCGGCAATATACCAATCGAGGGAATCCTGACGGATACCCGAAATCATCCCGGGGGAATGGAACGCCAGCTTTACGTCTGCATCCGCGGAACCAAAGCCGACGGTCACCAGTTCGCCGAAAAAGCCGAGGAGATGGGGGCGGCCGCCATTCTATGCGAAAGGGATACCGGATGCCGCAGACAGATTCTGGTGCCGGACAGCCGGAAAGCCTACGCCCTGCTGTGCGCCAACTTTTTCGGCGGGCAGTACGGGAAAATGGAGCTGGTGGCAGTTACGGGTACCAACGGCAAAACATCGGTAGCCACAACAGTAAAGCGGCTGCTGACCTATGCCGGGGTCAATACGGGACTGATCTCCACCATTCAGGCTGAGTACGGCGAGCAAAAGGTGGAGCTTTCCCGAACAACTCCCGATCCATGGGAGCTGCACCGGCT
>DBGCDL010000070.1:0-29494 GCA_048358235.1 Oscillospiraceae bacterium
TGCTTAGAACCAGAAAAAATGGACATTGAATAAAAAAGCCTCCAGTCGTAGAGTGGAAACTACGATTGGAGGTTTTTGTATGTCAGGAAAGAAAGGAATGCCACGGTACAGCGACGAAACGAAGAAACTGGTAATAGAGGAGCAAAAACGAGGAATCAGCGTTTGTGGGTTAAGTTGCAAATACGGCATCAGCAGATATGCAATTCAAAGCTGGTGTGGTCTGCGCAAAGAAGTAGAACTACGTCATGCGGCACCATTACCAAAAGGTCGCCCTAAGGTAAAGCCCGATACGCAGGAACAAATTATTAGGCGGCTCCAGATGGAAAACGAATTGCTGCGAAATTTTCTCTCAGCCGTTGGAAGGAAGTGAAGCCAAGTCTAAAGTACCGCTTGATTGAGCAGTGTTCCGGCAACTATCCGATTACGAAAATGTGTACCTTTTTTGCCGTATCTCGCAGTGGATATTATCGCTATCTGAAGAACAAGAATAAACCAGCAAGGGATGCAGCTTTAGCAAAAGCAATTGCAGAGTGTCAGCAAGCACGAGGTAGGATCCACGGCTATCGCTACATTCACCTGTGGTTGAAACGGCACAAGGGGATACACCGAAACCCTAAAACCGTGCTCCATGTCATGCAGAAATATGGACTTCTAAGTGAGGTGCGGCGTAAGCGCTGGCACGGCTGTGGACAATCACTTCACCGATATGAAAATCTGCTCAACCGCCAGTTCCATGCAGATAGTCCCAATCAAAAATGGGTAACGGACATTTCCTACATTCCAACAGCACAAGGATTTCTCTATTTGTCTGTGATTCGAGATTTGTTTGACAACAGTATTGTCGCTTATCAAACAAGCAAGCAGCAAACGGTAACGCTGGTTTTGGATACCATTCGCGCTGCCATGGCAAAAGAAAAGGTCACTGGGAGATTACAGCTCCACAGCGACCAAGGGTTTCAATACACCTCACAAGCATATTTTAACCTAACCCAAGAATATGCCATGACACCCTCTATGTCAAGACGTGGCAACCCCTATGACAATGCTTTAGCAGAAAATTTCTTTTCTATGCTCAAGACTGAGTGCATCTCACGACAAAAGATTCAGACCTTTGAGCAGGCAAACCACCTGATTGATGATTATATTCATTTCTACAATTTCGAGCGTTACCAATTAAAATACCGCCTGACCCCATTTGAAAAACGGAGCCAGACGGCGTAAATCATTGATATTCTACGACTTGCTTTTCTTTTTCGTGTCTATTCCTTCTGGGGCGGTTCAGAGTTTAAAAAGACAGCTGCTTTTATAAAAAACCTCTTTCGGATTTTCTGCTTTTATTCATTATACATGATCTCACGCCCTATTTCAATGGATTCCGCGCCTCAGGACAAAATGAATTTGTTTTGTGCCGACGCCGGCTGTTGTACCGTACCCGGGCAGCCCGCGGTACAGGCTCCGTGACCGGAAGAGCTGCCGGAGTTTGGTGAAAAAGCTAACAACGCCCTGATTTTCATTTGATAAACTAGGACTTTTCACAATTCGCAAATTGTTCATAAAGTTTTACTTGATTTTTAACAATAAGTCGGTAAAATAAGAATCAGTTAGCACTCAATGATGATGAGTGCTAAGACAAGAAAAAGCTTTTTAAGGAGGCCCATTTATGAATATTAAACCTTTGGCTGACAGAGTAGTCATTAAAATGTGTGAAGCGGAAGAGACTACCAAAAGCGGCATCATTCTGGCGGGTTCCGCAAAGGAAAAGCCCCAGTTTGCCGAAGTAGTTGCAGTTGGCCCCGGCGGCGTGGTTGACGGTAAGGAAATTGTTATGGAGCTGAAAGTCGGCGACAAAGTTCTGATGAGCAAATACGCCGGTACAGAAGTAAAGCTGGACAACCAGGAGTACACCATCCTTCGGCAGTCCGACATTCTGGCGAAAGTGGAAGAATAAGTTTTTCCCTCTTTCCGAAAGACAAATCAGGACGAAGAACTTCTGATCAACGAATAAAAGGAGAGTATTGAATATGGCAAAACAGATTATTTACGGCGAGGCCGCCCGGAAATCTCTTCAGGCCGGTATCGACAAGCTCGCTGACACTGTAAAAATTACACTGGGCCCGAAAGGCAGAAACGTGGTTCTGGACAAGAAATACGGCGCTCCCCTCATCACCAACGACGGTGTTACCATCGCCAAGGAAATTGAGCTGGATGATCCCTTTGAGAACATGGGCGCGCAGCTGGTCAAGGAAGTGGCCACAAAGACCAACGACGCTGCCGGCGACGGTACCACCACCGCTACCCTTCTGGCACAGGCTCTGGTTCGCGAAGGCATGAAGAACGTTGCTGCCGGCGCAAACCCCATGGTAGTGAAAAAAGGCATCAAGAAGGCTGTTGACGAAGCTGTGAAAGCAATCATCAACAACTCCAAGATCGTAAACGGTTCCAAGGACATTGCCCGTGTTGCCTCTGTTTCTTCCGGGGATGATTCCATCGGCACCCTGATTGCGGAAGCAATGGAGAAGGTATCCGCCGACGGTGTTATCACCATCGAAGAGAGCAAAACCGCTGAAACCTACAGTGAAGTCGTAGAAGGCATGCAGTTTGACCGCGGCTACATTTCTCCCTATATGTGCACTGACACTGACAAGATGGAAGCGGTCATCGACGACGCTCTCATCCTGATCACCGATAAAAAGATTTCCAACATTCAGGAAATCCTGCCTCTGCTGGAGCAGATCGTCAAAACCGGCAAAAAGCTGGTCATCGTTGCAGAAGACATCGAGGGCGAGGCTCTTGCCACCCTGCTGGTAAACCGTCTGCGCGGCACCTTCACCTGCGTTGGTGTTAAGGCTCCCGGCTTCGGCGACAGAAGAAAAGAAATGCTGCAGGATATCGCCATTCTCACCGGCGGTGAAGTAATCTCCAGCGACCTGGGCCTGGAGCTGAAGGACACTCAGCTGTCTCAGCTGGGTCAGGCACGCCAGGTTAAAATCCAGAAGGAGAACACCATCATTGTTGACGGTGCCGGCGATTCCGAGGCCATTAAGGCTCGTGTTGCCCAGATCCGTTCTCAGATTGAGACCACCACTTCCGATTTCGACCGTGAAAAGCTCCAGGAGCGTCTGGCGAAACTGGCAGGTGGCGTAGCCGTTATTAAAGTCGGCGCTGCCACCGAAGTGGAAATGAAAGAAAAGAAACTGCGTATCGAAGATGCTCTGGCCGCTACAAAAGCAGCTGTGGAAGAGGGCATCGTGGCAGGCGGCGGTGTTGCTCCCCTGAACGCAATCCCCGCAGTAAAAGAGCTCCTGAACTCCACCGAGGGTGACGAAAAGACCGGTGTCGCCATCGTGATTAAAGCTCTGGAAGAGCCGATTCGTCAGATTTCCGCCAATGCCGGTGTGGAAGGCAGTGTTATCATCGACAAGATCATGAATGCAGACAAAGTCGGCTACGGCTATGATGCATATGCCGAGCAGTACTGCGATAACATGATCGAGGCTGGCATTGTTGATCCTACCAAGGTTACCAGAAGTGCTCTGGAGAATGCGGCTTCCGTTGCTTCCATGGTTCTCACCACTGAGTCTCTGGTTGCTGACATCAAAGAGCCGGCTCCGGCCGCTGCTCCCGCTGCTCCCGACATGGGCGGCATGTATTAATTCCGCTTTTCTTCAAAGAGGCCGCCGGCTTTTGCCGGCGGCCTCTTTTGCTTCCGGTTTGAAATTATCCCGGAAAATCATCGATTCTTTCGCATTTCGCTTGCATTAATTATACTGATTTGGTATAATTAATGCAAGTTTTACATCACCGAAAGGAGATGATATTTTATGGAAGAGATGCCATCCTTCAGTCCCGTGGTTTTGGCATTGATCGGTACGGGAATGACCTTTCTGGCAACCGTTCTCGGCTCCGCGCTGGTGTTTTTTTTCCGGCAAAAGGTCAACGATACTTTCCAGCGGGTCTTTCTGGGCTTTGCCGCAGGTGTAATGATTGCCGCGTCCGTATGGTCGCTGCTGATTCCCGCCGTAGAAATGGCCAATGAGCAAGGCCTGACTGGTTGGATTCCTGCCGCGGGAGGATTTTTGCTGGGAGCGCTGTTTCTGTTTCTTCTGGACAATTTTATGCCTCACCTTCATCCGGGCAGCAGCACTGCCGAGGGTCTGCCCTCCAGTCTTCGCCGCACTACGATGCTGGTTTTGGCTGTCACATTACATAACATTCCGGAGGGAATGGCAGTAGGGCTTTCCTTTGGAATCGCAGGCGGACAAAATGCTCCCGTTACCCTGACGGCCGCAATGGCTCTGGCCATCGGCATCGGACTTCAGAATTTCCCGGAAGGCGCCGCTATTTCCCTTCCGCTGAAACAGGAGGGAATGTCAAACCGGAAGGCTTTTCTGATGGGATCCCTCTCCGGTATTGTTGAGCCCGTTTTCGGGGTTTTGGCCGTGCTTGTGGCCGGTACCGTCACTCCCCTGATGCCTTGGTTTCTCTCCTTTGCCGCCGGGGCGATGATCTATGTGGTGGTGGAGGAGCTGATTCCGGAGGCTCATTTGGGTGAGCATTCCAATTCGGGAACCTTGGGGGTTCTGGCCGGATTTGTCATTATGATGGTGCTTGACATTGCTCTGGGCGGCGGATGATGCAAAGTTTTGCCTCCGATTACTCCACGACCTTCTTTACCCAAAATTTCCAGCCCAGCAGTGCCCAATTCTGGGAAAACGGCCTCATCAGATTCCAGTATCCGCCTCCCCGAAGGGAGAACTCGGTAATCAGGTCAAATTTCCCCTGAATGCTCCGCACATCCTCAAACCATACCACATGCTTGCTTCCCTCCTGTCCCCAGTATTCAAAGAATGGGGATTGCGAGGCAGTGTCATATTGAATTTCTGCGCCATGCTCCGCCGCGATTCGTACCGCCGCTTCATTTCCAATGCTGGTGGCCCTGGTTTTTCCCTTTTCATAAGGCAGCTTCCAGTCGTAACCGTAATTGGGAATTCCCAGCATAATTTTTTCTGTAGGGATCTCCGTTGCCGCATAGGCAACCACCTGACGGACGCTGGGCAGCGGTGCCACCGCCATAGGCGGGCCATAGGTATAGCCCCACTCATAGGTCATCAGCAGCACAGTGTCCGCAATTGCCCCGATGGCGGCATAGTTGTGAGCCTCATATAAAAGCCCCTTTTGTTCTGCGGAGGTTTTGGGAGCCAGATCCACATTGACCCGATATCCGTTCGCGTGCATCTGTGCGGTGACGTTTTCCAGGAAGGAAAGGAACGCCTCCGAATCCTCTGCGTTGACATATTCAAAGTCCACATCCAGCCCCAGATATCCTTTTTCTTTCATTACCGCAAGCAGATTGGCAATTACGGTATCCTGCAGTTCCCTGTCGTGGAAGAGCCGGCTGGCACGTTCCCCGCTGAAATTGCCGTCTTCCGTGATGGAGGACAGCAGCAGGATAGGCGCTGTGCTGTACTGATAGGAAAGGGCTATAAGCTTTTCATCCTCAACAGGGATTAAATCTCCGCTTGTGGTAAAGCCATAACCGAATATGGTGAAATCCGTGAGGTACGGGAGGGCACGCCGGAGAACGCCCTCTTTGATGTGAGAATAGCCGTAGCCGTTGAAGGCGGCCGGATACTGTTCTTCTCCTTGGAAGAAAATGACAATGTTCTGTCTCGGGTGCACCTGACGTGTGGGAATCAGCTCCGGATTTTTCTGGAGAAGAGAAGGCACCGGCACCCCGTAGATTCCGGCAATGGATTCCAGGGACTCCCCCCTGTCAACTGTATGTACCGTTTCGGGAATCAGAATAATCAGTGCCTGCCCAACCACCAGATACGGCTGTCCCGAAAGCCCGTTGTCCGCAATGATACGCTGGGGTGAAACGCCGTAACGTCTGGCAACGCTCCACACGGTGTCCCCCTTTTTTACTACATGGATCTGCATCAGGCAATCATTCCTTTCTATTTTTCGGCAGACGGTTCTTTCTACCATTCTATGAAAGGCGCTGCCATTGGTGAACCATTTTCCTTTTCATTTTGTGTTTCCATAGCGATATCATATTATATTTGGAGGAATTTTTATGACAAAAGTGACAATTCATCCCGGAGTCTGCGGACTGGTTACCAGCGTTGAGGCTCATTCCGACGATCAGATGGAGGTAGCCGTTACCGTTAAATCCGGCTGTGAAAGCATCCGAAAGATGATGGAGGAGCTGGGCGGCAAATTTGACGGCTACGAGTGCTGTCTGGCCAAACCGGGAGCAGGCCCGCTCTACGAGTATGCCCAGGCTCATTTTCCCGGCCATGCTGCCTGCCCCGCTGTATCCGGCATTCTGAAATGCATGGAAGTGGAATGCGGGCTGGCTCTTCCGAAGGACGCTTCCATTACATTTGAACCGAAGGAATAACCCGCTTTTCGGATGCACCGGAGCTTCACAGATACAAAAAGGCCCTTCCTGTAATCAGGAAGGGCCTTTTGTGTGTCAGCTTTTGATTTTAGTGTCAAACCGGCGGCTATTTTTTCTCCGGCTCGGGATATTTTTCACCGAAGGTGTCTACAGTGACCGATTTCATTTTCTGATCCTGTGCGGGACGGTCCGCATAGTCGGTGGGAACCGATACGATTCCATCCACGACTTCCATTCCTTCGATCACTTTGCCGAAGGAGGCATAGGAGCCGTCCAGATGGGGGGCATTCTCCACCATAATGAAGAACTGGGAACCGGCACTGTCCGGATGGCCCGCACGGGCCATGGAGAGCACGCCTCGAGAATGATTCAGCGTATTCTTGAAGCCGTTCTTGCTGAATTCGCCGCAGATGCGGTAGCCGGGGCCGCCGGTACCTTTTCCGTCGGGATCACCACCCTGAATCATAAAGCCGGGAATGACCCGGTGGAAAATCAGGCCGTTATAGAAGCCCTTTTCAACCAGGGAAATAAAGTTGTTTACCGTGTTGGGAGCGATTTCGGGATACAGTTCTGCCCGGATTACTCCGCCGTTTTCCATTTCAATTGTTACGATAGGGTTCTGCATGCTGTTTTCCTCCTAAAATATCAGTGTTTTTTGCTTCTTCACGCCGCGGATGAGGTATCTGCTGCGGATGAAGTCCCCGCAGCGCCCGCCTCTCCGGCAGCATCGCTCTGGGGGGCGGCGTCTTTCGCCGGTACGGAGCCGGTATCACTGTAGACGTCATCCTCCGGCAGATGGGAATTTTCGTTGGCGGAAAGATTCTGTCCGGTACGCTCTGTAACCTCCAGCAGCTTTACCGCCAGCATCTGGTAGCTGCCGTTCGTTTCCTTCAGCCGGTATTCCATCACTTTATCCACTGTGGCGTCGCTGTGATCCTTTTTCAGGTTCCACAGCGCATCGGGAAGGACATAGCTGACACGCAGCGTATAGATGTCCCCGTCCTTCTGAATTTTATCCACCCGGGGAGTATAGGGCAAAAACCGCGGAGTGGATTCAATGATGTACTTCTTGTTTTCGGAATCATACAGCATTTGAACGCTGGCATCGTCAATGGACTGATGCTGTATCTTTACGGTGCTTCCGTAAAGCTTCCGAATGTAAAGCTCAATGTCCGTATCCGGCACTGTCATGGCGCCCAGATCATCCTTGGGATACTGGGATTTATCCTTTTCATCCACGATAAACGCCCAGATGGCAGACTGAATAATGGCCGAGTTGTCCAACGACGCCGGACTGTCAAATTCGGGAATGTCCACAATAACCAGCGGAAAAATCACCCGCGCCAGCTTTTCCTTTTCGGCGGTGGAGTTTACCAGCTCCTTGGTCAGATTCACCCCGAACCATATGGTGGAGATCACGCCGATCACCACAAAAAAGGTAACAAAGATCCCCAGAACGGCTGTGGTTTTTTCCCGGCGGCTCATGCGCTTTCTTTTCCGCCGGGGAAGTCTGGGCGGTTCGCTTTCCTTTTTTTCCTTGTCCTGATCGAAGGCCTCCCGTTTTTCTTTCTGCGCTGCCTTCGAAGCGGAATCAACGGAAGCACCGGCCTTCCGAACCGGTTTCCGCTTTTTCTTTCCGCCTTTGGCCGCACCGTTAACAGGCGTCTCCGGCTGGGACGGTTCCGGGAAAACATCCGGCGCTTTTTCGTCGGCAGGAGCTGTCGGCCGCGCCGGTGCTTCCTGCACCGGCTTTTGTTCACCGGCGGAACCGGTTTCATCCTTTTTCATACCGGAGTTCAGTGCGGACAGAATTTCGTCCAAACTCGGCTCTTTCTTATTTTCCATTGTGCTGATCCTTTCCTATTGCCGCAGGCGTTCCGCAAGCGAAACTACCGCACCTGACCGGTTCCAAAGATAATGTATTTGCTGCTTGTCAGCTCATTCAGCCCCATGGGACCTCTGGCGTGCAGCTTTTGGGTGGATATCCCGATTTCGGCTCCAAACCCGAACTCTTCCCCATCGGTAAAGCGGGTGGAGGCGTTGACATAAACGGCCGCCGAATCCACCTGACTGACAAATTTCCGGCTGCTCTCCAGATCGGTCGTAATGATTGCTTCGGAATGGTGAGTGGAGTACCGGGCAATATGACGAATGGCCTCGTCAATGTCGTCCACAACCTTTACCGATATCACATAGCCCAAAAATTCTGCGGCATAATCGTCCTCGGTCGCCAAAGTGATGCTGTCCCCGAGGATTTCTCTGGTACGGCTGCAGCCCAGCATGATCACGTTTTTCTGGTCCAGCTTTTCTTTGCACAGAGGCAGGAATTCCCTCGCCACGGCCTTATGAACCAGCAGGCTTTCGCAGGCATTGCAGACAGACGGGCGGCTGGTCTTGGCATTATAGACGATATCGGCCGCCATCTGCAGGTCGGCCGAGGCATCCACATAAACGTGGCAGTTTCCGGCACCGGTTTCAATGACCGGCACAGTGGCATTCTTCACCACTGCCTGAATGAGACCCTGCCCTCCCCTGGGAATCAGAACATCCAGGTAGCCGTTCAGCTGCATCATTTCAGCCGTGGTCTCCCGAGAGGTATCTTCAATCAGGGTGACAATATCGGGGTTCAGCCCTTGGGCGCGGATCACGTCCTGCATAATGCGGACGAGGGCAATATTGGTCTGGACCGCTTCCTTGCCGCCCTTGAGCATCACCGCATTGGAGGCCTTCAGGCAAAGAGCTGCCGCATCCACGGTCACATTGGGCCGGGCCTCATAAATGATGCCGATGATGCCCAGAGGAACCCTCTGCTTTTGAATTGCCAATCCGTTGGGGAGCACCCGTCCGGAGAGAATCTGGCCGATGGGGTCTTCCAGCGCCGCCACCTTGCGCACTCCCCCTGCAATGCCGGAAATCCGCTCCGGATTCAGGGAAAGCCGATCCAGCATGACGCCTCCCACACCGTTTTGAGCGGCATTGGACAGGTCAATTTCGTTTGCCCGCAGAATTTCCTCTTTTTCTTTTTCAAGGGCGTCTGCAATCTGAAGCAGCAGGCGGTTTTTCACCGCAGTACCGGCGCCCGCGATATCCGGCTGTGCCGCTTTCAGATTCATCGCCAAATTCAACAGTCCTGACATTTTGGTTCATCTCCTTAAAATCCCGTTCCGCCTTTTGAGGACCTCCGCCCCCGAAACGCGGCCATTCGTCGCTGGATTGTGTGTTCGACCGCACCCCAGATCAGTCTTTTCCGGGGCAGAAGGTCGTCCCAATCTGTTTTCCGTCCAGCAAGTCGTACAGATTGCAGGGATTCTTTCCGTTCAGAATAATCATGGGGATCTCATGCTCCATGCAGACCGCAGCGGCGTTCAGCTTGGTTGCCATGCCGCCTGTGCCGAATTCGGAGCCCTTTCCCCCGCCCAGCGCCATCACCTTTTCGTCCAGATGATGGACTTCAGAGATCAGCCGGGCGTCGGAATATTCCTTGGGATTCTTGTCATACAGCCCATCAATGTCCGACAGGATAATCAGCAGCTGGGCATCCACCAGTGCCGCCACTATGGCGGAAAGGGTATCGTTGTCACCGAAAGCGTGGCTTTCCTGATCCTCAATCTCATCAATGGCCACCGTGTCGTTTTCATTCACCACCGGAATCACGGACAGCTCCAGAAGTCTGCGGAACGTATTGATGACGTTTTCCTTCCTGTGTTCGTCCTCAATAATATCCCTTGTAAGAAGAACCTGCGCCACATTGTGATTGTATTCGGAAAAATACTTGTCGTAAATGTACATCAGCTCGCTCTGGCCGATGGCGGCGCAGGCCTGCTTGGTGGGCACATCTCCCGGCCGCTCCCGCATCCCCAGCTTTCCGGCGCCCACGCCGATGGCGCCCGAAGTCACCAGAACGACCTCTTTGTCCGCATTTTTCAGATCGGACAGCACCTTTACCAGCTGCTCCACTCTGCGGATGTTGACCATTCCGGTTTTATGGGTCAGCGTGGAGGTTCCCACTTTGATGACGACTCGTTTTGCATTCCGTAAGTAAGACATTTTCATTCATCCATTTCTATGTATTCCGGCCGGCAATTTTGAGCCGGTCCGGTAAAATCACGCACCCACGCGTCAGGAAACCTCTCCGGCAGTGCCGGAAGCCGCAGGGGTCGTCTCCAAAGAAGGGATTTTCTCCGAAATCACTTCTTCTGCATACGCCGCCAGCGTGCTTTGAATATTCGGCAGTGCAAAGGGAATGGGGGCCAACAGCAGGCAGAGAAGCCCGTAGGGCAGAAGCATCAGCAAAAGCCGAAGCAGCCTTGGCCGCCCTCCCACCATCAACCGCCAGGAAAGCGACGCCGCCTTGAAGGGGTTCCGCTCTGCGCCCAGAATATACACATAGTCCATAAAAAAGAGGCCCATGGCAATATAGAGGGAAAAGGCCACAGCCAAAAGGGTAAGAAGGATCAGCAGGACCACAAACACCCCATAAATGGCGCCCAGCGCTCCCGCCTGTCTGGAAAAAGCCGCATTCAGCAATGCCGCGATTACCATGGAGGGAAGAAGCGGGAAAAACCATGCGAGAAACGAAAAGGCGTTTCTCACAAAAGTAAACCACAGGGCGCTGATATAGGAACGCCCCCCGGAAAAGTAATGGAAGGCAGATTTCAGAGAATGGTATTCGCCTGTAAGATGCTGATACCAGTTTTTGATATTCAGTCTGAGGGGAGCCATCACCCCCAGAGAAAGCGCCAGCCCAATCAGAATTCCCGCGAGGCTGTTGGCGCTTCCTTCTCCCAGACCGATCAGCGACATTCCCGACGCCGCTTTTTCACGCAGCAGCATCGTATCAAAAAAAAGTGTTCCCAGACGGCCTGCCAGATAAGTACCCAGATCGGCAATCAGCAGAAACATGGTGAGAGCGCAGGCCCCCGGAAAGTTTCCTCTCAGGCGTTTGATTCCCAAATCCGTTATTTCCTTGGTTCGCATCAGGCACCCCCTCTCCTTCCTCCGGCACTGCTTTGGATTGCCGCGCTTCGTTTACCGTCCCGCTCTGGAAGCGGCGGCATTCATTGTTCTTTGGACTTGATTGCGGCTTCAAAATCCCCAATTTTCTGGATTGATCGGCTTTGGAAGCCACTGAATCAAAGGCTTCTTAATATTCGATTCCCTTACGGGCCACGATTCCCTTTGTGTAAGGATGGCGCACCGCATGAATCTCGGAAATATAATCGGCGAGTTCTTCCAGCTCTTTAGGAACATCCCGCCCTGTAAGAACCAATTCCAGTTGGGGCGGCCTCTTCCGAATCGTATCGGCCAGATCTTCCAGTGGGATCATCCCCAGCCGGGAAGCGGCAATGGCCTCATCCAGAACGATCAGATCATACTCGCCGCTTAAAATCATCTCTTTGACCTTATTATAGCACAACTGGTGGCTTTTCACGCATTCTTTTTTTTCGGCCTCATTCATGTAGGGGATAAACTTCTTGACCTCAGGGGTGCGGATTACCGTCACTCCCAGTGACTCCAGGGGCCGCAGCTCACCGGTGTCCCGCCCTTTCATGAACTGGCAAAAAACCGTTTTCATCCCGGAGCCCACCGCACGTACCAGCAGCCCGATGGATGCTGTGGTTTTTCCCTTCCCGTCGCCGGTATAGATGTGCACCAGTCCCTGACGGGGTTCATTCGTCGATAAAGTTGTCATCGTAAGGCATCTCCTTTTGATATTCCAGCATCACGCTTTCCCGGTCAGCGCCGTAGGGCAGCGGAGTAAAGACCTCTGCCATCCGCGCGTTTGCCCAAAGAGAAGCATTCACCAGAAGAGTATACCCTTTTCCGGCTTCCACTTTCCATTCCATCATATCCCTTTGGGGCAATCCGGAGCGGGACAGAAACGACATGATGACTCCGGCATGGGTGATTACCGCCGCATCGGAAACCTTGTCCTTCATCATATCCCGGATAATGGCGTCAAAGCCTTCCATGACCCGCCGCTTGAAATCATCCATATTTTCGGAGCCCTCGGGAGCGTACTCCTGCGCACTTTCCAGCCACTTCCGGTAATCCGGATTCTCCTTCAGCTCTTCCGCCGTTTTATTTTCAAAACTGCCAAAGGAGTATTCCCGGATTCCCTCAACCGCGATGGGCGTAATTTCAGGGTATAGAATTCTGGAGGTTTCCACACACCGCTTCAGCGGGCTCGTATAAACTCTTCCCACATTGGGGTATTCGTACTCCCGGGTGAGGGAAATCAGCTCCGCTGCGCCCTCCTCACACAGATCCAGATCCGTGCTTCCCACATACCGTCCGTCCAGATTCCCTTCCGTCAGTCCATGACGGATCAAATAAAGTTTATATGTTCTCATTGATACAATCCATCCTTTTTTCATGCTCCGTCCGGGCATCGTCCCACGAGGAGATACGGGTCCGTTTCTCTTTTTGGGGGCGCTGTTTTTCCGTCAAAACGCACAAAGAATCCCCTGTATTCTTGGAATTATCACCAACTCATTGTGCCATTTTTTAAGAAAAAACGCCGTTTTCACAAAACGTACAATTAAAATCGACAAATTTTTAAAAAATGCCGTAAAATGCCTTTACTTTCCGTAGCTTTTATAATATAATTTACTTCACGTAGCGACGTTGTTCTGCGCCTGTCCAATCGGATGAAAATTCCTGCTCTTCCTCCTAAAGCCATCGTTTCACAAACAGGCTTTTTTCTTTTGCCCAAAAGAATCTGTTTCGGAAGAGAAATCCCCCGGCAGGCACCCGGAAATACACTGATTCGGCTCTTGTGGGTGGAAGCACTCATGGGCCCCACGGAATCAGCAGTTTTCCGGAGACGAAAACGGCGTAATAGCAGCCGGCTCTTCCGCCGGTTAGGAGGACACGGAATGAACGCGGATTTTCCCCGTATATTAACGCTTCTGCGCAAGGAACGCGGTATCAGTCAAAAACAGGCGGCAGCAGAGCTGGGCATTTCACAGGCTCTTCTTTCGCATTATGAAAAGGGAATACGGGAGTGCGGTCTTGACTTTGTGGTGAAGACTGCCGATTTTTACAACGTGTCCTGCGATTATCTTCTGGGACGCTCTCCCGAACGGACCGGAGCAAAGCTTACGATCGAAGATATTCCCGAGGCGGATCAGGGAAAAGAAAATACTCTCCGCGGAAGTATTCTGCCCACTTTAAATAAAAAGCTGATCTTCAATGCGTTAAACATCGTTTTCGACATGCTTCTCAACATCAACGATAAAGAACTGACCACACAGCTGTCAAGTTTTCTCAATCTTTCCGTTTATCGCGCGTTTCGGGTTTTATACGGAATCAATCCGAAGAACGAACAAACCCTGTTTACCGTGTCGCCCGCGGTGGCAAAAGCAAAGGCGCTGGCCGCCATGGTGGTCTGTGAAGCAAACGCTTCCGTTTCTTTGGGGGAACTGAAATCCTCCACGCCGGATCTCATCGACAGGCTTTATATTTCCACCGAAACGCTCAACCGGGATTACCCTCTGTTTACGTCTTCCCTGCTGAATCTGATCAAAAATTCCGAAAACGCCATCAACGGCAATCATTGACCGCTGATGACAATGCGATAAACATAAAATATTTTACCATTATTCCCCTGAAAAAGAAAGTGCTTTTCTATGAGAATTTTATAAACTTTTCACTTTGGGGAATTCTAACGTTTGGACAACGCGGGAGGTTCATCCCATGTTGTCCAAATGTTGATTTTCGGGGACTTTTTTCTGTTTCCTCATTCCACAAATAGAATCACGTCCTGTTGAATACAATTAATGTCCGCCCAATAGCCCATCGACAATACCGGCGGACGGAAAGTGAGGAGCCGCTCCTATGAAACTAAACCGAAAGCTTTTCAGCGGTCTGCTGCTGATCCTGCTTTTTCTTTGCGCCGCCGTACTCTTTGGAGTTTATGACCTTTCTATTTCGGAACGCCTGTTCAATGACAAAAACGCCTTTGCAAGGGGAATGGAGGAGTTCGGGGTACTGGTTGAACCTTACCTGATGATTTTAAGCGGACTGACACTGGCGGTCTACTTTATCACTGCCAGGGATATCCGAATCCGTCCCCTGAAACTGCTGTTTTCCGTGCTTTGCGTTCTGGGCGGCCTGGCCTATTCCGGCGTGGTCTACGGCCGGTTGGGAGAAATCGGCCGCGTTGCCGCCCTTATTGTAACCTGCATTTTGGCGGGGCTCTGGACATTCTGGCTCTCCCGCTGTCATTTCCCCAGACTTTATCAGATGATGCAGATTGCCGCCATCACCGCGTTCTATATTATTGCCGCACTGCTGGCGGTTCAGGTTCTCAAAATGCTGTGGGGCCGCGTGCGCTTTCGGGAATTAAAGGATCTGTCCGAGTTCACCAGCTGGTTCCTTCCCCAAGGCATGACCGGCCATCACTCCTTCCCTTCGGGCCATACCTCCAATGCGGCTTCCCTTTGGGTTGTTACGCTGTTTATACCCCTTGTGGGAAAAAAGTGGCAGAAATTTCTCTGCGGAGTGCTTCCCGCTTTATGGATCGCAGCAATGGCCTTCAGCCGGGTCATTGCCGGCGCCCATTACGCCTCCGACACCCTTTTCGGTGCGGCAGTGACCATCGCCCTGTTTTATCCCATCCGTCATGCGGTGCTTCAGCGTACGGGAGCACTTTCCGCAAATAGCGCAGGCACCTCTCACGATGTCCCTCACACTCCGCAATAAGCGCTTCGACACCTGCCGGGAGCCGAAAAAGTCCAGACCCATAGAATGGGTCTGGACTTTTTGATTTCCATTCAGAAAGCGCTGCACAACACGGCGGAAAAGAAAAACACCCTCTCATCATTGATGCTTCAAAATAACCTCCGCAATTTCCAAAAGCATACTTCGCTTTTCCTCATTCAGATTCCGATAGATCTCCTGAAGTTCAGAGGACAGATATCTCTTTTGCCCGGGTGTCACTCCGGCAAGAAATTCTGTAAGTTCGCAGCCCAAAAAGACGCTGATTTCAGACAGCGTATCCAGACTGATTTTGGTTACTCCCCGCTCAATCTGGCTGATATACCCCACTGAAACAGACAGCGCTTCGGCAAGATTCTCCTGTGTCTTTCCCTGGCTTTTGCGCTTGGCTTTAATTCGCTGACCAATACGAAGATAGTCAACACTCATGATTATCACCAATTCCTATTTTACCAGTTGGGCGTTTAAATATGCAGATAGTTATAGGTTTATTTATAGTTATAAGTATTGATAAAGTGGAAATCTTATGGTACTATGGTGTTGCAGAACAATTTTTCCATGCTTTTTAAAACCGGCAAAACTGTCATTTTTGCCGGTTTTTCGAAATAAACTGCTTATGGGCTTATTCGCGCCGAGTGACGAGATCAGATTTTTTCAGGTGGTGTACCAGGCGGCGCGTAAGAAATGGGATTTGCTTGAAAGCAGCTTTAACCCCACAGCGGAAAGAAATGGTCATCGACAATGGAGCTCCTGCAGCATCTCGCGCTGCGACTGGGATTTGACTACATTTCCGACTTGCGTTACCGGTCAATTCCCCGGTCGGGCGAAAAAGTGATCCGTGAATTATCGGAAACAGACTACTCGCTCCACGATTACAACGAATGCGCCCAGTATATACTGGACACCAAGCAGCAATTCTCCACCATACAGGATGCCAAGGCAGCCATTCTTGAACGGCTTAGACCATAAGCCGCCGCGATTTGCCCGGAAAAGATGCCCCCTAAGCTTCGGCAATGAAAGCTGAAGCTTAGGGGGCATCCCACTTTTTGGCTTTTCCTTTGAAATCAGGCAGGCAGTTCCTTCGGCTTGCGCTTGAGGACAAGCTTGGCCTTTGCCTCGCCGCGTACGGTTTCACCCGAAATGATGACCTTTTTCACGTCATCCTTGCCGGGAATGGTAAACATCAGGTCGGAAAGAATTCCTTCCAGGATGGCGCGCAGACCGCGTGCTCCGGTTTTACGCTCAATGGCCAATTTGGCAATTTCGGCATAGGCGTCGTCGGTAAATTCCAGATCTACCCCGTCCAGCTCAAACATTGCCTTATACTGCTTTACAAAAGCGTTTTTCGGCTCTGTGAGAATCTTTTTCAGCATATCCTCGTCCAGTTCCTCAAAAACGGCGATGACCGGAATACGACCCACCAGCTCGGGAATCAGTCCGAATTTTACCAGATCATGAGGGATCACCTTTTTCATGATATCCTTCATGGGTTTTTCTTTCGAGGAAACTTCTCCGCCGAAGCCCATTGTGCCTTTTTCCGTGCGGCTGCTGATGATCTTTTCGATGCCGTCAAAGGCACCGCCGCAGATAAAGAGAATGTTCTTGGTATCCACCTGAATGTATTCCTGATGGGGGTGCTTCCGCCCGCCCTGGGGAGGTACGTTGGAGACCGTGCCCTCTACGATTTTCAGCAGAGCCTGCTGAACGCCTTCACCGGACACATCCCGGGTGATGGAGGTATTCTCCGATTTCCGGGAAATCTTATCAATCTCGTCAATATAAATGATTCCGCGCTCTGCCGCTTCCACATCGTAATCCGCGGCCTGAAGCAGACGAACCAGCACGTTTTCCACATCGTCGCCCACATAGCCGGCCTCTGTGAGGGTGGTGGCATCTGCAATGGCAAACGGCACGTTCAGCACCTTTGCCAGCGTCTGGGCCAGCATGGTTTTTCCCACACCGGTAGGCCCCAGCAGGAGGATATTGCTCTTCTGGAGCTCCACATCCAGTGTCCCGGTATACTGAATTCGCTTATAGTGATTGTATACCGCCACTGCCAGCTTTTTCTTCGCGTCCTCCTGACCGATTACATACTCGTCAAAAACCGCCTTGATCTCCTCAGGCTTCAGCACCACCATGTCCTTGGGTTTTTTCCGCTTCCGGACGGCGTCCGAAGGGGCGTCCTCGGTCAGCATCTGATGGCACAGAAATACGCATTCATCACAGATGAACACGCCGTTGGAGAACAGAAGCCGTTCCACTTCCTTTTCGCTCTTGCCGCAAAAGCTGCAGCAAGGGACTTTTCTATCATCGTTATTCGGCATATTGTACCAAGCCTTTCCAGCTTTATGCCGGCCTGAAAAAATTTTACTTTCCGGCCGGCGAAATCTCATTTCAGTTTTTCCGCGGAACAGGCATCAGCGATGGTCAATCACTTTGTCCACCAGACCGTAAGCGCAGGCTTCGTCCGCCGTCATCCAGTTATCCCGCTCGGTATCCAGTGCGATTGTCTCGATGGGCTTGCCGGTGTTCTCCGCCAGAATCTTATTCAAACGGTCGCGGGTGCGCAGAATATGCTCCGCCTGAATTTTAATATCGGTAGCCTGACCCTGACTTCCGCCTGAGGGCTGATGAATCATAACCTCTGCATTGGGAAGACAGAACCGCTTGCCCTTTGCGCCGGCCGACAGCAGGAAAGCGCCCATGGAAGCGGCCATACCGATGCAGGTGGTGGATACATCGCATTTGATGTAATTCATGGTGTCATAAATGGCCAGACCGGAGGTGATCACACCGCCGGGGCTGTTGATATAAAGGTTGATGTCCTTATCCGGATCCTGTCCCTCCAAAAAGAGGAGCTGCGCCACAACCAAAGACGCCGTTGTATCGTTTACTTCGTCACAGAGCATGACAATCCGGTCTGTGAGCAGCCGGGAAAAAATATCGTAAGAGCGTTCACCGCGGCTGGTCTGTTCCACCACGTAGGGGACCAAAGCATTGTTAAAGCTGTTCATCATTTGAATTCATTCCTTTCCGCATAGTAAATATGGCACAAGTGAGGCATTTCTATTCACCGGCGGCAAATTTTGCCCGCCGGATTCACCGCGGCAGATATAGGAATGTTTCGCCCGTGCAAACACACAGGCGAAACATCGTTTTTTTATTATTCTGCTTTTTCGGTGATCTTTGCGCTGCTCTTGATCAGGTCAATGGCCTTGTTGACTGCCATATCCTTCACAAAATCCTCTGCCGGAATCAGCTCTTTGATCTTCTCCACTTCCATCTTGTAGCCGTCGGCAATCTTCTTGTATTCCTCGTTCAGCTCTTCCTCGGTGGGAACGATGTTCTCCAGCTCAACGATTTTTTCCAGAGCGAGACGAATCTTTACCTGCTTTACAGCCTGCTCGGCAAAGGTCTGCCGGAAGGAAGGAAGCTCCATACCGGTGTACTTCAGATAAGTGTCCAGATCCAGGTTCTGGGACTGGAGACGATACTGGAAGTCGCGAACCATGTCATCAATGCGGGCTTCGTTCATCTCCTCGGGAATCTCGGCCTCCATATTGGCGATCACAGTGTCGATCAGTTTGTTTTCCACTTCATCGGTAGCGGCTTTGTCGGCCTGCTCCTGCAGTTTCTTGGTGATATCGGCTTTCAGCTCATCCAGCGTATCAAACTCGCTGACGTCCTTGGCAAACTCATCATCCAACTGCGGCAGTTCCTTCGCTTTAATCTCATGCACCTTGCATTTGAATACGGCAGGCTTGCCTTTGAGCTCTTCCGCATGATAATCCTCGGGGAAGGTAACGGTTACATCAAATTCGTCGTTTACGTTTTTGTTTTCCAGCTGCTCTTCAAAGCCGGGGATAAACTGGCCGGAGCCCAGCTCCAGAGAGAAATTCTCCGCTTTTCCGCCGTCAAAAGGAACGCCGTCAACGGAACCGTCAAAATCGAACACCAGAGTGTCGCCCTTCTTGGAAGCGCGGTCCTCCACGTTGATGAGGCGGGCATTCCGGTCACGCATGGAATCCAGACGGGCCGCAACCTGCTCATCCGAAACGGTTTTCACTGTTTTCTCAACTTCAATGCCCTTATAGTCCTTCACGGAAACCTCGGGCTTCACAATGCAGGTCGCCACGAATTCAAATCCGTTTTCCTTGCTGACGTCCTTTGCTTCCACCTCGGGACGGGCAACTACATCCAGACCGGCCTCTTTGATGGCGTCAGCCAGCGCGGAGGGATACAGATCGTTGATGGCATCCTCAAAGAACACGCCCTCGCCGTAAAGTTTCTCCACCATTTTGCGGGGAGCTTTTCCCTGACGGAAGCCGGGCACATTGATTTTCTTCACATTTTTCCGATAAGCCTTTTCAATGGCTTTCTCAAAGCTGTCCGCATCCACCTTGATGGTCAGCTCATACTTGTTGGTATCGACTTTATTTGTTCCGGTTAAACTCATGGTTATCCTCCAATTTTTTACTTAAAAATTCACTTAGTGAATATTGTAACACATTTTTTTTCAGTTGGCTAGGGCTTTTTACTATTTTCCAAAGGCGGAAACGTAAATTTATTCTGAACGAAATCCGCTTTTGAGGTGAGGCCCAGATCACAGCACTTTTACCGGCCGGAACTGGGTGTAATCGCAGGACACCAGCCGGAAATCGATCCCGTCGTACACCCCGTCGATGGCATACTGAAAACCTCCGCCGTGAATGTGGCCGTAGTAGCATTTCTTCACGCCGTATTCCTTCAGAACATCCAGAATTTCCCGGCACTCGTTGACGTAATAGACCGGCGGATAATGCAGAAAGGCAATCGGCTGCTTTTCCATGGCTTTGCCTGCCTCAAGGGAAAGGCGAAGCCTTCCCGCTTCCCGCTGAATCACCTTTTTGTCCGTGCCGCCGCCCTGCTCGTTGACCCACCCCCGGGTACCGCAGATGGCGTGGTTTCCATAGGGAAACGCATTGTTGAACAGCACTTTTATACTGTCAAAGCCCTGATCCTCCAGAAACTGCTCCACCTTTGACTTGGTGCCGAACCAGTAGTCATGGTTCCCCTTCAAAAGAATTTTTGTGCCGTTAAGACGGTGGAGAAACTCAAAGTCCGGCTTTGCCTCCTCCATCGTCATGGCCCATGAGATGTCGCCCACAATCACCGCAGTATCCCCGGAAGAAATCGTGCTGTTCCAGTTTTCCTGCAGACGGTCCACGTAATTTTCCCATCCCCGGAAAATATCCATCGGCTTGTCGCATCCGAAGGACAGGTGGGGATCGCCGATGGTAAACAGACTCATTGCTTGTACATCCTTTGCAGTTTTGGTTTCCGGGCGGCGCCGCATGGAGCACCGGCCCGAACCCCGTTCAAGGCCCATTGAATCAGAGGCTCCCTAGTTTAGCCCGAGCATGCCCACAACCTGCTCCCGGATTGCGTTCCGGTCAATAGAATCGGTAAAACGGACAGGTTTGTCTTTCAGCTCCGCCAGCTGGGCAGGAACCTCCAGCCCGGAAATCTGCCAGAGCTCTTCAATCTGCGCATATTCGTCATCAGAACCCGGTTCTGTCAGCGAAGACAGAACGCTGGCCGTAAACTTATAGGGATTGGCGGTAGAGGCAATGATGGTGGGGGTTTTGTCCCCGGTTTTTTCCCGGTAATCCTCATATACCCGGACGGCAACCGCTGTGTGGGTATCGCAGAGGTAGGAATACCGGTCAAAGATTTCCCGGATCGTGGCCTTGGTTGCTTCGTCATCGCAGTATCCGCCGTAAAATTGTGCGGAAAGGGCCTCCTTCACTCCGGCGGGGACTTCATACTGCCCCTCGGACGAAAGCCGGCTGTACCACTGGGTCACAGCACCGTCGTCCTCCCCCGACAGATCATAGAGCAGACGCTCCAGATTGGAGGAGATCAGGATGTCCATAGAAGGGGAAACCGTGGGATAAAACTCCCGGTTCTTATTATAGACCCCGGTGTTGATAAAGTCGGTCAGCACCTTGTTGCGGTTGGAGGCGCAGATCAGCTTTCCGAAGGGAACTCCCATTTTTTTAGCATAGTAAGCCGCCAGAATATTCCCGAAATTACCGGTGGGAACGCAGACGTTCACCGGATCCCCCGCCTTGATTTCGCCGTTTGCCATCAGGTCGATGTAAGCGGAGATATAGTAAACCACCTGCGGAACCAGACGGCCCCAGTTAATGGAGTTGGCGGAGGAGAACATCTTGCCGTTCCGTTCCATGCGTTCGTGAAGCGCCCGGTCGGTAAAAATGGTTTTTACCGCTGTCTGGGCATCATCGAAATTGCCGTTGATGGCGCAGACGGAGACATTTTTCCCCTCCTGGGTGGTCATCTGACGCTTCTGCATGGGGGAGACGCCGTCCTGCGGATAAAACACGATAATTTTCGTGCCGTCCACATTCTTGAAGCCCTCCAGAGCGGCCTTTCCGGTATCACCCGAGGTGGCCACCAGAATGACGATTTCCTTATCGTTTTTCACGATTTTGGCGGAGGTGGTCAGCAAATGCGGCAGAAGCTGGAGCGCCATATCCTTGAAGGCGCAGGTGGGGCCATGCCACAGCTCCAGCATATAAATCCCCTCGTACAGGTGTGAAATCGGGGTAATTTCCTCTTCCTCCCCGCCGAACTTTTCCGGACGATACGCATTTTCCACGCAGGAAACCAGCTGTTCGTCGGAAAAATCCGTCAGGAACAGGGAAAGAATCTCAATGGCCCGCTCGGTATAAGGCATATCGGCAAGGCCTTCCATATCGTCAAGAGTGATTTCCGGCAGTTTCTCCGGGACAAAGAGGCCGCCCTCGGCAGAAAGCCCCTGCAGAATCGCCTGGGCAGAATCCACCCGCAGACTGCTGTTCCTTGTGCTTTTATATTTCATCATTCATCCGCCTTTCGGGACGTTTGGGCATCCGGCATTTTGCCGGTTTTCATCCGTCATCCTGCATTGATTGCGGCCAGCCTATCCGAGACTGCGCGCGGCGAAATCAGCCGCATTCTGATAAAACAGCTGATCTGCAACCTTTTCACCGTACCATTCTACCACATGCCCATAGAGTATGTAAAGACTTTCCACGCCTTTCAGGAAGGACGGCATCTCCGCTCCGTCAAAATCGGAGCCAAGCGCCACGGTATGTTCTCCTCCCAGAGACAGCATCCTGTCCAGATGGCGGCGGAAATCGTCCGGTGTATAGTCGCTTTCCTGATTAATAAACGCCGGATAAAAGTTCAGCCCGCAGACACCCCCGTTTTCCACCAGAAAGCGGAACTGTTCCTCGGTCAGGTTGCGGGGATGGCCGCAGACGCTGCGAAGATTGGAGTGGGTGGCCATTACGGGTGCGCCGGAGCAGGCAAACACATCGGCGATTCCCTTATCATTCAAATGGGAGATGTCGGGGACAATTCCCACCCGGTTCATTTCCCGCAGGCATTCTTTGCCGAAATCGGTCAATCCCCGGTCCATGCCCCCCACTCCGCCGCTGGCCAGTTCGTTGTCCCCGTTCCACACCAGTGTCAGAAAGGCAACGCCCAGTTCCTTCATCCGGGCCACATTTTCGATGTTCCCGCCCAGTGCCTGCCCGCCCTCCACCGCAAGGACGGCACTGCAAATTCCCCTTTGGGGCTGGCTTCCGGGCTGCCAGAGGGCAATTTTGTCCGGAGACTCCTCCAGCGTATCCGCCAGCACCCTTCGCATCGCTTCAAAAGCCTGAACGGCCTCTTCCCCTTTTTGCCGGTTGCTGACAAAACAGGCAAAGGTCTGCACCCAGCCCTCTGTCCGGATGTCACGGGTCAGATCCAGCTGTCCCGCGTTTTTCAGCAATTTCTCCCCTGTGCCCACACACCGGCACAGCGTGTCACAATGCAGATCAAAGATACGCATCGCAGTCTCCTCCGTCAAATGCATTTTCCATATAATTGACTCCCGCAACCTGCGGGCCGGAATGCTTGCCTTTTTTCTCAAAAAACACCTCGGCTACGTCAAACCGGGGCTGAAGCCCGCACTTCTTTTCAGCCAGATAGGTCAATGCGGTTTTCAGAATTTTTTTCTGCTTAGAGGCTCCCACCGCCGCCCGGGGTGCGGAGGTACCGCCTTCCGTACGGGCCTTCACCTCTACGAAGGCCAGAATCTTCTCCCGCCGGGCAATCAGGTCGATCTCCCCGAAAGCGGAATGATAATTCCGCTCCGCAATTTGATAGCCTTCCCGTTCCAGATAAGCGCAGACAGCTTCTTCTCCCATTCTTCCCTTTTGGGCCGCAGGGCTCTCGGTCCCCGGCACATAATTTTTCAGGAAGGACATTCGGTGCAGGGGGGACGGCCCGAACTGATCCAGCATCTGATAATGGAGCGGCGTTCCGTAGCCCTTGTGCTTGGCATACTGATACTGGGGATATTCCCGGTCAAGCCGCTCCATATAGCGGTCCCGCTCCACCTTTGCCAGAATGGAGGCCGCCGCAATGGAGGCCGACGTGGCGTCGCCCTTGACCACGCAGCGGCTGTGGTATTCCCAGCGGGGATTCCGGTTTCCGTCCACCAGCACCAGCCTGGGAGAAACGGAAAGCCCCTCCACCGCACGTTTCATGGCCAGCATGGCGGCGTTCAGGATGTTCATCTCCTCAATCTCCGCCACCGATGCGGTGGCGACACAATACGCCGCGGCCTTTTCCCGGATTTCATCGTAGAGGGCGTCCCGCTTTTTAGGTGTAAGCTTTTTGGAGTCGTCAAGCCCTTCAATGGCAACATCCGGCGGAAAAATCACCGCTGCCGCATAGACATCGCCCGCCAGCGGGCCGCGCCCGGCTTCATCCACGCCGCACAAAGGGAAAACGCCCTCGTTTTTATCATATTCAAAAAGATCCATTTTCATCCGCTTCCTTTCCGGGCCGGTCAGGCTGATTCTCCGGGGGCCTCAAAGGTAATCCGTCCCAGCTTTCCGGAGCGGTACTCATCCACCACCGTAATGGCGGCTCGCTCGGTATTGACCTCTCCGCCGGAAATCAGCATTCCCCGCTTCCGGCCCACCTGCTCCAAAAGCGCCCAGCCGTCCAGCTCCCCGAAATCGGAAAGCTTGTATCGTTCCTCCAGCCGTTTGGGGTACTCTTTCGCCAGATTGGCGAGAAGCCGGGCCGCCAGCAGCTCAATGTCAATGACATCGTCCTTCACCGCACCGGTAAAGGCCAGCTTCTCTCCCACCAGAGGGTCATCAAATTTCGGCCAGAGAACGCCGGGCATATCCAGCAGTTCCATATCCTTGTCCAAGCTCACCCACTGCTTGTTGCGGGTCACGCCGGGGCGGTCCTCCGCCTTGGCACGGCGGGAACCCGCCATCCGGTTAATAAAGGAGGATTTTCCCACGTTGGGTACCCCCACCACCATAACCCGGATCATCCGCCCTGCCATGCCTTTTTCCTCCCGGCGGGCGAGGAGCTCAGCCAGCGTTCGTTTCACCAGCGGCGCGAACTGATTAACCCCCGTCCCGGTTTTGCAGTCGCAGGCAAAGGCGGGAAGTCCTTCCGCGCGGTAATACTCCAGCCAGCGCCGCGTCAGCTCCGGATCGGCATTATCGCTTTTATTGAGCATCAGAATCCGGGGCTTTCCGCTGACCCACTGATCCAGTTCCGGGTTTCTGCTGGAGCGGGGAATCCGGGCGTCCGCAATTTCCAGCACCAGATCCACCAGCTTCAGGCTGTCCGTAATCATCCGCCTGGTTTTGGCCATGTGCCCGGGGAACCACTGGATGGAGGGGATTTCAATGTGATTTTCACGGTGTTCGGCATATTCTTCGTACACGGATCTTCTTCCCTTTCCTTATTGTATTGCAATTTCCTTGTGAATCATCTGACTCCGGCCGAGGGGCCGGGAAAGCATATTTCCCCGCCAAAAAAATCCGCAGCATTTCCTGTTCTGCCGGATGAGCTTCTTTTTTAAGGAACCTCTGATCCATTCCTTATTGGGACTTTATTACGGCGTCCAAACCGCGAATTTGCTTACTTGAGCGGTTTTAGAAGCCATTGAATCAGAGGTTCCTTAAAAAAGCAAACAGACCGCCGCTTCCGCGGCGGCCCGGTTTCAGTCGTCTTCTTTCCGCAGCCCTTCAGCTCACATCGGAGACCGCGGTTGCGGATTCGCTCAAAACCTCTGGGAATCAGTAAGTATAATCTTGATCCTCAATTTTTCCGAAACATTCCGGCGGCCAGACCGCAAACACCGCCTTGCCGAAAATATTGCGCCCGTCGATCATTCCGATCTGGGAATCCCGGGAATCATCCGAATAATTCCGGTTATCTCCCATGACAAAGTAGCAGCCCTCCGGAACAGTCGCGGGGAACGTAACGTCATACTGCCGGGTGGTGGGCTCATTGATAAAGGGCTCATCCACAACCTTATCGTTAACGAACACTTCGTGTGTGTCAAAATTGATGTTGATTTTATCCCCGGGCAGGCCGATAATCCGTTTTACCAGCGGTTTGTCGTCCTTCCGGCGGATCACCACAATGTCATTGTGCTTCAATTCTTTGTAAAGCGGAGTGGTGATAATCCGTTCCCCGTTTTGCAGCGTGGGAACCATGGAGCTGCCCTCCACCCGCATCATCCGCCCGACAAAGGTGATAATCAGGGCAACAAGCACCATCGCCACAATGATGGTTTCCACCCAGCTTAAAATTTCCTTTTTCAGGTTAAATTGCTCCTGCGGCTTTTGTGAGATGTCGGAAGAATCCTCCGCTTTCCCATTTTGTCTCTTTTCCATCATGATATACCGCCTTTCCCAAAAAACCGGAAATATTGAGCCGGCGTGCCCGGCATATGAAAAGAAAAGGGACGTTTCACCGTCCCTTTTCGTTCCAGCTTCCTTATCGGGACAGCTGGATCATCATTCTGAAATTTACGCGTTAACTTTGGATTTGACCTTGGCAGCCTTGCCGACTCTGTCACGCAGGTAGTACAGTTTCGCGCGGCGAACGTGACCGGTACGAACCAGCTCCACTTTCTCGATGTTAGGAGAGTGGATGGGGAAAACTCTCTCGATGCCGCAGCCATGGGCTACCCGGCGAACGGTGAAGGTTTCCTGAACACCGCCGTGTTTCTGTGCGATCACGGTGCCTTCGAATACCTGGATTCTTTCCTTGTCACCTTCCTTGATCTTGCAGTAAACCTTAACGGTATCACCAATGTTAACGACAGGTTTGTTTTCTTTGATGCTGCTGTTGGCAATCAGTTTCAGTGCGTCCATTTGTATATCCTCCCAGTTTTTTAGACATTCTTACGGCAAGCCTGCGTTTGAGGCATTTGCCCAGAGGACTGCCCGTTTCATGTTTCAGCGGATCCCCACCGGCGATGACGGAAGCGGCACCGTATTCTGTTCACTAATCCCGCGCGGGCAGGACCCGCGGAAGACACCGGAAATTCCGGCATTTACAGCCCTTGAGAAGATTTCCTCGAAAGGGCAGGACATCCATCGCAGATTAATGCCTATCTATCATACCACAGCCTCTTTTGATTTGCAAGACCTTTTCGGCATTTTTCAGATGAAATTCCCTGCGCAGTGCTGCGCCTTGAAAGAGCGGCATTCTTCCTCCCCAAACCCCAAACTGCGCTCCATGCCAACGCCGCCCGGCAGAAAAGAGCGCGAAACATTTTGCAGATTGCCGCAAAACCTCTTGATTATTTTGCAATCCTATGGTATCATTAGAAAGCTATCATACTACCTTTTGTATTATGTCTTTTTCTGTCCTTTCGGTTTTAGAAGGGACGTTAATCCCGGCTGCCGGGTCGGCCGGATCGAAAGTCACGGAATATTTGAAAATGGAGGCAGTTATTTTGAACGTTTTACAGATTGTCGGCGGTATATTACTTCTGATTACGAGCATACTCCTTATTGTGCTCACCTTGATGCAGGAAAGCAAACAGCAGAATGCCATGTCCAGCTTCTCCGGTCAATCCGACTCCTACTTGAGCAAGAACAAGAGCAGAACGCTGGAAGCCAAAATGGTGTCTGTTACCAAAATTCTTCTTATTGTCTTTTTGGTAATCACTGTTGTCATGAACGTAATCATCCGCTGGGTGAAATAGTTTGTACGCTTGCCCTGATCAATCTTCCCTTCCGGAAAGACTGCGTCAGGGCTTTTTTGCACCCTTTTTCCGGTTTTTCCTGCATTTCAATGCCCTTCTTCATTCCATCGGACGCCTCACCCTGCCAACCATTTCAGAGAGGATATGAATCATCCTATGAATCAAGTTCTGCTTCATAAAATTACCGCCCTGCTCAAAACCGCCGGAGGAAACGGGCTGACCTTCCGGGAACTTCAGGCCGCCTGTCACATCTCCCCCAAAAAAATTCACGGATTCCGCGACTGTCTTCGCGCATTGGAAAAAAGCGGAGCAATCCTTTCCCGAGGCCCCAGATTTTACCATGCTGCATCGTCCGCAGCACGCCCCGCAACGGTGACCCGGCTGAACAAGACCTACGGCTTTGCCCGGTTTTCGGATGACGACTCCGAAGTGTTCATCCCCGGCAAATTTTTTATGGGAGCTCTGCCCGGGGATAAGGTGCTGGTCACTCCCATCAAGGCCAGAGGGGATTCTCCCGAAGGGGAGATCGTGAAGATCACCAAGGAGGGGGATTCCCGGTTTTCGGGAGTCCTGTGCGAGGAGGACGGTCATTATTTTGTACGTCCGGACAGTATGATCCGATTTGACCTTCCGGTTCTGTCACGCCACCTCATGGGCGCAAAACCGGGGGACAAGGTAATCTGCGTCATTGCCAAGCGGGGCGAACGCCACGCCGACCATCTGGCTAAAATCGTCTCTGCCTACGGAGACAGCCAGACTGCCGTTCACTGCGCGCAGGCCATTCTGGACGTAAACGGAATCAGTTCTTCCTTTGCACCGCCGGTACAGGCGGAAGCGGAACGGATCAACCGTCAGGGAATCCGGGAAAAGGATCTGGAAAACCGTACCGACCTTCGGGAAGAAATTATTTTTACCATTGACTCCGCCGACTCCAAAGATCTGGATGATGCCATTTCCATCCGAAAGACCCAATCGGGTTATGAGCTTGGAGTTCACATCGCCGATGTTTCCCATTATGTGAAACGGGGATCTCCGCTGGACGAGGAAGCCTTTCAAAGGGGAACCAGCATTTATTTTGCCGACCGGGTGGTACCCATGCTTCCGCCCGACCTGTCCAACGGGATCTGTTCTCTGAACCCCGGCGAGGACCGGCTTACCTTCTCCTGCTTTATGCAGGTAAGCCCCGATGGAGAGCTTCAGGATTTCCGGTTTGAAAAATCCGTGATCCGTTCCCGGGTCAAGGGAGTATATAAAGAGATCAACACCATCCTTGCCCATGAGGAATCCGATGAAATCCGGGCAAAATACGATGGACTGTATGACACCCTCTTTTTAATGGAAGAACTGGCCGATATCCTGACAGACAACAAGCGCCGCCGTGGTGCGCCGGAGATTGATACCACAGAAAGCTACATTATATTAGATGAAACTTCCCATGCTGTGGGTGTCGCGCCCCGCACCAGAGGGAAAAGTGAGTCCATGATCGAAGAATTTATGCTGATCGCCAACGAGGCTGCCGCCACCTGCGCCCGCAGCCGGGAACTGCCCTTTGTCTATCGGGTGCATGAACCGCCCACCGAGGACAAGCTGACCAATCTCCGGGTCACACTGGACGCGCTGGGAATCAACACGGCCAGGATCAAACCGGGCGTGGCCCCCGGCGTACTGGCGGACCTGCTTCGCTCCGCCAAGGACAAGCCCATCTATCCGCTGGTGAACACCATTGTACTCCGCTCCATGTCCAAGGCCAAATATTTTGAGCAGCCCATCGGGCATTACGGGCTTGTTCTCCAGAATTATGCCCAGTTCACCTCCCCCATTCGGCGTTATCCCGATCTGACCATTCACCGGATTCTAAGCGACACGGTTGAGGGAGTGAAACCCGAAAAAGTCCGGAGCCGCTACAGCGAATTTGTAGTTCGCTCCGCCCGCCAGTCCACCGAAACCGAGCTGAATGCCATGATGCTGGAGCGGCAGTGCGAGGATTGCTACAAAGCCGAGTATATGAAAGCCCACGTAGGCGAAGAGTTTGACGGCATCATTTCCTCTCTGGCCGGGCATGGGCTGTATGTGGAGCTTCCCAATTCCGTTGAAGGACTGATCCGTGCCGAGGATCTTCCCGATGGGGAATACGATTTTGACGGATTTCTTCAATATAAAAACCTGCTTACGGGAAAAACCTACCGAATCGGAGACCCCATCCGTGTCCGCTGTGCGGGCGCGGACGTCAGTGCCGGAAACGTGGATTTTGTCCCGGTCTGACAGCGGCGTACACACCCAGCCAAACAGAGCGAATCAGA
>DBGCDL010000071.1:0-15584 GCA_048358235.1 Oscillospiraceae bacterium
CAACTGAGCTAGCGGGCCGGATGATGGTGGGAACAACAGGGCTCGAACCTGTGACCCTCTGCTTGTAAGGCAGATGCTCTCCCAGCTGAGCTATGCTCCCATTCATCGCCGCTTCATCAACGACAGGTTATATTCTACCTGATCAAAGAAAAAAAGTCAAGCCTTTTTTTCATCTTTTTTATGTTTTTTAGTCTTTTTCCGGATTTTCTTGAAGGAAAAGGAAAAAAAGGATCGGGGCCCTGCCCCACCCCGCTTAAGGGGCCAAGCCCCTTAAGAATCCCACCCCCAACGGCCAAAAAGGCCGTTGGAGACCACCGAAGGAATGCAGTGAAAGCCTGCGATTACAGATTACCCAGATACCACAAAATCATTTCATTTCCGAACAGAATCGCGGCAATGCCCCCCACCGCCAGAAATGTGCCAAAGGGCGCTTTTCTGCCCCGGTCAAACCGGGTAAAATGCAGGATGAGCAAAACTGCCGACCCGAGTACAGAGCCCAGCATCGTAGTGAGCAGTGTCAGCTTCCATCCGAGACACAGCCCCAGCGCCGCCATCATCTTGATGTCGCCGCCGCCCATCGCTCTGCCGCCCGACACAAGGGCGATCAGCAGGAAAAGCCCGCTGACGCAAACCGCACCAATCAGCCGCTCCAGCCAGTCGGGAGAATCGGTGGTGTAAAGGAGCAGTACTCCCGCCCCCGCCATCACAATGCTGAAGGAATCGGGAATCATCATATGCTCCCAGTCGGTAAAAACGATGCACAGCAGACAGGAGCACACCGCCGCCATTGCCAGGGCCGGAAGCCCGAAGCCATACCTCCAAAAGGCTGCCATCCAAAGGAGTGCGTTAGCCAGCTCCACTGCGGGATACCGGGGAGAAATGGGTGCGCCACAGTAGCGGCACTTCCCTTTCAGGCCAATCCAGCTGAACAGGGGAATCAGGTCGATCGGATAAAGCCGGTGCTCGCAGGAGGGGCACATGGAAAATCCATGTGCCGGTGAAATCCCCCGGGGGAGACGGTAAATCAGCACATTCAGGAAGCTCCCGATCACCAGTCCGAAAAGGAACACCATAAGGAAAAGAAAGCCGTTCATTTTCTGCCCATCCGTTCCAGCAGCGTATCCAGATTTTCGGGTACCGCCGCGTAAATGCGTGCCTCGTCCGCAGAAATCCGTCCCTGACTGACCAGTTCCACAAGGCTCGTCTCCATGGTACGCATTCCAAGCTGTGCGCCGGTTGTAATGGCGTTGGGAATCTGGGCGGTACGGTTTTCGCGGATCAGGTTGCGGATGGCGGGCGTCATCATCAGAACCTCGGTGGCAAGGGCTCTGCCGCTGCCGGAGAGCTCCGGGATCAGCTGCTGGGAGATAATGCCCTGCAGAACCATGGAAAGCTGAATCCGGATCTGCTGCTGCTGACCGGTGGGAAACACGTCAATGATACGGTCAATGGTTTTGGCGGAACCGATGGTATGCAGGGTGGAAAACACCAGATGCCCTGTTTCCGCCGCTGTGATGGCGGTGGAAATGCTGTCCAGATCCCGCATCTCCCCTACAAAGATCACGTCCGGGTCCTGACGGAGAGCGGCACGAAGTGCGCTGGCGAAGCTTCGGGTATCCGGGCCGATTTCACGCTGATGGACAATGGAGCGGTTGTGCCGGTGGTAGTACTCGATAGGGTCCTCCAGTGTGATAATATGACAGGAGCGGTTTTTATTGATCCAGTCGATCATGGCGGTGATGGTAGTGGTTTTTCCGGTGCCGGTGGCTCCGGTGACCAGCACCAGCCCGTGCTGAAGACGGCAGAAGCCCTCGCAGATTTCCGGGGAAAGCCCCAGCTCGTCAAAGGGCGGTATCTTCTGGTTTAAGATGCGGAACGCCAGACTGTAGCTTCCCCGCTGGCGAAATGCGTTCAGCCGCATCCTCACGGTGCGGCTTTCGTCGCTTGCCAGAGCCACGTCAAGCTCCCCGTTCAGCTCAAGCTGTACAAACTGCTCGGGCGACAGCAGCTCTTTCGCATAGGCGAGAGTGTCGTCCGCGCTGGGAGCGGGAATGTCCAGCGGCAAAAGCCGCCCGTCCACCCGGCACACCGGCGCCACCCCCGCGGAAATGTGCAGGTCTGATGGGTTTCGCTCCAAAGCCTTGGCAATGATTTCATGAATATCGGTCATGATCGAAAATCCTTTCGGAAATGAAGTGATAAAGTTTCATAGCGGGAACACCCCTGCGGGTTTCCGCAGGGGTGTTGAAGTTGATTTACGAAAAATTGATTAAGGATTAGTAGTATCGGTGCTTGTGTTCGTTGTAATTTCACCATTAGCATTAATTTTTATCTTTTTACTTGTATCAGTGCCCGGATAAGCTTCTGCCACTACAGGTTCATTAACGGTCGGATAGCTGTAAGATACATTCCAACCTTTTGGCGCCTCCGGAAGTTTTCCGCTCTGGAAATAGGTTCCTAATGCTTTTTGCAAATCAGCACTATTAGCAATTGCCGCCAAAGCTGTATCGTTTGCTGTGTTATACTGCATAATTGCGGAATCGATTGTGCGACAGTTGGTTGCGATAGTCTGTTTCGCAGCCTTATCGGTCACGTTCTTGTAAACCGGAATTGCCACTGCTACCAGAATGCCCATGATTGCCACGACGACCATCAGCTCTACCAGAGTAAAGCCCTTTTTGTTTTTCAGGATCTTTTTCATTTTGTCTTCCTCCAATTGTTAAATTTAATCTATCTTAGGGAACGGAAAATGCCGTCCGTCCCAGAGACACAAAATAGAAACAGTTTGTTCAAATTCCATTTATAATAATACCACATCTTTCCAATCAGTACAAGCCGATAGCGGTGTTCCGCATCAAAAAAGCCGACATTTTTATCGGATTTATCGAATGGGGCGGCTTTTCCGCCGAAGCTGATAATAGCGCCAGAACACCGCCAGAAATCCCGCCATCGCCAAGGAAAACGCCGGATGCAGAACAGCCACTGCCACACCGATCAGCGGAGTGAGCAGCATCCGCACCAGAAAGCGCAGAACGGGATACCGGGCAATTGTCTGGGCAATCGGCGGAGAATACCGGTAGTATGCCGCCACAAAGCTTCTGCCCAGTTCATTCTGTTCCAGCACACTGTCCCGGAACCGCCGCAAAAGCTGCACATTCTGGGCATCATAGTCCCCATAGGCGGCAGTCGCAATGAAACATCCCACCCCTGTCATATCTCCGACGGAGAGATGAAGCGCTCCTGCCTCCGCCGTGCGGAAGGCAACCACACTGTAGGGGGGATCGACCGCATCGGGAGCGGTGACACTCTGGGCAATATTGGGCAGGTTCACAGCACTGGAAAGGCTGTAGGAAACGGCGGAATCCGCCGCAGTAGAAACAGTAATGTAGAGAATATTCCCCCGGGCAGTCCCGGCTTCATCCCGATTGGTAAAACTGACTTTCACGGGCAGCTCGTTCAGCTTGCGCTGATCGGCGAGAGGCTTTCCGTCCTCTCCCAAATCCCGGAGACGCAGCGAACCGTCGGTTCCGTCCAGATACAGCACCCGCAGATCATCCTTCCCGAGGGCTGCCGCGGAATCGTCCGAAAGCTGTGCCTCGTAGGAAAGGCTGATGGCCTCTTTGATGCTTCGCATGGTCTGCTGAACGTTGCGTTCCGCCAGCCATTTTTCCTCCGTCCGGTCGTAGGTTCCGAGCAGATGGGCGAAAACCATATACGCCATAGCCAGTAAAATCGACAGCAGTGCCAGCGCGATCATCAGCTCCACCATAGTAAAGCCCTTTTGATTGTGCTTTCGCTTCATCACTCATTCCCCTTTCCGTACCGCTTTCCCACGGCTGTTTGTGGGATTCTCAAGGGGCTCGGCCCCTTGAGCGGGGTTTGGGGCAGCGCCCCGGTCGCCTTTTATTCCAGTCCCCATCCGGCAATGCCGTACAGGTTTGGCTTGGTGGTAACACCGGAAGGAAGCACCAGTGTTTCCGCCTTCCATTCCTTGCCGTCGTCAGAAGACAGGATCGTGCCGCTGTCGCCCACCGCATAAAATCTGCCGCCGATGTATTCCACCGCGTTCAGGGTTCCCACGCCGGAGGGCACCGTGGCCGGATGCCACTGACCGGGATTTGCGGCATTTGCATCCCGCCAAAGAATTTTGGCGGCCTGGCTGGAGGTAACAGCTGTTTCATCTGTCACGTTCGACCCGGTTGTCGTCGTTCCCGGAACCAGCTTGCCCACATTGTTTGTCCACGACCCGATTCTATACGCTCTGGATATTACGTCCTTGGTATACACATTTTGAGAATTCAAGGCGGCATTTCCTACCGCCACCCAAACGCCGGTATCCCCGTAAGCCGTATCATTCAGCGTTCCCTCGGTAGTTACCGTACTGTCCTGATAATAGGTTTCATCCCGGATCTCACAGCCGCCGTTTTCTGTTGCGAGAGTATAGGTCTGGCCGTTGTATTGGACTGTATAGGTGGTTCTGCCGCTCTTTTTGGTACGTGTAACAGGGAGCAGTCCGGCGGACTCACTGCCCTTTTCCACATCAATTTCCAGCGTATCTCCGTTTTTCAGCATATACGAAACGTAATAGCGGGGCAGTTTATCCTCGCGAAGAATCCGGTTTGCAATATCACTGGTCCGGTCGCCGTTGTTTACCCAGTTCCATCCGTTTCCGGCAGTAAGATTGTAAATCTTGCCGTTTCCGAGAGACAGAACAATCTCGCTTTTCTCGTTGGACTGCTGACCGTTCCAAGACATACCGCTGACTAATGCGTTTTCCGTACCGATCTGATTCTCATTTACATAGGGGCGTCTTGCATAGGTATAACCCCACAGCACTCGCATTGCGCCATTGACCCACCCACGCACTGCGGCGGTGCCCGTCTGATCGTCATAATTCTGGGAAAGTGTGATTTCCGACAGGGGGTCGGGCGTGTTAAAAACGCCATAACTGTTGGTCGTAAAAAGGCCCGATTCGGTGTATTTGCCTGCCATATAAAGCTTTCCGTCCGAATCAAGATACAGCTCGTTCGTCTGGTAGTCGGAAACCTCATAAAAAAGCCAGGTTGAACGGCCGATCAGCGGAGTTTCAAGCGTTTTCCAGCCCCCATCCTCCTCTGTATAGTACCAGCTGCCCTTATCGCCCGCAGCTACATACTGTGTTCCTGTCCAGACAGCGTCCCGCAGCGTATAGCTGCCTAATGCCGAGCGCGCCTTCCAGCTTCCGCTGCTGGTTCTCCCGTAATTGGAGCCGCCTGCCCCCACTGTAATCAGGGAGGGAGGCGTGATGCGCAGACGGGCGCTCAGCTCACCGTACTTGATCAAATAGGTGTTTGCAGCGGAAAGAACGATGCTCCTGTCATTGAACACCAGCTTCATAATCGCCTGATTCGGCGCCCCGTCCACCGGCTCGAATGTAACGCATCTGTTTTTGATGGAAGTCCCGTTTTCCGTGAAGTCAAACTGACTCATATCGTCAAAGGTGAGAAAATCGCTGGAAATCTTAATTGCAGTGCCGATGGGACAGTTTTCGCTGACACTGCCGGGAGAAATCGTTAAAGTCGCCTCATCCTTGGCAGAAAAAGCGGAAAACAGCTTTTCGGTGCTTTCAAGATAGGTTCCCGCTACACCGGTTTCCACATCCGACTTGCCGTCCTGTCGAAAGGTAATGGGAACATTGCTGTCACCGTCATTCACATGGTCGGCATATTTTTCTTCCAGCTTCCCCTGTTCCTGATACAGTTCCTCCCGTTTTTCACCGGACATCTGCACATTTTTCAAGCTGGAGAGCATAAAGGGAGTGAAGCAGAAGGCTACAATCACCATCAGCCCCATGGCAACAAGAATTTCCGCAAGGGTAAATCCGTTCTGATTTTTCACCGTCCGCATTTTAATCTCTCCTTTCCGAAACATCCGCTGACCGAATCTGCTTTATTCCCAGACAATCTTGGTCAAACTGTTGGCCGTGGGCTGGGTGAGAGGCGGATTTTCCACCTTTTTAAGTTCTCCGGTCTTGACCTCGCCGGAAAAAATCTCACGCAGCCAGCCGGACAATCCGGTATTGACTTTTCCGGTGTTCACTGCCCACGCAAAAAGGTCAACTTCCTTGTCGCAGCTCCATACTGTGCCGCCCTGAATGAGGAGGTAGCGGCTGCTCCCGATATGAAGATATACGTTATCGTTAAAATACACCTGCATTGTCCCGGTGGGCTGCAAAATCAAATCGCCGACGCGGGATTCGGTCTGATTGGCATAGAGATGTATCTCTTTTTCAAAAATGGCGGTGCCGCCCGCTACTGCCAGGCCGGTAACCGTGTTGGAATTGCGCAGATCCAAAGGTGCTTCAAACACTACAGCCGGAGCTGCCCACGCAAACACCATTTTTCCTTCCGGTGACACAGTCACTTTGGAGATGTCGCTGCCCTGAACGGTCACTACGCCGTTATAGCTGGCGCCCCGGATACTGACGGTGCTGCTTCCGAGCAGCTTGGAGAGCAGACCTCCCGTCTCAAAGCTGCCGCTGTTGGGATAGACCGACGTATTGTTGATGATTTTGCCATCCGCGTTTATCCATCCCAGATAATGAGCGCCATCCGCACTTTCCGCAGGTTTGGTATTGGCATAGGCGCTGGGAAGAGCAAACCCTTTGGCACTGGCGGAGGATTTTCCCACCACAGCTTTGGCCTGATAGGCCCAGACTTCCGTCTCGTCCCCTTCGGGAGCCACAGAAGTGACAACCTTGCGTTTTTCCTGCCGGACAGTAACCGTGGTTTCCCCGCAGTTTCCCGCTTCGGTGGAATTAATGGAGGCGTTTCCGTCTGCGTCCTCATGAAGGTAAAGTGTGGCAGTAACCGGCTTGTCGTCCAAGCCGTCCACATCAAATTTCCCCGACACCTTCGGGAACGCTTTGGACGCGATCTCAATTCCCGAACGGGCAAGATATTCCGCCTTGGTATGGTCTACATCCATGGTGGAATAATTCAGGCTGTTATAGGAAAAGACAAACATTCCGGTGGCCAGGATGGCGACTACCGCCATAATGCCGATGACCACGCTCAACGCCATTCCGGTCTGATTTTTTCGGATCAATCCTCGCATATCCAAGCCCACCTTTCTGTTGAGACGATCTGATTTTTGCCCATTGACACGGGAGACAATCCATTTGTATGCGTTTCCCCGTCAGGCTTATACGATGACACGGAGCATCTCTTCCACCGAAGTAATTCCGTCCCGGACCTTCCGAAGTCCGTCATCCCTCAGGGTGGTCATTCCCTGCTCCACAGCTTTTGCTTTAATTTCATGGTTGGAAGCGTGGGTGAGGATCATATGCTGAATTTCCTCGCTCACCTGTAAAAATTCATAAACGCCTCTCCGGCCCTTATAGCCGGTATTGCTGCAGGCCAGACAGCCTGTGGCCTTGTAGAGGGTGACTTCCTGTTCATCATCCCGGATGGGAAAATCGGGAAGCATCTCAAGTACCTCCGCCCGGCTTAAGGTGTACGCCTTTTTACACCGGGGGCACAGCACCCGAACCAGCCGCTGGGCCACAACGCCCACCAGTGCGGAAGCGGTCAGGAATCCTTCGACCCCCATTTCCCCAAGGCGGGTGACGGCGCTGGCGGCGTCATTGGTATGAAGGGTGGAAAGCACAAAATGCCCTGTCAGCGCAGCCTCCACCGCAATTTTGGCAGTTTCCTTATCCCGAATTTCGCCGATCATCACCACATCGGGGTCACTGCGAAGAATGGAGCGCAAGCCGGAAGCGAAGGTCATACCGGCCTTTTCGTTCATCTGGACCTGATTAAGCCCCTCCATCCGGCGCTCGATTGGGTCTTCCAGCGTGATCACGTTCCGGTCCACGGAGTTCAACTGGGCCAGAGACGCATAAAGGGTGGTGGACTTACCGCTTCCGGTAGGGCCGGTTACCAGCAAAAAGCCGTACGGAAGCCGGATTGTGTTCATGTACCTCTCGTGATCCCGGGACGGGAAGCCCAGCTCATCAATGGTAATCAGCTGGCTGCTCCGATTCAGCAGACGCATGGTGATTTTTTCACCATAGGCAGACGGCAGTGAGGCCACACGGATGTCAATCACCTTGCCGTCAATTTTAACCGTGGCACGTCCATCCTGGGGAACACGCCGTTCCGCAATGTCCATGTTTGCCATAACCTTTATGCGGGAAACCACCGGCGCATGCATACTGCTGGGCTGCTGCATGATTTCATGCAGCACGCCGTCGATCCGGTTGCGTACCCGCATATGCTTTTCCTGCGGTTCAATATGGATATCGCTGGCGCCCGCCCGAACTGCGCTGTTAATGATCTGGCTTGCCAGCAGAACAGCAGGCTTGTCATCGTTCTGATCGGCATTCAGCGCTTCCAGTTCTTCCTCTGCCTCTGCAGGCTCCGGTTCCAAAGCTGCGCTTAAATTACAGAACTGATCGATAACGGCGGCAAGATCATCGTCGGAAACCACGACAGGTTCGATTTCCTTTCCGGTAATCAGCGTCAGATCGTCTATCGCCAGCAAATCATTTGGATTGGAGAGCGCTACCTGAAGCTTGTTCCCTGAAAAGCCTACCGGCATCGCATGATACCGCTGTGCAATGTCCGGGGTAATCAGGTTCGCCGCGTTCATGTCGATGGGAGTTTGATTCAGGGAAATCAGGTGGTAGCCTGTCAGCTCGCTGATAGTCTGCGCAATATCCTGATCCGTGCAGTATCCCAGCTGCACTAAAATTTCGCCCAGCCGGAGCCGAACGCCCTCTTCGGCACGCTTTTTCTGAAAACTAAGGGCTTCTGTTAGCTGTGCTTCACTGATCAGCCCATCGCTGACCATTTTGAGCCCCAGCGGGACTTTTGTCATGGTAAATCCAAATCCTTTCCATCCGCAGAACCGGACGCCGCAGCCGTTCCGACACCGGCAGATTCCCGTTTCAGACCGACCGCATTATTGCTGTGAATACACCGAAAGAGCGGCGTTTAAAGTCACACTTCCGCTGTTTTCCGGAATGTTCGCCAAAGAAAGACTGTCCAGCAGAATCAGGCGCTCGCCGCAGACCAGATCCTCAAGCATCGTCATGGCGCTTGTATAATTTCCCGACATCACCAGCTGCAGCGGCTGGCGGACCAGCCCGGCCTCCCCCGCAGTTGCGTCGAACGTGAGACTGCTGATGGTTACACCGTATTGATCGGCAAGCTTTTTAAAGGCCGAAAAGACCGCCTGCTGGTCAATATTGTCGGGCAGCATTTTCTGATACCGGTCGATGTCCTGATTCAGCCGCTCCCCGTCCGCAGAAATTTTCTGCAGATACGTCAGACGCTGCCGGTTTTCCTCCACCAGGATCTGCTGGGAAAGCAGTTTGGATTTCTCCCCAAGAATGCTGTTCGCATTCCAAAGCACCAGCGCAGCCAACAGGAGAATCAGCAGCCCGAAGATCATAAAAAGAGGCAGCCGCTTGTTTTGCGTCAGCTTGTTCATAACAATTTGATTCCTTTCCGCCAAAATGTCCATGCCGCTCCCGGCGGCATACCAGCAGAATATTTCTTACGGGCAGCCCCGCAATTCACGGTTGCTGCCCCGAATACCGTTTTAGCCGCAAATCCGCCATTCCGAATTGCCGCGTCCTATTTTCAATCGGACAGGGAAGTCAGCGTCACGGTGAGCTGAAAAACAATCTGTCCTTCCGCTTCTGAAGAACCGGTACAGATCACGTCCGCCACCATTTCGTTTTCTTTCAGGGCAGTCAGAGTATTGGCCACATCATCCAGCGTGTTTGCGCCGCATTCCAGTGCACAAATACGGACGTTCTGCTCGTTTGCCGTGCAGCTGATGGTATTGATCCAGACGCTGCGGGGCAAAGAATCCGCCAGCATGCTTACCGCGGAAAGCCACTGTTTGTCTCCGTTCATGGCGGTACCGATACGGCCTGTGAGATCGTTATGCTTCTCCAGCAGCGTCTCGCAGTAGTCAAGAGCCGCAATATTCTTTTGAAGCCCTTCGTTTTCCGTATTCAGCGCTTCTATTTCATTTTTTTCCGTCAGACGTATCGTAAAGAGCAGCCCGCTGATTACGGCCAGAACCACTGCGGCCAGTATCATACAGCGAAGAACGATACCCTGAACTTTTTCCTTATGCAGCTCCTGCCTGTATTCATCGGGAAGCAGACTGACATAGCTTCTCATCGTGCCACTCCTTCCAGCCCCCGCAGGGCAAGACTGATTACTGTGCCGTAACTCAAAGCATCGGCCCCCGCGCCTTGCAGGGCGGGATAAAGCTGCGGAACCTGTACCGGCAGCTCAAATCCGCTTGCCATAACGCTGCCCAGCTGGCCGGTCTGAGGATGGCAGCCGGTCAGAAGCACTCTGCTCACAGGATGATCCGCCGCGGCAGGCAGGGTGGAAAAATACCGGAGAGAGGTTCGTAAATCTCCTGTAATCAAAGGCGCCAGCGAAGAAAGCTGCTCCTCATTCATCGGCTGACTGCCCGGGGCATTCAGCAGCCCGGAGGCCTCCGCCGAAAGCGGCACTGTGCGGGCCATGTAGATGGTTTCACCGCAGAACACCAGCATATTGATGGTCTCGTGGTCAATGTCGGCCAAAAGAACGCACTCTTTCCCGGAAGCACCGCTGTCCAGAACCGCGCGCTGCGTGGCGAGAATGGCGATATCCACATCCCCGATCAAACGCTCGGCCGCCTTGGCAGCATAAATCAGATGATTGAGATGGCTTTTTTTCGCGCCGGTCAGCAGTGTGCTGACCATGGTGCGGTTTTCGTCCTGAAATTCGTTCTCAAAAAGGCAGTCCAGCTCCAGCTCGGACACCGGAATCGGAATCACGGGCTGTGCCTGTAAAAGCACGGCATTTTTCATTTTGTCCGGCGGAAGCTTCGGGAAAGCCGCGATACGCAGCAATGCATTCTGATTTTTCACACCGATGAGCAGGGGCGCTTTACGGGAAAATCCCGGCCCCTTGAGAAGCTGGCCGACAGCCGCGGAAAATGCCGTCAAATCGGCGATTCCACCGTCTGTAATCAATCCTGCGGGAAGCGGAGCACATCCCTTGGCAGTTACTTTCAAACCGCCGACGCCCCGTTCCATTTCCGCTGCCCTCAGCTCCATCGCATCCGTTGTCAGACCGATCACTGACTTATTTGTTTGTTGGGTCATGCTCGTGACCATTCCTTTCTGGCGTTTTTTCCATGCCGGCCCGCCTGCGGAATTCCCGGCGGCACTCTTCCCTGAATTTCAGCAGTCGGCGTCTCAAAGCCGTACCGGCCAATCAATCCAAAGAAAGCCCCCCATCCGCTGGCTCAATAGGTCGTAACGGCAGTGAAGATAGGCAGATACAGGCTTAAAAGCATACCACCTACGATTACGCCGATTAAAACCAGCATAATAGGTTCCAGCATACTGCCCAGATTCTTTGTCAGCGTTGCCACGTCATCCTCGTAAAACTCGGCAATTTTATCCAGAAGCTCCGGCAGAGTGCCGGCCTCCTCACCGATGGCGATCATGTTGATGACCATGGGCGGAAACAGTCCGCTCTCTTCCAGCGGCTGGGAAACGTTCTTGCCCGCCTCAATCTTCTGCACAGCCACTGTCACCGCTTCGGCGATCAGATCGCTGCCCGCAGTGGGGTCCGCACTTTCCAGCGCCTGCACCACTGGGATGCCGCCCTGAAGCAACGTGGCCAGAGTCCGGCAAAACCGGGCAACCACAGACTTTTGAATGATTGGGCCGAAAAGCGGCAGCCGCATTTTGGAATTTTCCCACAGCCTGTGGCCTGTGGCGCTTTTGGTAAAGGAAACGATACCCCAGATCAGAGCGGCAATGCCCAGAATCCAGAGATACCAGAAATTGCGGATATTGTGAGAAAGGGCGAAGGTAAACCGTGTAACAGCCGGAATTTCAGCGTTTGCGGGAATAAACCCTTCAAAGATGGGAACCAGTCCCACCAGCATTGCCAGAAACATTACCACGGCAAAGCCGCCGATCATTTTAGGGTAGGAAGTTGCCGATCTTACATTGTCGTTGAGCTGCTTTTCCTTCTGCAGCTGAATGGACAGCCGCATGAGCACTTCCTCCAGAATACCGCCCGTTTCGCCGGCGCCGATCATCGCTATGTAAAGCGGACTGAAAATCTTAGGGTGGCGCTGAAAGGCCTGCCTGAGATTCATGCCCCCTTCAATGGCGGAGGCAATGTCGGTCAAGGCATCCTGCAGGGTGGGATTCTCCGTTTGTTTGGCCAGCGTGGAAATGGAGCGGGTCACCGGAATACCGGCGCCCAGCATGGCGGCCAACTGTCTGGAAAACAACGCCAGATCAGCAACTTTTACTTTTTTCCGGGTTCTGCGGGACGCATTTTTTTCCTTCAACAAATCCAGTGAGATAACAGACAACTCATTTTCCCGAAGGCGGGCCACTGCAGCCTGCTGATCGGCTGCGGCTACCTCGCCGCCCGTAATTTCCCCCTGACGATTCATGGCCTCGTATCGATAAAGAGCCATTTCGCTGATTCCCCCTTAAGCTTAGGTGCAATTTCAGGGACTGCCATAGAGATCGCCCTGTGTCAGGCGCTGAATCTCTTTGGAATCGATGCAGGCCTGCATCATGTTTTCATAGGTAATTCTCCCCGCAAGGAACAGTCCCGCCAGTGCCTGATCCATCGTTTGCATTCCCTGTGCTTTCCCGGTTTGGATGGCACTGTAAAGCTGATATTCCTTGCCGTCCCTTATCATGGAACGCACGGAGGGAACATCCACCATGTATTCCACCGCCACCGCCCGTTTTCCGTCCACAGTCGGGATCAACTGCTGGGATATAACCGCCCGAAGGGCACCGGAAAGCTGCTGCCGGACCTGCTGCTTGGCATCACCCGAGAAGCAGTCCACAATTCGGGAGACGGAGAGAGGCGCTGTCTGAGTGTGCAGGGTGGAAAGAACAAGATGTCCGGTTTCCGCCGCGGTAAGAGCAATGGAGATGCTCTCATTATCCCGCATTTCCCCGATCATGATGATATCCGGGTCATGCCGGAGTGCCTGACGAAGCGCCATGGCAAAGCTTTTGGTGTCGGTTCCCACTTCCCGCTGCCGCACCGTTGCACGGCGGTGGGTATGAAGGAACTCGATCGGGTCCTCAATTGTAACAATATTTACGGCGCGGGTCTGGTTGATATGGTCAATCAGGGCCGCCATGGTGGTGGACTTTCCGCTTCCCGTGGGGCCTGTCACAAGGATCAGCCCTCTGGGCAGCGTGGCCAGCCGGGAAACATCCGCCGGCAGTCCCAGCCGCATCAGATCGGGCACCTGAAAGGGAACCACCCGGAATACCGCCGCCAGAGTGCCCCGCTGAACAATGACATTCCCGCGGAAGCGGGCGCAGCCCGGGATGGCATAGGAAAAATCCAGTTCCCACTGAGTGCGCAGTTCTTCCTGCTGCTCCGGAAGCAAAACCTCAAAAAGGAGCTTCTGAACGTCCTGCGGCAGAAGAACCGGATAATCCTGTTCCCGCATTTCCCCCTGAATCCGCATATAAGGCGAGGCGCCCGCCACCAGATGCAGGTCGGAGCAATCCCGCTTTACCGCGTCGCGGAGCAATGTATCAAGCGTTATGGGGTATTGGGAAGGCTGCGTCAATATCTGCATAGAAATAGTCAATCCTCTTCCTTTTTGTTGCCCGGCAGTTTTGGCCCGCCATGTCCGGGCTATTCCGCCGCTTTGGGCAGAACCAGCTCCACCGCATATTCACAATAGTATTCATTCGCCTCAAAAAGCAGAGACACATTGAGCTGGCCCTCCGCATCAACTGTGGAAGGTGTATACTCCACCATCTGCACGCCGTTCTGGTCAGCCTTGATGGAAGCGCGCACATTGGAAAACTTGCTGTCCTGACTCATTGCCGCCTTTACCGCATCCAGCACATCCGAGGCGGAAGTGTTGGAACGGACGGTAAACTTGTTGGCACTGGTGCTGGAGGGGCTGAACAGCTGTGCAACCAGAAGGCTCACCGACTCGGTCAGCTCCTCATTGCTGGAAATTCCGGAGGCCTGGGGTGCTGTTTCCTCCGCAGCCGCAGTGGTACTCCTGCCTTCCGTGGCGGCGAAGGTGGACGCTCCCGCATAGGTGGTAGCGCCCTTTACGGCCAGCTGTGCCGCCACCCATTTTCCATAGGCGTCCCATGCTCCCGCCTGATCCATGGAGGTATAGATCGTCTGCGCCTTCAGGAAAGCGGCAGTGCTCAGATCTTCGGCCTGAACTTCATCCGTGTCGCTCGCCACGCTGCTCAGGCGGGCAATGATCTGTTCCACCAGCTGCACGGTTTCGGCACTGGCGCCCTTGAGGTAGAGAACCGTTTTGCCGCCCACCTGCTGGGTGGCAAAATGGCTTCCTGCCAGCATATCGCCCAGCATGGTTTCCACATAATCCTGCATTTCGGCGGCAGCGACAGCGCTGCTTCCGCGGAACACGGGGAGATTGACGGCAGTACTCTTGCTCTGGTCAATGCTCTTGAGCAGCTCTTCCACCTGAGCTTTATAATCGGAATTGCAGTATACAAACAGTGTTTTGGAAAACTCCTCATGAGTGGTTGCATACCATTTCACATTATCGCCGAAAGAAATGTTTTGCAGGCGGCGTACCGCTTCCGCAGCAGTAAGAGTGGTGAAATCATAGGAAAAATAGGTTGTACTGATGGTTCCTTTGTTCAGACGGTCCAGATCGTAGATCAGATCCTTCGCACGGGTGATATCCTCCCGGTTGCCGTTAATAAAGAAAGATTTGGCCGCATTATCCACGCTGATTACCGACACGCCGGGGCAGACTGCCTGAATGGCCGCAACCGCGTTGGCTTTGGAGATATTAGTTACCGTCACGCGGGAAAACGTGTCCACGTTGGAGATGTCGAGGCTTTCGCTGCCTGTATCCACCTTGGTACGGATATCGTTGATGGTACCCCTCTCCTGGGCATTGGCGTAGACCCACAGTGTATCATCGTCGTCGGAAATGCACAGACCATTGTCCACGCCCAGCGTTTTCAGGAAACGGTTAAACTCATAAGCGGTCAGATACTTCAGCTTTATGGAGCTCAATTGTTTGACGGTATCCGCTGCCGTGGTTCCCGTGGTGCTCCCGGACTGGCTGGAGGAAGTCACGGACGCTGCCTTTGGAGCGTTTTCCTTCACGTCAAGAAGGCGAACCAGTTCCCGGACCTTGGCGATATCCGCCGGCAGGCCCTGAACCCACAGAGCTTTTTCATTGGCTTCCATAGTCAGCACCGTAACAGGGAGGTTGAGCTTCTGGATATTCGCGGTCAGCTCCCCGGAAGTAATGTGGGCCAGGTTAAACCGGGTAATGGAAATAGAGCGCGCAAAATCAGAGGTAAGCGTTTCCCGCTTCCCCACAACAAGAGTGCTGCCCTCCTGAAGGTAGGACAGCCCCATAGATTTCAAAAGATAATCCAGCGCCGCGGCAGGTGTTGTATGCTCTAAAAGACTTCTTAATCAAGCGGTTGGGAAGTCTCTTAGAACACACAACCTAAAACCGAAGAAAGGAGCGCAAGTTATGAGAAAAAACGAGAAAATCACAGCTCT
>DBGCDL010000072.1:0-51102 GCA_048358235.1 Oscillospiraceae bacterium
GCGTTACCAATTAAAATACCGCCTGACCCCATTTGAAAAACGGAGCCAGACGGCGTAAATCATTGATATTCTACGACTTGCTTTTCTTTTTCGTGTCTATTCCTTCTGGGGCGGTTCAATCCTGCCCGCTTTTTGATTGGATTGCGGTTCACTGCCGTCCGCGGAATAAAAAAGATTCTTTTTTGTTTTTTGTTGTAGAAACAACATATTTTCAGAAAAAGTTCTTTTATACTGTGATTAAAGCAAAAGGAAACCGAACACAAACAACCCAAAAAAGAAAAATACCCCGGAAAGGATGAAGCACCATGAAATTCTTTGTGAATGAAGCCTGCATCGGCTGCGGACTGTGCGCCGGGACCTGTCCCGAAGGATTTGTTATGAACGAACGCGGAACTGCGGAAGCCATACCGGGGGAGATCGCTCCGGCGCTGGAAGCATCTGCGGAGGAAGCGCTGGAAAACTGCCCGGTCAGCGCAATTGAAAAAACAACAGGAGGAAAGTAACATGGCATTCATCAAAAATGTGCCCCACGAATCGGTTTTTGATCTGGGAGGGCAGATTTCCATCCAGCCCGGCCAGGTTGTCAGCAAAACACTGTCTCAAAACGAACACATCAGCGTTACTCTGTTTGCTTTTGCAAAAGGGGAGGAAATCGGAACCCACGATTCCTGCGGCGATGCCATGGTTTTTGTGCTGGAAGGGACCGGCAGATTTACCGTTGACGGTGTGGCTTATCTCTGCAAAGCGGGGGAGGCTCTGGTTATGCCGGCAAAGAAGCCCCATGCCGTATATGCGGAAGAGAACTTCAAGATGCTGCTGACCGTAGTCTTTCCGGAAGAAAATTAAGGAGGAAATCAAAGATGGAAAATAAAATGTTCTGTTATCAGTGTCAGGAAACCGCAGGATGCACCGGCTGCACTTTGTCGGGTGTCTGCGGAAAGAAGCCCGACGTGGCCGCCATGCAGGATCTGCTGGTTTATGTAACCAAGGGCCTGTCGGCCGTCACATCCGCTCTGCGGGAACAGGGCTGCGAAATCTCCCCCGAAATCAATCACATGGTCACACTGAACCTGTTTACCACCATTACCAACGCAAACTTTGACAAGGAAGCCATCGTCTCCCGGATTCATAGCACGCTTGAGGCCAAACGGGAGCTGCTCGCCCGGATTCCGGATGCCGGCGCGCTGCCCGAGGCCGCCCGCTGGGAGGGTGAAGAGGCCGGCTTTGAAGCCAAAGCGGCCACGGTAGGAGTGCTGTCCACCGAAAACGAGGACATCCGTTCTCTGCGCGAGCTGATTACCTATGGGCTCAAGGGGCTGTCGGCCTATTCCAAGCATGCCAATGCCCTGATGCAGGATGACGGTGATGTGGATGCCTTTTTGCAGCGTGCGCTGGCGGCCACACTGGACGACAGCTTAACCGCGGACGATCTGATTGCGCTTACGCTGGAAACCGGAAAATACGGCGTTTCCGGCATGGCGCTGCTGGACAGTGCCAACACCGCCGCCTATGGCGATCCCAAGATCACCAAAGTACGTCTGGGCGTAAACAAAAACCCCGGCATTCTGGTATCCGGCCATGACCTGCGGGATCTGGAGATGCTTCTGGAGCAGACCCAGGGCACCGGGGTGGACGTCTACACCCACTCGGAGATGCTTCCCGCCCACTATTATCCCGCCTTTCAGAAATACCCCAATTTCGTAGGCAATTACGGCAATGCCTGGTGGATGCAGAAGGAGGAATTCGAGTCCTTTAACGGCCCCATCGTAATGACCACCAACTGCATTGTCCCGCCCAGGGAGAGCTACCGTGACCGCCTGTTCACCACAGGTGCGGCAGGCTACCCCGGATGCAGGCACATTCCCGGCGGAATCGGAGAAGAAAAGGATTTTTCCGAAGTGATTGCTCTTGCCAAGCGCTGCCCTCCGCCCACCGAAATTGAAACCGGTGAGATCATCGGCGGTTTTGCCCATAATCAGGTTCTGGCTCTGGCCGATAAAATTGTGGACGCAGTGAAATCAGGCGCCATCCAAAAGTTTGTGGTAATGGCGGGCTGCGACGGACGTGCCAAATCCAGAAATTACTATACTGATTTTGCCCGGGCGCTGCCCGGCAACGCGGTCATTTTAACGGCCGGCTGCGCAAAGTATAAATACAACAAGCTGAACCTGGGCGACATCGGAGGCATTCCACGGGTGCTGGATGCGGGGCAGTGCAACGATTCCTACTCTCTTGCGGTCATTGCATTGAAGCTGAAGGAAGTATTCGGCCTTGACGATATCAACCATCTCCCCATCGTTTACAACATTGCCTGGTATGAGCAGAAGGCGGTCATTGTTCTGCTGGCGCTGCTGTCTCTGGGTGTGAAAAATATTCACCTTGGCCCCACCCTGCCGGCGTTTCTGTCTCCCAATGTGGCAAAGGTTCTGATTGAGAACTTCGGCATTGCAGGCATCGGCACGGTAGAGGATGACCTTGAGCTGTTCTTCGGCAAATAATAAGGCCGGATCAGCGAATAGAACGTGCGGCATGGATTTTCCATGCCGCACGTTTTTTTCTGTTTTCCTTTCGGCAGGCTTCCTTTGTTGCACTCCTGTCCCCGGTGTGGTATGATGGAATCAAAGGAAAAAAACTTTGATTCCATCATACCACGGTTCCGTCCGACATCGGCCGGAATCTTGCGGTCTCCGGACCTGGAAAGGGGAAACGGATGAAAAAGTGCAGAATTACCGTAATGAAAAAGGCCTTCTACCCGGAGCTGGCTGCCCGGTATGAAAACCCCATTTCTCACGCCTGCGACCTGCGGGAGGGGCAGATTTTTGTTGCCAACGGCTGGAAGCGCCCGGAAGGGATGTGCGAAAGCGCATGGGAAAGTATGTCTCCCTTTGTAATGACGCTGGCCCACGGGGGCGGGAATTTTTACGACGGTTGGATGAAGAATGAGAAATCCGCCATGATTTCCTGCAACGACGGGTTCCGGCCGGTCAGCTTTCTGATTGAAGCGCTGGAGGAAGACGCAGAGTGACGGAAAACCTGCCCGTCCCATCCTCGCTTTCAAAAATTCTGGCGGCGCACGTATTGGATTTCCAATCCTACCGCCCAACAGGCATCGGAATTTTTTCATCCGCGTTCCTTCCTCCTTCAGTCTCTTTTCGTATAAAATGAGTTTTGTATTTTGCCGCAGCGCTCTTTTCAAAAACAGTTTTATAAAAACGCTTTAAAGAATAATATGCAGATTTTACAGTTAGAAGAACTTCTTTTTTCCTTTATTCCATAATGCGACAGCTTTTTCTTTTGAAATCCGATATGATACAAGCTGTCAGGGAAACCTGTGAGTTGAAATACTGTAAAATCCGCATGGAAAAAAATGCCGAAGCAACTGCTCCGGCATTTTTGCTTTGATCGGCACGGGATAAATTCCTGTTTGAAATGAATTTGTTGTGATCTTTTGTATATTATGCTATAATAACTTCTATAACCGAAATCATAGATTTCGGCCATAACGAGAACATTTTAGCACGGGAACCTATTTTGCGTTCCGTAAAATAGACTTTTTATGCAATGACGAAGAAAACAAAAGGAAATCTTTTTCCATAGGGAGAAAGGTGTGAGAAGACCAAATGGAACTGGTAATGGCACAATATCTTGAAATCAATCTGCTGGGTATTGTCGTTCTCCTGACAATGCTTTTCCATATGGCAAGCACCCATCAGGATATTACCCAGGGGGATCAGAAATACTTTACAGGCCTTCTGATCTGCAATGTAGTGATTCTCGCCGCGGACAGCGGAATCTATCTGATGAGAGGCCACACCGCTCCCGGTATGGTCGCGGCAAATCATGTGATTTGCATTTTGTACTTTCTCGGTCATTCTTTTTTTGCTTACCTCTGGCTTTGGTATTCCATAAAAAAACTGTATCCCGAATATGAGCCCGGCAGGAAAATGAAACAGCTTCTTTTCCTTCCCTGTCTGGCAAGCTGTCTGATCATTCTGTTCAGTCCATGGACCCGGTGGATTTATTCTGTCAATTCCCAAAATCAATACCAGCGGGGGAGCTTCCTTTGGATTCCCATTGCAATTTCCTACGGTTACTGGGTCGTCAGTGCGGTTCTGGCGATAAAGGAATTGGTTCAGCAGAAACGGATCCGGGAACAGTCGGTTTACACCACACTGCTTTTTTTCCCTGTTCCCACACTGATCGGAAATATTCTTCAGCTGAAATTTTACGGACTGACCATCGTCTGGGTCTGTTCGGCGGTTTCCCTGCTGATTCTCTTTATCAACCTTCAAAATCATCAGCTTTCCAGAGATATCCTGACCGGCCTTTTCAACAGGAGGCAGACCAACAAACAGATTTTATGGGAGATCAATCATCTGGCTTCCACAAACAGCTTGTTTTTTACCGTGATGATTGACGTGGATCATTTTAAGTCCATCAACGACCGTTTTGGCCATCTGGCGGGGGATGAAGCGCTGATTACAGTAGCGGGTATCCTGAAAAAGAGCTGCCGGGAAAAGGACTTCATCGGCCGGTTCGGCGGGGATGAATTTGTGATAACCGGCCACGCCAAAAGCCGGGAAGAGCTGGACGCTCTGATTGACGGCATTCAGCAGACAGTCCGTGCCGTAAACAGCGAAAGCCCGGCCCCCTATGAAATTTCCCTTAGCATGGGGTACCGTATCTGCAGCAAAAAAGATCTGCTTTCCGTGGATTCCATCCTTTCCACGGCAGATCGGGAAATGTACCGGATGAAAAACGAAAAAAAGCTGGAAGAAATCAGCCGGACCTCCGGCTGTGTACCTCTGACGGAATAATCGCTTTTTCACTTTTCTATGGGAGATTGACCAAATGGAGAACTCATTCTTTTTACGGGTTTACAAAATAGTGGAGCAGATTCCTTCGGGAAAGGTCGCCTCCTATGGACAAATTGCGTGGATGCTGGGATCTCCGCGGGCGGCCCGGCAGGTTGGCTGGGCCATGCGGCGCTGTCCCGAAGGCCTCCCATGGCATCGGGTGGTCATGGCGGACGGGGGAATCACCGGCGGGGAAATGTCCCAGTGGGCCGCATTCCGCAGGTCTGTGCTGGAAGGGGAGGAAGTCGGTTTTCTCCCCGACGGACGGGTGGACATGGCCCGGTTTCAATGGCGCCCGGCACAGCCGGTGTCTGTGAACCCCCGGGTGCAAGCCCGGTAAAAGACGACAAAAAAGCAGGAGACTGATGATAAATCAGTCTCCTGCTTTTTTGTATGATGAAAATCTCCGAAATGGAGGTTGTGGTTGGAAACGGTCCGTGGGGAATTACCCAGCCTGTCTTACCCGGGAAAAGCTTTCCTTGAGCTTTCCGCTAAGCCAGAACAGCGGAATGGACAGAAGAAACCACAAAACCGAATAAAGCAGGCACACCTGTCCCAGAATATTAAAGTGCATGGCGGAATAATTCCACACATTCCAGTGGAACGCCAGATTTACAATGCAGCCCACCAGAAATTCGATTCCCGTAATCACCGAAGCTCCCATCGCACAGCGCTTCCACAGGGGCTTTTGGGAATACTTTTCATTAAGGTAATAAATCGCCGTAAAACAGATACCGCCTGTAACCGCCATCGTCCAATGGGTGAAGCCGCGCCATGCCACCTCCAGTACACTGTAGCCGGTGGCGCCGATCAAAAACAGCTTTGAATTCAGTTTCAGTTTTTCTTCCATATCGATTCCCCTCCCAAAACAGCGGCCTGCCGGTGCAGGAATCCGCTGCAGTTAGTGTGGGGAATTTCGTCAGAAAGATACGGGTTAAATATTGGAAAATGACATGCTTTTCAAAGCGGAACTGCTGTGGGAAGGAAGCAGAATTTCTTCTTTTACCGGCCTTGGCCAATGAGGAAAAAACCTGCCGCGCAGCTTGCGGCATTGGCGGCAAGGGCGTACACGACCGCCCTTGCTTTGCTCCGGCCCACCAGAAATTTTCGATAAAGGCAGGCTTCTGTTCCCGCTATCACAAGCTCCATTGCGATCAGGCAGACATATGCCGCCAGCAGTCCGCTGAACAGGAGAGCTGACCCTGCGGTGGCTGTCAGCAATATCTGCGTAAAAATATTTACCAGTAAAAACGGCTTCCAGTTTTTCCGGAAGGAATAGCCGAAAAGGAGAAGAAGCAGCCCTTCAATCAGCAGGGTAGCTCCGCATGTAAAGCCAAACTGAGTGAGATATTCCTTTCCGATGGATTCCCGTATCATTTTCCCGGTGGAAAAATCATAGGTAATGGTTTCTTCGAACATTTTTTTCCGGATGGGATCCGTGACCACCAGACGACGGTCCGGTGTGGCAACAGCAATGCGAAATACAGTGGGAACCCCATAGTAACGAAAGGTGTGAACCATGGTATTTCCCTGTGCTTCACCCACAAGGTCGCCAAAAAGGGGCACATTGGTGCCTCTGACCAAAGCCGGATACCATCCCGAGGATTCCATGCTTTCCAGAAGGGAAAGCTTATCGGAATCATAGTGTTCCCGGTTTTCACGAAGATTGTCATAGGAATTCTTTTCGGGAATCAGCAGATCCAGATAATACTCCCCCTGGGGCGCATTCTTTACGACAATGGTAATTTCCGGTTTTGGGCCCATATCGGCCGCGGCAGGGAAGGGGAGAAGCAGCCCCAGCAGAGTCAGAACCAGGCAGGATAAAACCTTTTTCACCGGTTTTCTCCTTTCTCAAGGCTCAAAAGGCCGTCTACACAAGTTCCATTTCCCCAAAAAATTCAGGACAATGGAAATCCGGATGATCAATGGAAATCCGGATATCACTTCCGTAATGGGGATGTCCGGTCAGGTCGCCGCACTTATAAAAGCTTCCCCGAATGCGGTCGCCTGTGGAAAACTCGCTTTTTCCGTATACTTTTTGCAATAATTCGATTGGAATCAACAATTCGTATCCCCATTCTGCCCCGGTGCGGAACGCTTCCGGCAGGGGATGGGGGATTCCCATTTCCGCCACCGTCTTTCGCTGATACCGGTCCGGCCCATAACAGCAAAGCAGACATCCATTAGCATTGCACTCAAAATTCAGATAACCGCTGTTTTCCTTTTCCGGGGCGAAATTGCCGAAAAACTCCATGCAGCTGTCCTCACAGACCATGCTGTTCTGACGGTCAAAAGGATACACTGCCCGGGGATTTTCCTCCCGGCAGGTCATTTTCAGAAGGAAACCCTTTCCTTCCCAGAAACAGAGAGTCGCTTTTGTCTCGGGACGGTATTCTCCGCCCCAGTTATAGATGTCAACGGAGGCGACAGCTCCGCTGTCAATCTGCTCTCTGCCGGTAATTCTCCTGATCGGATACATAATCTCATCCTTTCCTTCAATCGGGGGGATCTTCACGGCCATACCAGCCGGTATTCTTATTTTATTATGACATGCTTTCGGGAAATCGTCAATCCGAAAGAAAACACCCAAACCTTCCGGTTTGAGTGTTCCCAATTTGTAATATCTTTACTGTATAATCCTAAGCGGAATAAAAGACGATCTTTTTATTCTTCGGAATCGTCTGTCTCTTCCGAAGGTTCGCTTTCCTCATCCGAAGGAAGCCCTGCTTCCGCTTCTTCCAAAGCCTGTTCTTCTTTGGCAAGCTCCTCTTCGTTTACGTCGTCTTCCTCGGAATCTTCCACCGCAGCGGTTTCTTCCTCCTCGTCATGGTCGGTGCGGGCGAAGGTAACCAGCTTGCTGCCCTCCGTCAGACGCATGACCTTTACGCCGGAAGCATAACGGGACATGAGATTCACGTCGCTGACCCGGATACGGATGATAATTCCGTCATCGGCAATCAGAATCAGATCGTCGTTTTCGTCCACCACCCGGACGCCGGCCACATCGCCCTTCTTTTCGCTGGTCTTATAGTTAATCTTGCCGTAGCCGCCTCTGGACTGGAGCCGGTATTCGGAAATTGCCGTACGGCGGCCCTGTCCCATAGTGGTGACGGTCATCACCGACGCTCCCTCACGGAGACGCGCCATGCTGACCACTTCATCGCCGTCCCGGAGACGGATGGCGCGGACGCCCCGTGCCCCACGGGAGAGAGGACGAATCTGCTGTTCATCCAGACGGATGGACATTCCGTTTCTGGTGGCGATCAAAAGGTCGCTCAAGCCGTCGGTCAGACGGACGGAAGCCAGCTCATCGCCCTCGTTCAGGGAAATGGCGATCAGGCCGTTCTTCCGGACATTCCGGTACGCATCCAGTCTTGTACGCTTGATGAGGCCTTCTCTTGTGACCATCACCAGGAATTTATCCTCGTCAAACTCCTTCACCTTGATCATATAGGCGATCTTTTCCTCGCCCTCAATGGGAAGCAGGTTGACCACATTGGTTCCGCGGGAGGCCTTTCCTCCTTCTGGAATCTCGTAGCATTTCAGCTTGTACATCCGGCCCTTGTTGGTGATAAAGAGAACGTTTTCGTGGGTGGAGGAAATGAACAGCTCCTCCACAAAGTCGTCCTCCCGCTGTTTCATGCCGGAAACGCCCCGCCCGCCCCGCTTCTGGAGCTTATAGAGGTCGGAGGGCTGCCGTTTGATATAGCCGAAATGGGTGAGCGTCACCACGCAATCCTCTTCGGGAATCAGATCCTCAATGTCCATCTCGCCGCTGATCTGCTGGATTTCGGTCCGGCGCTCATCGTTGAAGCGGCGCTTAATTTCGTTGATTTCGGTTTTGATGATTTCCAGAATCCGGGTTTCGTTTCCGAGAATGTCCAAAAGCTCCGCAATGCGTTTTTCCAGTTCACCCAGTTCATCCAGAATCTTCTGCCGTTCCATGCCGGACAACTGTCCCAAACGCATGGCCACAATGGCGGAGGACTGGATATCGTCGATGCCGAAGCGCTCCATCAGTCTGACCTTGGACTCCGGCTGATCCTTGGAGGAGCGGATGATGGCGATGACTTCATCCATGAAGTCGATCACCAGACGCAGACCTTCCAGAATGTGTTCCCGTTCCCGGGCCTTCCGCAAATCGTACTCGGTTCTGCGGCGGATGATCTCCTCCTGAAACTCGATATAGTGCTCGAGGCACTCCCGGAGGGTCAGAATCTTCGGCTGTCCGTCCACCAGCGCCAGCATGGTCACGCCCACAGTCTCCTGCATGGAGGTATACTGATAGAGCCGGTTGAGCACAACCTGGGGGTTCGCGTCCCGTTTCAGTTCAATGACAAAGTGCATTCCGTTCCGGTCGGATTCATCCCGCAGGTCGGAAATGCCTTCAATCCGTTTGTTTTTCACATGCTCGGCAATGTTTTCGATGAGTCGGGCTTTGTTTACCATATAGGGAAGCTCGGTTACCACAATGCGGAACCGGCCGTTTTTCATTTCCTGAATTTCCGCCCGGGCGCGCAGGGTGATTTTTCCCCGTCCGGTGGCATAGGCGGCGCGGATGCCGGAAAGGCCCATGATAATTCCGGCGGTGGGGAAGTCCGGCCCCTTGATTTTCTCCATCAGCTCCGCAAGGGTGGCGTCGGGGTTGTCAATCAGCAGATTCACCCCGTCGATCACCTCGCCCAGATTGTGGGGAGGGATGTTGGTGGCCATACCTACGGCAATACCCGTGACACCGTTGACCAGAAGGTTCGGGAACCGGGAGGGGAGCATCCGGGGTTCCTTTTTCCGGTCGTCGTAGTTGGAATCCCAGTCCACCGTGTCTTTTTCGATATCCGTCAGCATTTCCACGGAAATCTTGCTCATTCTGGCCTCGGTATAACGGTAGGCAGCAGGCGGGTCGCCGTCGATGGAACCGAAGTTTCCGTGACCGTCTACCAGCGGATAGCGAAGGGAAAATTTCTGTGCCATCCGCACCAGTGCATCGTAAACGGAAGCATCGCCGTGGGGATGATAGTCACCCAGCACGCTTCCGACGGTGGAGGCGCATTTATAGTAAGGCTTTTCCGGTAAAAGCCCCTTTTCATACATGCTGTACAGGATTCTCCGGTGAACCGGCTTCAACCCGTCCCGGACGTCAGGCAGCGCGCGGGATACGATGACCGACATGGAATAGTCCAGAAAGGACTGTTTCATTTCCCGTTCGATATCCCGGACGATAATGCGTCCCTGTTCATTTACATCCATTTTTCAGATCATACCTTTCTCTTTTTTGCCGTGTCAGTTTGCTTTTTGCGTTTGGTCAAAATACTTTTCCGCCATGGCGCTTTGAAGCGTTTCTTTCACCCGGCGGTTTTTCTCCGAATCCATGGAACGCTTGGGAAGCATGAAAATCCGTTCTTTTCCGGCACAGATCAGATACAGGTTTTTCGTTTCGAAAACCCGGTCGATTTCCTTGCCGAAGTGAAGGATAAAGCTGCCGTTTTCCTCACGGATTTTGACCCCGGTATCATAGATTGTCATTCCGAAGGTCATATTCCGCTGGTCCGCCGCCTCGGCGGTTTTTTTGATATGCTTTGCGGGGAGGTACCACAAAAACGCCGTCACCGCAATGCACATGGCAGCCAGAAAGCTGGAAAACACCTCTTCGGGATGCTTTATGATATTGAAAATATAGATGACAAAGATGACCAGAAGAAGAAGGGTATAGACCATATTCTTTTTGTAGATGGTGGCTTTCTGGAATACGGTGAGGCCTTCCCGGATATCGTCGCCGTTGAAGCTGTACTCCACTTCAACGCCGTCCTTTTCCGAAAATTCCCTGTCATCCTCGGGATTGCGCTCCACTTCGGGAAGAATGTCAAACTCCTCGCCGGAAACCCCCGCGGAAATCCCTGTAAAAACCTCTTCCGTCTTTGGGACAGCTTCTTCGTTTTCGGATTCCGAATCCTGTTCCCCGGCAGTTTTTTCCTGTTTCTCGTTTTCCTCCATATCGGCAAACACTTCCTTTCCGGCAAAAATCAGGACTAAACGTCCAGATTGGTCACGTATTTTGCGTTCTGCTCAATAAATTCCTTACGGGGAGCAACCTTGTCGCCCATCAGGATGGTGAAGATTTCGTCCGCTTTTGCGGCATCCTCAAGGGTGATCTTAATCATGATCCGGTTTTCCTGATTCATTGTGGTTTCCCACAGCTGTTCCGGGTCCATCTCACCGAGGCCTTTGTACCGCTGGATTTCCACCTTCTGTTTGAATTCGCCGCCCAGCTCTTCGATATACTGGTCCCGTTCCAGATCGGAATAGGCATACCGGACCTGTTTTCCTCTCCAAAGCTTGAACAGCGGAGGCTGTGCAATGAATACATGGCCCTGTTCCACCAGGGGCTTCATAAACCGGAAGAAGAAGGTCAGCAGCAGTGTCCGGATGTGAGAACCGTCCACATCGGCATCCGCCATAATGACGACTTTTCCGTAGCGCAGCTTGGAAATGTCGAATTCTTCTCCGATGCCGGTGCCCAGCGCCGTAACCACAGGCATCAGCTTTTCGTTGTCGTATACCTTGTCAATCCGGGATTTTTCCACGTTGAGCATCTTTCCCCAGAGAGGAAGGATGGCCTGATACCGCCGGTCCCGGCCGTCCTTGGCAGAGCCGCCTGCGGAATCTCCCTCGACGATATAAATTTCGGTGAGCGCCGGGTCGCGCTCCTGGCAGTCCGCCAGCTTTCCGGGCAGGGAAGCGGTTTCCAGCGCGGATTTTCTCCGGGTCAGGTCACGGGCCCTTTTTGCCGCTTCCCGGGCACGCTGGGCCATCATCGCCTTGTCGAAAATGGAACGGGCCACCGCCGGATTTTCTTCCAGATAGGTCATCATCCCGTCGTAAACCATGGTTTCCACCATGGGACGAACTTCGGTATTTCCAAGCTTTGTCTTGGTCTGTCCTTCAAATTCGCAGTTGGTGAGCTTGACGCTGATGATGGCGGTCAAGCCTTCACGGACATCGTCACCGCTCAATTTATCGGTTTCCTTCAGCAGGTTGAATTTTTTTCCGTAATCGTTGAGCACCCGGGTAATGCCGTTTTTAAAACCGGTCTCATGATAGCCGCCCTCGGCGGTATGAATGTTATTGGCAAAGGAGAGGATCAGCTCGTTGTAGTAATTTTCGCTGTACTGAAGCGCAACCTCCGCAAAAGAATCCCCCTCCGTTTTGGAAAGGTAGATCACGTCGGGATGAAGAGCCTCCAGCCCTCTCTTTGTCTGGGTATAGGTGACAAAGCTCTTGATTCCGCCCTCGTAATGAAGCTTGTCCTCCACCGGTTCTCCGGGAACCCGGGTATCCTTGATCATGATTTTGATGCCCGCATTCAGAAATGCCTGTTCCCGCAGCCGGGTCAGCAGCGTCTCATAATCATACTCGATGGTTTCAAAGATTTCGGGGTCGGCCTTAAACACAACTTCGGTGCCGGTGCGGTCGGTTTTGCCGATCACTTCCATCTCTTTGTCGTAATGGCCCCGCTCAAACCGCTGAAAATGGATGCTTTTTCCATCGTGAACCGTCAGCTCCAGCCACTCCGACAGGGCGTTGACCACAGAAGCGCCCACGCCGTGCAGACCGCCGGCCACTTTGTATCCGCCGCCGCCGAATTTACCGCCGGCATGGAGAATGGTATAGGCCACTGTTGCGGCGGAAATGCCTTCCTTCGGATGAATTCCTGTGGGAATTCCCCGTCCGTTGTCGGTAACGCGGATGACGTTGCCGGGAAGAATCTCCACCGTAATTTGAGTGCAGTAGCCCGCCAGCGCTTCATCGATAGCGTTGTCCACAATCTCATATACCAGATGGTGCAGCCCTTTCGGCCCTGTGGAGCCGATGTACATACCCGGTCTTTTCCGGACTGCCTCCAGCCCTTCCAATACCTGAATTTCATCCGCTCCATAAGTTGCGTTGTTCGGAATGTTATCCACTTGCTTTTCCCTCCAAATTTCTCTCGCCGGTTGGGGCGATGCCCGGGGCCGGTCAAAAACCCCGTTCAGGGGATCTCCCCTGAAAATCCCATCACAGGAACCGCCGGATTCAATCCCGCGGTTTTATCCGCAGCTTCCCAGATCCGCCCTCTTTTTCAGGGTAGCGGTGGAAATCTGCGAAATATAGACTCCGGTTTTTCCCTTTGCGGCAGTTACCACAAACGATTTCGGCATTTCGTAGGATACCGTAATGACTTCGCCCTTTTTGGTGGAGCCGGAAAGAAAATCCTTCGTCTTTTTGGAAAGGGTGGCCTTTTCCAGATCAAAAATACCGATGATCTCGTCTCCTTTGACCACCACATCCTGTCCAAGGTGAAGATACATGCTTTCGGCTCCTTTCAGCTTAACTGCGTTTCCTCCGCAAGGCTGCCGGCTTCGATCCGAAAGATTTTTCCGGATTGAAGCCGGGCCGCATTGGACACGTCGCAGCAGGTGATAAATACCTGCATATTTTTCAGATGGTTCAGAATATAATCCTGCCGGGACTCATCCAGCTCGCTCATGACGTCGTCCAGCAGCATCACCGGATCCTCTCCGGTCACCTTCTTCAAAAGGCTTGCCTCCGCAAGCTTCAGAGTGATGACACTGCTTCGCTGCTGGCCCTGTGAACCGTAGGTTCTGGCGGATTTTCCGTCAATAAAAACCTCCAGATCGTCCCGATGGATTCCCACCGAAGTAAATCCCTGCCGCAGGTCGGTGGGGAACGATTCCCGCAGCTTCTGATAGTAGAGCTCCACCCACCGGTCCTCATAGGCGGTCACTTCGGGGAGATTCTCGAACACAGTGGACAGGTAACCGATTTCAAAGGTTTCCCTTTGGGCACTCAGTCCTTCATAAACAGTCTTGGCAATTATTTGAAGTTTTTTCACATAATCGCCACGGTAAATGGAAATAATTGTCCCTGTTTTCGCCATTTGTCTGTCCCAAATTTCCATATTCTGTTCCAGATCCCGGTACTGGGAGGCATTTTTCAGCAGCGCATTCCGCTGATCCACCAGTTTTTCATATTGACAGAGATAATTTTTATATTGCGGCTTGATCTGGGAAATGGCGATGTCAATAAATTTTCTCCGGTTTTTCGGCCCGTCCTTAATAAAGGACAAGTGAGCCGGAGAGAACACGACGCTGTAAAAACTGCCGTTCAGATCGGCGGCAGTTTTACAGACCATTCCGTTCAGAAGAATTTTTTTCTTTGATGCCCCGTTCAGCTGGATGGAGGCTTTCTGTTCCCGCTCCCGGTCGGAAAAGGAAACGGACAGGCGGGTATCCGTCTGATCGAAGCGGATCAGTTCCCCGGTTTTTGCCCCCCGGAAGGAGGAATTGCCGGTAAACAGCCAGATTGCTTCGATCAGGTTGGTTTTTCCCTGTGCGTTGTCCCCGTAAATCACATTGATTCCCGGACACGGTTTTACGTCCATATGGGAAATATTCCGGTAATTGATCAGCTCAATCTCATTCAGTTTCAAAGCAAACCTCAAAAACTCGTTATTCCGTTACTTCACAGCGGAAATCTTCCCATTCCACTGTATCTCCGGGCCGAATCTTCTTGCCCCGGAGAAGACAGGGTTCTCCGTTCACCTTTACTCCGCCCTCCGCGACAACTTCTTTTGCCTCTCCTCCGGTAGCGACGGCACCGGCGAATTTCAAGAGCTGATCCAGCTTGATGTATTCCGTATGGATCTGTACTTTTTGTGTTTCCATGCTTTTTGCTCACCCTTTTCGTTTGCGCACCGATCCCGGAAGCGGGAACAGTGAAACCATCTCATATCAGGAAACCGGCCGCACCGGAAAATCCGGTTTGCGGCCGGAAAGGGGAAATGTCTTAGGATTTCAGCCGCACCGGCAGGACAAGGAAGAGGAAGCTGTCGTCGTCAATGGGAACGACCTTCATCGGAGAAACAGGGCCGTTGATCTGGATGACGATCTTTTCACATTCGCTTGCCTTCAGCGCATCTGCCATATATTTATTGTTGAACCCGATTTTCACTTCCGGCCCGTTCATTTCGGCCGGGATAAAGTCGTTGATCTTGCCGAGAGCGGTTTCACAGAACAATCTGACCCCATTCTGCGCGAAGGTGCAGCGGATGGGGCTTTTTGCCCGCTCATTGATGATGATGGAGGCGCGGTTGATGCTGTCAAGGAAAGGCCTTGTCTCAATGGTGACGGTTGTCTGGGACTCTTTGGGGATGGCATTTTTATAGTCCAGAAAATCGCCTTCCAGAACACGGGAAATAATCACGTAGCCGCAGACACAGAAACTGATGTGTTTGCTGGACACGCTGATGTGAATGTGTTCCTCGTCGTCCTCCATCACAAGACGGGAGAGAAGCTTTACAATTTCTCCCAGAGTTTTCCCCGGGACAACAAACTTAAAGTTTTCGGTGACACTGACTTTTTCTTTTCTGAGTGCCAGCCGGTAGCCATCCACGGAAACCACACTCAGAATTCCATCGGAAAGATCAAACAGGGAGCCGGTGTGGACCGGATTCTGATCGGTCTGGGCCACAGCGAACAAAGTCTGAGAGATCATGTTCTTCAGAAGGTGGTGAGGGAGAGAAAAATCCTTGCCGTCGGAAATGGAAGGCATGTCGGGATATTCTTCCGCGTCCAGGCCGAGGATGGTGAATTCCACGTCGTTGCACTCGATGATGGTGAGCAGCTTTTCATCGGTGGAAACGCTTACGGTGCCGGAAGGCATTTTATTGATGATGTTGGAAAGAAGGGAGGCACTCAGAATCACAGAACCTTCTTCCACACTGTTTACCTCGATTGTCTTGGTGATTCCAAGCTCAAGATTGTAGCCGGTAAGGCTGAGTTGGTTGTTTGCGCAGTTCATGAGAATACCTTCCAGGGCAATCAGGGTAGACTTCGCAGAAACTGCGGGAAGCACATTGTTAATCGCTTCGCTCAGGCTGTTTTTATCACAGGTGAATTTCATCAGATCGCTCCCCTTTGTCTGTGACTGAAATTTGGAATGAATGAAGAGCCTGCGGTCAGGCTATACTATATAGATATGAATAATAATTAAAAGTAGTAGTAATAGGTGCTGTGGAAATGGTGGGAAACCCGGGAAACCGGCTTTTCTGCTGCTTTTACGGCACTTTTTTCTGTGGAAATCACCGGGATGGAACGGTGGATAAAAGTTGGAAAAAATGCTTCATAAAAGTTTCCCACTGTTTTCAACAGTTGAAAGTTCGGTTTTTGTTGAAAACTCAGCGTAAAACTCTTATGAATTTTTGGTCCGGGTTCCGTGGCGTCCTTTGGGGTGGAAAACCCCTTTGTGGAAAAGAAGAAAGTGTCCGAAAAAGGAGAAAGCCCTCGGCGGGCAAATCTCGTTACTTGTTTTTGATGTTTTTAATGATGTCGTCGATGATGGCTTTCTGACGGGGGTCGCTTTCCACCTGCTTCTTTACCTGATTTAAGGCGTAGACGATGGTGGAGTGATCCCGTCCGCCGAATTCCTCGCCGATGGGGGCCATTGACATCTGCGTGACCTCCCGGACAATGTAAATCGCCACCTGACGGGCGATGGAAATCTGTGCGGACCGCTTCTGGGAGCGGATGTCGTCGGGAGAGACCGTGTATGTTTTGGCGACTTCTTCGATGATTCGTTCCACCGTTACCGGTACGGGCTGATTGTCATTGAGGATTTCCTTGATGACGGTCTGCGCCATGCTGATGGTGGGGACGGCTCCTAAAAGAAGCTTGTTCGCCTTGATTTTCTTCACGGCGCCCTCCAGCTGGCGGATGTTGGTTTTCAGCCGGTTGGCAATGAATTCGGTTACGTCCGGCGGAATTTCAATCTGAAGAAGATCCGCCTTGCGGTTGATGATGGCCACCCGGGTTTCAAAATCCGGTGGGGAAATGTCCGTCAGAAGACCCCATTCAAACCGGGATTTCAGACGGTCTTCCAACGTTTTGATGTCCTTCGGAGGCCGGTCCGAGGTCAGCACGATCTGCTTTCCGACCTGGTAAAGCTCGTTGAAGGTGTGGAAGAATTCTTCCTGGGTACTTTCCTTGCCGGCGATGAACTGAATATCGTCCACCAGCAGAACATCCGCTTTCCGATATTTATTGTGAAAGTTATCGATGGTTTTGTTCTGGATGGAGGCAATCAGCTCGTTGGTAAAGGTTTCGGAGCTGACGGAAATCACGTTTTGTTCCGGGCGGAGCTTCTTTGTCTCGTTGGAAATCGCCATCAGCAGATGGGTTTTTCCCAGTCCGGAAGGGCCGTAAATGAAGAGGGGATTGTAGGAGCCGGGCTGCTGGGTGGAAATCGCCTTGCAGGCTGCGTAGGCGAAGTTGTTGGAGGAGCCTACAATGAAGGTGTCAAAGGTGAATTCGTAATTCCCGTTGTCGTCCAGCTCTTTTTCCAGCTCCGGTTCCTGCTCGGAGGTGAGGGGCTCCTTGGAGTAGAGCTTCGATACGTTTTCCGGATATTCGCCCGCAATGTACTGCTTTACGTCTTCCTCTGTGGCAATGATAATCTCCACGGGAAAGCCCAGAACGGATTCAAATCCGGACGAGATCTTTTCCATATACTGCTTGACGAGAATATCTTTTTGGAAAACGGTTTTGATGTAGATGATCGCTTTGCCGTCCTCAAACTTGACCGGCTCGATAAATGCGATCCAGCAGTTGTAGGCAACTTCCGAAACCCGTTCCCTGACGTATTCTTTCACCAGATTAACAACTTCCCCGAATGACTCCATGTTGAAAAAATCCTCCCATGCAGGAATATTAAAAAGCAGAATGCAAGCGGTATTGTTTTCTTTTTCAAAAAGAGGCGGAACTGTTTTTCCACCGGAAATCCACAAGGATAAGTGAAAAAAAGCCTGAAAAAAAGAAGAAAGCGCAAAACCTGTGGAAATTCGGTTGGCTTCCTGTGGATAAAATGTTGATCCGTTTTTTAAACTGCTCCAATATTATAGCAAATTTTTTTGTGTTTTACAAGCCCTTTTAAGTTTTGCACAGGATATATTGATATTATATATAATGTAACTCTTCCTTGACGGAATTCCATTGTGATTTTGGCATACGGCCTTTCCAGACGGAGGGATCGGAAAAAGGGGAAGGGGGGCGGAATTTTTTGACGTATCCCGTCTGATGCCAAAAAGCGGCTGCTACATATGGCAGTATCCGGAAAGAACGGCGCAAGGGATTGTGGTGGTAAAAAGGAAATGAGGTTCCAATGAAAAAAACAGCGGATTTGCTTGACAAAACCGCTGTTTACCGTTTATAATATTAACTTGCAAGGTTTCGCTTATTGATAGGGAAACATCGTAATGCGCAGATTGACCTGACCGTTGGGACAGGTTTGTTATTTCCGCCCTTTTTCGTTTTTTCGGAGAAGGGTATGCGAAGGGGGAGTTAGTGTTATGAAAAGAACGTATCAGCCCAAAAAGCTGCAGAGAAAAAGAGTTCACGGCTTCATGAAGAGAATGTCTACCAGCAACGGCAGAAAAGTTCTCGCCCGCCGTCGTGCAAAAGGCAGAGCCAGACTGTCTCACTAATGTGAGGATTGTCACAAAAGAAAAAGGTAGCTGTGGTTTACCTGTCAAAACTCAAAAAAGACTGACCACTGTTTTTTCAGATAGTGGTCTTTATTTTTAAGGGGCTCTGCTTGGGAGCTTCCTTTGCAGGCGGGACAGGAAACCATCGGCCCTTTGTATGTAACGGAGAGCCGGTATGCCAGAGCTTGTTTCCATCAAACTGAACAAAGAGTTTAAACGGGCCTATTTTCAGGGAAAGTTTAAAGCGCATCCGCTGCTGGTCTCCTATCGGGTGAAAAACAGAAACCGACAGCCCCGCATCGGAATTACCACTTCCAAAAAAATCGGCTGTGCGGTAAAACGCAACCGCGCCAGACGGATTATCCGCCAGGCCTACCGGGAGTTGTTGACAGAATGCCCCGATCTGTTCGGGGGCTTTGATTTCGTTTTTGTGGCGAGGGAAAAAACTCCCGCGTCCACTTCCCGGGAAATCAAGGAAGTCATGAAAAAACAGCTGTTGCTTTTGAAAAATCAGCAGCAAAGCCGGAACTGCCGGCCTGAACAATGAAAATTTCAATCCTGCTGATCCAATTTTATCAGAAATGTATTTCCCCCCTTTTTCCTTCCTGCTGCCGCTTTTATCCTACCTGTTCTGCTTATACCAAGGAGGCAATCAGGCGGTTTGGCTTTTTACGGGGAGGATTTTTGGGTTTCAAGAGAATTCTGCGCTGCAATCCTTTCTGCAAGGGAGGGGTTGATCCGGTGCCGGAGGAATTCCGGCTTTTCCGGAAAAGGGAAAAACGCGCCGAATAGATGGAAATATCGTGGGATTTCAGGCGGTTCCCCTGCGGAATCGGCCATAGAGGTCTGCTGCACTTTTTCTGCCGCAGACGGATTTTAGAATAACCCCGCCCATGGCGGAACTGGAGGACAAGAATGGGATTTTTGGGCGCGCCGCTCGGCTATGTGATGTCTCTGATTTATGACTATGTGGTTCATAGCTATGGCTGGGCATTGATTTTATTTATTGTGCTGACCCGTGTGGTTTTGTATCCCCTGGGCGTGAAACAGCAGAAGAGCACTGCCCGGATGGCTGCTTTCCAGCCGAAGCTTCAGCAGCTTCAAAAGCAGTACGGCAAGGACAAAAACCGCTATCAGGAAGAAATGATGAAGCTCTATGAGAAGGAAGGCGTGAGCCCCACGGCCGGATGCCTTCCCATGGCGGTTCAGATGATCTTCCTGTTCGGTATCATCGACGTAATCTATAACCCTCTGCAGCATCTTCTCCATATTCCGAAGGAGCTGCTGACGGAAGCGGCAAAACAGATGGAAACCATGTCCAGCTATGCCCAGCTTCAGATTATCCGGCTGGTTCAGAGCGGTTCCACCACGTTTGACCCCATTTTGGGTGCGGAGAACATTGCCAAGATCAAGGATTTTGACATGAATTTCCTTGGGCTGGATCTGGGCGCCATTCCCAATCAGGTAATGGGCTGGGTTTTGCTGATCCCGATTCTGTCCTTTGTGACACAGGTCGGATATACGCTGATTTCCATGTGGCAGCAGAAGCAGAACGGTCAGGAACAAAAGGGCGCAATGAAATGGATGTTCCTGTTAATGCCCCTGATGTCCCTCTGGTTTGCTCTGACCATGCCTGCCGGTATCGGCCTGTACTGGACCGTGTCCAACGTGCTGATGATCGTGCAGCAGGTTCTTCTCCAGAAGCTTTATCCGCCGGAAAAAATTCTGGCCATGCCGGATAAGGCGGTGGAACGCACGAAGGAAAAGATGAAGAAAAAGCGCGAAAAAATGGAAGAATACAACAAAGTGATGAAGGAGCGCGGCATCGATACCCCCACGAAGAAGGCGGCGCCGCAGGAGTCTTCCGACGTCACCGAAAGCCAGAAGAAATTTGACCGGGAATCCGCTCTGAAGGAAAAGGAACTGACCAACAAACGTCTTGCCGATGCCAGAAAGAAATTGGCTGAAAAATACGGCGATGACTACAAGGAAGATTAATTGTTGAGGAGGAGCAGGCATGAAAAAAGAACTCACAATAAAGGCGCCGACCGTGGACGAGGCGGTTCAGAAAGCGGCAGCCGAGCTTGGCGTCAGCGCTGACCTCTGTCAGGTGGAGGTACTGGAGCCTCCCCGTAAATCCCTTTTCGGAAAGCTGAAAGAAGCACTCGTCAAGGTGACCGCTGTTCTTCCCGACGAGGAAGAGGCGGCTGCTCCGGTACAGGCGGCGGAGGAATCCGAAGCGGAAGAGGAAAAAGCGGAGCCGGCGGCAGGCGGGGTAGACAAGCTTGCGGCGGCAAAGGAATATCTTTCCGGAATTCTGAATGCCATGGGGCTTTCCTCCATTGAGATGAAGGTTTCCGAGAACGCGGACGGCGCGGTGATTACCTTTGAAGGGGACGGGATGGCTGTCCTGATCGGTCATCACGGCGAAACGCTGGATGCGCTCCAGTATCTGGTGGCTCTGACCTGCAACCGGATGGATGGAGAATATTATCGGATTACGCTGGACTGCGGCAGTTACCGGGAAAAACGGGAAAGCACGCTCCAGTCTCTTGCCGCGCGGATTGCCGCGAAGGTTAAGAAAACCGGCAGAAGCCAGCTGCTGGAGCCCATGAATCCCTATGAGCGGAGAATTATTCACGCTGTGGTTTCCGAAATTGACGGTGTGACTTCGAAGTCCAAGGGGGAGGAACCCAACCGCCGGGTGGTTATCATGAGCGAAACTCCGGTAAAAGCCAACACCTTCAACAAGAATAATAACCGTCGGGACGATTTCCGTCCGAAAAAGCCCTATCCCCAGAAGAGAGAGCGCACCATGGAAGAAATTCTGAAGAGCGATCTGGACAAAAAGAGCTTTACGGAGAAAGAACAGAGCGCGGAGCTTTATTCCAAGATTGAACTGTAACGGACCTTTTCCGGAAGAATGTCCTTCGGAAAAGAAGGCCGAAAAAGGACCGGGAATTCCTGGTCCTTTTTCCTGTTTGCAGGATGTTTTCCCGGATGTGCCGTTTGGAAAGGCCCGTTAAGGGCGGCACGGCGCGGTCGGGGAAAAAGAAAGGCGGATCAACCATGGCAAAAACCATTGCGGCAATTGCGACTCCCGCCGCTGCGGGTGGTATTTCGGTGGTGCGTATCTCGGGCGAGGATGCCATTCCGGTGGCTGACCGGGTATTCCGCTCCAGAAGCGGCGAATTGCTGAAAGAAAAAAAAGGATATACGGCCAGCTTTGGTGCTGTCTGGAATCACGGCGAGGAATTGGACACCTCCGTGGCGCTGGTGTTTCGGGGGCCGAAAAGCTATACCGGTGAGGATGTGGTGGAGCTTTCCTGTCATGGGGGCATTTTCGTGACCCGTGAGGTGCTCCGGGCGGTGCTGGAAAACGGGGCGGTGCTTGCCGAAGCGGGCGAGTTTACCAAACGCGCCTTTCTGAACGGAAAGATGAGTCTGACCCAGGCGGAAGCCGTGGCCGACCTGATCTCCGCCCGGAACGGACAGGCTTTGAAGGCGGCCCGTTCCCAGATGGACGGTGCGCTGTACCGGAAAATTGCCGGGGTCCAGCAGGAACTGCTGGACTTGGCAGGCCATCTGGGAGCATGGGTGGATTATCCCGAGGAGGATATCACCGAAATCGAGAATTCCGCTTTGGAGGGGAGCCTTTCCCGCTGCCTTGAGGTGATGGACGGACTTCTTTCTTCCTTTGACACCGGAAAGATGCTCCGTGAGGGAATCCCTACGGTGATTGCGGGAAAGCCCAATGTAGGAAAATCCACCCTGATGAATCTGCTGTCGGGATGCCGGAGAAGTATCGTCACGGAAATTGCCGGAACCACCCGGGATGTGGTGGAGGAGACGGTGTCGCTGGGGGATGTGATCCTGCGGCTTTCCGATACCGCCGGAATTCGGGAAACGGATGACCCGGTGGAACGGATGGGAGTGGAGCTTGCCCGGGAAAAGCTGGAGAATGCCGCGTTGATTCTGGCTGTTTTTGATTCCTCCGCTCCTCTGGATGGGGAGGATGAACGGCTTATGGATGAGCTGGCGGGAAAACCGGTGATTGCACTGGTGAACAAGGCCGATCTGGAACCCAGGCTGGAGCTTGACCGTCTGCGGGAACGGTTTGATTCCCTTCTGGTACTGTCCGCGCTGGATGAAGGGAGCCTTTCTCACCTGGAAAAGGCCGTCCGTGAGAAAACCGGTTTGCTGGAGCTTGACCCCAGCGCCGCCATGCTGGCCAATGAGCGTCAGCGGGAGAAGGCTGCTGCCGCCCGGAACGGAATTGAGGAAGCGCTTTCCTCACTGCGGGCGGGCTACACGCTGGATGCGGTGACGGTATCCGTTGATGCCGCCATTGACGCACTGCTGGAGCTGTCCGGCGGACGGGTGACGGAAGAAGTTGTAAATCAGGTATTTTCCCACTTTTGTGTCGGAAAATAGCGTTTGAAATTTGGAGCGTGGGGCGCCGCGCAAAGGGAATGAGGATATATGGGTTACGATATGGGCAGTTTTGACGTGGCCGTCATCGGTGCAGGCCACGCGGGTGTGGAGGCGGCGCTGGCCTGCGCACGGCTGGGCGCGCGGACGGCGGTTTTTACGCTGACACTGGACGGGATTGCGAATATGCCCTGCAATCCCTCCATCGGAGGAACGGCAAAAGGACATCTGGTGCGGGAAATTGACGCGCTGGGCGGCGAAATGGGAAAAGCCGCCGATGCGACCTTCCTCCAGAGCAGGATGCTGAATCTGGGAAAAGGCCCTGCTGTTCACAGCCTCCGGGTGCAGAGTGACCGGCGGGCTTACCACACCTATATGAAGCAGAAGCTGGAACGGCAGGAGAACCTCTTTGTGAAGCAGGATGAAATCGTCGGCGTGGAGCTGGACGAGGCGGGGGGGATTTCTGCCGTAGTGACCCGGCTGGGCGCCCGGTATCAGGTCAAGGCCGCCATTGTGTGCAGCGGTACCTATCAGCGCGGCGTCATTCATGTGGGCGAGGTCTCTTATCCCAGCGGCCCGGATGCGGTTGCCCCCAGCGTGGGACTGACGGACCGGCTGGAGGAGCTGGGGATTACCATCCGTCGTTTCAAGACAGGGACTCCCTGCCGCTTAAACCGGAGAAGCATTGACGTCTCCAAGCTGGAGGAACAGGCGGGCGATGAGCCCATTACTCCTTTTTCCTTTGAAACCAAGGGGGAACTGCAGAACCGTGTGGTCTGCCACATGGGGTATACCAATGAAAAAACCCATGAGGTGATTCGGAAGAATCTTCATCGTTCGCCTATTTACGGCGGGCGGGTGCAGGGAGTTGTGGGCCCCCGGTATTGTCCCAGCTTTGAGGACAAGGTGGTGCGCTTTTCGGAGAAGCCCCGCCATCAGTTCTTTTTGGAGCCCATGGGAATGGATACGGACGAAATGTATATGCAGGGGATGTCCTCCTCACTGCCGGAGGATGTTCAGCTGGAGTTTATCCGGACAATTCCGGGCTTTGAAAAAGCCGAGATCATGCGAAATGCCTATGCCATCGAATATGACTGCTGCGATCCGCTGGAGCTGAAGCCCACCCTTGAGTTCAAGAAAATCTCCGGGCTGTACGGCGCCGGGCAGTTTAACGGAACCTCCGGCTATGAGGAAGCGGCGGCCCAGGGACTGATTGCCGGCATCAATGCCGCGCGGAAGATTCAGGGAAAGAGCGAGTTTGTTCTTGACCGTGCCAGCTCCTATATCGGAACGCTGATTGACGATCTGGTGGTAAAGGGATGCTCCGACCCTTACCGGATGATGACTTCCCGGAGCGAATACCGGCTGCTTTTGCGGCAGGACAATGCGGATAAGCGGCTTACTCCCTATGGCTACGAGCTGGGGCTGATCAGCCGGGAGCGGTATGAGGCGTTTTTGGAGAAGGTGCGTCAGATTGACGGGGAAATCGCCCGGCTGTCGGGCGTGACCATCTCTCCTTCCGCGGAACTGAACCGGATGCTTGTTTCACGTGAAACATCGGAAATTTCCACCGGAATCCGTGCCATTGAGCTGGTTCGCCGGCCCCAGCTGTCCTATGAAGACGTCATTGCCTTCGACCCCACAGCGCCCGGCCTTTCCCGGGAAGTGCGGGAACAGGTGGAAGTCGAAATCAAATATGAGGGCTATATTAAAAAGCAGCTTGCCCAGGTGGCGGAAATGCGGAAACTGGAGGGACGCCTGCTGCCGGAAAAGATGGACTATTCCCAGCTGGCGGGCCTTAGCATGGAGGCGCGGGAGAAGCTTTCCCGGATTCAGCCCCAGAATATCGGCCAGGCCTCCCGGATTTCCGGCGTGAGCCCTGCCGATGTGTCGGTTCTGCTGATTTGGCTGCAGGAAAAGAGGGGAGAACACAATGATTGATCTTGCCTATATGAAAGAGATTGCTGCGGGAGAATCGCTGGAGTTGAGCGGGGATGTTCTGCAAAAACTGGATCGCTATGCGGAGCTTTTGGCGGAGTGGAACGAAAAGATCAATCTTACCGCCATTATTGAACCGAAGGACATTGCTGTGAAGCATTTTCTGGACAGTCTGCTGCTGCTGAAAGCGGTACCGCTGCCGGAGGGAGCTTCCCTGATTGATGTGGGTACCGGTGCGGGTTTTCCCTCGGTTCCCTGTGGGCTGTACCGGCCGGATTTGAAGCTGACGCTGCTGGACAGCCTGAATAAACGGGTGGTCTTTTTAAGTTAGCTGACCAAAGCATTGTCCCTCCCCGCGGAATGCGTTCATGCCAGGGCAGAAGAGGCCGGACGGGAATCCGGCCGCCGGGAGATGTATGACTGCGCTTCTGCCAGAGCAGTGGCCCATTTGAGGGAATTGAGCGAGTACTGTCTGCCGTTTGTGAAGGTGGGCGGTGTGTTCGCGGCGCTGAAAGGGCCGGATGCGGAGCAGGAGCTGGAGGAGTCGAAGCCTGCCATTCGGCTGCTGGGCGGCAAAGTGGAGGACGTGAAACAGTATTCTTTGCCCGATGGAAGCCGGAGAGCGATCATCGTAATCAAAAAGATTTCGCAAACTTCGACAAAATACCCCAGGCCAAGCGCTAAAATGAAAAAACAACCCCTGAAATAGGCAAAAAATTGTCGAATTGGAAAGAAAACAGTCAAATAAAGAAAAAGGAAAAAACTGGTAAATTTACCGCTTTTATGCTATTCTAATTGCAAGGAATCCTACATACAATGGTAGGATGGGGAAATGAGAATAGGATAAGGGCGGTTTTCTGTTTTAACGTGTTGGGGCCTTTTCAGAAAACCGATTGCCGGGAAGGAATGGTTGGCGCTATGGTAGGTTTTTTAAAGAAGGAAAAGACAGTCAACAAGGTGGTGCTGTTGCCGGTGGATTCCATTGTTCCGAATCCCGCACAGCCTCGTACCGTTTTCGGGGCGAATGAAATCCAAAGTCTTGCGGACAGCATCATGGCCAATGGATTGCTTCAGCCTCTTACCGTCAGAAAAACCAACGATAAATATGAGCTGGTTTCAGGGGAGCGCAGGCTTCGTGCCATCCGGCAGGCCAAAATGGAGGAAGCCCCCTGCATTGTCATTGATACCTCCGACCGGCAGTCTGCCATTCTCGCTCTGCTGGAAAATATTCAGCGGGAGGATCTGAACTATTTTGAGGAAGCCGTTGCCCTGAAAAATCTGATGGTAGAATGGGGCGTTTCCCAGCAGGAGCTGGGGGTGCGGCTTGGAAAAGCACAGCCTACCATTGCCAACAAGCTTCGCCTGCTGAAATTTGAGCCGGAAGAGCAAAAAGAGCTGCTGAAAAAGGGAATTAACGAGCGTCAGGCAAGAGCGCTTCTCCGGCTGGAGGATTCGGACAGGCTACGGACTGCCGTAGACTATATTTCCACCCACAATCTGAACGTTTCACAGACGGAGGAATACATAGAACTCATCAGCCAGGAAAAGCAGAAGCCAAAGAAGAGGCTTCACCCGGTGGTAAAGGATGTCCGGCTGTTTTTTAACACCATCAACAATGCGATTTCCCTGATGAACCAGAGCGGAATTCATGCGTCTGCCGAAAAAGTGGAAAAAGAGGACTATATTGAATATATTGTAAAGATTCCCATTGCCAATTGACAGGGACAAGATTGCTTTCATGGGGCCATTCCCCTTGAAATAAAACCATTCCCCTAACCATCGGAAAAGGAGGGAGGCGTTTGCCTCCCTCCTTTTCCGCCTGCCCGAAAGAAAGGCTGCGGAAGAAATGTTTCACGTGAAACATTTCTTCCGCCAAAAGTCAGCCAGCCGCAGAATGTTTCACGTGAAACATTCTGCGGAGCTCCGCCCCGCCGGAAAGCCAAATTTTTTGAGCGAAAAACAGAAAAAGCGGCAATTTCTTTTGCCTTTTTTGCCGGCAGGTGCTATAATAGAATCACCGGACAAAAAAGAACGCGAAATTCCCGGGAACAGGGTATTGGGAGGAAATTATGGGCAAAATAATTGCTGTGGCAAACCAAAAAGGCGGCGTAGGAAAAACAACATCCACAGTGAATCTGGCCGCCTGCCTTGGAACGAAAAGAAAAAAGGTGCTTTTGATTGATATCGACCCCCAGGGGAATGCAACCAGCGGCGTCGGCATCAACAAACGCGACATCACCCTTTCTTCCTATGATCTGCTGACCGGAGGGGCAAAAGCGGAGGAGATTATTCTCAAAACCGCTTATAAAAATTTGCACATTCTTCCCTCCAACATTCAGCTGGCGGGGGCGGAAATTCAGCTGGTGGATGTGGAGGATCGGGTCAACGTCCTGAAAAAGGCAATTGTGCATCTGAAAGAGCTGTATGATTTCATTTTCATTGACTGTCCGCCTTCCCTTGGGCTGATTACGCTGAACGCTCTGACGGCCTGCGATACGGTTTTTATTCCCATTCAGTGCGAGTACTATGCGCTGGAAGGGCTGACGCAGCTGATGGCTACTGTGCGGCAGGTAAAGAAAATGTACAATCCCACCATTGAAATTGAGGGCGTACTGCTGACCATGTATGACGGAAGACTGAATCTGACCTCGCAGGTGGTGGCGGAAGTCAAGAAATTTTACGGAGACAAGGTGTATTCCACCGCAATTCCCAGAAATGTACGGCTTTCCGAAGCTCCCAGCTATGGACAGCCCGTTTATTACTACGACAAAGGTTCCACAGGGACCAAGGCATATATGGATTTATGCGAGGAAGTCATCAAACGTAACCGGAGGATTGTATAACAGCGGCCGGTCTGCGAACCGGACAAGAAGGAAACATGGAAAGGAAAGGGCCATATGGCGGGGAAAAAAGGACTCGGAAAGGGCCTGGATGCTCTTTTTATTGACAATTCCACTTCGGGCGGAAGCAATTCACCCGAAAAAATTAAACTGAATGAGATTGAACCAAACCGGAATCAGCCCCGGAAGTATTTCGAAGAGGAGCCCTTGCAGCAGCTGGCGGATTCCATCCGGGAGCACGGCCTGCTGCAGCCTCTGCTGGTGCGGCCCATTCCGGAAGGCGGCTATCAGCTGATTGCCGGTGAGCGCCGGTGGAGAGCCTGTCGCATGGCGGGTCTGACGGAAGTTCCGGTGGTGATCCGGGATATCGACGATATGCAGACCATGGAGCTGGCGCTGATTGAAAACCTTCAGCGGGAAAACCTGAATGCCATTGAAGAAGCGCTGGGATATCAGGAGCTGATGGACAGTTATCATCTGACCCAGGCGGATGTGTCCAAAAGCGTAGGAAAGTCACGCTCCGCTGTGGCGAACACGCTCCGTCTGCTGACGCTGCCCGATAAAGTCATTGACTATGTGAAGACAGGGAAGCTTTCTTCCGGCCATGCCCGGGCGGTACTGGCGCTGGAGGAAGAGGATAAGATGTTGGAGGCGGCCGACCGAGCGGTGAAGCTGGGACTTACCGTTCGGGACATCGAAAAAATGGCCCGCAGACAGACCGAGAAAGACGGGGGCAGAAGGTCCGTCCCTTCCACGAGGGACAGTTATTATGATGAAATAGAACTGGCGCTGAAAAACGAACTGAACCGTCAGGTAAAGGTTCATGTATCGGAAGGGAAAGGCTCCATTGAAATTACCTTTTACAGCAAGGAAGAGCTGGCCGACATTGCGGAAAGACTGGCCGGAAAAGAATAGCGTTCCGCGCTGCAAGAACAAAGTGATTGTTTGTATACAATAGAAAGTATAAATTCGGGAGGATATTGCAATGATTGACATGAAACTGATTCGGGAAGCACCCGATACGGTAAAAGCGAAAATTCAGAAAAGGGAAATGAATCTGGACAGCGTCATTGATGAAATTCTGGAAATTGACGTGAAACGCCGGGAGCTCTCCACCAAAACCGACAACATGAAAAACGAGCAGAACGTGGTCAGCAAGAAAATTCCCCAGATCAAAAAAGAGGGCGGCGATGTTGCCCCCATTATGGCGGAAATGAAAGAGCTCTCCGAGAAGATCAAAGGTTTTGCACAGGATGTGGCCGAGCTGGAGGAAAAACAGCGGGATCTGCTGCTCTCCCTGCCGAACCTGCCCGATGATGATGTTGTGGCCGGCGGAAAGGAACAGAATGTTCCCGTCCACTATTTCGGCGAGCAGCCCAAATTTGATTATGAGCCCAAAAATCATGTGGAGCTCTGCGAAGCCAACGGACTGATTGACTATCCCCGGGGTGCCAAGCTGGGCGGAAACGGTGCGTGGATTTACCGGGGCTGGGGTGCCAGAATGGAGTGGGCGCTGCTCAACTTCTTTATCAACGAGCATCTTTCCGACGGTTATGAGCTGATTCTGCCTCCCCACATGCTGGGCTATGACTGCGGCTATGTGGCGGGCCAGTTCCCCAAGTTCAAGGATGAGGTTTACTGGCTCCAGAACCCCACCAGTTCTGACCCCAAATTTCTGCTTCCCACAGCGGAAACCGCACTGGTCAATCTGCACCGGGATGAAATTCTGGAACTTACCGAGCTCCCCAAGAAATACATTGCATACACCCCCTGCTACCGCCGGGAAGCGGGAAGCTACCGTGCCGAAGAGCGCGGCATGATTCGCGGCCATCAGTTCAACAAGGTGGAAATGGTGCAGTATACCACGGCAGAGGGTTCCGACGCGGCATTTGAAGAGCTGGTAGGGAAGGCCGAGAAGCTGGTACGGGAGCTGGGGCTCCATTACCGGTTAAGCAAGCTTGCGGCAGGGGATTGCTCCGCTTCCATGGCACGCACCTACGACATTGAAGTGTGGATTCCCAGCATGCAGATCTATAAAGAGGTCAGCTCTGCCTCCAACGCCCGGGAATTCCAGGCGCGCCGCGGCAACATCCGCTATCGCGGCGAGGATAAGAAGCTCCATTTTGCTCATACCCTTAACGCCTCCGGTCTGGCCACCAGCCGTGTCCTGCCTGCCATTGTGGAGCAGTATCAGAATGCGGACGGAAGCATTACGGTTCCGGAAGTGCTCCGCCCCTATCTTGGCGTAGACAAAATCGGCTGATTCATTTGTATACATCCGGTATCTTCGTTCGATGATGCTACCGGATGTATATTTATATCTCCGCCGAACTTAACAAAGCGCCGCAAAAAGGAAGGAAGGGACACAGTGGAGCGGGATTCCAGATGTTTTTATAAAGAAGCGGAAATTCGTTTCTGTGATTGTGACAAGCACAAACGGGCCCGGATCGAGACGGTTCTCCGCATCATGGCGGATATGGCAGGAGTGGCCTACGCAGCCAAGGGATACAGTCACGGATGGCTGTGGGAACATCACTCCGTCTTTCTGGTGACCCGGGCGGCCATCCGGATTCACCGGATGCCGGTGTCGGACGAAACCATTCTGGTGGAAACCTGGGAGAACTGCCTTAAGGGAGCGCAGTATTACCGGGATCTGAAATTTTACGACGGGCAGGGGGACTGCATTGCCGAAGGGCAGACTGCGTGGATTGTGGTGGATCCCCAGACCCGGGCCATTCAGCGGCCTTCCGACTTTCCCGGCCGCTTTGATCCTATTCCGGAGAAGACGGCGGATACGCTTCCGCCCGCCCGGCTGAAGGTCCCGGAGGAAATGCAGTTTTTGGGCGAGAGAAAAATCGTCTATTCCGATATTGACGGAAACAATCATACCTACAATGCGGTTTATGCGGGAATTGCCTGCGATTTTCTGCCGGAAGCCATGCTGGACCGGCCTCTTACCGATTTCCGCATCAATTTTAAGCAGGAGGCTCTGCTGGGGGAAACCCTGAAGATTGAAGGAGCTTTTTCTGAAAAGGGCGCCGTTGTGGCAGGAAAGGTGGAGGACACCGTTTCCTTTGAGTGTGAATTTATTTTCGGATAATTTTTGAAGGCAAAAGGCCGGAGAGAGAACATGGTTCTCTCTCCGGCCTTTTTTTTCGGCAGACAGGCGTCCTCCGATCATTGTTCCACGCTTTTAAAAAAGCAGTTGTTGCTTTCGGGTGATTCCCCGCAGGACTTGTTTAAACACCGGCGGATGATTGTGCCGTCCTCCATATGTGTATATTCGATCCCTACATTTCGGTCGCATTCCGTGCAGAATCGCTCTTCAATATGCGAATAAATTGCCATAAGCTTTCTCCTCCTCAATCGAATGCCGGTGGAAAACCGGCAGCTGGGGTTCGGACGATAGGCGTCCTTTCGGTTGATTGCACGTAAAAATCCGGGCCATTGTCTTTAAAACGCAATAGTATTGTATGCGAAAAAGAGGAAAGAAATACAAAAAAAATTTTGTTTTCCGGGTTTTCCCCCAGGGAAAATGCTTGCTGTGGAAAACACAAAAGCGCCGCCGGATGAACGAGATTTCCGCCTTGCTTTCCACCGTGTGAACCGGGAACCGTTAAAAACATTTTCCCGCAAATATTCGTATAAAAGCTGTTCAGTTTTCCAATAGTATCACATAACATTATACAGGAGGGCACAATTATGGAAGGCATATTGTCGCGGATTACCCGTGTGGCGCTGGGAGCGCAGATCCAAAAAAAGGAAACCACCGCAGCAGAAGAGCGGCGTCTGCAGCTTTTGGAACAAATTCGGGAAACGGGAAAAGAAATGGCGGCGGTACGAAGCCGTTTCGATTTGGAAACCAATTTTGACCTGATTGACGCCTACATTCTGGAGATGGAGTCACTGGAAAAAAGATACGGATATCTGATTAAAGAGGCAAAACAAGCCAAAATAGCGGCATTCTGAAGGGAAATTCAATTCCCGGCGAAGGCCGCAGCTTGAAATGACAGAAAAGGATGGAGCATTATGGACGGACAGGAATGGATATTGGTGGCGGGAATTGCAATACTTTTAGTAATAACTTGCGCATATTACTCGAAGAGTAAAAAAAGAATCCGAAAAATGCTCTTTGGATCCCTGTCCGGAATTGCGGTTCTTTATCCGGTACAGCTGGCCATGTCCTCATTTGGGTACGGCATCTCCATGAATCTGTTTACCGTGGCGGTGTCTGCGGTTTTGGGGATTCCGGGTGTCGTACTTCTTGCAGCCTCACAGTTTCTCTATTGACGGCAGAAAAAAAACATGCTAAAATAGCACCATTGATTCTGCTTTTGGGAAATCTGCCGTCTTTTTCCCGAAAGTACGGAAAGAAATGAGGCTGAAAAATGATTCGTTAGTTCCAAGTTTCCATCTGCCTGCGGGCGGGCAATCGGAAACCTGCCGGAAGTGAAGCAGGTTTGTTTTGCCGTCGGAATTTGGAGCGTTCGTTTTTCAGCGCCTGCGCTGACTTTGACTGAAATGTCCTTGTCAGCCTTTCCGGCGCGGTTGGAACCCCCTTTTTCCGGCTCTGTTCGGAAGAGGGGTTTTTGTTTTCCCCCATATGGCCAAATTCCCCGTGAAACTTTCCACAGCATTCCTTGCGGGCTGTGGAAAGTTTCACGGGGAAACATCCGGGAAAAGGGAAAAGCAGGGAAGGGGAGAGACCTTTGTATAACAATGAAGAAAAAATCCAGCGTGCCATGCTGATCGGCGCCGATCAGGGCAGCTATGATGCGGAAATTTCCATGAATGAGCTTTCGGAGCTGGCGGAGACTGCGGGAGCACAAGTAGAGGCGCAAATTCTGCAAAAAATGGAAAGTGTCAATAACGCAACGTATATTGGAAGCGGAAAATTGCAGGAAGTAAAACAATTTTGTGAGCAGCATGAGATTGATTTGCTGATTTTCGACGATGAGCTGACGGGCGTACAGATTCGCAATATCGAAGAGGAAACCGGCGTGGATGTCATTGACCGCACCATGCTCATTCTGGACATTTTCGCAATGCGGGCACGCACCAATGAAGGCAAGCTGCAGGTGGAGCTGGCACAGCAGAAATATCTGATGCCCCGGCTGATCGGCGTGGGGAAAAAGCTTTCCCGCCAGCAGGGCGGCATCGGCAGCCGCGGCCCCGGCGAAAGCAAGCTGGAAAGCGACCGTCGGCATATTCGCCGGCGGATTGAAAGCCTGGAAAAAGAACTGGAGGAGCTTTCCAAGCAGCGCCGGCGGGTGAGAGAGCGGCGCTCCAAAAACAACTATACCTCCATCGCCATTGTTGGTTACACCAACGTGGGGAAGTCCACGCTGCTGAACCGTCTTACGGATGCCGGCGTTCTGGAAAAGGATCAGCTTTTTGCCACGCTGGATCCCACCGCCCGGGAGCTTCGGCTGCCGGACGGGCAGAAGGCCATGCTGATCGACACGGTAGGACTGCTCCGGAGGCTTCCCCATCAGCTGATTCAGGCGTTTCACTCCACATTGGAAGAGGCGGTCGAAGCGGATCTGATTCTGGACATCTGCGATGTATCGGACGATGGAGTGGCGGATCAGATTCAGGTGACAGAGGCACTGCTGGGGGAGCTGGGATGCGGCGAGACACCGGTGATTACCGTATACAATAAAATTGATCGGCTGGAACAAAAGCCGGATCTGCCCCAAAACGACCGGACGGTTTTCATTTCCGCCCGGGAAAACGAGGGTATCGACCGTCTTTTGGACTGCATTTGCCGCTGTCTGGAGGAAAGCGTCTGCCGGATGGAGCTGTTGATCCCCTACTCCGAAGGAGCGGTGCTGGACCGGATCCGGAAAACGGGAAAAATTTCCGAGGAACGGTATGAAAACGAAGGAATTTATCTTCAGGCAGTGGTGGACCGCAAAATGAAGCCCCAGCTGGAGAGATACCAGGCGCCGGAAAAGCCGGAAAATGCCATGAATTAAAAAAAGACGGATGAAGAAACCGCGGTTTCTTCATCCGTCTTTTTTACAGGTCGGACATTCTTGAGGGCATTCCGGCTCCCGCCGCTTTGGACAGAAGCGATTTTACCGTCAGAATGGAATGATACAGCTCATCCGTTTCCTCGTCGGAAAGGGTGGAGAGCCAGTTTTGGCTGAATTCCAGCGCACGCTCCTGCGTCCGGGCATAAAAAGCCATGGCCTTCGGAGTCACTTTTACCGAAATGCTCCGGCGGTCATGCTGTTCGTAACAGCGTTCCACAAAATCCATTTTGACCAGACCGTCAATGAGGGAGGTGAGCTGCGGAGGCGGCATTTCCAGCCGTTTGGCCAGCTCGCTCATGGTGGCCTTTTCCGTGCCGGACAGAAACATCAGAATTTTCAGCTGGGAAGCGCTGACGGTTTCTTTGGTCAGCAGGACAAAGGGGCGGATAAAATACTTTTCCATTTCGGGAATCAGACTCGTAATCATTTCGATTAATTTGGAGTGATCTGACATAGTGACCTCATCCCTTTCCATACAGCCGGAAAATCCCCGGCAATGCCGGCGACTTTTAAAAAGGACCCGGCTCATCTTAAGAAATCTCGGATGAAATGGCGTCTGAAACCGCTCAATCATGCAAATTTTCGGGTTTAAAGCCAGAATCAAGCCAAAATAAGGAATAAATCAAAGGTTCCTTAAAACTTTGTTTACATCATTCCCATTGACTTTGCACAGATGAGAGGTTATAATAAAAAACAAGTAGTTAATAAATATAAATTGTTTATATTTTATAATAATTAAGATTATAGAATTAATTTTTCAATCTGTCAATATACGGTCCGGAAAGATCTCATGTGCCGTAGAAATAGAAAGGGAGTACATACCGTGAAAACAAAGCTGGATAAAGTAGCAATCTATGAAGCAAAAAAGAAGAGCGGCAAGCTGATTAAGCTGTCCAAGGACAGTGACGTGGCTGTCCGTGCCGCTGCCTACCGTGCGATGGGAAGCATCGGCGATCAGGCCTCTCTGGAAGAGTGTCAGAACAATGTTCGTGATGATAGTCCGGAAGTGCGTCTGGCCATTGCGGAGGCGTTTCAGAAAATGGGCGACGATCATGTGGCGGAGGCTCTGCGGCATCAGATGCTGGAGGAGACCGATCCCAAGCTGAAAAGCGCTTTCGAGAAAGCTGTTGAATTTAATCGGGGCCGCAGAGGCGGTCTGTAAGTGAAAGCCCATAGACAAAAAAGAGAGGGAGAACGTCCTGTAAAGGCGTTCTCCTTCTCTTTTTTGCTTGCCGTTCCTGGGGCCGGGGAGGATGCCCGGAAGGGAATCACCCCGATTTTTCTTTACCCAAAAGATATTTATCAATAAAATATACAATTTGTATTCTATTTTGCCACATTATTGGTGGGGGAGCCCGCCAGAAAAGCCCTGACATTTTCGCAGACAATGCCGATCAGGCGGCGGCGCGCCTCACGGGCGGCCCATGCCATATGGGGGGTAATGACGCAGTTGGGGGCGGACAAAAGGGGACTGTCGCCATTGATGGGCTCCCGGGTGGCAACGTCCACTGCCGCCCCGGACAGCTTTCCGGAATGGAGTCCGTCCGCCACGGCCTGTTCATCAATGACTCCGCCCCGGGCAGTGTTGATGAGCACCGCTCCGTCCTTCATTTTGGATACCGCTGTGCGGTCAATCAGGCGGGCCGTTTCCGGGAAGAGAGGGCAGTGCAGAGAGACAAAATCGCTTTTCGCCAGCAGCTCATCCAGTGAACAAAACCGGAGATGCGCGGTTTCCTCCTCGGGATGGGGCGTGCGGGTGTAGACCAGGACCTCCATGTCAAAGGCGTGGGCGATCCGGGCAACCTTCCGGCCGATGTTTCCGTAACCGATCAAACCGATGGTTTTCTCGGCCAGTTCACAGATACGGGGGTCATAGAAGGCGAAGTCCCTGCAGTTTTCCCAGGCGCCTTCGTGTACCTGACGGTCGTGCTGATCCACCCGGCTGGCAAAATGGAGCAGGAATGCAAAGACAAGCTGGGCCACTGCGTTGGTGGAGTAGGCGGGGGCATTGGAAACCACAATGCCGTGGCTGCGGCAGTAGCCGATGTCTACCACATTGTAGCCGGTGGCGAAGATGCCGATATAACGTACAGAGGGGCATTGGGAAAGAATTTCTTCGGAGAGCACAGTCTTGTTGATGAGCACCATTTCCGCATCGCCGATGCGGGCGGCCACGTCCCGGGGATCGGTACGGTCATAGACCGTCATTTCATCGCAGAATTCTTTCAGACAGTCAAGGGACAAATCCGTGGAAACAGCGGCATAGCTGTCCAGAACAACCAATTTCATAAAAGCAGATCCTTTCTTGAGGGATGCGGTACATCCGTTGTGTTCCGCAGAAAAGCCAATAGTTTAAGGCAACACCGCATCAAAAAGATAAGGTGCTGCCTTGAAGTCCCCGCTCCCGGCGGGAGAATGCTTTATTTTACGGATGGTTCTTTCTCGGAAGGAGAGCCTTGGCCCGCATCCGGGGCCGCCGTATCGGCGGGCTGATCGGTCATTTCCCGGAACATGGCTTCCCGGGCGGCTTTCGTCTTTTTGGGATCGCGCCGGAACATGAAGAAGATGACCAGGATAAACATGACCACCTGAAACACGCCGAGAACAGTCCGATAGGTATCATTGGAAGCAATGACGGGAACATAGGCCAGCAGGGTGGCGGGAACCCAGATTACAAAAAGGAGCTGATAAATCAGCCGGTCTTTGATAAAACGGTAGAGGAAGTAGACAGTCAATACAACCGCTACTACAATGTGAACCCAAAAATACATACAATCAACCCTTTCTGCAATGGGGCAGGCAAAGCGGAGCAAAAAAGCCAGTCCGGCCGCATTTTGCCGCGGCGGATACACTTTTCGGTGCCGCACTGTCAATCTCCCGGAATCGCGCGGAACGTTTTTCCTTTCTTTTATTATAACGTAAACAGCGGAGGGATGTCAATTTGTTTTACGCTTCCTCTTTATCTCTTTCTTCATCTCTTTTCGCAGGGGCGCCCGTCTGCCGGGAAAGAATCAGGCGGAACCATTTCCGCCTGGAAACAGCGCACTCCCCGGCTGATTCCCAGAAGAGAGCAGCCGTTTTTGGCCAGAAAGACCGGATCTCCCCCGTAAACGGGATGAAGAAAAGAAACCGAAATTCGGGAAGAAGGAAAGGCGTCCGACAGCTCTTTCAGAAGAAAAAGCCCCTGGACGACAGGCGGGTTTCTCCGGTGGACGGAGTTCGTGTCTCCGGTCGTCCGACTGAATTCCCCGATTTCCTCTTTGGAAAAAGAGCGCCAGCAGATCCCGGCGGGCAGCGCATTTTCCGGGACAGAGAAGGCAGCGGGAGATTCCGCCGTTCCCACGGGGCGAAGGAGGAGGGAGGCCATCAGTGAGTGAACGGCTTCCTCCTGCCGGTATCCGGTACACCGGATGACACAGGTGCGACGGGACTGCTTCAGAATCTCATTCTCCCAGCGGGCGGAAGTACCCGCCCGAAAGCGGGTATATTCTGCCCGGACAAGCAGCGAACCATCGTAGGGGATGCTGTCCGGCAGGGTGAGGGCGGTAATCAGGTCCATCATGGCGGCAATTTCCTTTCAGGCAGGGGCAGGATGCCGGGCAACTTGCTTTATTCCAGCGGAAATTCCCTGTTAAAGAAGCAGCGTGCCGCCCGGAGCGGAAAATCAGTAATTTTATTCCAGTATAGCATAGAAAGCTTGTCTTGTGTTCCAAAAAGTGGGCCTTACCGTTTAAAATGTTCTCGTAATGTAACTGAATATATGCTAAAATAGAACTAAACACTCTGTGTTTGATTCATCATTGAAAAAAACGCTGTCTTACTGCGTTCTCGAATAAAAATATTGTCTCCGTTTCAACGAATGTTGAAACGGTATTGGGATTGTCAAGGGACAAGTCCCTTGACCGGGGTGCGGGGCGGAGCCCTGCGAGGGGTGCGGGGCGGAGCCCTGCAAGGAGTGCGGGGCAGAGCCCTGCAAGGGGTGCGGGGCAGAGAGCCCTGCAAGGGGTGCGGGGCAGAGCCCCGCAAGGAGCCCCTGCGAGGGGCGGCGTTTTGGACGCCATAATGAGGTCCAAACAAAGGATGAATCAGAGGTTTCCTAGAAAAAGCTGGAATTATGGGCGTGATGTTGTGAAAAAAACTTTGTCGCTGTTGTTTTTGGCGGCGCTTGTTATGAGCGTGATTGCCTTCGCTTTTGTTCCCGTGCTCTATCTGATGCCGGACATCCGATTTGATGCGGAGAGCGCCGAAGAATATAACGCCGGCTGGAAGGCCAGCTGTGAGCATTCCCAATGGGATGCAGTCACCCTGCCAGCCAAGCTGGACGTTCCCAAGGGGGATACCCTTGTGCTGGAAAATACACTGCCTGCGGAATACGTGGAGGGGCGTACCATGTGTATCCGTACCTCCATGCAGGGAGTCGAGGTGCTGGCGGACGGAAAGCTTCTTTATGAGAGGGGAATGAACGATTCCGAGTTTCCCGGAAACTGCTTCGGAAGCAGCTGGAATATCATCCGGCTTCCCGACCAATACAGCGGAAAACAGATTATAGTCCGCTTGTATTCTCCCTATCAGACCTACGCCGGAATGGTGAACAGCATTCTGATGGGAAGCAAAAGCGCCTGCTTTTTTTCCATTGTGCGGCAATACGGCCCCGGCTTTTTGGCCTCTGCACTGATTTTCCTTGCGGGTATCGTGGCTTTTGTCATTTACATTTTAAGCAAGGCCAGACGCTATCATAACGAAAAATTCCTTTATCTTTCCCTTTTTGCCTTCCTGATTTCCCTCTGGCTGATGGGCGAAAGCAAAATGCTGCAATTTTTTATGGGCAACGCCTATTTTATTACGAAAATTTCCTATATCGCCCAGCTTCTTTATCCCATTCCGTTCCTGTCCTTTCTCGATGCTTCCGTGAACTATCACCGGCGCAGCAAAATCCCTGTTCTGATCGGGCTGTTTATTGCCAATTTCTTTGTGACCGTCCTGCTGGACATGTTCGGCGTAATGGATTTGTTTGAAAGCCTTATTTCCGTGCATATTTTGATTATTGTCTCCCTCATCTATATCCTGTGCGTGCTGCTGGATGAAAGTATCCGTTTCCGGAGCCGTGCCGCACGGATCCAGCTCGTGTCGGTTGCTGTTCTGACGGTCTTTGGCGTAATCGAGCTTGTGAATTTTTACCTTTCCCACATGATGAATATATCTGTGTTTGTCAGAGTGGGCGTCCTTTTTTACATCATTTTTCTGGGAGCTTCTTCTGTGCTGGAAATGAAAAAGCTGACCGTCCTCACTGCGGAACGGGATTACTATCAGGAGCTCGCTTTTGCGGATTTGCTGACCGGAGCAAACAACCGCACTGCCTATGAGCAGGATATTGAGAAATATAAAAAGTCCAAAACCGTCTGCATTATTCAGATCGACCTGAACAATATGAAGCAGATCAATGACAAATTCGGACACCATACCGGAGACATTGCCATCCAGAAAGCCTATGGGTGCATTGACCGGGCTTTTGGGAAAATGGGGCCCTGCTACCGGGTGGGCGGAGATGAGTTTGTCTGCCTTCTGCCCAATGCCGACCCGGAAAGGGTGGAGCGGGCCATTGAGGAGGCCAACACCTATGCCGCAGAGGTGGACAGCTCTGCGGAATATGACTTCTCCTTTGCCATAGGGTACGCCTGTTATACGGCGGGCGGGGAACAGGACATTAAAGAAGCGGCAAAACAGGCGGACGCCGGAATGTATGAGCAGAAGAAAGCAATGAAGAGCCGGAGCTGACGGCAAAATCAAAGGGCGGGGAGCATTGTGCTCTCCGCCCTCTTTATCAAAAAAGCAAATTTGCGGTTTTGAAGCCGTAATCAGGGCCCAACGGGAATGAATCAACGGTACCTTAGGAATATTTTGCTACGATCCGCTGCATTTCCTCCCACTTGGCCTCCATATCCGCCACCAGCTTGAACTGGGTGCGGGTCCGGTCCAGATTCTGCCCTTCCCGATGGGTTTTGAAATAGGTGTCGCCCTCCAGATAGTCGGTCAGGAAGCGGATTCCGCATTCAAAGGTCATAATCTTGGCGCCCATGGGGAGGTTGGCCTTTTCCGTGTCGTTGAGCACGGCGCCCGCCTCCTCCAGAAAACCCTTGGTGTAAGCCTCAAAAAGGTTAAGATCCATCCAGACCTTGCTTAAATCCCTCTCATCCTCCAGTGCGGTGCTGGCGCCGAAACGGATGGAATCGCCGTAGTCATAATGGGCGAGCCCCGGCATTACGGTATCCAGATCAATCACGCAGATACCCTGCTTGGTTTTGACGTCAATGAGGATGTTGTTGAGCTTCGTGTCGTTGTGGGTGACGCGGAGGGGGATTTCTCCCTTTGCCTGCAAATCCAGAAGGACATGGCAGTCGGCCTCCCGGGCCAGCGCAAAATCAATCTCCGGCTGTACAGAGGCGGCACGGCCCATCTTATCCTTGGCAATCGCCTTTTTCAGCTTGGCAAAGCGATCCACCGTGTTGTGAAAATTGGGGATGGTCTCGTGAAGGCTGGCGGCCGGATAGTGGGCCAGCAAAAGCTGAAAGCGGCCGAAGGACTTGGCGGACATATAGAAGTCCTCCGGTTTTTCCACCAGGTCATAGGAGATGGTGTCCTCTACGAAAATATACATCCGCCAGCAGTTCCCGGTTGCCGGGTTCCGATAAAACGCCTTTCCGTCCAGGGTGGGAATGATGGTCAGGGTTTCCCGCAGGGGATCCCCGCCGTTCTCGCAGATAATTCCTTTCAGGTAGGAGGTCACCCCCACCACATTCTCCATCAGCCCTTCCGGATCACGGAAAATGTTGGTGTTGATCCGCTGCAGAATGTAGCGGGTCACTTTCCCGTTTTTATCTTTTATTTTTGGGGCAAAGGTGTCGTTGATATGTCCGCTGCCATAGGGCGGAAATTCCAGCACCTCGCCCTCCACCTCAAACTGGGGGAGAATGGTGTCACGGATTACTTCCGGCGGAATGCTCATAAACGCAGTCAGTCCTTTCTTAAAGAAGGGAGGCTTTTATCCCGGAGGATTACAGAAGGCCTTCCCATAATTTTTCGGGGTATTTTCCCTCACCGATCATATCCCGGATGGCTTTTTCCACCACGGGCTTATCTTCCCGGTAAGTCACGCCGTACCACCGGTCGGAGGAACGGAATACGGATACTTCCGCCCGGTCCGCTTTGATCAGATCGTTGACCACGGTCGGAAGAAAGTATTCGCCCTTCAGCGGGTTTTCGGCAAGCGCCTTTTTGAGAAAGCCCGCAAACTCATCCTTTAAAGCGGTCATCACGCTGGGGGTAAAGCCCCAGAGATTCATGGAAACAATGCTTCCCTCGGGAATTTCATGCCATGTCTTTCCGTCGTCCTCGGTGTATTCCGAACGGTCTCCGTGCTTTTCAATGTGGGTGCGTTCATGGACGTCCGCCAGCCTGCCGTTTTCCACCTGGCAGACTCCGCGGGCTACATGACCGTTTTCGGTCAGGGTATTTTCCAGAATGTATCCCACCATGGAGTAGTCAAATTTTTCCTTGTCCCGGGCGCCGGAGAGAAATTCATACATCAGGCGGAACGCATCGGCACCGTAGTAATCGTCCGCATTGATGACGGCAAAGGGTGCGTCGATCAGATCCCGGGCGGAGAGCACGGCATGGCCCGTACCCCACGGCTTGACACGGCCGGCAGGAGCGGTGAATCCCTCGGGGAGGTCATCAAGCCGCTGATAGGCATAGTGAACGTCCATGATTTTCGAAAGACGGTTTCCGATCACTTCCTTGAAATCTTCCTCGATTTCCTTTTTAATGATGCAGACGACCCGGCGGAATCCGGCGCGGTAGGCGTCAAAGAGGGAATAGTCAATGATGATCTCCCCGTGCATTCCTACGGGATCAATTTGCTTGAGACCGCCGTACCGGCTTCCCATGCCGGCAGCCATGATTACCAGGATTGGTTCTTTCATGCAGAAGGACTTGCGGTTTTCCACCGGTGTCTGATTTCTCCGTGGAAAATCCGCTGTCCGGTCACCACCTTTTCCAATTTTATTACAATTCTACAGATATTGCAATCGTACTCATTGTAATCTTTTTTGAAAGGGTAATATTTATCAAATTCCGCACTTTATTTGCATTTTTCTTTGCAAATATGGCATTTATCGTATACAATAGAAAGAGAAAGTTCTTTAAACCGTTTTGCTCCGGAACCGGTGTGGGGCAGGATTCACAGAAGGAATGAGTTTTATGAATTATGTTTATACTCCCATCCAGCTGGGGATCGTGCTGGACTATCTGGTTACGGTGCACTACTTTGAATATCCCCACGACTTTTATTTTGCCGGGGAAGCCCACGATTTCTGGGAATTTCTTTATGTGGACAAGGGCGAGGTGGAGGTGAATGCCGGAGGGGTTCTTCACTCGCTGAAAAAAGGGGATATCATTTTCCACCGGCCCATGGAATTTCACGGGCTCCGGGCCGTAGGCGTCAACTCCCCCAATCTGCTGGTGGCGGCGTTCGTATGCAAATCCCCGGATATGAGCTTTTTCGATGGAAAACTCATGCGGGTGGGGGACAGCGAGCGGGATCTTCTGGCCCAGGTGATCCGGGAGGCGCGCAGCGCCTACTCCTCTCCTTTGAATGACCCCTATCTGGAGCAGCTGACGCTTCGGGAGGACATTCCCTTCGGAGCGGAGCAGATGATTAAAATCAGCATCGAACAGATGCTGATCCAGATGGTCCGCAAGGGAAGGTCGGGCAGCGCCAGACCGGACGAAAAGACCACGTCATCCATCCGGGAAACAGCGGACGGGGAACTGCTCGCCCGGGTGATTGCCTATCTTGACCGGCGGATTCGGGAACAGATCACACTGGACGAGGTGTGCCGGGACAATCTGATCGGGCGCTCCAGCCTTCAGAAAGCGTTCCGGGCCAAAACCGGCGGCGGAGTCATGGAGTATTTCTCCCAGATGAAAATTGAGACCGCCAAGCAGTTCATCCGGGACGGGCAGCGCAATTTCACCCAGATTGCCCACGATCTGGGTTTTTCCACAATACATTATTTTTCCCGCAGGTTCAAGGCGGTTACCGGAATGACTCCCACGGAATATGCCTCCTCTGTGAAAATCCGGGAGGAAAAAGAGCGGGAGTAAGGCCGGAATTACCGGTGAAGCAGCTCTTCGTAAAGGGAGACGTTTTCTTCAAAGACCGAGGAAAGCGAGTAATTTTCCATATCTTTCCGATTATTCCCGCCCATGGCGTTTCGCCGGGCGGGATTTTTTATGAGCCCGGTCACTTCCCGGGCAAATCCCGCCTCATCGTCGAATTCCGCCAGAATGCCGTTTCGGCCGGGGATAACCAGGTCGGTGTGGCCCTTCACGCGGGTGGCGGCCACCGGAAGCCCCATGTGCATGGCTTCCATAAGGTTAAAGGGGAGCCCCTCGCTTCGGCTGGAGGAGACACACAGGTCGGAGGCGGCGTAATAGAAGGGGGTGTCTGCCTGGTATCCGGCAAAGATGACCCGGCCGGCCACGCCTTTTTCTTCGGCCAGTCTGCGGCACTGCTCCAGTTCGCCGCCGTCTCCCAGCAGAAGGAGCCGGCATTCCTCCGGGAGCATTGTCATGGCGCCGATGAGCATTTTCTGATTTTTCCGTCGGGAAAATTCTCCGGCAAAGGTGAGAACGAAGTCCGAGTCGGAAAAGCCCAGTGCGTCCCGGGCATTCCGGCGTGCTTCATCGGTAATGGCGGGGAAGCGGGAGAAGTCCACTCCCATTCCCCGGATAAACTTGAGCTGCCGTCGGTACAGCCGGTGCTTTTCGGCAATTTCCCAGTCTTCCCGGTTCATGACGGCAACGGTGTCGGTCACGGATGCCATGGATTTTTCCGCCAGCAAAAAGGCGGTGCGCTTGAGAAACGGGGAGCGGTCGTCGAAGAGGTACCCATGGACCGTGTTGCAGACCGGGCAGCTTCTGCCCGAAAGGCGGAGCGCCAGCCGGGTAAAAAAGGCGGCCAGCGTGGTATGGACGGCGATCAGGTCATAGTTTTCTCTCCGGATGATCCGGGAAAACTTCCATGCCGCCCGGAAATTCGCCGGCGAGAACACACTTTTTTGGAAGGGGACGTGCCACACCTGATCTGCATACGGGATGGGGTATTCGGTTCCCCCGGCGGCGATGTGAACCGTGTCCCCCTTCTCGTGGAAATAGTTCAGATAGGGAAGGTGAAAGTGCTTTAAATGGATGTATGTAGAAGCCACATATAAAATTTTCATCGGTGCGACCGTTCCTTTCTGCCTTGCCTTTTTGGGGCGCTCCTCCAAGCCCTGCCGGGGCGCTGCCCCAGGCCCTGTCGGGGCGCTGCCCCAAACCCTGTCGGGGCGCTGCCCCAAGCCCCGGTCAAGGGACGGGTCCCTTGACAATCCCGCTGCCGTTTCAACGTCCGTTGAAACGGCATGTATTTTTTGAGAAGTCGTTTCGTCAGGGAGTCTTGTGCTCAAAAAGTTTTACTCAATTTTTTTCAAAAAATTGCGGTTTCCAAACGCGGAGCCTTTGGGTACTTAATTCCTTGCTGAAGAAGCGCAGAGCGCGGCAGCGTTTTGTTTTATTGTAGCATAATTTGTTCAGAAAGAACAGGTGGAAATCCGATAGGAGGTATGCTATAATGACCTCTATAGCCGAAATCGGAGATTTCGGCTACGACGGGAACATTTTTGCACACAAAGAAGAAAGGGCAGCCGTATGATACGAGAAAACCAGAAGCTTTTGAACCGGCTGAATCTCTTAACCGACGGGGTTTTGCTGATTCTTTCCATGATGATTGCCCATGCCGTCCGGTTTTTGATTTTTACCGGCGCCGCAGGCCATATTGAGATGGTTTATTATATTCAGTCGGTTTTTGTTGTTACTCCGCTCTTTCTTTTGCTCTATTCCAGCCTAGGGCTTTATGATTCCTTCCGGGTAAGGCCGGTTTTCCGGGAGGTGGGGCTGATCGTCCGGGGAAACCTGCTGGGAACCGCAATGCTGATTCTGGGCTTTTTCCTGCTGAAGGTGGTGGACATTTCCCGATGGGTGCTGGTGATTTTCTTCTTCGTCAGTACGCTGCTGATTGTCGCCAAGCGGGTGGCAATCCGGAAAATGCTCAAACATTACCGCAAGAAAGGCTACAACCAGAAGAATGTGCTGCTGATCGGAAGCGGAACGCTGGCGGGGGAATATTTGAGCGCAGTGGACCGGAACCGGGCCTTCGGCTATTCCGTCATGGGATATGTGGCGGACGACAAAACGATTTACAGCATCCCTCATCTGGGAGGGTTCGACCAATTGCAGGAAGTGATCGACCGGAAAATGCCGGACGAAATTGTGGCGGCGCTGGAGATGAAGGACTACGAACGGATGAATCAGGTGATTCTGGCGGCCGAAAGCAGCGGCACCAAAATTTCCGTGATTCCCTTTTATTCAAAATATATGCCCACCCGCCCCTACATTGACGATATGGATGGGATTCCCCTCATCAACATCCGCCGGATTCCGCTGGACAACCTGCTGAATGCTTTTTTAAAGCGGGGCATGGATTTGGTGGGTTCCCTTCTGCTGATTGTGCTTACCTCGCCACTGATGCTGTTTGCGGCTGTCGGGACTCTCCTCTCCTCTCCCGGCCCGGTCATCTTCAGACAGGAACGGGTGGGAAAAGACAAAAAGACCTTTATTATGTATAAATTCCGCTCCATGCGGGTCAATGACGATCAGAATACCGCCTGGAGCAGGGACGCCGACCCCCGGAAAACGAAATTCGGTTCTTTCCTCCGGAAGTTTTCCATTGATGAGCTTCCCCAGTTTTTCAATGTGCTGAAAGGGGATATGAGCCTGGTGGGGCCGCGGCCGGAGCTTCCGTACTTTGTACACAAATTCCGGGAGGAGATCCCCCTGTACATGGTGAAGCATCAGGTGCGCCCCGGCATTACAGGCTGGGCACAGGTCTGCGGCTTCCGGGGGGACACCTCCATCAAGGGCCGCATTGAACACGACATTTATTATATTGAAAACTGGAGCTTGCTTTTCGATATTAAAATTTTATTGCAGACGGTCTTTAAGGGCATAATAAACAGCGAGAAGCTGGCTCGGTGACCCTTCTTGACTTTGCCGGAAAGGTTGGAACACAAATGGGAAAACAGAAACGCTCCGAAAAGAATGGGATGGTGAGGCCCGCAGCGCAGGCGGATCGTCCTCTGCCCCGGTGGCTGGTCCCCCTGGGGGCGGCCGCGCTTTTTTTCTGTCTGGCGCTTCTTTTTGATGCGGGGATGGACGGAACCGTCACTGCCAAGGTGCTGACACTCCTTTTGTCGCTGGGCGTGATTTTACTGATGGTGCTAAAAAAAACCGGATCCCGGATAAAAGAGAGAATTTCCCTCCCGTTTCTGGCGGTATCCGGCTATGTGCTCATGTGCGGCATCTCCACATTCTATGCCGGCGCAGGTAAATTCGCCATTAAGGAATTCATTGTCATGCTTTGCGGCTACGGCCTTTTTCTGCTGATTCTCACCGTTTTTCGTCCCGGCGAAACCGGTGCGAGAACCATTGCTTCCATGATTGCGCCAACGCTGGCGCTGTTCAGCCTCATCAGCATTGATTTTGCGTCACTGGGACTGTTTTCCGGACTTTTTCAGCTGCTGATGAAGCCGTTTACCTCTATTTATACAACTTTTACTCCCATGGAGCCCGGGACACGAATCAACAGCATTTTTCAAAACCCCAATTCCTTTGCGGGAATTGCCGCTCTTGGAATTCTGCTGTCCCTTTTTCTTGTTCTGACCGAAGAACGCAGAGGCGCGCGGGCATACTCGATTGTGCTTCTTTCTGTGAACTCTCTGGCCTTATTGCTGGCGTTCAGCATGGGCGGCACCGCCATGTTTGGCCTTTCTGTGCTGATTTATCTCATTGCCGCCGGAAAAGGGAAACGGCTGCCCGCATTTGTGCTGATGCTGGAAACTGCTGTGCCCACGATGCTGATCGCGGCGGTGATTTTTCCCCGGCTGGGAGAGACCGGATGGACAGCGGTCATTCCGCTGCTGCTGACTCTTGTGAATGCTCTGATCACTATTTTGCTGGACCGCTTTGTGGGAAACCGGGTCGTCGCTTTTTTGGAGGGCCATATCCGTCTTTCGGGCATTTTCATCGGTGCTTTGGCCGGGGTGGGGATTCTTTATCTGGCGGCGGGATTTCTTTTTACCACCGGTTATTCCCTGTCTGCCGGGGAGATGTTAAAACGCTCGGTCTATCCCAAGCCCGGCAGCTATGAGCTGGCGGCCGATGCAGCCGGAGAGCTCAATGTGATGATCGAAAGTCAGAACAGCGCCCAGACTCAGCTGCACACCTCTACGGTCCTTTACCAGGGAACCGCGGCCGGAGCGGCCTTTACCGTGCCGGAGGACAGTCTGGTGGTCTATGTGTATTTCACCTCCCCCCAGGGCGGGCGGCTGGATTCGGCCGCTTTGAACGGCGCCGGAGGGACAGTGTCCGTACCGCTAAAGTATCCGCTCCTTCCCGATTTTATATCCAACCGTCTGCAGGGGCTCCGGGCCAATGAGAATGCCATTCAGCGTTTTGTCTTTTTCCGGGACGGAATCCGGGTATTCGTCAAAAGTCCTGTCTGGGGCAGCGGAATCGGATGCTTTGAGAATTCCCTGTTCAGCGTACAGGATTTCTATTACACCACCAAATACGTGCACAACCACTACATTCAGGCGCTGGCGGAAACCGGCGCAATCGGCTTTCTGCTGTTTGCGGGTTCGCTGGTTCTTCTGGCGGTCAGCCTTGTCCGGGGACGAAAGAAGGGGAATGCCTTTTTCCCGGCTCTCTGCGGTTGTCTGACCATGATTGCCGGCCATTCCATGGTGGAGGTTTCTTTTTCTTCCCAGGTGTTTCAGCCTTTGGCGTTTGCGGTGTTTGGAATGATTTTGCTGAATTACGGAGCCCCCGTGGGGAACAGGGCAGGGGGAAAATCCTTTTCCGAAAAGGCGGGAACCGGTTTCCGTATTGGAATTGCCGCGTTCTATGGCGTATTTGCGGTGCTGCTTGCGGGAAATCTTTTTGCCAAGGTGATCCGCTCCGAAAAGACCTTTGACAGCATGGAGCGGGCGGCCGCCATTGATTTTTATGAAAAGAACGACAGCAAGCTCTCCTATGTGGTGGGCAGTCTGAACACGGACAATGCCCAAATTGCCGCAAAAGCTGCACAGTACGCTGACGAACTGCGATCGGAGAAATCCAACGCCATCGCCAATGAGCTGGTGAACTATTACTTCCAGAAGGGAAGCTTTGATAAAGCCTTTGAGACGCTGCGCAGCGGGCTGGAATATACCAAATCCAACCCGGCTTCGTGGCAGCGGCAGTTTGTCAATCTGGAGCTGGCCTTCAGCCAGTATAATCCTTCCTATTCGCAGCTGATCGAGCAGAAGGATGTTTATCTGCCCAAGGCGCTGGAGATTGTGGATCGGCTGAAAGAGCTGAATCGGACGCAGATGGAGCAGATTGCCCTTCTGCCCCGGAACGAAGCTCTGATCGGACGGCTGATGCGGATTAAGGGGCTGTCTGACCGGCAGGAGATTGACCGTGTGCTGGCAAATCAGCTTTTTGACCTTTCCTGCAGTGCGGATCTGGATGAAAACGGGATTCCCGACGAAATCACCGCCAAGTCCGGCGAAGTTTCCGCCGGGGAAGCGGGGGAAATCCGGCTTTCGGCCGGGACGGTCCTCTCTCTGGAGACCTTCCATGACCTTGCTGGGAATTACCGTATTTCCATCCGGACGGATCACCCGGAAGCCATCACCGAAATGACCGCGGCGGGGCAGGTTCTTACCGTGGAGCGGAATGCGGAGGGTGTAACGGCAGTTGCGGCACTGGAGGAAAACACCGAGGTGAAGTCTTTGGAAATTACCGTAACGGTGTCCGGGGAGAGTACCATCCGCGGATTTACGGTTGAGAAGGCAGAGTAGCATTGCGGGTTTTGTGTTAAAAACAGAATGGCAGAAAACGAAAAGCGGGCAGCGTGTAAACCGCTTTTCGTTTGCGGAAGTTTCCGTTTTGAGAAGGTGGGGGACGGAGAACGATTTCCTGTCCGAGGAAAGAAAAGTGTATGACAAAAGGCATATTTTTATGAAAAAATCGGAAAAAATATTTCTAAAAACTTTTAGATGTTACTCAAATGTAACTGACCGATGGCATACTATAGATAAAGTCTTGAATTCTAAATGTTTTTAGGCGCCCGGGGTAGGACGGCTTAAGACCAGATATGCAGGACGGAAAACATAGACAAGTAATCAGATAAATGGATTTTCTTAGTTGAAAGGAGAGTTAAACATGAAATTCAAAAGATTTCTGGGGGTTTTCATGGCGGCCATGATGACAGTCTCCCTGTGGCCCATGGATGCTTTTGCGTTGACCGAACCTCCGGCATTGGGCGTTCACAATCCCAGCGATGTCACCCAAAACGGGATCACCTTGTCCAAAACGGCCGTACAGACGGATTTGGACGAGTATGAGGTGACACTTTCCGTCAGTGGCGGCGGCACGGAGTTAAGCCGTAAACCCACCGAGCTGGTGTTTGCGCTGGACTCCTCCACCAGTATGAAGGAAAGCGTAACCGTCACGAAGACCAAGGACTGCGGAAAGGCCCTCACACTGGTTTACGGCGACGCCTCTTCCGACCAAAAGGTAAGAGACAAGTACTGGGATTATGATTCCTACAAGGGCACAATGACCGTTACCGAGAAACGGATGGTAACCAGTGAGTGCGCCGACGGCCATGTGGCGGCTACCTATACCCAGACCAGAAGCAGATCCGGCCTTGCCACCTACTGGGTGGGATGGGGCTGGGAGTTCGATGGGAGCCCGGCATGGACGGAGTGGAGCTATGTGGGAACTGCTCCTTCCTCCTCTCTTGGAACATGCACTGTACAGGTGGATAACGGAAGTTATACCACCACCCGTATTGCAGCGGCAAGAGCAGCTTTAAAACAGCTGATTAAAGATCTTTACGATGCCAAAGCGGACGTTAAAATTCGTCTGGTCCGGTTCGCGGGCGATGCCAAAGAGATCACCGGCGGCTGGGTAGAACTGATGAAGGTGGAGGGCGGCAAGCTGGTTCAGAACCCGGCGGCTCTTTCCGCTTTAACAGCAGATGGTACCGGCGTTATTGATTCCAAATGGAAATATTTAGGGGAGAGTTCTTCCCTTGACAGCAGCAGCCCGATCAAAGGTGATGTCGGCGGAACCAATCCTCAGCAGGCGCTGAAAGTAGCCAACGGATTGTTTGGGACAGATAAGACAGTGTCCAAGAACCTGATTCTCATCAGCGACGGCGGCCCGACAACCTATAACAGCGGCAGCACGATCGGCACCTACAGCGGCGACGACAGCGTGGTTAAGGATGGCAATTCTATCATTTACAACTCAACTGCGGCTTCCAAAGCTCAGACACAGGCAGCCGCAATTAAGACAGCTCATACCAGTAACAAGGATGACTTCAAACTGTATACGGTAGCCGTAGATATTCCTTCCCAAATTGCAACTCAGGGCGCCGCTTTCTTCGGAAATGTGGCTTCCAGCAAAGACTGCCAGTTTGACGTTTCCAGTCAAAACTTAAGTGCGGAGTTTACCAAACTGACCAGCAGCATTCTGCAGCTTGTGAACAACGCCACTGTTACCGACATTATGGGCAGTGATGTGGTTTTAGTGCAGGGAAGCGACCCGGTTATCACTCCTGCAAAGCTTTATGACGATAAGGGCGTTGAACTGCCGGCCGCACAGCAGCCGAAGGTAACGGTAAATACCGATGGCAGCATTACCTGGTACACCGGCGCGTATGTAAATAAGGGAACCCCGGCAACCTTGACCTATACGGTGAAGTTGAATGATATCAGCAAACCGGATACCCTTGTTGCACTGAATACCAGCGCCAAAATGACTTATACCGATAAAAATCAGCAGAGTCAGACGATGACGTTCCCGGTGCCGCAGGTAGTCTACGAGACCGGTACGCTGAAAGTCACCAGCACGGGGCTTCCGAGCAACGTTGCGGGCGTGAACCAAAATCTTGGCCCGCAATTGGCGGCTTACGGCGAATGGGACAGCAATTTTGCGTTTACCTCTCCTGTGGCCGCTCCCGAGGGTTATACCCTGGCGATCAAGCTGAACGGCAATCCCATTACGAAGGCTGCGCTTGATGCCATGAACAACACTCTTACAGTTGTGAATGGCGAGCAGACCATTGAGTATATTTATGCGAAGAGAAATGATCTCAGCTACACGGTTGAGTACCGCGAGGGCAGCGTCTCCGGTAAAGAGCTGGCGACAGCGAAGACCGTAGACAACCAGACCTTCGGAACAAAGGTAACCGAGACTGCGAAAGACATCACCGGCTACACCGTTGATGCGGCGAGCAAGAGCATCGAGTCTCTGGC
>DBGCDL010000073.1:0-3433 GCA_048358235.1 Oscillospiraceae bacterium
GACGAGATATGGCAGTTACAAAGACACATCCTATCAAGTCAACGCTGAAAGCAGCCATTGACTATATCTGCAACCCGGAGAAAACAGACGGGAAGCTCCTGGTATCCGCCTATGGCTGCGCCGCCGAAACTGCGGATATCGAATTTTCCTGGACCCGCCGCCACGCCATCGACAAGGGAACAAACCTGGGCCGCCACCTGATCCAAGCCTTTCAGCCTGGGGAGGTCACGCCGGAACAGGCCCATGAGATCGGCATGGAGCTCGCAAAAGAAATCCTGGGCGGCAAGTATGAGTTTGTCCTTACCACCCACATAGACAAAGATCATGTTCATAACCACCTGATTTTCAATGCGGTCAGCTTTGCGGATCACAAGCATTATCATTCCAACAAGCGGAGTTATCACTATATCCGCCGCACCTCCGACCGGCTTTGCAAGGAACATGGTCTGTCTGTCATTATTCCTGGACAGGACAAGGGCAAGAGCTATATTGAACATCAGGCTGCGCAGAACGGCACCAGCTATAAGGCAAAGCTGAAAGCGGCCATCGACCGGCTCCTGCCAGCCTGTTCCAACCTGGAAGAACTGCTTCGCCGCCTGCAGAGAGAAGGTTATGAGATCAAGCACGGCAAGTATATCTCTGCCAGAGCACCGGATCAGGAACGGTTCACCCGTCTGAAAACGCTGGGGGTTGACTATACCGAAGAAGCCCTTGCCGCCCGGATCGCCGGACGATCCAGACCTTCCCGCCAACCAAAACGGCAGGATGGAAAGATCAGCCTGCTCATTGATATCCAGAATAACATTAAGGCACAGCAGAGCGCAGGCTTCACCCATTGGGCGAAGCTGAACAATCTGAAACAGGCCGCCAAGACCATGAATTTCCTGACGGAACACGGGATAAGCAGTTATGGAGAACTGGAAAGCAAATTGACCGCAATATCCGCACGCAGGGATACCGCTCATGCAGAGATCAAGCGGATAGAAAGCAGAAGTGCCGAACTTACCCTTGTGATGAAGCACGCCGGAACTTACCGTCAGCTAAAGCCTCTTTATGACAGATACCGTAAATCGAATGATAAAGAAAAGTTCCTGCGGGGGCATGAGAGCGAGATCATCCTTTTTGAAGCGGCCGCCAGAGAATTAAAACGGCTGGGGGCTGTACCGCTGCCGACAACGGAAAGCATGAAAACGGAGCTTGCCAATCTCAACGCAGAAAAGGAACTGCTCCTTGCGGAGTACAAAGCTGCAAGAACCGAAGCCCAGGAATACGATACCGTCAAGCAGAATGTGGACGCGCTGCTGGCTGTTCCAAAGGAACAGGAACAACAGCGACGGCATGAACTGGAATAATTTTCTCTGAAAGACGCTGGGCGCAGCTCCTGGCATCCTGTATAATGGAACTGCGGAAGGAGATTTTACCGATGACAAGAAGCGAAGCAATCAAAGCATTTTTCTTCAAAAGCGTATTGCCCGCGACCATGGCACTGATCCTGTATTGTATCTTCAAATCCGCCTGCGTGAAGAACGGAGAGGTTGACTATGTATGGCTCTGGATACTCTGCGGGTTGCCGTTTGGCCTCCATCGGATGTGCCTCTGGATCGTGCCTGGCGGCGGCTCCCTGGGTGGAGGGATCGCCCTGTTTGCATTGAACTTCATTATCGGCGGCGTGATAGGTGGTTTCGTTCTGGTATGGCGGCTGATCGTAGCGGTATGGTATGTGCCGCTGACGGTGTACCGGCTGATTGTAGGCTGATTTTTGCGTCATGGAAATATGGAAAACTGCCGCTCGTGCCGATGGAAAAGCCATTCACAACCTGATGGAAAAAGACAAGCCTTTTCCCACAAGTCTGCAAACAGCTTTCCCACAGCCTCACAATCCTGGCAGTTTACACACATTCCCACAACGCCTACTGCGGCGGCTATCCATCCTTTCCTATCCAATCCTAATGAGAAAATACTATGGAAATTCCTTTTCAACGGAGGTACAATTTGTACCCCTGTTCAAACAACAGAACCGTGTTAAAGTAATTTGATGATAGCAAAAAGAAAAAGCGGGAGTACAGCCAATCGGATGAACCGAAAAGCTGTACTCCCGTTTTGTGTATCAGAAAGTGTTTGGAATCGAGCCATTTTCTCTATGTGCCAGCAAGCAGACCGACACATGAGAAATCATAAAGGCTCCCTTTGAAAATACGAATACAGGGAATTATTTTGCGGTTTTTCCACCCTTATCTTCACAGATTTTAGACCGTTTGGAATTGTAATGCGGACAAGCGACCAGACACGCCCGGAAGCTCTGCTTGCAGCCGTGAACACATTTTTTGCAGATATGGTTATACTGCCGCCTGCCGTTCTCACCTAGGAAAAATGCCCATTCCAACCGCCATTTTTTGCTTCGGCTCATAGGCAGTCATGCTCCGGCACATCACGACCGGGCTTCTTTCCCTCCGGGGGGTTGTGCTCAGCACACTCCCGTTTGGCGTCCTCCAACCGCTCACGGATGGAAGGCTTCTCCGGCGTTATCCGTTCTGCGTACTCCTGGGCCTTTTCCAATTCCTCGCCGCGTCTGCCGTTGTTGATAACGCCGTCGATCATGCCGTAGTCATCCTCCAACGTCATTTCGACCGTGCGGAGGGGATTATCCTTTTCCGGCTGCTCCGCTGCCACGGCAAATGCCCGTGTGCCGTTTCCCATAATAAGATACTTTCCATCATCGGAAATGTGGTGAACGCCATACCCGGCTGCCTCCATCTGCTCCCGACTCATAGCCGTCACCTGAAAGCTGCCCCTGGGTGTCTGCACACGTTCGCCGGTCTCAAAACGGTCTGGCAGATAAGCGAGGTCTTGCTTCTCTGCCGGGACAGGGAGAACAACGATATTGCCATTGATCTGCATAAATCGTTCTGGCGTTTTGAACTGTTCCGTGTATTTCTGGATCAGTTCCGGGGACAGGGACGCAAAATCTTCATCACCAAGTCCAACCACCAGGAAAGTCCCTGCTACGATATCATAAATTTCTCCATTTTCATCCCGCAGCCCACGGTTCAGATCAAGCCCTATGAGCTTTCCTTCATCATTGCAAACCAGCGCCACCGGGTCAGAATAGGGATAAGTTGCGCCAATATCACCGCCAACCTCTGCCTGCAGGGAATGAAGGTCGGAGTTGATCTCCTTCACATAGGGTTCCTTCATAGGCTCCACTACAAGCACAGTCATCTTTTCCGAGGCGGCCCTCTCCGCAGCGGACAGCATTTCATCCGCATGGGACTTCTCCGGGTCATCCAAAGCGGCCTTGACCTCCGCCGGATCAAAATCAAGAAATTCCTCATAGCCCGTGGCATCCTTGAACTTTTCAATCTCCGAAGGAAGATAGTCCTCCTGCGTCTGCCCCAGCGCCGCCAGCTTTTCATCCAGCGCAGAAATGCGTCCC
>DBGCDL010000074.1:0-28332 GCA_048358235.1 Oscillospiraceae bacterium
CAGCGAGACCGCAAAAGAGACAATGGAGGACAAAATCAAGCGTCTGCTCCGTGAGGAAGTCCGCAAAATGTGACTTCTTTGTGAATTTGATGAAAAAGTCCTTGACTTTTTGTCTCTGGAGTGACATTCTCCAGCTTCATCGTAATGGTGCTCACATCGCCGCTGTAGACGATGCTGTAGCCCATGTTGACGGCTACAGCGGACAGAACGTCCCGGACATCGGCATCATGCACGTTGATGGAGATACGCTGGGGGGATACATTGTCAATAATGGCGCTGTCGCCGGCGGCGGCCGCCCCCGCGGGTGTAACAAAACAAAGCATTGCCGCGAGAAGACCCGCTATGCCTTTCAAACAGAAGTTCCGTCTCATTTCTGTCCCTCCGTACTGCTGGTATTTGTGCCGCTCACCGCGCTGGAAGCGTCAGCCCCATTGGAAGCTGCCGTATTCGTACCGTTGGCCGCATTCATATAAATTGTTTTCTTGGTTTCCGTTCCGGAAAAGGTGACACTGTCGCCCGTGATTTCCGAGACGCTCCAGGCAGATCCCGGAATCGTATCGCCGACGCCGACCACATAGGAACTGGCATCGGTCTCAATAATTGCGGTGTACTTACCGTCTGAATTGGAAATGACGCCTGTGACCCGGACATTGTTAAGGCTTTCGGTAAGGAAAGGGTTGGTGACGTCAGCCCCGCCGAAATTGCGCACCGTTTCCGGAAGAACCTGCACCTCGTTTGCATTGGGATCCGCCTCTCCGGAAACTGTTGTGCCGTTCACTTCTCCTGCCGTAAGCTTTGTCGATCCGCCCTTATTCTGGGACAGAATAAACACCAGCGCAAACACGGCGATCATCACCGCGATGAGGGCTACCGCCGCCCAATTGGGGATCTGAATGTCCTTCAAACTGCCCCCGCCGCTTTTCCCTTCTGTGCCTGTCTTGTTTTTTTTCATCCGTACGCCACTCTCCCGCCAACATTTTATCTTTTTGCTTTGCCCGGCCCGCTTATCCGGCCGGACATGGAATTTTTTTCAAAGTCAGACTGCCCTCCGCCGTCCCAAACAATGCCAATTGTCAGTTGGGGCTGCCAAGCCGGCTGAAAAGCCGCTCATTCAGCCGACGCCGCTAAAGCGTCGAAGCTTTTCACACCGTCTTCGGGGTACCAGTTAAAATGGATCTCTTCTCCGTTCAGCCTCCAGTATTCGGGGCAGACGTTTTCCATCCAATCGAGAGGTTCCAGAAGATCCCTCTGGATTGAATTTCTCGCATAGGCCTTCTTCAACTCGGAAATCTGATCGTCAGTCATGCAGTTCGGAGCAGGCGAAACAAACAGAGGCGTACCGCTGGCCGCCACCGCATTCAGCCATTCCTTTCCAAGCTTCCAATCGATTTTTTCTGTGATGGGGGCACAGTCGGCGTCTGCCTGAAAGAAAGCTTCATGGTGCATCATACGGAACGCAAGCGTATTGACCCCATAATTGCGGGTGCGTTCCCAGTCCATGCCGCTTGTGTCATCCCCGGTTCTGTTCAGATGAACCAGCCCGGCGGCAAGATGTCCTATTACATTGCATCCAAGAATCAGAGCTTTTTCTCCTGCCGATTCATAGACCGCCCGATAGAATTCCAGCATAATCTCGGCGCTGGTCCTGCTTTGATCCCAGAAATGCCAGCCGTCCTCCGCCAATTGGGCAGGGCGCTCAAATCCCCAGAACCCGAAAGCGTCCCATGTGGAGAAGTCATGCTTTACAAATTCATAGCCCCAGTCATCCACCAGCATTTTAACAGTCTTCCGAATATATTCCAGCACATCGGGATGAGAGGGATCCAGATACTGCATGTCCCTCATACTGCGGTGTTCGTCTTTGGTACATTCCGTGGCCCGCTTTTCGTCCGATAAGGGTCTGAACCAAATTCCGGGTCTTGCGCCCCGTTTGCGTATTTCATCGGCAAGCTTTTTCATATCGGAAAACCGCTCATTGACCTTATCCCAAGGCGCGTCCATATGATTTTGCTCCCAGCCGTCGTCAACCACCATATATGGAATGTTTTCCAGTTCTTTGCATCTCTCGGTCAAAAGGTCGGTGTCGGCCAGCACTCCTTCGGAGGAAATCTTCCCATAGGTATAGTACCAGGTATTTGTCCCGTAAACCTTATGGGGTACAGGAAGCGCATCTTCGCAAAGCAGATGGTAATACTCTTTGATTGCGGAAAAGGCCGATACATTTAAATACTCTGCAAAAACGATCTCGCAGAGTTCCACGGTTCTTCCTTTTAACACAACGCCGCTTCCGCCGCAGCGGACATCCAGCCACAGGATGATTCCCGTAGGCTCATACTGCCAGAAACACATTGCATTCGGACGGACTTTTACGCCAAAACACTCCGTACGCCGACCCGTATAATCGGTGCAGCGGTCAGAGCCATTTGAAACCATGCAGACCCATGGCATACAGCGCTCCGCAGAAATCCCGCGCCATTCCATCAATCCGTAGCCGCGTTCCCACTCATCACCCAGAATTTTAGTGTTTTCCTTCCGCTTTTCGCTGTCGGTAAAGTTCCAGCGCAGCCGTATGTAACGTACCGGTGAACCATCGGCGGTAAGATCGACCCCAAGATTTTCTCCCTTGGCGGAAATATTTATTTTGATATCGCCGTATGCCAGTTCATCGGCAAACGCAAAGTTTCTGCTCTCTTTTCCGGCGTACACACCGACAGCATCCGGTTTTCTGATCTTCATGAAAACGTCCTCTTTTCCATATTCCTGATTTGTGAAAACAGCCTGCTTTTTTCAACAAGGGGAACATCTGAACTTGGATTGATTCAAACCCTTTTGACCAATCATTAAAAATCAGAAAAAATATTCCATAAACAGGAAATATTATTTCTTGTTTATAAAAGAGAAATTAACTATTTATTTCCAAATTATGTTTTTATATTATCATCCCAAAAAATGATTGTCAATATGATTGTCAATAAAATAGGAAATATTGTGGAAAAGGTAACATTTAAATCGCAAAAAGCAGAATGTGATGCAAAATGTCACCAGCATGTCTCTTGTAAGGACATATGACCGAAAGCAGTGCTGTGGCCGGAAAAACCGTTTTCCGAATGGGGCTTCCTGTGGAAGCGCCTTGACACACCGAAACGGCAGAACTACAATAAAAGTGTTCTTCCGCTGCCTTCTGCGGAATCGGACAAACGAAACGCATGGAAAAGAAAGGACTGCTGTCTGACATGAAAAAGCTGTATTTGATCGGCGGCACCATGGGTGTCGGAAAAACAACTGCCTGCCGCATTTTGAGAGACAAGCTGCCGGACAGTGTATTTCTGGACGGAGACTGGTGCTGGGATATGAACCCCTTCCAAGTGACAGAAGAAACCAAAGCAATGGTCATGGACAATATCTGTCATTTGCTGAACAACTTTTTACACTGCTCCGCCTATCAAAACGTGATTTTTTGCTGGGTGATGCATGAGCAGGAGATCATCCGGGATATTCTCGGCAGACTGGATCTTTCCGAGGCATACTGGGAGAGCTTTTCGCTGGTCTGCGAAGAAGAAAGCCTGAAAGAGCGCATCGGGAAAGATGTGGCTGCCGGCATCCGCCAGCCCGAAGATATCGCTCGCAGTATCGCCCGCATTCCGCTGTATGAAAAGCTGGACACTGTCAAAATTGACGTATCCCGCATCACTGCCGAACAGGCGGCGGGCCAGATTGCGGCGTGGAATTTTCAGCAAAGGAATGCGGCGCCGAACCGGGGAAATGAAAAAATCCGGCCGGAGGAAGAAAAGGACTGGCGGGAAGTGGAGATTCTTACCCGTGAAGCATTTTGGAATCGGTACCGTCCGGGCTGTTCGGAGCATTACATTCTCCATCGGTTCCGGAACCATCCGGATTTTGTGAAAGAGCTGGACTATGTTCTTGAAAGCGAAGGGCGGATTGCCGCCCATATCATGTACAGCCGTGCCGAAATTCTGACCGACGCAGGAAAAAAAATACCCATTTTGTTTTTCGGGCCGGTCAGCGTCCTGCCGGAATTGCAGCGAAAGGGCTATGGAAGCCGTCTGATCCGCTTTACACTGGAAAAAGCCGCCGAGCTTGGCATCGGAGCCGTGGCCATTACGGGGAATCCGGCATACTACCGCCGGTTTGGATTCGTCAGCGGAAATTCTGTCGGCATTTTCTACGCGGATTTGCCCCGGGACGAGGAAGCACCGTTTTTCATGGTAAAAGAACTGCGTCCCGGTTTTCTTTATGGAGTGACCGGAAGCTGTCGGGAATCAGAGGGATATTCTGCCGACAGCAGAGAAGTGGACACCTTTGACAGCACCTTTTCCCCCAAGGAAAAGAGAAAGCTCCCGTGCCAGCTTTTTGATTGATACAGACGAAAGCCCCCCCGGCTAAGCCGGGGGGCTTTCGTCTGTGCTTCTGTTACCGGCAGTGTCTTCTCAGACGCATGACGGTAACAGAACGAGTAAAAGATCTTTCGTGTCATTTGAATCCTTATTTTGTCGTCTTTCCAATTGGTTTTCTATGTACCCGTAAATTCACTTCGGGCTTTTCTCTGCGGTCTCCACTGCACCATTCTGTTTTGCTACAGGGCTTCCCTTTCCGATCCCAGGACGATAGGAACAAATTGTTCCAGCCTTTGGATTTCATAATCGATGGGAAGCTGTGTTTTTTCTTCTCCTTCGGGATGATACCAGCAGGTGGTAATTCCGGCATTAATTCCCCCCTGCATATCGGACGTCAGGGAGTCTCCCAGCAAAATCACACGATTTTCCTTGGAGACGCCGATATCGTTCAGCACTGCGTCAAAATATTCCTTGCGGGGCTTCTGAAAGCCCACCTGCTCGGAAATATACATTTTCCGGATATACTGCTTCAGGGGAGAACGCTCCATTCTCCGCTCCTGCGTATAGGTGAAACCGTTGGTGACGATGTACAGCCGGCAAAACGGTGCCAGCGCCCGGCAGAGCTCCTCCGCTCCCGGCAGGGCATAGCCGCCCTCAGACAGTTTTTCTTTATAATCACGGTTGAATTCTTCCAAATCAGCCGACACGGAAAGCTCCCCAAACAACAGTCGGAACCGTTCTGTCTGCAGCCGGGATTTTTCCATCTCCCCGCGCTCAAACTTTTCCCAGACCTCATGATTCCACCGCTGATACCGTTCCCACACGTCGGCCGGACAGGGCAGTCCATACCGGATCAGGGTAGTGTTCAGGGCTGCTTTGGCTGCACGGACATAGTCGAAAAGCGTTTCGTCCGCGTCAAAAAGTACAATGTCGTAATTGGGCATTCTTTTTCCCTCCAGTGGTCATTCCTGCTTCTTGTCAAATTGTTTTCTGCGCCGGGTGGATTGGACAAAGAGACTTTTCAATCCCTCCTCATCTCCGGAAACCAGTTTCTCCCTAAGATTTTCCAAAGCAGCCACAAAGCTGTCGATTTCCGGAACCAGAATGTCCCGGTTCAGAAAAAACAGCTCGCTCCAGAGATTTTCGTTAATCCGCGCAATCCGGGTCAGATCCCGGAAAGAATCCCCCGTATACTCTGCCAGATGGGGACTGCCGTTGGCGTTCATCAGGCTGACCGCAATGGCGTGGGTCAGCTGGGAAAGATAGCCTACCATCCGGTCATGCTCTTCGGGGGAAAGATGCGAAATCCGTCCGAATCCCAGCGTTTTCCCAAGTTTCTCGGCATAGGCAACCGCTTCCGGCGTGTTCTTCTCTGTGGGGGTCACAATAAAGTTGGCATTCTCAAAAATCCGGTCATCGCTGTTTTGTACACCGCTCAATTCCCTTCCTGCCATAGGATGAGAGCCGATAAATTCCAAATCCGGACGGAGTATGCCCTGAACCCGTCCGATCACTGCCCGTTTTACTCCGCTCACATCGGTCAGAATCGCACCGGCAGGAAAGAGATGCTGATTTTCTTCAATCCACTCCACCATCCCGGTGGGATACAGGCCAAACACAATCCGGTTGGCCTGCCGTATGAACTCCTCCCCGTCCTCAACGGAAGAAGCCCCCCCGGCAATCATGCCCTTTTCTTTGGCATAGGCTATGGAGTCCGGATTGCAGTCAATGGCTGTCACCCGGTATCCCTGACGGGAAAGCGACATGGCATAACAGCCCCCGATCAGTCCCAGCCCTACGATCAAAAAATTTTCTTCGCCCATCGACGCATCTTCCTTCCCGTTCACTCTTCCGCCACTTCCCAGCGAATCCCCGCTGCCTTCAGATCATTCCAAAATTCCGGATAGGACTTCTCCACCGACTCCGCACCGGAAATGCACACCGGTTTTTCGCCGCAGGCGGCAAAAACCGCCAGGCTCATAGCAATCCGGTGATCGTTATGAGCGGATACCAAGGTATCCGCTGCCGGCGAAAAAAGCCGGGTGCCGGAAATGATAATGTCATTTTCCCCGGAACGAACCGCCACACCCAGCCTGGAAAGTTCCTCCTCCATGACAGCGCTCCGGTCGGACTCCTTGATCTTCAGCCGGGCAGTATTGCGGATGAGGGTATTTCCCCGGCTGTAAGCGCCCAGCACCGTTAAAATCGGTCCCAGATCCGGGCAGTCTCCCAGATCAATTTTTCTCCCCGTCAGAAGGCTCTCCCGGAAGCGGAACCCACTCCCGCACGGTACTCCTCGACTTCCAAACCCTTCCAGAATATCCAAAATTGTCGCGTCCCCCTGACGGGTATCGGCACGAAGCCCATCGCATACCACCTCTCCCCGGATGGAGCCCAGCACCGCAAAAAAGGCCGCCTGGGAGTAATCCCCTTCAATCACCGTATCACAGGAACGATAGGACTGTCTGCCGGGAATCCGCAGGGTCAGGGAATCGGAGAAAGCGGCTGAAACGCCGAATTTTTTCATCGCTTCCAAGGTGAGCTCCACATAGGAACGGGACTCAAACGGCGGCTGAATCCGAATTTCCGAATCCCCTTCCAGCATGGGAAGCGCAAACAGAAGCCCCGTAATAAACTGGGAGCTTACATCTCCCCGAAGGCAGAAGTTTCCCGGCCGCAAAGCGCCGCAAATCCGAATTTCATCCCCGGTATGGGAAAACTCCAGCCCCTGCTCCCTGAAAATGTCCCGATAGACCTGCTGGGGACGTTCCAGAAGCCGTCCCTGCCCGGTAAAGCAGGCCTCCCGCCCGGTGAGGGAGAACAGGGGAATCAAAAACCGGAGGGTGGAACCGGATTCACAGCAATCCACGGAATATGTGGCACTGCCTTGAAAAAGTGAAGTGCCCTCCACCTGCAGGGCGTTCTCCCCAATCCGGGAAATAACTGCCCCCAGCGCTTCCATTCCCCTGACGGTAGCGGCAATGTCCTTTGACCACGTCACATTCCGCAGAATGCTGGTGCCCTTTGCCAGACAGGCGCAGATGATGGCCCGGTGCGCCATGCTTTTGGAAGCGGGAACCGTCACCGTTCCATGGGGAACGGAAGGAAATACCCGGATTGTCATGAATGCTTCCCCTTTCTATGGACAATGCCGCACAATCCGGCGATTTTGCCTGTGCGGCCCCGCCCTTCAACTACAGCCTGCCGGAATCCGGCAGGCTGCTGGTTTTGCTGTGGTGCGGGATTTACATTCCCCGGCCGATTACGCGGGCAATGGCTCTGCCCTTTTCGATTACATTGGCAAATTTCTCCGGCTTCAAAGACTGTGCCCCATCCGACCATGCACATTCCGGATTGTTGTGAACCTCCAGAATCAGGCCGTCCGCTCCCGCCGCGATGGCGGCCAACGACATGCTTTCCACCAGCCGCCAGTCCCCCGTGGCGTGGGAGGGATCGATAATGATGGGAAGATGGGTTTTCTGCTTGATAATCGGAATAACGCTCAAATCCAGCGTATTCCGGGTGTATTTTTCAAAGGTGCGGATTCCCCGCTCGCAGAGGATCACGTTGTCATTTCCTCCCGCCATGATGTACTCCGCCGCCATAATCCATTCCTCGATGGTGTTGGCGAGGCCCCGCTTCAGCAGGACGGGCTTGCGGATGGTACCCAGCGCTTTGAGCAGATCAAAATTCTGCATATTCCGGGCGCCCACCTGAATCAGATCCACATACCGGTCGAATTCCTCCAGCTTATCCACGCTCATCATCTCGCTGACAATGGGCATCCCGGTTTTTTCCCGCACCTCTGCCAGCCATTGGATTCCCTGCGTACCCTGCCCCTGAAAAGCATAGGGACTGGTGCGGGGCTTATACGCTCCCCCGCGAAACATCTTTCCTCCTGCGGCCTTCACGCTGTCGGCAATTTCCATCAGCGTCTCTCTGGTCTCCACGGAGCAGGGGCCTCCGATGACCACCACATCTTCATTTCCGCCTACCTTCACTCCGGAGACGTCAATGACCGAATCGGCGGGATGAAAGATACGGTTTGCCTTCTTATAGGGAGCCGCCACCCGCTGCACGTTGTCCACCACCGGATTGGCCGCAATCATCCTCTCATCCAGTATGGTGGTGTCGCCGATGACGCCGTAAACGTTGTAATTGGTTCCCTCAATGACAGTGACGTGAAGGCCCTTGCTTTCAATGCTGCTGATTATTTTTTCCGCTTCCGCCTTGGGAGCGTTTTTCTTTAATGTAATGATCATTTTTCTAATCTTCCTTTCCATGTTCCGTGCAGGGGTTTCCCGCCCGTTGGGGCCGGCTGAAAGTCCCCTTAGCGATTGGAGCCGAATTCCCGGAAGGTTCCCGAAAGAAAATCCTGATACGCCTTTACAGCGAGGGAAAGCGCTGTGTCCGGGTCGGAATTATTTTCAATCCGGCAGTGGCAGTTGGCGCGGTAGATGGGATAACGCATCTGATACAGCGCCTCAATTTCCCGGGGAGATTTGGCCAATGGACGGCCTTTTCCAACCGTCAGCCGGGAAAGCGGACGGTCGATAAAAAGAAGGATGCTGTTAAGGCGGAGATTCCGAATATTCCCGGGGGCAAGAACCGTCCCTCCCCCGGTGGATATAACAAGCCCGTTTTGTTGCGAGAGGGCTGCCACCACCCTGCTCTCCAGCTCTCGGAAACCCGCCTCTCCAAATCGCTCAAAAATCTGGGGCACGGTCATGGAGGCTTCTTTTTCAATTTCCTCGTCCACATCCACGAATTTTTTATGAAGAAGCTCGCTTAGCCTTCTGCCCAGCGTGCTTTTTCCGCACATGGGCATTCCGGTAAGGGCAACATTGCATTTGTCATTTTCCAGCGTCCGAAGGACTTCCAGCGTTTTCTCCTCCAGAATCCGGCAGTCCCGGAACCGCTCGGCAGCATATTTCGCCTGTGCCGCCAGCATCAGAAGCCCGTTGGCACAGGGAAGTTTCAAGTCCTCGGCCTGCTGAAGCAGCCGGGTGCGCAGAGGATTGTATACCACATCCGCCACGCCCTCCAAAGCCGGAAATTCTGCCAGATCAATGGGCTGCCGGTCGGTATGGGGATACATCCCCACCGGCGTGGTGTTGACAAGAAATGTCACATCCTTGCGGGAAAGAGCATCCTCATAGCTGATTTCTCCCGAAACAGGACTGCGGCTGACAATCAACACTTCCTTCGCGCCCTGATCTGCCAGCACTGTCCGCACTGTTTTGCTTGTGCCGCCGCTTCCCAGAACCAGCGCCGTTGCACCTCTCACAGGCAGATGATTCTCCGCCAGCAGAAGGGAGAAACCGTCATAGTCCGTATTATATCCGGTCAGCTCTCCGTTCCGGCAGACAATAGTGTTCACCGCCCCGATCCGTTGTGCCCGTTCGTCAATGGCGGTGCAGTAAGGGATCACGTCCTGCTTATAGGGAATGGTGACATTGATTCCGTCAAATTCCCGCCGTTCCATAAACACCGGGAACTCCTCCCGGCTTAAGGGAAACAGCTCGTAAGGTTCTCCCGTCAGCTGTTCATGAATGGGCTTCGAAAAGCTGTGGGAAAGCTTTTCCCCGATCAGTCCGTATACCGCCATGGCTTTCCCATCCTTTCCTGTTACAATTCGGGTTCGTCCCGCATCCAGAGATAGCCGTACCGTTCACAGAATAAATCCAGAAGTCCCAGCGCGGTGACGGAGTCGGCCACCACTCTGGCCCGGTGAATGATCGCCGGGTCATGCCGCCCATGAATCAGCAGCTCCGCATTCTGCATGGTGGAGAGGTCCACCGTCTGCTGGGGCTGATAGATCGAGGGTGTGGGCTTGACTGCGCAGCGGAACAGCAGGGGCATTCCATTGGTAATCCCGCCGTTGATGCCGCCGTTGTTGTTGGTCGTGGTTCGGACGGTTCTGCCGTCGGTAATGAATTCGTCGTTGGCTTCGCTGCCCTTGAGGCTGGAAATGGCAAAGCCCAGTCCGAATTCCACGCCCTTTACCGCCGGGATGCTGAACAGCAGTTCGGACAGCTTGCTTTCCACCGAACTGAAAAAGGGCTCTCCGATTCCCGCAGGCATATGAATCACTGCGGTTTCCAAAACGCCCCCCAGCGAGTCCCCCTCTTCTGCCGCCTGCTCCGCCGCCGCCATCATCCGCTGGCCGGCCTGCGCATCCAGCACGGCGAAATCACTGTCGTTGAGCAGATCAATCTGCCGTTCCAGTTCCTCTTCCTCCGGGGAAAACTCGCTGTCACTGATTCCGTATAATTCCCGGATATGGGTGCCGATCCAGATTCCCTTGGAGCGGAGAATCTGGAGTGCCACCGCCCCCGCCGCTACCAGAGGTGCGGTGAGCCGCCCGGAAAAATGGCCCCCGCCCCGGTAATCCTGAAAGCCCAGATATTTTTCCTGTGCGGTATAGTCCGCATGGGAAGGGCGCACAAGATTTTTCGTGCGCTCATAATCGCCGCTGATTTGAGAGGTGTTTTCAATTATCATACAAAGAGGGGTTCCGGTGGTGCATCCGTTAAAATAGCCGCTTAAAAACTGAATGGAATCCGCCTCATGGCGCTGGGTGGAAATCCGGCCCTTCGCCCGGCGCTTGTCCATCTGGCCGCTGATAAAGTCCGGATCCAGCCGGATTCCCGGTGCAAGACCGTTGAGCACAACTCCCATCGCCTTGGAATGGGATTCGCCGAACAGGCACACCTGCACATTGTCTCCGAAAATGCTCTTCATGCCGTACGCTCCCTTCCTTGCTGCAATTCAGCCCAGATATTTCATTAGCCCGCTGACCGGAATATCCTGCAAATATGCTTCCCCCGGTTCTTTTACCCGGACAATGGTGATACTGCCGCCATGGGCTTTCTTGTCCCTTGTCATCACTTCATAGACCTGATCGGGGTCATAGGGGATGTCCGTATCAATCCCCAGCCGCTCAAACACACGCTTTGTCCGCTCCCGCAGTCCCGCGTCGTCAATCATGGGCAGCATTCCCACCGCCACCGCCTCGCCGTGGAAAAGCCCCGGCTCGCCCTGTTCCGCACGAAGCCCGCATACGCTTTCCACACCGTGGCCGATGGTATGCCCCAGATTTAAAAGCTTCCGCAGTCCCTGCTCCTTCTCGTCCTGCTCTACAACCGCTTTTTTCACCGCCAGAGAGCGCAGAACGATCTCATCAATGCGGGAGTCGATATCGCCGCTTTCAAACAGCTCAAACAGTCCGGAATCTCCGATCAGACCGGCTTTCACCGCCTCTGCCAGACCGTTGCAGTAATGCCGGCGGCTTAAGGAAGCAAATACATCGCTGTCGGCAACCACCAGCTCGGGCTGATAAAATGCGCCGACACAGTTTTTCACACCGTTTAAATTAATGGCGACCTTGCCGCCGATGCTGCTGTCGATCTGGGAAAGAGTGGTGGTGGGGAGATTGAGAAATCCGATTCCTCTCATGTAGCTGGCGGCGGCAAAGCCCGCCAGATCCCCCATGACGCCGCCGCCCAGAGCGACAACCACGTCGCTCCGGCTGAATTTCAGCTCCAACAGCTTTTCGCAGAGAAACCGGAAAACAGGAAAACTCTTTGCGCCCTCACCCTGTTTTACCACCACGGGTGTTCCTTTTGGGAACTGTGCCGCGACGGTGCGGACATACTGTTCCGGAACGCCGTCATCCGTGACGATCAGCGCCTTCCGGGAGGTGTCGGTCCATGCGGAAAGCCGTCCCAATGCGCCGCGCTCCACAATAATATCGTAGCTTTTTGCCCCAAGCTCCATCCGAAGATTGCTCATAACATGTCCACCCTTCTGCGGCTGTCCGCTATTCCTTCCGGTAGCTGCCCAAAACCTTCAGTTCCTTACACTCACACTTCATTTCCCCAATCATGGTCTGCGCCTCCGGAGAAAAGAGATTCCCCTCAATTTCCACATAAAAATAGTACTGCCAGGGAAGATTATGAAGAGATTTTGATTTGATATTGTCCATATTAAAACCATACCGGGCAATGATCTGCATCACGCCAGCCAGCCGCCCCGCATCGTGATCGAGGGTAAACAGCAGGCTGAATCGGTTCCCTTCGCCGCCCATCTCCCGGGAAATGACAATAAAGCGGGTGGTATTTTCCGCGCTGGTGCTGATGTCCGGAGCCAGCACCTCCAGCCCATAAAGTGCGGCTGTTTCAATGGAGGCGATGGCGGCTTTCGACCGGTCACCCGATTCACTGACAAATTTCGCGGCCAGCGCCGTATTGAGGTAAGATATCTGCTCCACCCGGCAGCTGTCCAGAAACCGTTTGCACTGGGAAAGCCCCTGCTCATGGGAATAGACCTGACGGATGTCCGAAAGCCTTGCGCCCTTCAGCCCAAGCAGGTTATGGCTGATTTTCAGGTCATAGATCCGGCTGATTTTCACATCGTACCGATATAACAGATCCAGTATCGTCCCCACCTCGCCGGTATAGGAATTCTCAAAGGGGAGAACGCCGCAGGGAATCTCACCGGATTCCACCGCCCGGATGACCTCCTCAAAGGTCTCAAAGGATACCGCCCGTGCACCGGGAAAGAGCCGCTTCAGCGTAATATGGGAATAAGCGCCTTCCACGCCCTGATAGGCCACTGCATCGGCGAAGGCCAGCACCCGCTGGTACCGCTTGGAAAGCTCCATGACCCCCTGAAGAAAATCGGTGTAATATTCCAGATAGGCCGGGTTGTGGATGTTGGCGGCGTTTTGTTCCAGAACCGCACGTTCCCTGCCGCTGTCCAAAACCGGAAGTCCATGTTCCGTTTTATAGGCGATCACGTCCTCCGCCGCCCTCATCCGGCGTTCAAAGAGAGCCGCCATCTCCCGGTCGATTCCGTTGATTTCCTGTCGTGCCTGCTCCAGCTTGTCCATATTCATCCTCCCAGCGGCTCTCTGTCATTATTCCTATTTTATCATGATTTAAAGTGATAAACAACTATAGAATGTGCCAATATGCCTTTCCTTCCTTCCAAAAAATCTGGGAAATCCGCATATGACAGACCGTATTCTTCCGATTATTCGTCAATCCGCTGAAAGCGGGGGCGCACCTGCCCGTCCCGTTCCACCGTCTCATTCCACATGGAAGCCGGACGCACCCAAAGGCCGCCCTCTCCGTAAAGTGCCCGGTAAACCACCATTTCCTCCAAAGTCTCACTGTGGCGTGCCATCCCCAGCACCTCATACTCTCCGCCCTTAAAATGGCGGTATCTTCCCGGTTTGATTTCCATATCCCGGTCCTCCGTTTCTTTTCTCCAATGTCAGATTTCAAAATCGTTCCAGCGGTTTCAGAGCGGGGCCGTCAATCACCTGACCGTCATACCCGAACCGGGAACCGTGACAGGGACAATCCCATGTCTTTTCGTCCGGATTCCATTCCAGCCGGCACCCCAGATGGGTGCATTTGGGAGAGACCAGAAAGCACTCTCCGTCTTCGTTTCGATATGCTCCTACCTTTCGGCCTTCGTATTCCACAACGCCGCCATGACCCGGTGCAATGTCGTCCAGTGTCCCTCCCGCCGCGGGAAGGACGGCTGCGGCAAGGCCCTTGGCCGTTTCTATTCCGTTTTGGAAAAGCGTCGTACTGCCGGCGGCCACGTTGAACCGCTGGGGAGTGAATACTCCCGCAAATTCACAGCTGTCCCCCGCAATCATAGACGAAATCACCATGGCGGAAACCATGGACGATGTCATTCCCCATTTATTGAATCCGGTGGCCACATACAGATGCGGCGTTTTCCCCGAATATCTGCCGATGAACGGAACGCCGTCGATGGTCATGCAGTCCTGTGCCGACCATTGGGCCAGCACTGTGGATTCCGGATAATATTCTCCGGCCGCCTGCCGGAGCTGCTCGTAATGCCCTCCGCTCTGATTTTTGCCGGTTCGGTGGCCTGCACCTCCCAGGATCAGACGCTGACCCGCATTCCGGAAGCTGTATCCTCCCTCGGCACAGTCAATGTACATTCCGTCCAGCTGTGGTGCGTGTTCCAACGCGATCGCATAGGAACGCTGCTGATACATCCGCAGAAAATAGTAGCCGGGGGAGTTGATAAAGGGATAATGGGTTGCAATCACCACATTTTTGGCACTGATTTTCCCTTTTTCCACAGTGACGCCCTCACGGCTGATCTGGGTTACCCGGGTGTTCTCGTAAACAGTCAGCTTTTTTGCCGCACCTTTCAGAAAAGCCAGCGGATTGAACTGGGCCTGATTGGGCAGCCGGACAGCGCCCTTCACCGGAAAAGGCAGAGAAGTTTCCCGGGTAAATTCCGCGTCCAGTCCCAGCGAAACCGCCGCCTGAATCTCCTGATAGATGGGTGACGGGTCGCCCAGAGTGTACACATAAGAAGGGCGCCTCTCAAAGCCGCATTCAATGTTCTCCTTGCCGATGATCCCGGAAAAGCGCTCCACAGCCTTACGGTTTGCCATGGCATATTGCCTGGCCTGTGGCTTTCCCTGCTCCGTCATCAGCCGGGCATAGATCAGGTTATGCTGGGCGGTCACTTTGGCAGTACTGTTTTTGGTGGCTCCCATACCGATTCGTTCCCGCTCGACGATGACATTGGGAACACCTTTGCGGGTCAGTTCATACCCGATGAGAATTCCCGCCATTCCGCCGCCGATAATGACCGTATCGGTCACAACTTCTCCTGTCAATTCCCCCCACTGTTCCATTTCGGTTTCCATATTCCAGATTGACTGCATTTGTGATCCTTCCTTTTTATTCATTCGTGGCATTCAATATAGTATGCCACCTTTCCAAAAGAAACTATCACAATGCCCGGCGAAACTCACTCCCAGTTCTGCTCCAGCAGCATTTTTCCGAATGTCTTAAGCCGTTCCTGACGTTCCCGGTAGTCGGGAACATTCCGTTCCACCTGCTTCCAGAAACGGGCGGAATGGTTGTGCTCCAAAATGTGGCAGAGCTCGTGAACCACCACATAGTCCACCAGCTCCGGTTCGGAAAGGATTATCTTCCAACTGAAATTCAGTCGGTTTTCCCCCGAACAGGAGCCGAACCGGGTGGACGCACCGTTGATGCGCACCGACAGCGGTGAAACTCCCACCCTTCCGGAAAACTTCTCCACCCGGCGGAGAATGTCTTTTCTGGCCTGTTCCCGGTAAATCTGTATCAGCTGAGGCTTGACCGCTTTCTGCGGACTCACATAAAAAGCATCCCCTGAAAACTCCGCTTTTTCCCCTTCCCAAATGGGATATTTCCGGCCCAAAAGCAGGCTGGTTCCGCCGATTTCCGGAGCAAACCGCTCCCGGGCAGCTGCCCGGGACAGTGCTTCCTGCTGCTTTTGCTCAATCCATTCCCGCTTTGACTCCAGAAATTCTTCCAGCCGGCCAACGGGATACCGCATGGGAGCCCGCACCTCCAGCTTTCCCTCCGGCGTAATGCGGAGCACCGCTGTTTTTCGCCGGGAACGAATCAGTTCATATTCCATTCTTTTCTTCCTTTTTCTTGCTTTCGTCCGAACGAACAGCCGGTCGGTATCTTTCCGCGCCGGAAAACGGGGTTTCCCTTTCGGGTTCAGAAAAAGCTTTCAGAAGCTTTCCCGCCCTTTCCAGCAAAGCCGCTCTCTCATTTTTGATTTTGCCGCCCGCCGCTCCGGCCAGCAGCATGTTCAGGATTCCGCCGATCTGCACGGGAGGAATTCCCGCGGCAAGAAGATCGTTTCCGTTCACCGCCAGATCTGCCATCCGATAACATTCTCCCGAGCGGGAAATTTCCTCCGCCGCAGCATCCGCCGCCTTCCATGAATCATCCCGGAAGGAGCGGTACCGGCAGTACATCCTGAAATTTTCAAATCCCATCTGCATCATTCCCAAACGGACCCAGTTCCGGTCGGCCGCTTTTTCGGGGGTGATTTCTTCTCCACCCTGCCGCAGCAGAAAGCGTACCGCCTTTTCTTTTTTTGCGGGCAGCCGCAAAAAGCAAAGGCGTCTTTCCGCTTCCTCATGCGGAAGCCCGCTCATCAGAAGCGCCAGCCGAAGAATTTCTTCCGGAGGCTGACGATTCATCCCATCGGGGACATTTTCAGAAGTCCGCGGAAGAATCCAGTCCAACGCCTGCGAGCGGAGCAGCGCCTGTACGGCGCTGCCGGGCCCCGGACAGGAGAGCAGCTTGCCCAGCTCCGATGTAATCCGTTCCGGGGAAATCCGGCGCAGCCCCTCGCGGCATTTCCCAGCCGCGAAAAAAGTGTCCTCATCCAGCGAAAAATCCAGCTGTGCCATAAAACGAAAAGCCCGAAGAATGCGCAAAGCATCCTCTCCGAAACGTTCCGCCGCCGGTCCGATGGTTCGGATGATTTTTCCTTTCAAATCATCCATGCCGCCGAACCGGTCCATCAGCCCCCGCCGGGGATGATAGGCCATGCCGTTTACGGTAAAGTCACGCCGGGACAGATCCTCCTCCAGTGTCCGGGCGAAGGTAACCTGCTCCGGACGGCGAAAGTCCCGGTAATCCCCGTCCTGACGGTAGGTGGTAATCTCTACCGGACGCCCTGCCAGAATGGCAGTCATGGTGCCATGGCGTATTCCCGTGGGAATCAGCCGAATGCTCTGAAATGCGTCCAGCATTTGGGCGGGAGTCGCACTGGTGGCAACATCCGCATCTCCCGGAGTCCTCCCGAGAAGCAAATCGCGGACACAGCCTCCCACTGCCCACGCCTCATGGCCGCACTGCTCCAGAGTGCGAATAGCGGCAAGCGCTTCTTCCGGCAGCTGTATTTCAGAATACTTCATTCGGATTTCCTCCCGGGCTTCAAGGGGCGGCGCCCCTTGTCGGATTTTCATACACCATTATATCAGAACAGAAAAAAATATGCAAAAAAGCAGGGATAAAAGTCCCTGCTTTTTTGCATTCAATAGGTATTCATTGAGGAGGGGTGAAAATATACTTTTATGCTTGCTTTAAAAGTATGATTTTAGTATAGCATTCTTTTTTCCAAAGCATGTTAAAGAACTGTTACCGGCTCATGAAAAAAAGGATAATATTCTGTGACGCTCTTTTCACAATTTTATTCTTTCGCAATGAATGCAAAAGAAAAAGAGGCGGAGCTTCTTGACATTCCCGCCCCGAAAAGGGTATAATATAAAAGAACAGTTATTCTTATTTTGAGCAGGAACTGAAACAGAAAAAGGAGGCGGCTGGATGAAAGAAATCTGCCGGCGTATTTATGATTATCTGCGGGATGAAGCCGCTTTTGAAGGGGCTCCCAGCGTCCGCGACATCTGCACCGCCCTTGGCATCAAGTCAACTTCTACCGTGCACCGTTATCTCAACGAGCTGGAAGAAGCGGGGCTGATTTCCCGGAGCAACAACAAACACCGTTACATTACCCTTTCTGACGAGCCTACCTGCCATGTGCCGGTATTGGGCACCATTACCGCCGGCCAGCCCATCACCGCCATTGAGGAGATTGACGGGTACATTCCCTTCTCCGATTTCAGCGGAAACGCGAAAGATCTGTTCGCTCTGCGTGTGCGGGGTGAAAGCATGATTAACGCGGGCATTCTGGATGGGGATATTGTGATTCTCCGGCAGACCCCTTATGCCCAAAACGGGCAAATTGTGGCCGCTTTGCTGGATGATGAAGCAACCTTAAAACGATTTTACAAAGAAAACGGTCATTTTCGGCTGCAGCCCGAAAATGACACCATGGAGCCCTTCATCGTGGACGAAGTGGTGATTCTCGGCGTACTCATTGCAAGCTACCGCCGGTATGACTGACCAATTCTGCCTCTGCCGGGGCAATGCCCCATAAAACCGCCAAAAACAGGGAAGCCGTAGAACGGCTTCCCTGTTTTCTTTTATCCGAACATGTCCTTGAGCTTATCGAAAAAGCCTTTGCGCTTTTCATACTGTTTCTCGTCGCTCATCATGCTGTCAAAGGTTTTCAGCGCATCCTTCTGTGCCCGGTTCAGTCCCTTGGGAACCTCAATGGTAACCTCCACATACTGATCGCCGCGGCCCCGGCCGTTGAGACTCTGGACGCCCTTGCCCTTGAGCCGGAAGACCGTCCCGGGCTGGGTGCCCTCGGGAATGGTGTATTTCACCTTTCCGTCAATGGTGGGAACCGTCAATTCATCGCCGAACACCGCCTGAGAATAGGTCAGCGGAATCTCACACCAGATGTCATAGCCATCCCGGCGGAAGAGAGTATCCGGACGGACGTTCACCGTTACGTTCAGGTCGCCCGCAGGGCCGCCGTTTGCGCCGTGATCGCCCTGACCCCGGACGGCCAGCGTCTGACCGTCGTCGATGCCCGCGGGAATATTGATCTCAATTTTAGAGGTACTTTTCACCCGCCCGGTGCCGCTGCACTTCTGACAGGGATCCGTAACGATTTTTCCCCGCCCGCCGCAGTGGGAACAGGTTCTTGCCGTGGACACGGAACCCAGAGGGGTTCTCTGGGTGACCCGCACCTGACCGCTGCCGCCGCATTCCGGACAGGTCTGAGGCTCCTTGCCTCCGGCCGATCCGCTGCCGTGACAGTCCGGGCAGGTCTCCTGACGGGAAATGCTGACCTCTTTCTTTACGCCCCTGCACGCCTCAAAAAAGCTGATGGTACAGCTGGTGTGCAGGTCGCCGCCTCTTCTGGGCGCATTGGGATTGGCCCGCCGGGAAGAGCCGCCAAAGCCGCCTCCGAAAAAGTCGGAGAAAATATCGCCCAAATCGCCGAAGTCAAAGCCGCCGCCAAAGCCCCCGTAACCTCCGGCACCGCCGGCGCCATAGTTGGGATCAACCCCCGCGTGGCCGAACTGGTCATACCGAGCCCGTTTGTCCTTATCGGAAAGCACCTCGTAGGCTTCGTTTACCTCTTTGAATTTCTTTTCTGCTTCTTTATCTCCCGGGTTCAGGTCGGGATGGTACTGTTTCGCAAGCTTTCGATAGGCCTTTTTCAGGTCATCATCGCTCACGCCCTTCGCCACACCCAGAACCTCGTAATAATCTCGTTTTTCCTCTGCCAAGCCCATGCCTCCCTAACTCTATGTATTCCCCCAGCCGGTTTGACTGGGGGAATAGCATATGACATTATTTATCGTCGTCGTGTACTTCGGTATAATCGGCGTCAACTACGTTGTCGCTTGGCTGGGACGCGCCTGCGCCCGCTTCAGGCTGTGCCTGTGCCTGCGCCTGCTCGTAAAGCTTTGTGGAAATGGCGTAGAAGTCCTTCTGCAGTTCTTCCTGTTTCGCCTTGATATCCTCCAGATTGCTGCCCTTCAGCGCTTCCTTCAGAGCGGAAATCTTATCTTCGATTCCCTTTTTCTCGTCAGCGGAAACCTTGTCGCCCAAGTCGGTCAGCGCTTTCTCGCACTGGAAAATCATCTGATCGGCTCCGTTCCGGATGTCGACCTCTTCCTTCTTCTTGCGGTCCTCTTCCGCGAAAGCTTCCGCTTCCTTGACTGCCTTGTCAATATCGTCCTTGGACATATTGGTGGAGGAAGTGATCTGAATCTTCTGCTCTTTGCCGGTGCCCAGATCCTTGGCGGATACATGGACGATACCGTTGGCATCAATATCAAAGCTTACTTCAATCTGAGGAATTCCGCGGGGAGCAGGAGCGATTCCGTCCAGCTTGAAGAGACCCAGTGTCTTGTTATCCTTGGCAAATTCACGCTCGCCCTGCAGAACATGAACCTCAACAGAGGTCTGATTGTCTGCGGCAGTAGAGAAAATCTGGGACTTCTTGGTGGGGATGGTAGTATTTCTTTCAATAATCTTGGTGGAAACGCCGCCCAGAGTCTCAATGCCCAGAGACAGAGGAGTTACATCCAGCAGCAGCAGACCTTTGACCTCGCCGCCCAGAACACCGCCCTGAATCGCAGCACCAATGGCAACGCACTCATCGGGGTTAATACCTTTGAAGGGGTCTTTGCCGATGACGTTCTTTACAGCATCCTGGACCGCAGGAATACGGGAAGAACCGCCCACCATCAGAACCTTATCCAGCTGGGAAGCGCTCAAACCGGAATCCTTCAGAGCCTGACGAACCGGGCCCATGGTGGCCTCCACCAGATCAGCAGTCAGTTCGTTAAACTTTGCACGGGTCAGAGTCATATCCAGATGTTTCGGGCCGGTAGCGTCCGCGGTGATAAAGGGCAGATTGATCTGTGCCTGTGTTACGCCGGACAGGTCGATCTTCGCTTTTTCAGCCGCTTCTTTCAAACGCTGCAGCGCCATTTTATCGGCTTTCAGATCAATGCCGTTATCTTTCTTGAACTCATCCGCCAGCCAGTTGATGACCCGCTCATCAAAATCGTCGCCGCCCAGATGGTTGTTGCCCGCAGTGGCGAGAACTTCCTGAACGCCGTCGCCCATCTCAATGATGGAAACATCGAATGTACCGCCGCCCAGGTCGTATACCATGATCTTCTGATCGGCTTCTTTATCCACGCCGTATGCCAGTGCGGCGGCGGTGGGCTCGTTGATGATACGCTTTACATCCAGACCCGCAATGCGTCCGGCATCCTTGGTGGCCTGTCTCTGCGCGTCGGTAAAGTACGCGGGAGTGGTGATGACCGCTTCGGTGACGGTTTCGCCCAGATAGGCCTCTGCGTCCGCTTTCAGCTTCTGCAGAATCATCGCGGAAATTTCCTGGGGGGTATAATTTTTGCTGTCAATGCTTACTTTGAAGTCGGAACCCATGTGACGCTTGATGGAGCTGATGGTACGCTCGGGGTTGGTGATTGCCTGACGTTTTGCCACCTGGCCTACCATTCTCTCGCCGGTTTTGGAGAAAGCCACCACCGAGGGAGTGGTTCTCGCACCTTCCGAGTTTGCGATAACAACAGGCTCGCCGCCTTCCATCACAGCTACACAGCTGTTGGTTGTACCAAGGTCAATACCGATAATTTTTCCCATAATCAAATTCCTCCTGTATCATGAAGTTCATGTACGAAATTTTGTAAAGTGAAATTTATAAAAACTCCCCCGCCCGAAAGCGGTTGGAAATCTTCCAAACCCTAAGGATTCGCTACGACTACCATGGAATGGCGGATAATTCTGTCATCCAGCTTGTAGCCTTTCTGAAGCACCTGACAAACCGTATTTTCTCCGAAACTTTCATCCTCCACCTGCTTGATGGCATTATGAAGTTCGGGATTGAACTGCTGGTTCAGTGCCTCAATTTCGGTCACGCCCAGCTTAGTGAACGCTTCCTTCATCTGACTAAAGATCATTTCCATGCCTTTTTTGAATTCCGGATCTTTGCATTCGGTATTCAGCGCCAGTTCAAAGCTGTCCACCACACCCAGAATCTCCTTAATGCACAGCGCCTTGGAAAAGCCCATCATCTCCTGCTTTTCCTTCTGGGTACGCTTGCGGAAGTTATCAAATTCCGCCGCACTGCGCAGCAGCCGGTCATTCAGTTCCGCGTTTTCTTTCCGCAGTTTTTCCAGCTCCGGATTTTCCGCGGGGGCAGTATCAGCGGGTTCCGCCGCAGCGGCTTCTTCCGCTGTTCCAGCCTGAGTCTCCGCCTGTTTTTCGACGGCCTCCTGTTCTGTTTCAGCAGACTGCTGATTCTGCTTTGCCTTATCCTTGCTCATTTGATACATCCTTTCCGTCATCATCCCCCTTGATGATGACATCTGATAAAAGCCTTGTTACGCTTTCGGTAATATATTGAATGTTGGGAATTACTTTGGAATAATCCACCCGCACCGGGCCGATGACTCCCAGTGACCCGACCTGCGCCGCACCCAGTTTATACGGGGACATGATCAGACTTGAATTCGTAACGGCAAAGCTCCCGTTTTCCTGACCGAACACCACATTTACACCGTCAAAGGCGCTGTTGAGCAATTCACTCAAGCTTTCCTTGTTGGCCAACATCCGTACCACCTCATCGGGACGAAGGCTGTCATTCACCAACAGGTTCTGCTCGCCTTTCAGGTTGACATCCACCTTGGAGATGGCTTCGGACAACTCATACACGGCATGGAGCAGAGGGGAAAGCGCCATCATATAACTTCCCAAAGCCACAGCCATATTCTGCAGCATGGCAGGAGTCAGGCGATCCACATTGATTCCGGTAAGGTTGTCGTTGACAAACCGCTCAAAAAACTCCAGCTGCTCATAGGTAAGATCAAACTCCACCCGGCAGATTTTATTCTGAATGGTGCCCGCGGAAGTAATGATGAGCAGAGCGTAAAGCCTGCGTCCCGCAGGAATCACCTCAACCCGGGTAATCACGGAAAAGACCGGCAGATTGCTTTTGGAAACCACGGTCATGTTGGTCAGCTCGGACAGCACGTTGACCGCGTTTTCGACTACGGAATTCACCGTAAGATCGTTTTGATTGAGCAGGCTGTCGATCAGGCGTTTTTCCTTCCCGGACAGGGGCTTGGGCGACATGAGATGATCGATGTAAAACCGGTATCCCTCATAGGTGGGAACCCTTCCGGCCGAGGTATGGGGCTGCTCCAGGAATCCCATCCGTTCCAGAAAGGCCATATCGTTGCGAACCGTAGCGGAGGATACGTTCATTCCCATCCGGGCAAGCACTGCATTGGAACCAACCGGTTCGCCGGTACGGATATATTCGTCCACAATTGTTTGAAGGATCAGACGTTTCCGCTCGTCTATCTGCATGATTGGCACCTCCTCGCCGGTTCATTGAAAGGCTTTCACTTGTTTTAGCACTCTATATCCTTGAGTGCTAAGTTTAATTTACCACTGTTTTATTGATCTGTCAAGAGATAATGCCCCTTCCATTTGTAAACTTAATCTGAATAAACAATATCTTTTTTGTGCCGTGCAAAAAATGCCTGCCTAAAGAAATTCTTCTGTCCCACTTGACAAGTATGCTATAATAACCTCTATAGTACCCCATGCCGCTTTGGAAAGCGGCATACCGTCAGAGATTTCGGCTATTATGGGAATATTACAGCGTGAAAACCTGTTTTGCGGAGCGCAAAACAGACTTTTTTACGCTGTAATGAAGAACACCGCTGTACTTTCGCTCCTATCCGGTTATCCTAATCGTATCGCACAATCGCACAGGCCGTTTCTCAAAAGGAAAAGATGCTCTTCTTGCAGGAGATTGAGCCGTTCCTTTTTGGTTGGCCGCAAACCAGATTTCAGCTTTTCAGAAACGACCGATCAGAAAGGACTTAACGCTGCTATGATTACAACAACATTTGCGGAAGAACATCTTCACGCCGGACACGACCACGGCGCCTTCGGAGAACTGATTGAAAAAGGCATATCATTCCTCCTGCTGCCCGAAAAATGGCAGGAATTTTTGAGTCACATGGTAGTTGACACTCTAAACATCTTTTTCCTTTTGATTCTGGTGATGACCGCTGTCTACTTTTTAAGCAGCTACATCAACATGGACAAGCTCCACCACAAGCTGGCTCATCTTAAAAGTCTGCCCGGATTTGCGCTGGCGATGGTTGCGGGACTGGTGTCCCCTTTCTGCAGCTGCTCCATTATCCCGGTGCTGATCGGGCTGATCTCCATGGGTGTTCCTGCCAGCGTCTGCCTCTGCTACCTGACCGCTTCCTCCATGATCAATCTGACTGCGCTTTTCTCTTTGTTTGCTGTGACCGGAGTTTCCTTCTCGGTTACTTATATCATTTGCTCTCTGGTGATTATTATCATCAGCAGCCTGATTTTTTCCTTCTGCAAACTGGACGATGGCGTCAAAAACTATATTGATGAGCACCATCACCATCATGAGCAGAAAATCTGCGATCACTGCGTCTGGCACCGGCTCAAATGTGCTTTTCTAAGCACCATGAACGTCTTTCGGAAATGCTGGTTTTACATTATAATCGGCGTCGTCCTCTCCAGCGCCATCATGACTTTCTTCTCCATGGAGACCATTACCCAGCTGGTCAATGAAAACGGACTTTTGTCCATCACCATTGTCTCCCTGATCGGCATTCCCATCCACTCGGATATTTTCTCCATTTCTCCTGTTCTTACATTTTTCCTGCAGGTATCACCCCCGGTGGCCTTGTCGTTCACCCTGTCCACCATGGCGCTGTCCATTCCCTCGGTCGTCATCCTGACCCGAGCGCTGAAAGCCAGAACCGTCGCGATTTACTGCGGTGTTATTGCCGGGCTGACCCTTCTGACCGGATACTTGAGCCTTCTCTTCCTGTAACCGTCCAATCATCCAAAAAGCCGCTGATGGAATTCCATCAGCGGCTTTTTACGTTGCCTCAATTTTTCGTTTCATTCATCCGGGCCATTACCTTCTTGTAAAGATTCGGGATGGTCAGCTTGTGGTCACCGCAGAAATGATATCCCCATCCTCCCTGGCTTGTGGGACGGTTGACGATATTCTTCCTGGGGCGGTAGTAATAGTTTGGATCATCATATCCGATTTTTACACGGAAATCGCCCAAATCCTTAAGGTCAAAGTTCGCGGTTGTGATTTTGAAGGTGTCATACCCAAGATTGCGGGCAATGGAAAGCGCCTTCAGAAACACCTCCGGTCCGATCACTCCGGAACCGAAATTCAAAAATACACCGTGATTCAGCTGGCTGACGGAATGGCACATATAATGAAAATCGGTTCCGCTGGTTTTGCCGATCGCCCCAAAATCCACGATGGGGTGCTGATGGATGATATCGGTGCCAAGAGCAATATGGTAAGTACAAGGAACATCGTGAAGGTAGGCCTGATAAAATACACAGTCCTCTTTATAAGGAAATTTCTCCGGATTCTTTTCCACGTAAACCGCAAGGCTTTCTCCATAGCCCAGATTGTGCTCTGCACCATACTGCAATGCCTCATTCATCCACCGACCGGTCTCCTCCCACATTCCAAAGCTTCCGTCCTCGATGGCGGTGGGAACGTCTTCCGAAGTTCCTCCGTTGAAGGCCAGCTCAAAGTCGTGGATGCTGCAGGCACCGTTTCCGGAAATATGGGTGATGATCCCCGCTTTAATCAAAGCAATAAGGTACCGGGACAGCCCATTTTTAATCACATGGGCTCCCTGCGACCAAATGACGGGAGCCCCCGCTTTTCTTGCCTCCACAATACGGTCCACAAGATAATTAAAATTTTCGTCTCCCCAATCCTCGACCGGGTCAGTCAGCTTAAAAATGTTATCCACCGTGACCAGATTCGTACGCTGGGAAACAGGATATGTCCTGACATTTTCAAAGGAGAGTTCCGTAAACTTTTTTTCCATTGCTTCCATTCCTTTCTGTCCGGGCACCGGCAGGCCCGATTTTTATTGCAGGCCAATCCACTCGCGGATGGCGCCCAAATCGGTGTAATCCCCTATAATATAATCTGCGCCGGCATTTTTCAGACGCATTTCCTTAACCGGGTTGATACCGCAGCGCGTTTCCTCATTGGAAGCAACGCCAATGGTACGTCCCCCAGCCGCCTTGCCGAGACCGATTTCCACCTTGCCGTCCCCGATTACCAGAAGGCTTTCCCCGGAAAATCCCTTTTCATCCATCAGCCGGCGGATTACTGCCTCCTTGGAGCATGCCGCCTGACGGTAAGGCGCACCGAGAATGCTTTCGAAGCAGGATGTCAGCCCAAGCACTTCCACTTCCTTCCGGACATTCACGTCATCTGTGCCGCTGGCCACATAGAGGGATATTCCGGCGTTGCGAAGCATCGCGAGAAACGCAGCGCTTCCGCGAATCAGATAGTGTTCCGGGGAAACTCTTCCGGAAGCAACACTGTCAATACGATTCTGGACCTCACACATGAGGCGGCGGTTATACTCGTCCTTATACCACCATTCATCGTGCTGTTCCGGGTTAGCTCCTCTCTTTTTGACCTGTTCCGCCAGCCACCTCATCTGATAGACCGTCTGAATGCCGGTGGATTCATCAATATACCGGTCCACCTCGGCCCCCAGCTTTGGATCATCCGGTTCAGCGGGGTTTATCATTTCCAGCATCAGGGGGCGCATGACCTTTTCCCAGCCGCACCGCAGCGTGGAAAGTGTACCGTCAAAGTCAAGAATTGCTGCTTTGGGCAACTGCTTTGAAAATGGATTCATGATTAATTCTCCCTGTCCTGCAATTTATGGTTGGTAAGCACCGCTCTATAGCTGCCCAATGTGCCGTCGATAAAGCGGCTGAAAATGTCGGCTGAAGTTCCCAGCAAAGCGGGGTCCTTCAGCTGGGATGCCAATACGGGAATCTCTCGCCGGTACATGGTATGCTTTTGGAGATAGAGGCAGACGGGCTGAAGAATCATGTCTCCCAGCTTTGCAAGCAGACTTCCGATGACAACTGCCTGGGGTTCCAGCAGATTGACTGCACTGGCGATGCCGCACCCGATAAAATCAGCCTCCTTTTTAACTACTGCTTCGGCAAGCCGGTTTCCTGTTTGAGCAAGTCCGACAAAGGTGCTCCAGTTCATCCCCGTATCTGCAGTGGGAAGCAAATCATCGGGGAACAGTCCCTGCCGCTTCATTTGCTCCGCATTTTTCAGCATCTGCGGAACGGAGGCATAAAGTTCCAGACAGCCATTGTTGCCGCAGGGACAAGATTCTCCATCAATATTGACGGTAATATGCCCGATCTCTCCGGCGCCTCCTGCCATTCCCTGCAGAAGCCTTCCATCCTGAACGATCCCGCCGCCGATCCCCTCGTCAACCACCAGCTGAAGAAAACTCTGATATTGCTTTCCATATCCGAAATCCCGTTCCGCCAAGGTATGTGCCCTGGCGTTATTCTCTACAAACACCGGGAGCCCGGTCTGCTCCTCGACAATTTGCCGCAAGGGGATGTTTCCCCAGCCGTTAAAATTAGGCGGAACCAACAGGCTGCCGCTCTCGTAGTCAATGGGGCCGGGAACCGATATTCCCACCCCAATGACTGGCGCCGGCGCTAAACTGCGAAGTGTTTCTATCATGGAAAGTGCGGAATCAATAACCTTCTTTTGTGTGGGAAAGGGGGCATGGAAAAAAAGCTCCCGTCTTTCCTGAATATTGCCTCCAAAGTCCACCAGTGCGGAGAAAAGGTGGCTCCGGCTCCAGTCCAGGGAGATGGCACAGCAGCAATCATTTCTTGTTTTCATCAAAATCGGCTTTCTGCCGCTGCGGGTGTCCACCCGTTCTGTTTCGCAAATCATCCCCAGAGCCAACAATTCCTGTATCAGCGGCGTAATCCCGCCTTTTGTCATACCAAGAGCTTTGGTCAGCGCAACTCTGGACATTCCGTCCATCCGTCGCAGAAGCGATAAAATGGCAGCCTGATTTCCCGTTTTCAGCTGACTTGTATTATGGACTTTGTTTGATAAAACGCTCATTACTTTTCTCCTGTAATTAGTTTGAAACGATAACTATATTACTTATAACTTATCAGCATTTGGTGTAAAAGTCAAGTAGTTTTCAAAGAGATTTTAAATATTCAGCGCCCCATTCAATTTACTTTTACATTGATTGCCCTTCAGCTGACCGGCAGCATTTTCTCCCATCCCACAGTGAACGAGAGTATTCTGGGTTAAGCCTCGTTTCTCGCCGGAATACCAGTGGCAGCAAGTGCAGACAAAAGAAAGGCATAGAAAAAAAGCGATCACAAAAGTGATCGCCTTTTTGGCTCCCCAAGACGGGCTCGAACCATCGACATCGTGATTAACAGTCACGCGCTCTACCGACTGAGCTATTGGGGAATAAATGCCGAAATATACGGCATGGTACACCATCACGGACTCGAACCGTGGACCCATTGATTAAGAGTCAATTGCTCTACCAGCTGAGCTAATGGTGCATAATCTCACAGCTGTTCATCATGGATTCTTCCGCTGAATTTCGACTGCCATATTAGTATACGATATCGCGCTTCCTTTGTCAAGTATTTTTTCGCATTTTCCGGGTTTTACAGCCGGAAAAGCAGGGAAAAAGGACAAAACAAAAGCACAAGCGATTGCTTGTGCTTTTGTTTGTGACGGCGTCTATCTATCTTCCCAGGCCGTCGCCAGCCAAGTATTTTCGACGCAAGTGAGCTTAACTTCTGTG
>DBGCDL010000075.1:0-7048 GCA_048358235.1 Oscillospiraceae bacterium
GGTTCTCTTAAAAACACCATATAGATTTTTTGTACGCCGCCGCCCGCCATCGAGCAGAGTTTTACACCTAATTGGGGATAAAACAGCTCATGGCTGGCGGCGGCATCATCCTTTTGGGAACCACGCTGATCCCCCTGCTGTCTGGCTTGTTCTAAGGAGGGCTTATGGATTTTCTCACCGACTGGCTCACGAACTGGCTGAAAGAGCTGTTGATCAGCGGTATCATGGGGAACCTCGAAGGGCTCTTTGATACCGTCAATGCCAAAGTCGGAGAGATTGCGGTACAGGTAGGGACTACCCCGGCGGCATGGAACGCCGGGGTTTTCTCCCTTATCCGCCAGCTTTCCGAAACGGTGATCCTGCCGATTGCCGGATTGGTGCTGACCTTTGTTGCCACCTACGAGCTGATACAGATGCTTTTGGAAAAGAACAATATGCACGAGTTTGATGTGGCGAATATCTACAAATGGGTATTCAAAACCGCTTGTGCCATCCTCATTCTTTCCAACACCTTTAATATTGTCATGGCGGTGTTCGATGTGTCGCAGAGCGTGATTGCGGATGCGGCGGGGCTCATCCAAGGCTCCACCGACATTACGCCGGATATGCTGGCGGAGCTGGAAACCACGCTGGAGGGCATGGACTTGGGGCCGCTCCTTGGCCTGTGGCTCCAGTCCTCTGTGATCGGGCTGACCATGCAGATCATGGGGATCATCATTTTTGTTCTGGTGTACGGAAGAATGATTGAAATATATTTAATGACCAGTCTGGCCCCCCTTCCCGTTGCCACGCTTTCCAACCGGGAGCTGGACGGTACAGGGCAGAACTACCTAAAATCCCTGTTCGCCGTGGGCTTTCAAGGGATGCTCATACTGGTCTGTGTTGCGATCTATGCGGTGCTCATCCAAGGCATCGCCACAGGCGGCGATCCGATTGGAGCGATATGGGGAACCGTGGGCTATACGGTTCTTCTGTGCTTCATGCTGTTTAAGACAGGCGGCATTGCCCAGCGCATCTTCGGGGCGCATTAAACGGACGGACTTTGGGACAATTTGTCCCGAGGCCGGGAAAGGAGGAAACAATTTTGAGTAAGGATGTCATATTAACCCCGGAACAGATCGCCGCCGAGGAGCGACGCTGGCTGTTCGATGCGCCGATTGCGGAGCTGGCCGAGGTAAAAGGCGTGACGGTGGACGAGGCGGTTAAGCTGCGGACGGACGCAATTTTGCAGGAGGCCGCTGTTCCCATCGAAGTCACGGTTCGCCCGATTGAGCCCCAGGGCAAGCTCATCGGCTTTGCCAGCGTCAACTATGGCGGTGTAGTGATTGACGATTTCAAGGTGGTGGATGGTAAGAACGGGATTTTCCTTGGGGCTCCCAGCAAACCCGATCCCACCAGCAGGACGGGCTACCGCTCCACGGTGCGGATCAATGACCGGGCCACCCAGGAGCGGCTCAATGCGGCGGGAGCCCAGGCGTACCATTCAGCGGTGGAAAAGCTCATCGCCCGGGCCGAGGCAGTCCGCCCCACCCCGATCAAGGAGCAGATGGCACAGGCCGCAAGGGAGGCCGGGAAGGAAAATGCCGCCCGAACCGCCCCGGCAAAGAAAAAGGAGGCCCGGGATGACAGGTGATGTGACCTCGAGACAAATTGTCCCGAAGTCTCCAGCCTGCCCGGAGGGGCTGTTTTTGATGGACGGGATTGAAGGGCTGCGCTCTTTGCCGAAGCACTCGGTTGATATGCTTCTAACCGATCCGCCCTATGGCACTACCCGGAACTTTTGGGATGTGCCGCTCCCGCTCCCGGAGCTGTGGGAGGCGGTCAAGTGGGCTGTCAAGCCGGAGGGCGCAGTGCTGTTTTTCGCACAATGCCCCTATGATAAGGTGCTGGGGGCATCCAACCTCGCTATGCTCCGCTATGAATGGGTGTGGTACAAAAGCAGGTGTACTGGCTTTCTCAACGCAAGGCGGGCTCCCCTAAAGCGGACGGAAAACATTCTGGTGTTTTATCAAAAATTGCCCTATTACGATCCGCAGTTTGAACAGGGCAAGCCCTATAAGAAAATTTCCCGGACAGGGGACAACAGCCCCAACTATGGAAAATTCCTGCGTTCCAGCAGTGGATCAGAGGATGGCCTGCGTTTCCCCGGAAACCTGCTGGCCTTTTCTTCCGTACAGCGCACCATCCACCCAACGCAGAAACCCGTGGAGTTGTGCGAGTATCTCATCAGAACCTATACCCGGCCCGGGGAGGTGGTGGCAGACATCTGCGCTGGCTCCGGCACGACTGCTGTGGCTGCTGTCAATACGGGCCGCCGCTTTGTATGCTTTGAAACCGCCCCGGCCTTTTACGCCCCGGCTACAGAACGCATCCGGCTGGCTACTGAGACGGTCAAAGCCGGGCAGAAAGGAGTATGACTATCGGAAACTATTCTATCATTTACGCCGATCCCCCTTGGCAGTACCAGCGCAGTAAGGTACAGGGGGCGGCAGAAAACCATTATCCCACAATGGGGATTGACGAGCTGTGTGCGCTCCCGGTGGCTGATCTGGCCGCCCCGGACAGCGCACTTTTTTTGTGGGCGACTTTCCCCCATCTCCCGGAGGCCCTGCGGCTCATAGAGGCGTGGGGCTTCCGCTATAAGTCGGTTGCCTTTGTCTGGCTGAAAAAGAATAAAAAGGCAGACAGTTGGTTTTATGGTCTTGGCTTCTGGACGAGGGGAAATGCGGAAATCTGCCTGCTGGCTACCAGGGGCCATCCCAAACGGAAGGCGGCAAATATCCATCAGTTTATCATTTCCCCGATTGAAGCCCACAGCAAAAAGCCGGACGAGGCCCGGGAAAAGATCGTGACCCTTATGGGCGACCTGCCCCGGGTGGAGCTCTTTGCCAGACAGTCCCCGCCCGGCTGGGAGGTGTGGGGAAATGAAGTGAAAAGCACGATCCCGGACTTTGGGACAAAGTGTCCCGAGGTTAAAGGGGCCGGAAAGGAGGCTGATCCATGCCCTATGTGAATGTACCCAACGACCTGTCAAAAGTAAAAACCAAAATGGCCCTAAACCTTACCAAGCGTCAGCTCATCTGTTTTGGCTGTGCGGCGGCGGTAGGCATCCCGTCCTATCTGCTGGCCCGAGGCTCTATCGGTAATACCGGGGCCATGTTCCTTATGCTGGCCGTGATGCTCCCGGCGTTTCTTCTGGCCATGTATGAAAAAGACGGACTCCCGGCGGAAAAGGTGCTGAAAAACATCATACGGGCCCGGTTTCTGCGTCCCGGAGTCAGGCCCTATCAGACACAAAACTTTTACGCCCCCTTTGCCGGACGGGGCGCTGTGAGAAAGGAGGATGCGATTGCGAAAGGCAAATCCAACCAGCGGAAGAAAAACCGCAAAGGCTAAAAACCGGGCGGCCCTGTCCGCCCAGCAGACGATCCCCTATGTGGCGATGCACCCGGACGGGGTATGCAAGCTCCCCGGCGGGCTCTACACAAAGACCGTGGAATATGAGGACATCAATTATTCCGTGGCATCCACTGAGGATCAGACTGCAATCTTTGGCGGCTGGAGCTCATTCCTCAACTACTTTGACAGCTCCCTGCCGTTCCAGCTTTCCTTTATCAACCGCCGCTCCCACTCCCGGAGCCGCTATAAGGTAAACATTCCCCAAGCGGATGATGATTTCAACAGCGTCCGTGAGGAATTTACCGGGATGCTGAAAAACCAGATCGCCCGGTCTAACAACGGGATTGAACGCTCCAAGTACATTACTTTCGGCATCCCAGCCGGAGGGATCGTGGAGGCCCGGCCCCGTCTGGAGCGTGTGGAGGCCGATGTGATGGGCAACTTTAAGCGGCTGGGTGTTCCCTGTGAACCGATGGACGGGCGGGCAAGGCTGGCCCTGCTTCACAGCCAGATGCATCCGGGCAACCGGGAACCGTTCCGCTTTTCATGGAAGGACATCCCGCAGACGGGGCTCGGCACCAAGGACTATATCGCCCCGGACAACTTTGACTTCCGGCACTCCCGCCTGTTCCGGGTGGGCCAGTATTGGGGCGCTGTTTCCTACTTGCAGATTTTAGCGTCTGAGCTCTCGGATAAACTGCTGGCGGAAATTCTGGAGCTGGATGCGGAAATGACCGTAACCCTCCATATCCAGACGGTGGATCAGCTAAAGGCCATCAAAACCATCAAGGGAAAAATCTCCGACATCGGGAAAATGAAGGTGGAGGAACAGCGGAAGGCTGTCCGGGCCGGGTACGATCCCGACATTCTCCCGCCCGACCTCATTACCTTTTCCAAGGATGCGGCGGAGCTCCTTGCCGACCTCCAGTCCCGCAACGAGAGGATGTTCCTTTTGACTTTTACGGTAGTCAATATGGCCCCTACCCGCCAGCGGCTGGAAAATGATGTGTTTACCGTGGGCGGCATCGCACAGAAATACAACTGCGCCCTCAAGCGGCTGGACTGGCAACAGGAACAGGGCTTTGTGTCCTCGCTGGCCCTCGGCTACAACGAAGTGGAGATCCAGCGTGGTATGACAACCAGCTCCACGGCAATTTTCATCCCCTTTATGACAAGGGAGCTGCGGATGGACGGACAGGCCCTCTACTATGGCATGAACGCCCTTTCCCACAATGTCATTATGGCTGACCGCAAAAAGCTGAAGTCGGCCAACGGAATGTACCTCGGCTCTACGGGCTCGGGAAAATCCTTTGCGGCAAAGCGGGAACTGCTCAATGTCTTTCTGACCATCCCCCAGGATCGGATTATCATTGTTGATCCGATGGGCGAATATGCCCCGCTGGTTCGCAGGCTGGGCGGACAGGTGATCGAGATTGCCCCGGACAGCCACCACCACCTAAACCCGATGGATGTGGAGCTTAACATGGCCGCCGGGGAGAGCCCTCTTTCCATGAAGGCAGATTTCCTGCTTTCCCTGTGCGAGCTGGTGGTAGGCGGAAAGGAAGGCTTACAGCCCATCGAAAAGACAGTTGTTGACCGCTGTGTGCGGCTGGTGTACCGGGAACAGGCCCTTGGGCTTGATACAGGAAAAACCCCGCTTTTGCAGGACTTGTACGAGGAGCTCTTGAAACAGCCGGAGCCCGAGGCCCGGCGTGTGGCAACCGCCCTTGAGCTCTACTGCACCGGCTCCCTCAACCTGTTTAACCATCCCACGAATGTGAAAACCGACAGCCGGGTGGTGTGTATCGTGCTGAAAAACATGGGAGAAAACCTCCGCAAGATCGCCATGCACATCACAAATGAATTTGTGTCCCAGGCGGTAGATACCAACTTCCGGGAGGGCGTGGCGACATGGTGCTACTTCGATGAGTTCCATGTCCTGCTCCGTGATCCGCTGACCGCCAGCTATTTTGTGGCGGTGTGGAAAATGCTGAGAAAGAAAGGCTGCGTTCCCAGCGCCCTCACGCAGAATGTAAAAGACCTTCTGGCCAGCCGGGAGATTGAGAACATTCTGGATAACACCGATTTTATGATTTTGCTCTCGCAAGCTCAGAGTGACCGGGCGATTTTGGCAAGACAGCTCGGTATTTCCGAGCATCAGCTTTCCTACATTACCCACTCTAATTCCGGCGAGGGCCTGCTGTTTTACGGGAATGTGACCATCCCGTTTGTGGATCGGTTCCCGAAGGGGGAAATCTATGACCTCTTAACCACCCGACCGGAGGATATGAAGAATGAAGCGAAAACCGAATAAACCACGCCCGGAGTCCCAAACGCATACGGAACCCGGAGGCGGAGCTACCGAGCCCGGGGGCTCTGCTTTTGGGGCTGGCTCTGAACAGGAGCCCGGGGCGTCTGGCACTTCGGGACAAAGTGTCCCAAAGTCAAAATTTCGGCAGAAAAGCCAGCAGGAACAGGCGGCGGCATCCAAGCTCCGCATGGAAAAGCGGGGCGAAAAACGGGAAGCCGCCCGGGAAAAGCTGGCAAAGCAGAAGCCGCCCAAACAAAAAGGCCCGATCCGTAAGGCGGCGGGGGCCGCCGGATGGGGCGTTCACGGCTTTGTGCATGGCAAGCTCTACGAGGTGGAGCAGGAAAATGTAGGAACGGAAGGGGCCCACCGTTCGGAGCTTGCCGGGGAGGTTATCCTGCGGCATGGCTCCCGGTTTGTAAAGCGCAAAGTCCGGGAGCATCCGGCAAGGGCGGCCAGCCGGGCCGAGGCCAGGTATCAGAAAGCGGCGGCGGATTATCATTTCCACACCGCCGCACAGGAGCACCCGGAGCTTTCCAAAAACTATTTTACCCGGTACTGGCAGAAACAGCGGCTTAGAAGGCAATACCAGAAGCGGGCGAAGGAGGCCGCAAAACAGAGCGCAAAAGCCGCCGGGAAAACAGCCGCCGCCACGGAAAAGCTGACAGCCCGGGCCGCCGGGTTTGTGAAGCGCCATCCAGTCGGATGCCTGCTGGCGCTGGCCTGTGTCCTTGTGATCGTCCTGCTCCAGTCCTGTTCGTCCTCGCTGGTGTCCATCGGCAACGCCGGAGCCGGGGCGCTGGGAGCCACCACTTACCCCTCTGCGGATGAGGCGATTTTAGGGGCGGAGGCGGCTTATGCCGGGCTGGAGGCAGAACTGCAAACCTACCTTGATACTTACGAAAGCACCCATGATTATGATGAGTACCACTTCGATCTGGACGAGATCGAACACGATCCCTATGTGCTCATTTCCCTGCTGTCGGCACTCCATGAGGGGGAATGGACGCTTTCACAGGTGGAGGGCTCCCTGCAAATGCTCTTTGACCGCCAGTATATTCTGACGGAGCGTGTGGAGGTGGAGACACGCTATGACAGCGACGATGAACCCTATTCGTGGTACATCTGCTATGTGACGCTGGAAAACAAAAACCTGTCCCACCTGCCTGTTTCCTTGTTGAGCGAAGAACAGATGTCCCGGTATTCCATCTATATGTCCACCCTCGGCAACCGTCCCGACCTGTTTCCCGACTCTCCCTATGTGGACAAATACATTACCAACCCGCCGGAGGGCTATGAGGTTCCGGGGGAATATCTGGACGATGAAACATTCGCCGCTAT
>DBGCDL010000076.1:0-115116 GCA_048358235.1 Oscillospiraceae bacterium
GAGCCGCCCAAAGGGCGGAGGAAGCACGGCAGTGCGACAGCGTTTTTGGCAATGAAGAACAAAATCAACGATTTTGTTCTATTATACCACAGTTCCCTCTGATAACCAATAAAATTACCTGATTTTTTCAAATAGCGCTTTTTTTTGCAAAAAAAGTATGCTATAATAGCCTCTATAGTATCGATACCACTTTATGGAGCGGTATAAAATTAATATTGGGGTATGGCATAAATATTAATATGTGATATAATGTTTAAAAGCAAAAACACCAGGCAAATCGGCAGGACTGAACGGAGGTTAGCGTATGGATACGAAGATCATGGAAATTTCACAGAGAATCAAAGGTTTGCGGGAAATATTGGAGCTTTCAGAACAGGAGATGGCGGATTATCTGCAGGTCTCGCTGGAAGAGTACCGTGCGATGGAAAACGGTGAGAGTGATTTTTCCGTTACGCTGCTGCAGAAATGCGCGATTAAGTTCGGGGTAGATCTGATTGAACTGCTTACCGGGGAAAATCCGCATCTTTCCTTCTTTACCGTCACGAAAAAGGGCGAGGGCGTCAGCATGAGCAGGCGTTCCGGCTTTAGCTATCAGCATATGGCTCACAATTTAAAAGGCAAGCTCTGTGAGCCTTTTGTTGTGCGGGCACCTTATTCCGAAGCCGAACAGGACAAGCCCATTGCGCTTTCCACCCATGACGGACAGGAATTTGATTATATTCTTAAGGGAAAACTAAAGGTTCGGATGGAAAATCATATTTTTGAGCTGGAAGAAGGGGATGCAATTCTTTACGATTCCGGCCATGGTCACGGTATGATTGCATCCGGCGGTCAGGATTGCGAGTTTCTGGCAGTTGTAATCAAACGTTAAGATGCTCTCTTGAAATTTCGACAATACCGCAGTTGACTGTGAATGACCGATTTCTTCGCAGCATTGCTGTCGGATAAGAGATGAGGTCAAGCACTTTTCTGTAAGTGCTTGACTTTTGTTTGTGCATACCACGGAGGTGGAGAACATCAAGGAATCAATCCTTTCAGACATATGGCACAAGGCAACGCATGCGCCTTTGCAGTATCGCGTCCTGTATCTTTGCGCGATATCGCTGATGCTGCCGTTCCCGGTGACCTGTGTCGTTCTGCCGGCTGCAGTAGTATGGGCTTTATGCCAGAAAGAAATCCGCAGCAGGATGTTTCACGACCGAAAGCTTTGGCTTTTAGCGCTTCCGGCCGTATTGGTACTTGTTATGCCGGTCGTATATGGACATTGGTTGGGTTTGGCTGCCGGGGCAGGTGCGGTGGTGGTGGTATTGTTCTACCTTTTCGCACGCACTGTCTGCACGGACAGGGAAACCTTTGATACTGTGTTGGATTTGTGCTGTCTTGGCAGCGTATGCGCCTTTGTCTACGCACTGTTTGAACCGATCGGAATGTGGGAAGGCTTCCGCTCCAGCGGCGGAATGCTTAACCCGAACTACTACGGCTGTGCAATCGAATTTACGGTTTTGATCTGTCTTTATAAAATATTGACCCGTGCCGAACACCGGCGGTTCTATGTTATTGTGATGCTCCTGAATGTGACAGGCATTTTTCTCTGCGACTGTCAGTCGGCATGGCCGGCGGTAATCGGCGGCGTTCTTGTGGCGCTCTTTTTGAGCGAATACAGCCGCCATACATTGCTTTATTGTATGTTTGCCCTGCTGGTCGTGGTATTTTTGCTTACCGTCCCGGGAATGCTTCCGAGACTGGATCAGATTCCGGAGTCGCTCCAGCTGAGAATCAATATCTGGACAACCGCCGTAAAGGGAATTCAGGAGTCGCCCCTTCTCGGAAAGGGCCTGCTTGGATATATGACCATTTGGGAAAAATACGGGGGATATTCGACTTACCATGCGCATAATCTTTATCTTGACCCGATTCTGAGTATCGGCATAGTCGGGACCGCCTCTCTGATGGGGTATGTCGTGCTTTATCTGGTACGGCTGAAAAGGTCGTGGAATGTGATCGGGAACCGCAGAGTGGTTGCACTGATTTCCTCGGTTCTGGCTTCTGTACTGATCCACGGCTTTTCCGACATGACAATTCTGTGGGTCCAGACGGGAGGATACCTTCTTTTAATCCTCGGGGGGCTCAACTGCAAAATAAATTGTGAAAAAAGCCTTGACATGGCAGAACTTGAATGCTATACTTGATAGGAAAACAAAGCAGAACTACAGTACGTTCTCACCTATGAGCGTTGTTCATCGCAGCAATCAGGCTCTACGGTCAATACGTGAAACTCCTTGTGGGTTTTTGTGTTGTAAAGCGTAGACTGTCAGTCTGCGCTTTGTTTGTTGTTTGCCTGTTTTTCAGGCGTTACATGTGTTGATGGAGGTGCTTAGTATTAGCAAAGGTAATGAATTGCTCATGAATGAAGAAATTCGTGATAAGGAAATCCGTGTTGTGGGCAACGATGGCAGCCAGCTCGGTATCATGACTCCCAGAGATGCTTTAAAGCTCGCTATGGAACAGAACCTTGACCTGGTGAAAATTGCTCCGCAGGCTGTTCCCCCGGTTTGCCGCATTATGGATTACGGTAAGTTCCGTTATGAGCAGACCAAGCGCGAAAAAGAAGCCAAGAAGAATCAAAAGGTCATCGAGATCAAAGAAATTCGGATGTCGCTGAACATTGATACCCACGATCTGGACACGAAGATTAATCAGGCAAAGAAGTTTCTCGCGAACGGTGACAAAGTGAAGATATCTGTGCGTTACCGGGGACGGGAACTGGCTCACCCTGAAATGGGAAGAGGTTTGCTGGAGCGGTTCGTAGAGGCCTGTACGGAAGTCGGTACGGTTGAAAAACCGCCGAAAATGGAAGGCCGCAGCTTAGCTATGTTCATTGCATCGAAGTGCGCAAAATAAGGACTAAAAACAAGGAGGCTCATCTATCATGCCTAAACTGAAAACGAATTCTGGCGCGAAGAAACGCTTTAGCCTGACTAAGACCGGTAAGGTAAAACGTGCTCACGCAAACAAATCTCATCTGCTGAATGGCCATGGAAAAACAACCAAGCGCAAAAGAGGTCTGCGCAAGGGCGCTTATGCGGATAAGACCAACGTGGCAGCTATCAAAAAGCTGATCCCCTTCAAATAAGAGATCGAAAACAAACGGAGGTATAAATTATGGCTCGCATTAAAGGCGCACTTGCCACTCGTAAGAGAAGAAATAAAACTCTGAAGCTCGCAAAAGGTTACTGGGGCAGCAAGAGCAAACATTTTAAGATGGCGAAAGAAGCCGTCATGAAATCCGGCAACTATGCTTACATTGGCCGTAAACAGAAAAAACGTGATTTCAGAAAACTTTGGATTACCCGTATTTCCGCTGGATGCAAGATGAACGGCATGAACTATTCCAGCTTTATGCACGGCATGGACAAAGCCGGCATTACACTGAACCGTAAAATGCTGTCCGAGATTGCTTGCAATGACCCGGCTGCTTTTACCGCTCTCTGTGAAAAGGCAAAGGCCGCATTATAATGAATGAAACAACGCCCGCGTCAAGTTCGACCCGGGCGTGTTTTCGTCTATTCCGCAGATTTCCGGAGCTCCTCAAAGGCTGTCGGCCGGTTTATTTTAATACCTAAGGAATGAATATTTTATGGAGAAGATCACTTCCAAAGACAACCGCTGGATCAAGGAATTTGCAAAGCTTTCCTCTTTGAAAAGCCATCGTGACGACACGGGTTTGTTTGCGCTGGAAAGCGTAAAACTTCTTCGCGAGGCTTTTCAAAGCGGAATCCGGCTGTCAGCAGTGCTAGTAACTGAGCGCTGTCTGGAGCAGCATGAAGAAATGCTGACTCCCATTCTTGCCGGATCGCCCTCTTTCCTAATTGACAGTGACCTGGAAAAGAAACTTTCGCTTCAAAAAAACCCCCAAGGGATTTATGGAATCGGCGTAAAGCTTGACAAAACGCTTTCTTTGGATACAATAAAAACAAACGGGAAATATGTGATGCTCTGCGATCTTCAGGATGCCGGGAATGTAGGAACCATTGTCCGAACCGCGGAAGCGCTTGGAATCAGCGGTATTGTGACTACGAAGGGTACCTGCGATTTTTATAATCCAAAGGTGATCCGGGGCAGCATGGGCTCCGTATTCCGAATGCCTTTTCTCGTTGCGGAAAATGCCGGCGATTTTTTAATTGAGTTGAGCCGGTGTGGTGTGCAGACCTGCGCCAGTGTTTTGGATTCGGATGCGGTGTCTCTGGATGAAATGGAATTCAGGGAGCCGTCTGTTCTTCTCATCGGTAACGAGGGGAACGGTTTGCCCCAGTCTGTGGCAGACGTCTGCAGCCGGAAGGTCACGATCCGGATGGCAGGAAAGACGGAGTCTTTGAACGCCTCTATGGCCGCCTGTATCCTGCTGTGGGAAATGACCAAACGCTCCGGCATCTAAACGCTCGCCCCAAACCCGTTTTAAGACGACACCTTAGAGGAAGGATGCCGCCTTCTTTCAGAAGGCGTGCGGTGACAGAAATGAAAGACAAGCTCTATTGGATTTGGCTCTCATTGATTTTTCCTTATGGCAGCAACAAACCCTATCGGATCATCACCGAATTCGGCCCGCCGGAGGACTTCTTCCGCCTTAGTATGGAAGGGATGGGACGGCTTGGCTTTTTTACGCTGCATGATTTGGAGAGCGCAAAAGCAAAGAAGATTGAGGATGCCCAAAAGATCGTTGATGAATGCGGACGGCTTGGAATCGAAATTGTCACGTTTGAAGACGAACGGTATCCTCAGCGGCTCCGGGAGATTTATGCGCCGCCGATGGTCCTTTATACGCTGGGCGATATTTCCGGTCTGGATGAGGAACCGGTCATTGCCATGGTAGGCACCCGCAGGGAAACCGAGTACAGCAACAGCGTTACCGGCTGGCTGGCAAAAGGTCTGGCCGAGGCAGGCGCGGTGGTTGTCAGCGGGTGCGCGGTAGGATTGGATGCTGCGGCTCATGTTGGGGCAATCCAGGGAGGCGGCAGGACCATCGGTGTTCTGGGCTGCGGTTTGGATGTGGATTATCCGTATCAGAACCGTAAGCTGAAGCTTAAAATACTGGAAAAAGGAGCACTGATTTCGGAGCTTCCTCCGGGAACCGAGCCGAACCGCGGCGTGTTTCCCGTGCGGAACAGGATTCTTGCCGGGCTTTCATTGGGAGTGGTGGTCACTCATGCTCCGGAACGAAGCGGATCCCTGATTACCGCGGATCATGCGCTGGATAACGGCAGGGACGTGTTCTGCGTTCCACCCTACAGTATTTTTGACCCAGGCTTTTTCGGCGTAGTCAAATATCTGCGTCAGGGTGCCACACCGGTGTTTTCCCCTGAGGATATTCTGGCTCCTTATCTTACACAGTTTCCGGACAAGCTGAAGCCCAAACGGATTACCGGGGACTATGTGCCGAGCCTTTCTGCGGAAAAGGGAAAGCCTGCCCCAAGAGTGCGTTCTGTTTCCAAAATCTCCGATTCAAAAGAAAAGAAAGCTCCTGCGGACAACGCAGAAAAGACCGTTCTTTTCCGCCAAAAGTGGGAAGAGCAAAATTCGGATTTCTTCTCTTCCTTTGATGAGAACCAATTATTAGTGTATAATAATCTGGAGTCCGAACCAAAATTTGTTGATGAACTGGCGGCGCTTACCAAACTTCCTGTCGGTGTATTGTTTTCGGTGCTGACAGAATTTGAAATAGCGGGGCTGGTAAGATCTTACAGCGGCCAACGGTACGGACTGTCCGGCTGACTTTGCTGTGAAGGGAAGTACCGGAGAAGCTGTGCTCCGGCGGAGATGGTTTGAGAGACCCTCTTTCAAACCCGGTTTTGTGCCTTTTTTGACTTCTGAAAAGCTTGCGGATGCTTTTTTAGAGGAGCTTTGAGCCGTTATCCGGTGAAAGTCAAAAATCCGGCTGCGCCAAACCGCCACAAAACAATAAAGGAATGATCGTTGATATGGCAAAGAACTTAGTGATTGTGGAGTCGCCTGCCAAGGCGAAAACCATTAAGAAATATCTGGGCAGAGATTACGAGGTCATCGCCTCCATGGGGCATGTCCGGGATCTGCCCAAATCCAAGCTGGGCGTAGACGTGGAAAACAATTTTGAGCCAAAATACATCAATATCCGGGCTCAGTCGGAAACCATAAAAAAGCTGAAGGCCGCGGCAAAGGATAAGAAGAAAATTTATCTGGCAACCGACCCCGACCGTGAGGGAGAGGCAATTTCCTGGCATCTGGCTCATCTGCTTTCTGTAGATTTGAATCAGGACAATCGGATTACCTTTAACGAAATCACTCCTTCCGGCGTAAAGAGCGGTATGGCCGCGCCCCGTAAGGTGGATCTGGATCTGGTGAACTCCCAGCAGGCCCGCCGTATTCTTGACCGGATCGTAGGCTACAAGCTTAGCCCTTTTCTCTGGAAAAAAGTGAAAAGCGGGCTTTCCGCAGGACGGGTGCAGTCCGTTACCGTCAGGATGATTGTCGACCGGGAAGAGGAAATCAACCAGTTTGTTCCGCAGGAATACTGGACTATCGAAGCAAACCTGACGACAAAAGAATCCGATAAACCTTTTGTCGCCAAATATTACGGAAAAGACGGCAAAAAGGCGGAGCTGAAGAGCAAGGAAGACGCCGATCAGGTGCTTGCCGCTCTGAAAGGCGCCGATTATATTGTCGAATCCGTGAAAAAGGGCGTTCGGCAGAAAACCCCCGCGCCGCCTTTCACCACGTCTACCCTCCAGCAGGAGGCATCCCGGAAGCTGGGATTTCAGGCTCGCCGCACGATGAAAGCGGCGCAGGAGCTGTATGAAGGGGTGGACGTGGAAGGAATGGGTGCAGTCGGTTTGATTACCTATATGCGTACCGACTCACTGCGGATTTCGGAAGAGGCCCGCACTGCCGCCGCTGCTTTTATTGAGCAGCAATACGGCAAGGCATATATTCCTTCCACTCCCCGGATTTACAAATCCAAAAGCAATGCGCAGGATGCCCATGAAGCCATCCGGCCATCGCTGCCGGAACTTTCCCCTGCCAAGGTAAAGGAAAGCCTTACCTCCGATCAGTTTAAGCTGTACCGTCTGATCTGGGAGCGCTTCATCGCCAGCCAGATGGCCAGCGCCCTGCTGGATACGGTAAATGCCCAGATTGGGGCAAACGGATATACATTCAAGGCTTCTGGATTCACCGTAAAGTTTGATGGCTTTACAGTGCTCTATGTAGAAGGAAAAGACGACGAGGAGAAGGAAGACGGTGTGCTTCCCGAATTGACCGAACAGGATAAGCTCCTGCTTCAGGATGTGGGAGGCAGTCAGCATTTCACCCAGCCGCCTCCGCGCTATACGGAAGCGTCCCTGATTAAGGTGCTGGAGGAAAACGGCATCGGCCGCCCCAGTACTTATGCCCCCACAATCACCACCATTCTTTCCCGCAACTACGTGGAGCGGGAGGGAAAGCAGCTCAAGCCAACCCAGCTGGGGGAGATTACCACAAAACTCATGAAGGAGCACTTTAACCAGATTGTCGACGCAGATTTTACCGCCAACATGGAGAAGGATCTGGATGATATCGCAGTGGGTAAGGAGGGCTGGACCGGGATTCTGAACGAATTCTATGAAGGCTTTGCCAAGTCACTGGAAAAGGCCGAGGTGGACACCGAAGGACAAAGCTACAAGGTCCCGGACGAGGAGACCGACGTGGTCTGCGAACTCTGCGGACGAAACATGGTGGTGAAAACCGGAAGGTTCGGAAAATTCCTTGCCTGCCCGGGATACCCCGAGTGCAAGAACACCAAAAAAATCGTCAACGAGACGCCCGGTATCTGCCCACTGTGCGGCGGAAAAATTCTGGAGAAAAAATCGAAAAAGGGCAAGGTCTTTTATGGCTGCGAGCACAATCCCACCTGCGCGTTTCTTTCCTGGGATGCACCGATTGCCGAAAATTGTCCCAAATGCGGCAAAACCCTTCTGAAAAAGCTGGGACGTGCCGGAAAGATTTACTGCTCCAACGAAAGCTGCGACTATGAGCGCCCCATCAGCGAAAAGGGCGAATAAACCATATTGATTTAAGGATGGTACAGTGGTGTCACAAATGAAAATCCATGTCATCGGTGCCGGCCTGGCAGGATGCGAGGCGGCATGGCAGTTGGCAAAACAGGGGTTCCGGGTAGAGCTTCACGAGATGAAGCCCCGGAAATATTCTCCGGCACACAGCTATCCCGGCTTTGCCGAGCTTGTCTGCTCCAATTCGCTGAAAGCCGCCCGGCTGGACAGCGCGGCGGGACTGCTTAAGGAAGAAATGCGGCAGTTCGGTTCTCTGGTTATGGAGAGCGCGGAACAGTCTGCAGTGGCGGCCGGAGGCGCTCTGGCGGTAGACCGGGAGCAGTTTTCCGATTATATCACCCGGAAAATACGTTCCAATTCCAATATTGAAGTCGTGGAGGGGGAGCTCACCGGGATTCCGGAAGGCTACTGCATCATCGCTACAGGGCCGCTGACCTCGGATGCCCTGGCGGAATCCATCCGCTCCATGCTGAAGCAGGACAGCTTAAGCTTCTATGATGCTGCTGCTCCGATTGTAACGGCACAGTCGGTGGATACTTCCATTGCGTTTCCCGCATCCCGTTACGGCAGAGGCGACGATGATTATTTAAACTGTCCCATGAACAAAGAAGAATATGAACGGTTCTATGAAGCTTTAGTCGGGGCGGAACCGGCTCCGCTGAAAGAGTTTGACCGTCCCGAAGGCGGCGTTGCGGTTTACGAGGGCTGTATGCCTGTGGAAATCATGGCCAAGCGGGGGGCGGATACCATCCGTTTCGGTCCCCTGAAGCCGGTGGGACTGAAAGACCCGCGTACCGGCCATCGCCCCTGGGCGGTGGTTCAGCTCCGGAAGGAAAACGCTGAGGGAAGTCTCTACAATCTGGTCGGATTTCAGACAAATCTGAAATTCGGAGAACAGAAACGGGTTTTTTCCCTGATTCCCGGACTGGAGAACGCCGAGTTTGTCCGGTACGGCGTCATGCACCGGAATACTTTTATTGACAGCCCACGGCTGTTGGACTGCTTCTTCCGGCTGAAACAGGACGAACGGATCTGGTTTGCCGGACAGATTACCGGAGTAGAGGGTTATACCGAGTCTGCCGCCAGCGGGATTCTGGCAGGCTGCAATCTGGGAAGAATGCTGTCCGGGAAGCCGCTGTACCGTCTGCCCCGCACAACGATGCTGGGTTCCCTGGCGGCCTACATCAGTGACCCCAGCGTGACAGATTTTCAGCCCATGGGAGCCAATATGGGAATTTTGCCTCCTCTGGACGAAAGGGTGCGTGACAAGAAGCAGAGGTATCAGCTGCTGGCAGAACGTTCTGTCCGGGATTTGCAGGCAGTTCTTTCCGCATCGGATTCTGTCGGGGAATAATCGTTCCCCATGAGGCGGCGGAGGAAGCAAACGCTGCCGGTCAATTTGACCGGAGATTCGTATCATGTCAGAAAGGGATGGCATCAAGTATGAGGATTATCGTAGACGGCTTTGGCGGGGACAACGCTCCTGCAGCGGTGCTGCAGGGATGCGAACAGGCAATTGCGGAGTATGGTGTGGAGATTACAGTGACCGGTGATGAAGCCGCTTTAAAAAAAGCGGCGGCGGATAACGGAATTGATATCTCCGGGATGCGTATCGTTCACGCGCCCTCTGTAATTCCCGTGGAAGCGGAACCCAAAAGCATTATGACCGATTATGCAGACTGTTCCATGGCGGAAGCATTCCGGCTGCTGGCAGCCGGCGAGGGCGACGCGGTGGTCTGTGCCGGCAGTACCGGTGCTATTGTAGTGGGCGCTTCGCTGATTGTCAAGCGGATTAAAGGCATCAAGCGTGCCTCTCTGGCACCGATTATTCCCTCGGAAAGCGGATGCTATATCCTGATGGACGCGGGCGCCAATCTGGAGTGCCGCCCGGAAATGCTGGTGCAGTTCGGGATAATGGGAAGTGCCTATATGGAAAATGTGATGGGAATTAAAAACCCGAGAGTGGCTCTGGTAAACGTGGGCGCCGAGGAGACCAAGGGAATGGATTTGCAGCTGCAGGCGTACCCGCTTCTTTCCGGCAACAAATCCATTCATTTTACAGGCAACATTGAGCCCCGCTATATTCCAAGAGGGGATGCCGATGTGGTTTTGGCGGACGGCTTTACCGGAAACGTCATTCTCAAGCTGACCGAAGGAATGGGAAAGCTTCTGGGCAACGGACTCAAAAACATCTTTACCACCAGCCTTTCCGGAAAAGCTGCAGCGCTTCTCTGCATGAAAAAAATTAAAGCCTTTAAAAGCAGCATGGACTATACCGAATACGGCGGCGCCCCGCTGATGGGAATCGCAAAACCGGTCATTAAAGCCCATGGCAGCTCCAACGGAAAGGCATTTAAGAACGCGATCCGTCAGGCGAGAGATTACGCGGAAAAAGGCGTGATCGATCAGATCGCCCGGTCGGTAGCGGAGATGAAGGACACGGCGGAATAAGTATTTCCGTCTGTCCTCAATAGTAAAATCGAAGAGGTCTTACGAAAAGAATGGAAAATTTTGAAGAAGTTATACAATATACTTATCATGACCGGTCGCTTCTGCAGGAAGCGCTGACCCATTCCTCCTATTCCAACGAGGGGAAAAAGGGAATGCGCGACAATGAACGGCTGGAGTTTCTGGGCGATTCGGTGCTTTCTCTGGTAGTCGCCGAATATCTTTTCGCCCATTACCGTCATCAGCCCGAGGGAGAGCTGACAAAGCTCCGGGCGGCACTGGTGTGCGAGCAGAGCCTGTTCCAGTTTGCACAGAAGATTGACCTGGGAGAATACATCCGGGTGGGAAAAGGGGAAGAGCATACCGGCGGAAGAAACCGTCCCTCCATCTTGTCGGATGCCTTTGAGGCAGTGATTGCCAGTATCTATCTGGACGGCGGCTTTGAAGAGGCGAAAAAATTTGTGCTCCGTTTTGTCCCGGAGCACATGGATGTAAAAAAGGTGAGCTCGCAGAGCGATTACAAGACCGCCCTGCAGGAGATTATCCAGAAAAACCGGGAAGAGAAGATTGAATATGTCCTGGTAAAAGAGGCCGGGCCCGACCACAATAAAGCCTTTACGGTGGAGGTCCATCTCAACTCCAACGTGATCGGAACCGGCAGGGGAAAAAGCAAAAAGCAGGCGGAGCAGTATGCCGCCAAGGAAGCGCTGGAGCTTATGGGCTATGAGACATAGCAATATCGCCATTTTTGTCCCTCACAAAGGGTGTCCGCAGCAGTGCAGTTTTTGCAATCAGCGTACCATATCCGGTACGGCTCTTCCGCCTTCCCCAAAGGATGTCCGGGAACTTTTGACCGGCGCTCTTGCCGGAGTCAAAGACAGAAAGAACGCGGAGATTGCCTTTTTCGGAGGCAGCTTTACTGCGATTGACCGTCAGGAAATGGTTGCTCTTTTGGAAGCGGCGTCGGAATTTGTAGGACCGGAAGGATTCTCCGGGATCCGGATTTCCACCCGGCCCGATGCCATTGGCCGTGAGGTGCTGGCAATTTTGAAGCGCTACGGTGTGACTTCCATTGAACTGGGCGCCCAGAGTATGGATGATGAGGTGCTCGCCGCCAACCGGCGGGGGCATACGGCAGAGGATGTGCGACGTGCTTCCCGGCTGATCCGTGAGGCGGGCTTTTCTCTGGGACTGCAGATGATGGTGGGGCTTTACCGGGATACCGCTGATGGCGCCGAAAGAACGGCAGAAGAGCTGATTCTTCTGGAACCGGATACGGTACGGATTTATCCCACAGTTATCCTGAGGGGAACCCGGCTGGCAGAGCTTTACTGTCAAAAGGAATATCAGCCCATGACGCTTTCTGCGGCAGTGGAACTGTGCGCCGGGCTTTTGTTGAAATTTGAGCAGGCGGGAGTCCGGGTGATTCGGCTGGGGCTTCACGCTTCACCGGAAATCGAGAGGGAAATGTTGGCCGGATTATATCATCCGGCTTTCCGTGAACTCTGTGAAAGCCGGATTTACCGGAACCGGGCTGAGGCACTTTTGAAAGAGCTCCCGCTTGAAAAATGCGGCCGGGAGATTACACTTTCGGTAAATTCCCGGGCAGTTTCCAAAATGATCGGTCAGAATCGATGCAATCTTTTGGAACTGGAAAAGCCGGGGTGGAAAATTCGTGTCAGGGGAGATTCCTCCCTTGCGCTTTATGAAATCGGCATGGAAAAGGATGTGCGGGTTTGTTTTTAAAGTATTTGGAAATACAGGGGTTTAAGTCATTTCCTGACAAAACCCGTGTCGCCTTCGGCAGAGGACTGACAGCAGTCGTAGGCCCCAACGGCAGCGGAAAGAGCAATATCAGCGATGCGGTCCGCTGGGTGCTGGGCGAGCAGTCAAGCAAGACTCTCCGGGGCGAAAAGATGGAAGATGTGATCTTTTCCGGAACACAGACCCGAAAGTCTTTAGGATTTGCGGAGGTTTCCCTGACGGTGGATAACACCGACCGGGAGCTCCCCGTAGACAGCGATGAAATTACCATTACCCGCCGGTATGACCGAAGCGGGGAAAGTGAATATATGATTAACCGGAGTCCCGTCCGGCTCAAGGATGTGTATGAGCTTCTGATGGACACCGGCCTTGGCAAGGACGGCTATTCTCTGATCGGGCAGGGAAAAATTGCCGAAATCATTCAGGCGAAAAGTACGGAACGCCGGGAAATTTTTGAGGAAGCGGCAGGTATTTCCAAGTATCGTTACCGGAAGAATGAGTCCGAGCGGAGTCTGACCCGTGCGGAGGAAAATCTGGTGCGTCTCCGGGATATCCTTTCCGAGTTGGAAGGCCGGGTGGCTCCCCTGAAGGAGCAGGCCGAAAAAGCCAGGCAGTTTCTGGCCTTTTCCGAGACGAAAAAAACGCTGGAGGTATCCCTTTGGGTGGATACACTGGAAAAGTCCAATTTTGCGCTGAAAGATCAGTCGGATAAGCTGCTGGTCTGTCAGGAGCGCCATAAAGGCGTGGAAGAGGAAATCCAGAAAATTGAGGATGAGATCCAGGCGGCTTTTTCTCAAATGCAGAAATGTCTTGTAGACATTGAGTCGATGCGCCGCCGGAAGGGCGAGCTTGAGGCAGAAGCTGCCGAGGCTTCCGCACAGATTGCGGTCTATGAGAACGACATCCGCCATAACCAGCAGAACATTGCCCGGATTGAGGAGGAACTGCGCCGTCAGGCCCAGAGCGATGAGGATACTGCGTCCGAAATCGAAAAGCGGCAGGAGCAGGTGGCAGAACTGACCCGGCAGCTGGAAGAACTTGACCGTAAGATCCTTGAAAAGCAGGAAGAACTCACCCGAAAATCCAGTGAAAGCGAAGGCCTCACCCAGCAGGAGCGGGATCTGACTGATCGGGTAAACGCTCTGCTTCTGAACCAGTCCCAGATTAAAATGACCATCGCTTCCGCGCAGATCGGTTTGGACGATCTGGCGGAGACCATCCGAAGCAACCGGCAGGATATGGAAGCGAAGCGTGAGGAAATCGAAGGCTACAGCAGGGAGCTTGTGGAAGCTGAGAAATTCACCCGGGAACTGGAAGAACGGGCGGAAAGCCTGAAAAACACATGGCAGGGGCATAAGCTTAAGCTGGACAGCCGGGCGGGAAAGCTGACCGCCATGACGCAGGAATGCGACCGTCTCAATCTGCAGGTGAAAGAACGTCAGCAGAAAGCGGCACTTCTTTCCTCCATGGAACAGTCACTGGAGGGCTATGCCTACAGCGTGCGGGAAGTGATGAAGCGGGCAAAAAACGGCGTTCTTTCCGGAATCCGGGGAACGGTGTCCCAGCTCATCGAAGTGAAGGACGAATATTCCGTCGCCATTGAGACCGCATTGGGCGGCGCTCTGCAAAATATCGTGGTGGACAATGAGGGCAACGCCAAAGCTGCGATACGGCTGCTGAAGCAGGAGAATCTGGGCCGTGCCACCTTTTTGCCGGTCACATCGGTGCAGGGCTCTCTTTTGCAGACAGATGGCCTTGACCGGTATGCAGGATATGTGGATCTGGCAGTGAATCTGGTTTCCTTTGACAGCCGGTATCAGCCGGTATTCCGCTCTTTGCTGGGCAGAATTGTAATTGCGGACGATATTGACACCGCAGTGCTGATTGCCCAGAAGTACGGCTATAAATTTAAAATTGTGACTTTGGACGGTCAGGTCGTCAATGCCGGGGGCTCATTGACCGGCGGCTCCCAGAATAAAAATCAGGGCTTTTTAAGCCGTAAAAATGAAATTCAGGCGCTGCAGGCGGAAATAGAGACGCTGAAGGTAAAATATGAGCAGAACCGCACTGCCATGGCCGAGGTTCAGACAGAGGTTACCCGTATCGAGGCAGAGGTGACTGCTACCGCTGCGGAAATCACCACAGTCAATGAGGATAAGATTCGGGTGCAGGGAGAGCAGAAACGCCTGGCCCAGCTGGTTTCGCAGGGAAAACTTCTGCGGGAGCAGATGGAGAAGGAGCTTGCCCAGAAACAGGAAAAGTCCGCCTCCATGAAGGATGCAATGGTAAACGGTCAGGAAAATCTCAAGCAGCTGGAGCTTCAGATCGCCGAAGCTTCCGGCAGTCTGGAACAGCTCCGCGCGGACAACCGACGCGCCGCAGAGCATCGGACAGCCGTTGCCGAAGCTCTGTCCGGGTTTCGGATTGAGCGTTTGGGCCTCGAGAAGGATGCTGATTCCATCCGGCGGTCCGTGGAAGAACTGGAGCAGCGTCGTACCGACACCGGAGAGCAGGCGGAGAAGCTTACCGCCGAGCAAAGCGGCTTAACGGCCGCCAACGGGGAAATTTCCGGAAAAATTGAAGAACTTTCTTCCCGGATTCAGGCAAGCCGTAAGGAAGCGGAAAAGACCGAGGAAATGGTTCGGCAGACTATGGCTCTGCGGGAAGAACTGGAGGGAACCACCACCCAGCTCCGCAAACAGGAGCGAACCGTTCAGGAGGACAAGGAAAAGTTTGCCGCCGAAATGGTTCGTCTGGATGAAAGACGCCTCCAGATTCAGCGGGACTTTGACGAACTGATTTTGAAGCTTTGGCAGGAATATGAGCTCACAAGAAACGAGGCACAGAAAATTGCCAGACCGCTGGACGATCCGCAGGAAGCTTCACGGGAGCTGAATTCCGTCCGGTCCAGAATTAAAAATCTGGGAAGCGTCAATGTGGCGGCCATCGAGGAATATCAGGAGGTCAGTCAGCGGTACGAATATTTGAGCCGACAGGTCCGGGATGCGGAGCAGTCCCGAAATGAGCTGCTCCGCCTGATCGGAGAGCTGACGCAGAAAATGCAGGATATCTTCTCGGAGAATTTTCAGAAGATTAACCGTCAGTTTAAGAGCATTTTTGTGGAGCTTTTCGGCGGCGGAAACGCCGATCTTCGTCTGGTGGAGCCGGATAATCTGCTGGAAAGCGGCATTGAGATTATGGTGGAACCGCCCGGAAAGATTATCAATAATCTGGCCTCTCTGTCGGGCGGCGAGCAGGCCTTTGTGGCAATTGCCATTTATTTTGCGATTTTGAAGGTGCATCCGGCACCCTTCTGTATTCTGGACGAGATTGAGGCTGCATTGGACGATGTAAATGTTGACAAATATGCCGCCTATCTCCGTGCGATTGGGGACAAAACCCAGTTTATCACCATTACCCACCGACGTGGTACAATGGAGGCCGCCGACGTACTTTATGGCGTAACCATGCAGGATGAGGGCGTTTCCAAGCTGCTCCAGCTGAAGGTGTCCGAAATTGAGGACAAGCTTGGAATGGGAACGACGAAAGCCTGATTCTGCGAAATCATACATACTGCGCACTCAATTGCGCCGGAAAGGGACAATGAGAATGGGATTTTTTGAAAAAATCAAAAACGGACTGAAAAAAACCCGGGATTCTATGGTCAGCAAGGTAGAAAGCGTCATCAATTCCTTTACCAAAATTGATGAGGACTTTTTTGAGGAGCTGGAGGAAACCCTGATTCTCTGTGATATCGGAGTGCAGACATCGGTAAAAATCTGCGGACGCCTTCGGGAAAAAATCAAGGAAACCGGGGAGAAGAATCCCGCCAATATCAAAGTCATGATGAAAGACATCATTTTTGATATGATTGATGGGCCGGAGGAACTGACGATAAATACCAAGCCCTCGGTGATTTTGGTCATCGGCGTGAACGGAGTGGGAAAAACCACTACCATAGGAAAGCTGGCGGCAAATTTGAAGTCACAGGGAAAGCGGGTCGTGGTTGGCGCGGCAGATACGTTCCGTGCGGCCGCCATCGAACAGCTTGAGGTGTGGACCAACCGTGCCGGTGTGGAACTGGTGAAGCATGGAGAAGGTGCAGACCCAGCCGCGGTGGTATACGATGCTGTCAATGCGGGAAAAGCCAGAGGCTGCGATGTGGTGATCTGTGATACGGCCGGGCGGCTGCACAACAAGAAAAATCTGATGGATGAGCTCTCTAAGATTTCCCGGGTAATCGACCGGGAAGCGGCCGGCTGCGATAAAGAAGTTCTGCTGGTTCTGGATGCAACCACCGGGCAGAACGGCGTAAATCAGGCACGGGAGTTTAAAGAAGCGGCAGGAATTACCGGTATAGTCCTTACCAAGCTGGACGGCACCGCCAAAGGCGGCATTGTCATCGCCATTAAGGACGAGCTGGGACTGCCGGTGAAGTATATCGGCGTAGGGGAACAGTTGGACGATTTGCAGCCTTTCCACGCACGGGAGTTTGTAGACGCGTTGTTTGATTCTGAAAATCCGTAAAAAACAGCGGAGGAAAGAGTGAATCGGATGAAATTTATTATTGCGACGAAAAATGCCCATAAAGTGGAGGAATTTCAGCGGATTCTGGAGCCTCTGGGCATCACGGCCGTCTCACAGGAAGAGGCGGGATTGGATATCAGTCCGGAGGAGAACGCGGACACTTTCGAGGGAAATTCTCTTTTGAAGGCGAAAGCGGTGCAGCAGGCGGCGGGCGTTCCTGTAATTGCGGACGACTCCGGCCTGGAGGTTTACGCCCTTGGAAACGCTCCGGGGGTATACTCCGCAAGGTATGGCGGTCCCGGCTTATCTGACGGACAGCGGACGGAAAAGTTGCTGGGAGAAATGAGGAAAATTCCCGATTTACAGCGAGGCGCGCGGTTTGTTTCCTGCATTTCTTTGGTGCTGAATGCTGAAAAGTCATATACCTTTACAGGCATATGCGAAGGGAAAATAGGGTATGAGCCGCTGGGAAACAACGGCTTCGGATATGATCCTGTCTTTATGGTGGGCGAAAAAAGTTTTGCCCAGCTTTCCGGAAAGGAAAAAGATGTGATCAGCCACCGGGGAAAAGCATTGCGGGAAATGGCAGAAAAACTGCCAGTCATTCTGGCGGAAAACGGGATAGGGGAATAGCATCCGGGACGCATTGGTATGCGGATTCCCACGGATGAACAGAAAGGAAAAAGATTATGCTGACAAGCAAACAACGGGCCAAGCTTCGGGGCTATGCCAACAATCTGGAGGTTATTCTTCAGGTGGGAAAGGGCGGAATTACGCCTACAGTAATCAAGCAGGTGAATGATGCGCTTCTGGCGCGGGAAATGATTAAGGGAAAGGTACAGGAGAACAGCCTTTATAATGCCCGGGAAGCCGCTCAGGAACTGGCGGAAGCGGCGGAGTGCGATATTGTTCAGGTCATCGGTTCCCGGTTCGTGCTGTATAAGCAGAACAAAAAAGAGCCGGTCTACTCTCTGGACTGATCGGATGAAAACAGGAATTTTCGGCGGAACCTTTAACCCTGTCCACAACGGGCACATCAGCCTCTGCCGGCAGTGTGCGGAGCACTGTGGATTCGACAGGGTTTTGCTGATTCCCACCAATCTGCCCCCACACAAAGCGGCACAGCATCTCGCTTCCAACGAGGACCGGCTTGAGATGCTGCGGCTGGCCATTCAGGGCTGCCGGGGCATGGAGGTCAGTGACGTGGAATACCGTCTGGGCGGAAGAAGCTATACCGTAGAAACTCTGGCAAGGCTCAAAAAAATGTACCCGGAGGATGAATTTTCCCTTATTATGGGTTCCGATATGCTGCGCAGCTTTCCCAACTGGTACCGGGCGGAGGACATTCTGGCAATGGCAACTCTGACCGCGGGAGCCCGCTTTCCGGAGGAATACGAACAGCTTTTGGAGGTGCGGGATTCTTTCGGCGCCATGGCTTCCCGGATTGAAGTGGTCAAAATTCAGGTTTTTGAGATTTCTTCCACCCGCGTTCGGGAAATCTGCGCCGGAGGAGAAGATGCTTCGTCCTATCTTCCCGCCGGGGTATGGGATTATATACGCAAAAAGGATCTTTATGGGTTCAAAAGGGAAAAGGAGCGGAACATCCGGCAATGAAGATCAGCATACATTTGGATGAATACAGGCAGCTGGCCCGGGAAAGGCTGGGTGACGCGCGGTACCGGCATACACTGGCGGTGGCGCGCCTGGGCAGAGAACTTGCGGAGCATTATGGAATCAGCGGGGATCAGGCGGAAGCGGCGGGACTTTTGCACGACATTACAAAAGAAGTGCCCAAGGCGGATCAGTTGCAAATTCTGAAGAATTCTGATATAATGATGGATAAAGTTTTTCAGGCCAGCACGAATGTATATCATTCGGCAACGGCGTTTCTTTTCGTCCGGGACAAGCTTGGCATAGACGATATGGATATTTTGAACGCAATCCGTTATCATACCACCGGCCGGGAGGGGATGTCCCTGCTGGAGAAAATCATCTATACTGCCGATGCGGTGTCGTATGACCGTGACTGCCCGGATGCGGAACGGCTGCGAAAGCTGGCCTTTGCCGATTTGGATGAATGCATGCTGGAAATTATTGAATTCACTTTAAAAAAACTTACGGAAGACCGGTACCTCATTGCGGAAGATACGGTTTTTTGCTATAATTCCATCCTTTTGGCCCGATTGGGGAAAAAGGAAAACGGAACAGGATCAATACCGGAGGCGCAACATGGATAAGAAGCCGAACGAGCCCGAAAAAAGCCAAAAAGTCAAAAAGCCAAAGACGAAAACGTCCCTGCGGGATAAAATTCTGATTTGGGTATTCAGCCTGATTATGGCCGCCTCCCTGCTTTGTGTAGCGGGCGTTTATGCGATGAACGCCACTTTCTTTCAGGAGAAGGAAGACCCCGAGATCCAGGAGGCAAGCCGCGCTTCCGGCATGGCCACTCCCCAGGAAATCAAGCATAAAAGCGTCAATATCCTGGTGACAGGTATCGATTACACGGTAAAGGCCGGAAATCGCCGGGGAAAGCTGACGGATGTTATTCTTCTGGTCAGCTTTGATATGGAAAACCGGAATGTGGATGTACTCCAGATTCCCCGTGACACCTATGTAGGGGACGCTTCCTCCACCGGGAAGATCAACGCGCTTTACAGCTCCAAGGAGGGTGGGGGAATCAACGGTCTGATGAACAAAATCAACCAAATGTTCCAGATTCCCATTGACCATTACGTCACCATCAATATGGACGGATTTATCTATGCGGTGGATGCTGTCGGCGGAGTAGAGGTGGACGTCCCGAAGGGCTTTACCCTGGAGGGAGTTACAATTCAGGCGGGAAAACAGGTGCTGGACGGCGCCCACGCCGAAAAGTTCGTCCGGGAGCGTCATGCCTACGCGGATGCCGATCTGGGACGGATCCGGATGCAGCAGCTGTTTCTTGAGGCGCTGCTGAAAAAGGCCTTTTCCCTGAGTCTCGGACAGGCCACATCTCTGGCTTCCTCCCTGATTTCACAGGTGACTACCGATCTTACCCTGAACGATATTCTCGGCTATTATCAGGAACTGATGAAAGTTGATCTGTCGGAAATTCATTTTCACCTGCTTCCGGTCACCGGCACCATGGTAAACGGTCAGTCGGTTCTGTCAATCAAACGTTACCCCACCGCAGATTTGCTGAACGAGGATTTCCGGATATTCCAAAGCCCTGTTCCTGCAGAATCGCTGGGTATTATTGAGCTGGTCAAGGATTACGAATACTCTTCGGCGGCCTCAGGGAATCCCTGAAAAATGACACGGTTCAGCGGCGTTTGACAAGATAAAATATGAGACGATATTCTACAGCCTGACGGTATCGCACAGGCAAAACGCAGTAAAGGAGCGAATTCATGAATTCACTGGAACTTGCCAAGCTGGCGGCGCAGATTCTGGATAAGAAAAAAGCCGACAAAATCGACGTCATTAAAATTTCCGACGTTACCATTCTAAGCGATTACTTTGTGATTGCTTCCGCCTCCAATACAACACATGTACGGGCTCTGGCGGATGAACTGGACTTTGAGCTGAAAAAATTGGGGCGCTCTCCCCAGCGGATCGAAGGGTATCAAAGCGCCAACTGGATTATTCTGGACTATCTTGACGTAGTGGTGCATGTTTTCTACGAGGAGACCAGACATTACTACAATCTGGAAAAGCTTTGGTCTGACGGCGTAAAAATGGATGTGGCGGAACTGCTGAAACAGACGGCGGAATGAAGCCGGCCAGTATAGACGAAATCTAACATTGAGGAGCGAAAGCAGAGTGAAAACCGAAAAGTACGATTTTAAAGCATTTGAGCCTAAGTGGCAGAAAATTTGGGAGGAAAAGGGCGTTTTCCATGCAGAAAACGATTATTCCAAGCCAAAGTTTTTCGCACTTGTGGAATTCCCCTATCCCTCCGGACAGGGACTTCATGTGGGACACCCCCGTCCCTATACGGCTTTGGACATTGTGTCCCGGAAACGACGTCTGGAAGGATATAATGTGCTTTATCCCATCGGCTGGGATGCCTTTGGGCTTCCGACGGAAAACTTCGCCATCAAAAATCATATTCATCCGGCAATCGTGACCAAAAACAATATTGCCCGCTTTAAAAAGCAGATTCAGTCTTTGGGAATTTCCTTCGACTGGAGCCGCGAAATCAACACCACGGATCCCGACTATTACAAATGGACCCAATGGATTTTTTTGCAGCTGTTTAAACACGGCCTTGCCTACAAAAAGGAAATGACCGTTAACTGGTGCACCTCCTGCAAAGTGGTGCTTGCCAACGAAGAGGTGGTCAACGGTGTCTGCGAGCGCTGCGGCGGTCAGGTAATCCACAAGGAAAAAAGCCAGTGGATGCTGAAAATTACTGAATATGCTCAAAGACTGATTGACGATCTGGACACGGTGGATTATATCGATCGGGTTAAGACTTCCCAGAAAAACTGGATCGGCCGTTCTACCGGTGCCGAAGTGAAATTCACTACCAATACCGGCGATGAGCTGATTGTTTATACGACCCGTCCGGATACCCTGTTCGGAGCAACCTATATGGTTATTTCTCCGGAGCATCCGCTGATTCGGGAAAAGGCAGACCAGATTACCAACATTGAGGCTGTACGCGCCTACCAGGCCGAGGCTGCGAAGAAGTCCGATTTTGAACGGGCGGAAATTGCCAAGGATAAAACCGGTGTAAAGCTGGAGGGCATTACAGCGATCAATCCCGTCAACGGCAAGGAAATCCCCATCTACACCTCAGACTATGTTCTCATGAGCTACGGAACCGGAGCGATTATGGCGGTTCCCGCCCACGATACCAGAGACTACGATTTTGCGAAAACCTTTGGACTGCCCATCATTGAAGTGGTAAAAGGCGGGGACGTTGAAAAAGAAGCCTTTACCGACTGTGAAACCGGAATTATGGTGAATTCCGGTTTCTTGGATGGCCTTACCGTCGAGGAAGCCAAGAAAAAGATTACCCAGTGGCTGGATGAAAAAGGGCTTGGGCATTCCAAGGTGAACTACAAGCTGCGGGACTGGGTGTTTGCCCGTCAGCGCTACTGGGGCGAGCCGATTCCCATTGTCCACTGCGACAAGTGCGGATATGTGCCGATCCCGGAGAGCGAGCTCCCCCTCAAGCTGCCGGAAATCGAATCCTTTGAGCCTACGGATGACGGTGAATCCCCGCTGTCCAAGCTGGACAGCTTTGTAAATACTACCTGCCCTCACTGCGGCGGTCCGGCGAAACGGGAAACCGACACCATGCCTCAATGGGCCGGTTCCAGCTGGTATTTTCTCCGTTACTGCGATCCGGACTGCGACACGGCGATTGCTTCTCCCGAGGCGCTGGACTACTGGATGCCCGTGGACTGGTACAACGGCGGTATGGAGCATACTACGCTTCATCTGCTGTATTCCCGTTTCTGGCATAAGTTTCTTTATGATATCGGCGTGGTAAAATGTCCCGAACCCTATGCCAAGCGCACCAGCCATGGCATGATTCTGGGCGAGGGCGGAGAAAAAATGTCGAAATCCCGGGGCAATGTGGTCAATCCCGATGATATCGTTAACGAATACGGTGCGGATACTCTGCGTTTGTATGAAATGTTCATCGGCGATTTCGAAAAGGCCGCGCCGTGGAGTCAGACCAGCATCAAAGGCTGCAAACGGTTTTTGGATCGTGTCTGGGCACTGCAGGATCTGGTAAGCGAAGGCGAGACCTATTCCGCGGACATGGAGGCGGCCTTCCATCGTACAATCAAGAAGGTCAGCGAGGACATTGAGGGCCTGAAGTTCAATACTGCGATTGCCGCCATGATGGCGCTGCTGAATGATATTACTGCGGTGGGACATCTGAACAAGGCAGAGTTCCGTTCATTTCTCATCATGCTCAATCCGTTTGCACCGCATATTACCGAAGAGCTGTGGAACCTTTCCGGCTTTGAGGGAATGGTGTGCGAGCAGAAATGGGTTTCCTATGATGAAGAAAAATGCAGGGAAAACACCGTCGAAATTGCGGTTCAGGTCAACGGAAAGATCAAGAGCAAGCTGAACCTTGCCGCTGACTGTGACAAGGAAACTGCCGTTTCCATGGCAAAGGCGGATGAAAAGGTGGCGGCGGCTTTGGAGGGTAAACAGATTGTCAAGGAAATCGTTGTCCCCAACAAGCTGGTCAATATTGTGGTAAAATAGTCATGCGGCGACAGGTTCGGGAGGGATATTCCGCTGTTTTTTGCGGGATATTCCGGAGAAAATGCATAAATGCCCGATAGGGTATTGACAATATGCCCGGAACTTTGTATAATTAACAATGTTGCAAGAAATAATGAAGATCAGTAACCTCTGCCTCTGGGCAAAGGGAGGGAATAAAGTGTCAGAAGTTCGTGTAAAAGAAAATGAGTCTTTGGATAGTGCTCTCAGACGGTTTAAGAGATCCTGCGCGAAATCAGGAGTTCTCGCCGAGGTACGCAAAAGAGAACACTACGAGAAACCTTCCGTAAAGCGGAAAAAGAAATCCGAGGCTGCTCGTAAACGCAAGTATAAATAAGTGCTTGACAAATTAGGTTGAAAGGAACTTCGTTTCTTTCAACCTATTTCATTACCCGGAAACTTGGAAAGGAGTTTGTGATATCAATGTCAGTTTTTACACCCGATCTGATGCTTAGAGATGTAACCCGCATTGATAAAGCGCTCCTGGATGCGAATAATATCAAGGGGCTTATTCTGGATGTGGATAACACGCTCACCGAGCACGGAAGTCAGTTTCTCCGTCCCAGCGTCGAAAAATGGCTTACGCTGATGAAAGAGAAACAAATCGGTTTGGTGATCGTCTCCAATAATACCAGAACCCGTGTGGAACCTTTTGCCAGAACGCTGGGGCTTGATTATATCGCCATGGGCTGCAAGCCGCTGACGGTGGGACTCTCCAGGGCGCAGGAAAAGCTGGGACTTCCCGCCGGTCAGATTGCTGTGGTGGGCGACCAGATCTACACCGACATCGTGGGCGGAAACCTGAAAGGGATGTACACCATTCTGGTGACGCCCTTTGTTGTGGAGGACAAGGCCTTTTTTAAGCTGAAACGAAGCATGGAAGCCATTCATATCAAGGCCTACTGCAAAAGAAACGGAGCGGCGAATGAATAACAGGGCCAGATTCGGACCGGCAGGCACGGCGGAAAGCTTTGCCTCGATGGGATATAAAAAGACAGTGCAAATTCCCGGATACCTTGAGAAATTCGGATTGGGAGCATACGAATATCAGTGTGGGCACGGCCTGAAGGCCAATTTTCAGACCTGTGAACAGTTGGGGCAGCTCTGCCGGCAGGCGGACATTCGGATTTCCCTTCATACCCCGTATTATATTTCGCTGTCCAGTGCCGAGCAGGAAAAGCGGGACAACAGTATCGCTTATCTTTTGGAGTCGGCCCGGGTGGTGACTGCTTTGGGCGGCGAGCGAATGGTGGTGCATTCGGGTTCCTGCGGAAAAATGCCGCGGGAGGATGCGCTTGCTTTGGCAAAAGATACGCTCGCGCGCGCACAGGCTGTTTTGGACGAGAACGGCTTTCCGTCTGTCCGCATCTGCCCGGAAACAATGGGGAAGATGAATCAGCTGGGAACGCTGGAGGAAGTAATGGAGCTTTGTCTGGTAGATGAACGGTTTTTACCATGTATTGATTTCGGCCACCTGAACGCTCGGACATTGGGTGGAATACAGACACAGGCTGATTTTGCGGCAATTCTCGATACCATCGAAAACAGGTTGGGCTCCGAACGGCTTCAGCAGTTTCACTCCCACTTTTCACAGATTGAATATACGGAAAAGGGCGGCGAAAAGAGGCATCTGAATTTCGGAAACGGACTTTTCGGCCCGGAATATGAGCCGCTGGCGGAACTGATCGCCAGAAAATCCCTGACCCCGGTGATGATCTGTGAGTCGGCCGGCAGGCAGACCGAGGACGCCGCGGCTATGCAGGCCTTTTACCGGAATGCCCTTGCACCGGCAGAAAATGACGCAGGGGTTGGGGCAGGACAATAAAACGAGGATGATTGTAATGAAAAAGAAAGTGATTGTAATCCATGGGCCGAATATCAATCTGACCGGGGAGCGGGAGGCATCCGTTTACGGCAGGGAGGACTTCGACAGCATTAACCGTGAGATTCTGGAATACGCCTCGAGACTGGGATTCCTTTGTGAAATCTATCAGTCCAACGTGGAAGGTGAATTGATCAATAAAATTCAGGAAGTGCGGAATGACTACGACGGTATCGTTTTGAATGCCGGCGCCTATACCCATTACAGCTATGCGCTTCGGGACGCCATTGCTTCCGTTCGTATTCCCTGCATTGAGGTGCATTTTTCCAATGTGAACAGCCGTGAGGAATTCCGCAGCAAATCGGTGATCGCGCCGGTCTGTGCCGGAACCATTGCCGGGTTTGGAAAATACAGCTATATGCTGGCGCTGAACGGTCTTCAGCAAATTATATGAAGGCAATTCAAAATGAGAAAGGAAATGGTTTAATGAAAGAGTCTCTTTTGACTTTGATGGAAAATCTGCCGGAAAAAATGGATGGTGCAATGATTACCTCCGATCTTAACCGCCGGTATTTCACGGATATGAAATCTTCCGCTGGAATTCTTCTTCTCACGAGGAAGTCTGCGTGCTTCATCATCGACTTCCGGTATATTGAAAAAGCCAAGTCGGTCATTACTGATTTTAATGTGGTGCTTCAATCGGATGATGTATATGGGCAAATCAATGACTTTTTCCGGGAAGAGGGGGCAAAGCGTATCGGGCTGGAAACCGACTGTGTGACGATTTCAGACTACAGCCGGTACTGCGAAAAGCTTCCGGAGCTGACTCTCTCCAACGATGACAGTCTAAGCAGCTTAATCAGTGAACTCCGCAGCTGCAAGGCACCCGAGGAAGTGGAACTCATCAAGGCGGCACAGGCGATTACCGATCAGACTTTCACCCATATTCTGAATTTTATCCGTCCCGGCGTTACAGAGCGGGAAATTGCCGTAGAAATGGAGTACACCATGCGGAAGCTGGGGGCCTCGGGTCTGGCTTTTGACAGCATCGTTGCCTCCGGAGTAAACAGTTCCATGCCCCATGCGGTGCCCTCGGACAAAAAGGTGGAAACAGGGGATTTCGTTACGCTGGATTTCGGCGCCGCCTATAACGGTTACTGCAGTGACATGACCAGAACCATTGCAGTGGGAGCCATTTCCGAAGAGCAGAGAAGGGTTTATGACACTGTTTTGACTGCGCAGAAAATGGCCATCGAGGCCATTCCGGAATGCAAGTATTACAGCGATGTGGACAAAGTGGCACGGGATTATATCTACAGTCAGGGCTACGAGGGGTGCTTCGGCCACGGTCTGGGCCATTCTCTCGGTCTGTTTATCCATGAGAATCCTCGCTTCAGTATGTCCTGCCGAGAGCTGATTCAGCCCAATGTAATTGAGACAGTGGAGCCCGGCGTTTATCTGGAAGGCAAGTTCGGCGTGCGGATTGAGGATATGGTGCTCATTACGGAAGAGGGCGCCGTTGACCTCACCAACAGCAAAAAAGAGCTGATTACACTCTAAATCCGGTTTTTTCGGGGAAAAAGAATAGCCAAAAAGGATGTTTTCTGAAAAAAAATAAGCTTTTCCTGTCAGTGGCTATTGAAAAAAAAGAAAATTTACGGTAAACTAATATTGAGATTATACGGAGCTTTTTCAAAATTCAGGAAGCTTGATGTATATACTACATTTTTGGAGGTAACATATGGTAACAGCAGGCGATTTCAGAAACGGTATGACGTTTGATATGGACGGCGACGTCTATCAGATTATTGAGTTTCAGCATGTAAAGCCCGGAAAAGGCGCGGCTTTTGTCCGCACCAAAATCCGCAACGTCATCAGCGGCTCTGTGGTTGACAGAACCTTTAACCCTACCGATAAGTTCCCGACCGCATTTATCGAGAGACGTGAGATGGAATATCTGTATCAGGACGGCGACCTGTATTACTTTATGGATAACGAGACCTACGAGCAGGAGCCCATCGACAGCCATAAGCTGGGCGACAATTTCCGCTTTGTAAAAGAGAACATGGTCTGCAAGATCTTGTCCTATAAAGGCAATGTGTTCGGCATCGAGCCGCCTACTTTTGTAGAGCTGGTGGTAGAGAAGGCAGAGCCCGGCATCAAGGGCGACACCGCTACCAATGCAACCAAGCCCGCTACTCTGGAAACCGGTGCCGAGATCCGGGTGCCTCTGTTTATCAACGAAGGCGACAAAATCCGTATTGATACCAGAACCGGCGAATATATGGAGCGTGCGTAAGCCGCTGTCTGTTTTGCCTGTATCGGGAAAAAGAATTTGTTTTTGCCAGTCGTCCGTGGAAAATTCACGGAATAAAATGAATGCGCCGATGTACTTTCGGCAGAACAGGAAGAATAGTATGAGTATGAATGAAAGCGTAGCGTATCTGAAAGGTTTGGCCGAAGGCCTCCAGATTGACACCGAAACCAAAGAGGGCAAATTGCTGACTGCGATGATCGACGTTTTGGACGACATGGCTGCCGAGATGGGCGACATGGAGGAGTCTTACGACGAGCTCTCCGAGTTGGTGGACAACATTGATGAGGATCTGGGCAGCCTGGAAGAGGATTTCTATGGCGATGAGGACGAAGATGACGAGGATGAGGATGACGCCGATGGCGATCTTTATGAAGTCACCTGCCCCAACTGCAATGATACCCTCTATCTGGACGAAAAAACACTGCTGAGCGGGGATATGGATTGCCCCAATTGCGGTCAGAAACTTGAGTTTGATCTGGACGGCTGCGATTGCGGCTGCGAGGATGACGATGATGACTGCGGCTGTGATTGCGGTTGCGGAAAACACGAATAATTTCCATTTTTCTTTTTATGTAAGAAATCTGTTTCAGGGCGGAGTGAAAGTCTCCACCGGTGGTGAGCGGCTATGCCGTAAGTCCATGCGCCGGGAAGTTTTGGCTGATTGCCGATCTTCCGGCTGATTTGGTGAAATTCCAAAACCGACGGTCAAAGTCCGGATGAAAGAAACGATGCATATCATTTGCGTCATTGCGCCCGCAGAAATTTCTGCGGGCGTTTTGTCGTTTGAATGAGATGCATGTCAACGGAAGGTAGCAGAAAATTTGAGGGATCGCCTTAAGAATTGCTTTCCGCCTCTCTGACAGATCTCTGATAGTACATTCACAGGTTAAACGGAGGTTCAGGCAGGAAAGGATGGTCAATATGAACAACACAGAAAACAGTATGGAAAATCAGGGGAATACAATCCGCAAATCGGACGGCTCTGCGGGAAGCGGGCGAAAGAGCAGATTGAATATCAGCTATATGGCAAAAGTCGGTATTCTTTCGGCAATTGCCGTTTTGATTATGCTCTTTGAGATTCCGCTGCCCTTTGCACCCTCGTTCTATGAGCTGGATTTAAGCGAGACGGTAATTCTCATCGGCGGCTTCGCCTTGGGTCCCCTTGCGGGAGTGATCATTGAATTCATTAAAGTTCTTCTGAATCTGGTGATTAACGGTACAGTAACCGCAGGCATTGGGGAACTGGCGAATTTTATTATGGGGTGCTCGTTGGTGGTTCCGGCTTCGCTGATGTATCGGCACAAAAAGACCCTGAAAAACGCGATTCTGGGGATGACCGTGGGAACAGTGTGCCTGACGGTTGTGGGAAGTCTTACAAACCTTTTTGTGCTGCTTCCGGTTTATGCGGCGGCTTTTCACATGCCGCTGGACGCTCTCATTGAGATGGGAACCAAGGTCAACGGCTGGATTGTGGATCTGCCTACGCTGGTGCTTTTCGCTACAGCGCCTTTTAATCTGCTGAAGGGCGTTGTCTGCTCGCTGCTGGCAGGGCTGTTGTATAAACGGCTTTCCTCGATTCTGCACCGCTGATCCGGTGCACGGAGTGAGGAGAAGGCACGCTGTACCGTGATTTTCCTTGAAGTCTCTCATAATTGATGTTAAGATGTACTATAATAGTTAATGCCATGCAGTATCCCGGCATTGCTGTTATGGTACGTCTTTTTCATTATATTTGCGGAATGGGTGTTGGACTTGACAAAATCTTCAAGGCAGAAAAAGCAAAGCTTCGTATATGGTTCAACCGTTTTGATGGCTTCCATGATTATCGTGAAGCTGCTGGGGGCAGTCTTTAAAATTCCGTTGACCAACGTGCTGGGAGAAACTGGCATGGGATATTTCGGATCGGCGTACAATGTTTATACGGCCGTGTATGCCCTTACCGTTACCGGCCTTTCTGCGGCGGTTGCCCGGATGGTGGCAGAAAATTCCACCCAGGGACGGTATCGGGACGTCAAAAAGATTTTTCGTCTTTCGACATTGATGTTTCTGGTTCTGGGCCTTCTCGGATTTGTCATTATTGTTTGTTCCGCCGGCGGATTTTCCCGCCTGATTGACAGTCCCAATTCCTACTGGTCGGTGATGATGATTGCTCCGGCGATTTTCTTTTGCTGTCTGATGGCATCTTACCGGGGGTATTTTGAGGGCCTCTCCAATATGACTCCCACAGCAGTTACACAGGTGGCTGAGGTAACGGGAAAACTGATTGCGGGCCTTGGCTTTTCTTTTTTAATTATGGGGGCTGCACAAAAGCAGTATCAGGAAACCGGCTTGGTGTTCGGGATTGTCTGTGACAGCATGGAAGCCGCCAATATGGCGGCGGTTCCCTACGGCGCAGCGGGAGCGATGCTGGGAGTAAGCGTCAGCACACTCATTGGTTTCCTTTTCATTTTCCTGCGCTACAAGATCAAAGGGGATGCCATATCCCGTGAGATGCTCGCAGGCTCGCCTTCACCCGATCGCGCAAAATCCATTTTAAGACGGCTGATAAAAATTGCCGTCCCGATCACACTGGGAGCGATTGTGCTGCAGCTGTCGGCATTGATTGACACCGTGACGATACAGAACCGGCTTACTTACTGCTACCGCACGGATCCTTCCGTGCTCAACGCCATGTACGGGCAGTATCTTAAGGATAACGAGGAAATGCACACTTTTCTGTATGGATGCTTCACCACCTGTGTCACGCTGTTTAATCTGGTTCCCGCATTTACCAGCATATTCGGTAAAAGTGCGCTTCCCAACGTCACCTCAGCCTGGACGGAGAGCGACCGGCGAAAAATCAAGCTGAATTTGGAGTCAGTCATCCGGGTTACCATGCTGGTAGCCGCTCCGATGGCAATCGGTCTGGCGTTTATGGCGGGACCTGTGCTGACCCTTCTTTACAGCAGACTTCCGGGAATTATTTCGGTCGGTGCACCCATGCTTTCCATTTTGGCGGTGGCGTCCCTTTTTCTGGCACTGGTGGCACCTGTCAACGCCATTATGCAGGGAATCGGCCGGGTGGATCTCCCGGTGAAGTACCTTTTTGCAGGGGCATTGGTGAAGCTGGTGCTGAATGTGGTTTTGGTGGGAATTCCTTCCCTGAACATCATCGGAAGCGCTGTCAGTACGCTGGCGTGCTATCTTTTGATCGCCATATTAAGCATCGGCAAACTGCGGAGCATTGTTCCGGTGAAGCTGGACTTCAGCGGCATCTTTTTGAAGCCCGTCATTTCTGGGCTGGTTTGCGGCGGGACGGCTTTTATCAGCTGGCGATTCCTTTCTGCCTGGCGGCAGAACAGCCTCGTAACCATTGTAAGCATCGCTGTTGGAGGGATCTTTTACATCATTTCACTGGCTGTTTTGAATACAATCTCAAAAGATGACATTTTAATGCTTCCAAATGGAAAGAATATTGCCAAAACACTTGAAAAATGGCGCTTGATAAGGTAAAATAAGTACAGTTCTTAGTGCTGTTACAGGGAATTTGCGGCGGATTTATGATGGCCCTGTCCATCCTGCTGAAAAAATGAATGACGAGGCAAGCTGTGAAATTCGAAAGAAAAGAAAAATACAATATTGAAGATATGCGGGAGATCATGCGAATCCTGCGGAGCGAGGACGGATGCCCATGGGATCGGGTTCAGACTCATGAATCCATCCGTAAGAATCTGATTGAAGAAACCTACGAGGTGGTGGAGGCCATTGACCAGAATGACCCGGAAATGCTTCGGGAAGAACTGGGCGATGTGCTCCTTCAGGTGATTTTTCATTCGCAGATGGAAGAAGAAAAATCGGTATTTTCCTTTGACGATGTGGTGAATGAAATATGCCAGAAGCTGATTGTACGTCATCCTCATATTTTTGGAAATGTAACAGTGTCCGGCGTGGATGATGTGCTTAACAACTGGAACGCCATCAAGCAGGAAACCAAAGGGCAGACGACTGCGGCAGAGACTCTTCACAGCGTACCGAAACAGCTTCCGGCTTTGATGCGGACAGAAAAGGTGCAGTCCCGTGCAAAAAAGGCAAATTCCTGCTTTGGCTATGCAGATGTGGATGCGGCAATGAAAGATTTCACTGCTGAAACCGCGGAACTGCGGGAGGCAATTGAATCCGGGGATACCGAAGCAATGGCGGATGAGTTGGGGGATGTGCTGTTTGCGGCGGTGAATGTGGCAAGAAAGCTGGATGCCGATCCGGAAGAACTGTTGACACGCTCCTGCGATAAATTTATTGACCGTTTTGAAAAGGTGGAAAACGGAGCCCGGGAAAAAGGAATTTTGCTGAAAGATGCTCAGCGGCCTTTGCTGGATGAGCTTTGGAAGAAGGCAAAAGAATAAAATGAATTCAAGAGGATAGGAATCCTCATGAATATATAAAAATACAGGAGGTCAACTTAATATGACTAAAGTAGAATTAATTGCTGCCGTTGCAGAAAAAGCAGAACTCTCCAAAAAAGACGCTGATAAAGCCGTTACCGCTATGATCCAGGCAATCACCGATGGCCTGAAGAACGATGGGAAAGTACAGCTGGTAGGCTTTGGTACTTTTGAAGTTCGCGAGCGCGCTGCAAGAGAAGGCAAAAATCCCGCCACTGGCGAGAAAATCCAGATTGCTGCTTCCAAGGTTCCCGCATTCAAAGCCGGCAAGAGCCTGAAAGATTACGTGAAATAAGCATTGTATATGGAGTAAATCGCCTTGTTGAGAGGCGATTTACTTTTTATACGGAAACAGGAAAGGATCGATCGATTTATGCGCCTGGATAAATATTTAAAGGTTTCACGCCTCATTAAAAGGCGTACAGTCGCAAATGAGGCCTGCGACGCCGGAAAGATTGTCATCAACGGCATCCCTGCAAAGGCCTCCTACAATGTGAAATTAGACGACATTATCGAGCTTCGTCTGGGTGCCCGTTTTCTCAAGGTTAAGGTGACCAATATTGACGAATATGCCAATAAGGAAACGGCTTCCGACTGCTACGTGGTTTTGGAAGGCTGATCCGGCGGAAAAAAGTGATATCCCGTTCTGTGCTTGAATAGACTTTATTACAGCGGACACCGTCCGTACTGACGGAATGGTCGGGCGGCATTTTGGGCTTGCTGTGAGCAAAACAGGCTCTGATGATAAAGTCAGCCAAAACTTCAGAAAGGGATGAACCTTCCGATGCAAGAAGACAAAAAGGTTGTAAAGCTGCCTCATAATATCATACTGGAAGATCGGAAAATGCTGTCAATTTCGGGCGTGAATGACATTGACAGTTTTGACGAGAATGTGGTGATCCTCTTTACAGAGATGGGAGAATTGACTGTAAAGGGCTCCAACCTTCATATCAGCAAGCTGAATGTGGATACAGGGGAGCTGACTATGGACGGTGACATCAGTGCGCTGTTCTACAATGAGGGAACACAGAAGAAATCGACAGGAGGCCTTTTTTCCAAGATGTTCAAATAGAGGTTCGGAGAAACCGTCCAAACCTTCTGTTCTCAGGCCGGCAGGCATGAGATATTCCCTTTGAACACTGCGAAAAGGATGGTCGCTGTCATGGAATTGTCATCACAGGTGATAGTTTTTTTTGAGGCTTGTCTGCTTGGATTTCTTCTGGGAGCGGTTTATGATGTGTTTCGCATTATGAGGCTCGCTTTTCCCAACGGAAAAATATTAATCTTTCTCGAGGATGTTCTTTACTTTGCCTTTATTACCGTAGTAAGCTTTGTTTTCATCGTTACGGTGAATGGCGGCGTCCTTCGGGCTTTTGTCCTGATTGGAGAACTGCTGGGGGCGATTCTATATTTTTTTACCCTCAGCATCATCATTATGAAAGCGGCCGGCTGGATTATCCACTGCATTAAAAGTATATTTTTATTTCTGTATCGAATCACGATAAAGCCGCTTTATCGCTTTTTCTGCCTACTTTTCAAAAAGTGTCTGAATTTTTGCTATTTTCTTAAGTTAAGGCACAAAATAATTGCATTAAATACAAGAAAGCACTTGAAACCGCCGTCTAAGGTAGTGTATAATACTGATAAGCAGTTATCGCAGGTGCCAAAAAGACGGAGAGGGATGAAGAATAAGTGGCAAAGAAAAAGACCCAAAAGTCTTTGATTTTTAAGCTTGCTTTTATCGCCTTTTTTGTATATGTGGCGGTTTCGTTTACGGTGATGCAGGTTGATATTGCAAAACGCCGGGACAGTTTGGAAGCTGTACAGCAGGAACTGCTGAAAGAGAATTATATCAATCAGGAAATCACCAATATTTTAAACTCGGGGGAAAGCTCTGAATATATTATGAAGATTGCCCGGGAAAAACTGGGATTGGTGCTGCCGGATGAACGCGTGTTTATTGATTACAATCGGAAAGAATAATATTTCACAGGAGGAAAAAATTTTTCTATGCAGCATGAAGTAGGTAGTATTGTTGAAGGGAAAGTCACAGGAATTACAAAGTTTGGCGCTTTTGTCGAACTGGAGGGCGGAAGTGTCGGAATGGTACATATTTCCGAAATTTCCCAATCTTACGTAAACGATATTTCCGAATATCTGAAAGAGCAGCAAATCGTAAAAGTCAAGATTTTAAACATCAGTGATGACGGAAAAATCAGCCTGTCCATTAAAAGGGCGCTTCCGCAGCAGCAAACTCCGCCTCCTTTTAAGAGAGAGAGCAGACCGGGAAATTTTAACGGCGGCGGAAATAACAGAGGTATTTTTCAGCCTCGTCCGAACAACGGAAACGCCAACCGCGGCGGATACAATAACCGCGGCGCTGCCCCTCAAAAAGAAGCATCTTTTGAGGATATGCTTTCAAAATTCATGAAATCCAGTGATGAAAAATTTTCCGATATTAAGCAGCCTGAGCGCAGACGAGGATACCAGCGCAAGGACAGCCGGGACTATGATTAACTAAAAAACAGCGAATTGCAATTCAATGCAATTCGCTGTTTCTGCTTTCCGGATCATTCGATGGATTCGTTGGAATCGATCATAATGCCGACAATTTTTCGGTAAATGCTGGCTGGGTCGGAAAGAAATTTTTCTTTCATGCGGGAAGCCTGAAGTTCGTCCGGGGCAAACAGTTCCAGCTTCATCATGTCAAAATCAATATCATGGACGATACAGCTCACCATAAAGCCGTTCTGGTAAGGACGGATGGAAACCTCATTTTCGCTTTCAAGCTTCAAACGGCAGATCAGCCTCATTGCAGTTTCCACTACGTTGTCCCGAAGAGATTTGGGAAGGGAACGGCTCATCCGTTCGGCTGTTTTGATACCCAGGCTGTTCAGAAGATAAACCTCTTCCGCTCCCTGTACTTTTACTTCCAGATGGCGGGATTCGATCAACTCTTTCAGAGCGTCGCAAAAGCCGAAATAATTCACCAGCTGGTCTTCCTGGAAAATCAGTGACAGCTGTTCCCTGGTCAGCGGAACCCGAACGGAGTGCAAAAGATAGCAGATGAGAATTTTAATTTCATATTTATCGCTTAATCCGCCTACACCCACGCCAGGCACAACAACATCGTTTTCCATTGCAGTCATAACCTCCGTATCGAAAATAAAGTTCAGCGGGCCTGGTCGAAGAATCAGCTGTGGCGTGTTGCGCCTTCTCCGCCTTACGGAGCGGCACGCTGATTCTTCCGTCTGTTTTATTATACCATGTTTTGCAATAGAAGGAAAGGGCCGTCAGGCGAATTTATCCGGCGTTGTTTTCTTCTCTCCGATATGCTATAATAGAACAAAACACGCTGCGTTTTGTTCATCATTGGAAAAACGCTGTCGCACTCCGTGCTTCCTCCGCCTGTGGCGGCACCGCGTTTTTCATAAGGAATGTATAAATGCTCGCACTTTATTCTTTACGGTAAGAGGTATTGGAATGTCTTATATGATTAATTTTGAAAAGTTTTCAAGCAATTTTGCTTTGCCGCAGTCTTTGATCGACGATGACGATTTTAAGTTTTTGGATGCGGTTACTTTAAAGGTGATCTTGCTGATTTATAAAAACGCCGACAAGAATTACAGCGCTAATCTTATTTCCAATCTGTTAAATGTTCCCGAGGGAAAGGTGGAGCAGTCCATTGCTTTCTGGGTTCAGAAAGGACTTCTGAACGAACAGAAGGAGGAAGCACTTTCGCCGGATATAACGGTTCTTCCCAGAAATAAGCAGCAGCCCGCCGCCAATGCTCCCAAACCGCAGGTAAACGGGGAGCTGGCTTTTTTGACCGAGTGCATGGAAAGTCTTTTAAAACGCCCGATCACTTCCGCAGAGTACAAATCGGTGGTACATATTCTGGAATACATTCGTCTTCCGGCAGACGTGATTCTTATGGCGATTGATTACTGCATTTCGGCAGATAAATTCAATGCCCGGTATCTGGAAAAGCTCTGTGCCTCCTGGTCCGACGGAGGAATCACCTCCCACGAAAAAGCAGAGCAGTATTTAAGCCTTATGAAAGATTCTCAAAGCAACGAAGCTGCCGTGAAAAATCTTTTCGGTATCCAAAACCGTAATTTGATCGACACGGAAAAAGAGGCTGTCAGCCGCTGGTTTCATGAATACTGCTTTGGGCTGGATGTCATCGGACTTGCCTATGAACGAACCATTACCTCAATTAATAAGCTCTCATTCCCATACATCAACAAAATTCTTTCTTCCTGGTATGAAAAAGGATATGCAACGGTGGAGGACATCCGTATGAATGAGGGGATTGGCAGAAAGCAGGGAGCGGCATCCTACGACATTGATGAATTGGAAGAATACTGGAAAAATAATATTCCAAAGCTGAAATAGAAGGGATAGGAACGGCGGTATTCCGTGCCGTTTAAAAGATGGAGATCGGAAGGGGACTGGGAATGGCAAGTGAAAGCTTTAAGCTGGCGATGAAGGAAATCAATTCCCGCCATGAAAAGGCGCTGGAGGAAGCGCAAAGCCGCAATGAGACGGTTTCGCAGAAGTTTCCCCGCATTCGGCAGTTGAATCAGCTGCTGTCACAAACCGGCGGCAGCATTGCCAAAGCGGTCTTTGCCGGAGAGAATTCCGGCGGCTTGACAATCGAGACAGTCATGCGTGCCGCCATCGCGGCACAGCAGGAGAAAAGAGAGATTCTGAAGACAAACGGATACCCGGAGGACTACCTGGAAACGCATTTTACCTGTCCTTTATGTGAGGATACCGGATATGTCCATGGAAAAAAGTGCAGTTGCCTGAGGGATTTGACTGCCAAATACAATGCAGAGGTGTTTAACCAGAGCAGTCATATCGTTCCTTCCACTTTTGAAACATTTTCCCTTCGGTATTACAGCGATGATTCGGCCCCTGGCGGAAAATCCCCCCGTCAGATGATGGCGGCAGTTTTGAGCTTCTGCCGGGCGTATGCGGATACCTTTGGACCGGCTTCCCCCAGCGTCCTGATGATGGGGGAGACCGGTTTGGGAAAAACACATCTTTCCCTCTCCATCGCCGGTGAAATCATGGCCAAAGGGGATTCTGTCCTTTATGCATCCGCACCGGATTTGTTCCGGAAGCTCCAAAATGAGTATTACGGAAAAGGGGAATCGGGGGTCGACACTATGGAAACCCTGATGGAGGCCCGGCTGACCATCATTGATGATCTGGGCGCCGAGATGGAGAACCAGTTCAACGTATCGGCACTCTACAATATCGTCAACAGCCGTCTGAATGCCGGCCGCCCGGTCATCATCAGTACGAACCTCACTCCCAAGGAGCTGGAACGGCGGTATACCAATCGTGTCGCTTCCCGGCTGATGACGATGTACCAGTGCCTGCGGTTTGTGGGAAGGGATGTGCGGCAGATCAAGCTGCGAAACAATGAGTTTTAGAAAGCCCCCGACTGAATACAGAAGCCCCGCTTTTTTAAGCGGGGCTTTTTAAAACGGATTCACAGGCTGCTTTGCATATTCTGAAATTTTGTTTTTGTTTGCTGAACCTGCTGCTGATCGGCGTTTTGGACAGGGTACCAGCCTCGTTTGCTCATTTCATCAAAGAGATCCGCCTGAATCTGGTGTTCCTCGTTGAGGATACTGAGAAAAAGATCCCGAAGCTGGGCGCCGGCGCATTCATTTGCGGACAGGTTATAATTTTCGGTGATCTGCTTTTGCGAATACAGGGCATCGTTGAACATTTCCTGATCGTCATATTGGGGCGTTATCATTGCGGCTCTTTCCTTTCTGCCGGACGGACATTCTCAATGGATGTTTTCCGGCTAATTCAGCTGATTCAGCAGAGAGGTGTAATGGTTTTGATGCTGGGCGGCAATCTGCTCGCATTTAACTTTTAACTGTTGGTCACTGCAGGTGTTCGCATACAGCTTATACTTCTTGATCAGCACCTGCTCAAAATTCAGCTGATCCTCAATGGCTGACAATTCCTTTGCGGTAAGAGGCATAAACGCACAACCTTTCTAATATGATACCTTGTTGCGGTACATGTGGAACAAAGGCGAAAGCGCCGAAAACGGCGGTTTGTTCATCAGATATTAGTATAGGCTCCGCGTAACCGCGTTATTCTCTAAGGAAAAATTCTGAATGGAAAGAATATGCTGCACTTTTGTTCATTGACAAACCGGATAACGAATTCCCTGCATACTGTTGCGGCGGTATAATTCCTGATCGATTGCATTTAAAACGGAACGCTTATCCCGGCTCCACAGCGGCCCGATCAGCTTTTCTCTGTCTCCGTCGCCTGTAATCCGTTCAATCACCACCGAAGGAGGAAGAAGCTCCAGCTGATCGCAGATTAAACTCACATACTCGTTCTTTTCAAGAAGGGAAAATTCGCCTGCCAGATACTGCTCGGCAAGGACCGTCCCCCGCAGGACATGGAGCAGGTGCAACTTGACGCCATAAATGGGGTATTGAGAAATTGTCCGGACAGACTCCAGCATCATTTCCCGCGTTTCCCCGGGCAAGCCGTTAATCAGATGGACGCATACCCGGATTCCCCGATACAGAAGCATCTCCATTCCGGACAAAAACTCCTCATAGCTGTGGCAGCGGTTAATCCGTGCTCCGGTGGAATCGAAAATTGACTGCAGACCCAGCTCCACGGTAAGATAGACACGGGAGTTTAAATCCGCCAGATAGTCTGCAATTTCCGGAGAAATGCAGTCTGCGCGGGTAGCAATGCTGATCCCGACGACACCCGGAAAGGAAAGAACCTCCTCGAATTTTTCCCTTAAAACCTGAAGCGGCGCATAGGTGTTGGTGTGTGCCTGAAAATAGGCGATATACTTTTTGGCCTGCCACTTTCCGGAAAGCAGACGGACTCCCTCCTCAAACTGTTCCCCCAGCGGCAAAAGCGGACTGCCTGCAAAGTCGCCGCTGCCAGAGGAAGAACAGTAGGTGCATCCGCCATTTCCCTTGGAACCGTCGATGTTCGGACAGGTGAATCCTGCATTCAGCGAAATTTTTGCTGCTTTTTCTCCAAATGTCTGCTTTAAGTGATAGTCCAGTGTATGATATCTTTTATTCGTATTGGAAAAGGCAAAAGGATGATCCGGCATGGAAATCTCCAATCTTTCAAGCGGTTAGTATTTTTGTTTTGGAACAGACTAATGAATGCCCGAAAAATAAGTAAAATACAGGGCAATTTTCTTTGTAATTATTATATACGTGTTTCGCTCTCAAGGGAATAACTTTTGAAAGAAAGGTTTGCGATTTCAGGCGAAATACAGTATAATAAAATAAGAAAAATATAATTTGCGAGTAAGGAGAAGGTTTATGAACTTGTGCGGTTTGGAACAGGAATTTCAAAAAAGAGGAATTACCGCCCAGTTAAAAGTGGCCCTTGCTCCATACACTACTTTTCGGATCGGTGGTCCCTGCGAAATGCTTGTAAAGCCAAAGACCATTACAGAGCTTTCAGAGGCGTTTTCCCTGGTCAAAAGCAGCGGAGCCCCCTATTATTTTCTGGGAAATGGTTCCAATTTGCTGGTATCAGACGAAGGGTATCCCGGAATCGTTCTGCTGACCACAGGGCTGAGTTGCATTTCTTTTCCGGAGGACAGCCTCATGGAGTGCGAAGCGGGGGTTTCACTTTCCAAGCTGTGCAGTACGGCACTGGAGCATTCTCTGGCCGGTGCGGAATTTGCGTGGGGAATTCCGGGAAGTGTGGGCGGCGCTGTCTATATGAATGCAGGCGCTTATGGCGGAGAAATAAAGGACATTCTGGAAAGCTGCACTTTTTTTAGCCGGGAAGGAGATCTGTGTACACTTCCGGGCGATCATCTGGAGCTTTCCTACCGCCACAGCCGTTTTTCCGACTGCGGTGATCTGATTGTGAGCGCGCGGTTTCGGCTTCATCCGGATTCTCCACAGGCTATTAAGGACCGCATGGATGATTATATCGGGCGCCGGAAAAGCAAGCAGCCTTTGGAGTATCCCAGCGCGGGGAGCACATTCAAGCGCCCGGAAGGGAATTATGCCGGGGCATTGATTGAGCAGTGCGGTTTGAAGGGATGCTCTGTGGGAGGGGCACAGGTGAGCGAAAAGCACAGCGGTTTTGTAATCAATCGCGGAGGTGCCACCTGCTCCGATGTTTTGAAGCTGATTGAAAAGATAAAGACGACGGTTTACCGACAGACCGGCTGTCAGCTGGAATGTGAAATAAAAACGCTCGGGCTTTGACCATCCCCGCGAGCGTCAGGCAAATTAAAGAAACAAGGAGACATGGAACAAGTTATGGAATTATTGATTGTGACCGGTCTGTCAGGAGCCGGAAAATCCAGAGCGGTGGATGCGCTGGAGGATATCGGCTTTTTCTGCATTGACAATATGCCTCCCAAATTGATTTCCCGTTTTGCCGAAATTGCTCTCCAGCCGGATGGAAAATTTTCAAAGGTAGCTGTTGTTACAGATGTACGGGGCGGCGAGATGTTTAACGACTTCCAGTCGGAACTGGATTTGCTCAAGTCGCTGGGAATTGAGTTCAAGCTTCTGTTTCTGGACTGTCAGGATCAGATTCTCATGGCGCGGTATAAGGAAACCCGCCGGAAGCATCCTCTCACCGACAGCACTCATCCTTCCATGGAAAAGGCAATCTCCACAGAGCGAAAGCTTTTGATGCACGCCCGGGAACAGGCGGACTATATCATTGATACGTCATCTCTTTCCGCGATACAGCTGAAGGAGAAAATCAGCAATATTTTTCTGGATAATATTTCGAACGGCATGCTGATCAGCTGCATGTCCTTTGGTTTTAAATATGGTGCTCCGGCCGAAGCGGATCTGGTATTTGACGTGAGATGTCTCCCCAATCCTTTTTATGTGGATGAGCTCAAAAATAAAACCGGGCTTGACCACGAAGTGAGCGACTATGTGATGAAATGGCCACAGGCGCAGGAACTGATGAAAAAGCTTTTGGATCTGGTGGATTTTTTAATTCCGCTCTATCTGGGAGAAGGAAAAAGCCAGCTTACCATTGGGTTCGGCTGCACCGGAGGAAAACACCGTTCTGTAACCTTTGCGGAGAAGCTCTATGCTCATTTGAGCGAACAGGGAAAAAAGGTTGCCGTCAATCACAGGGATATTCTGAAATGATTTTTGAAGGATAAGAATTGTCCGATTCGTCGGAAAGGATTGTGCAAAAGCAATGACATACTCACAGCAGATCAAAAACGAATTCTGCCAGTGCAAGCTTCACTGCAAGCGTTGCGCTGGCGCTCTTTTGTACGGAATGCTCCTGTTTGGAAAAGGCGGGGAAGGCCGTACCGTTTCCTTTACCACGGAAAACAAAGAAGCAGCGTATCTTTTTGCCCATACCGTCATAGATCTGACCGGAGCAATTGTGACCGTTGCGGAGCCGGATCTCCGGGTGAAAAATAAGCGCCCTCAATATTCTGTCACGGTGGACGATGAAAATTACGCCGATACGATCCGCAGACTCTTCTGGAAGAACGGGAAAGAGGATCACGACTGGATTCAGCCCGAGATGGTGGGCCGGGAATGCTGCGCAATGGCTTTTCTGCGTGGAGCCTACCTGGCATGCGGAACCATGATTGACCCCGCAAAGGAATATCATCTGGAATTCGCAGTGGCGTCAGAGTCCCTGTGCGACGACCTGATCGGCCTTTTGGACGAATATGATCTGGATTTCCGGAAATCTGTGCGGATGAAGAAACTGATTGTTTATACCAAGGAGAGCAACCAGATTGAGGACTTTCTGGCACGTACCGGTGCGGTTCGCTCATCCATGGATCTTATGAACCTGAAAATTGAAAAGGAGCTTCGCAATAAGGTGAACCGGGTAACCAACTGCGAAACCGCCAATATCGGGAAAACCGTCAACGCAAGCATGGAACAGATCCGAAAAATACGGCTGATTCAGGAAAAACAGGGCCTTGAACAACTGCCTTTGCAGCTGAAAGAGGCAGCCCGGCTGCGGCTGGAAAATCCGGATGCCTCCCTTCGGGAGCTGTGTGAGATGACCGGAGGAAAAATCAGCCGTTCCGGATGGAACCACCGTCTGCAAAAGCTCTGCGAGTTGGCGGAAAAGCTGGAAGAATAGCAGGAAGAACAGAAAACGGAGGTGAAACCCATGGAGGATTTCGTACATCTGCATTTACATACGGAATACAGTCTGCTGGACGGCGCCTGCGTGATTAAAAGGCTGGTTCAGCGGGTGAAGGAGCTGGGACAGTCCGCCGTGGCAATTACCGATCACGGCTGTATGTACGGTGTAATTGATTTCTACAAGGAATGCGAAAAAGAAGGAATCAAGCCGATTATCGGCTGTGAGGTTTACGTAGCTCCCCGCACCCGTTTTGATAAGGTCCATAAAATTGATTCCAGCCCCTATCACCTGATTCTGCTGTGCAAGAATAAGACAGGGTATCAGAATCTGATTAAGCTGGTATCGAAAGGTTATGTGGAGGGCTTTTACAATAAGCCTCGCATTGACCGTGACCTTCTGGCGGAGTACCATGAGGGATTGATCTGCCTTTCTGCCTGCCTGGCCGGAGAGATTCCCCGGGCATTAATGGAAAATGATTATGAATCCGCCAAAAGCACGGCGCTGTTTTACCGGGATCTTTTCGGCCCCGGAAATTACTATATTGAGCTGCAGGATCACGGAATTGAGGAACAGCGGAGGATTCTGCCGTTCCTTAGGCGCCTGTCCGAAGAAACCGGCGTACCGATGGTCTGCACCAACGATTGCCATTATCTGGCCCAGGAGGACGCCAAGACGCAGGGGGTGCTTTTATGCATCCAGACAAACACTGTATATGGGGAAGAAAACGCCATGGAATTTCCGACCGAGGAATTCTATGTCAAATCCCAGGGAGAAATGAAGAAACTGTTTTCCGGTTATAAAGACGCTTTGGAAAACACGGTAAAAATTGCGGCGGACTGCAATTTGGAGTTTGAATTCGGCGTGACCAAGCTCCCTCGCTTTACAATTCCGGGGGTAACGGATAATATTGCCTATTTCAAAGATTTGTGCTTCCGGGGATTTCGGAAACGGTATGGCGAGAACCCGCCGGAGACCTATTCCGCAAGGCTGGAATATGAGCTTTCCGTTATCATCAAGATGGGGTATGTGGACTATTTTCTCATCGTGTGGGATTTTGTCCGCTATGCGAAAGAAAGCGACATCCCGGTAGGCCCCGGACGTGGTTCCGGCGCCGGCAGTCTCTGCGCTTACTGCATCGGAATCACCGGGATCGATCCCATGAAGTACAATCTCCTTTTTGAACGGTTTCTCAATCCGGAGCGGGTCAGCATGCCCGACTTTGATATCGACTTTTGCTATGAAAAGCGTCAGCTGGTCATTGATTATGTGGTGCGGAAATACGGCAGCGACCATGTAGCCCAGATCATTACCTTCGGCACCATGGCCGCCAAAGGCGCCATCCGCGACGTGGGACGGGCACTGGGGATGCCTTACCAAAGCGTGGATGCCATTGCCAAAATGATTCCCTGGGAATTAAACATTACCATCGACAAAGCCCTGATGGTCTCCAAGGATTTTAAATATGCCTATGATACCGATGTGAAGGTTCAGGAACTGGTGGACATGGCAAGGAAGCTGGAGGGAATGCCCCGGCACGCTTCCACCCATGCGGCCGGCGTGGTCATTACCCGTGAGGAAGCCGATGCGTACGTTCCGCTTCAGAAAAATGACGAGGCGATTGTTACCCAGTATACCATGACCACGCTGGAGGAACTGGGCCTTTTGAAGATGGATTTTCTGGGACTGCGAAACCTGACCATTATCGATCAGTGCGAGAAGGAAATCCGTCGGCAGCATCCGGATTTCCAAATGTCGAAAATACCTGTGGATGACGGCGCTGTCTACGCCATGCTCTCGGAGGGGGACACCCAGGGAGTTTTCCAGTTTGAGTCGGCCGGTATGACAAGGGTGCTGACCCAGCTGAAGCCGGAAAGGCTGGAGGATTTGATCGCTGTCATTTCTCTGTATCGCCCCGGGCCGATGGAGTCCATTCCCCGCTATATCCGCAACCGTCATAACCCCAAGCTGGTCACCTACAAGCATCCGCTTTTGAAACCCATTCTCGATGTGACCTACGGCTGTATTGTATATCAGGAGCAGGTTATGCAGATCTGCCGCCAGCTGGCGGGATATTCCTATGGCCGGGCAGATCTGGTGCGGCGTGCCATGGCCAAAAAGAAAGCCGCTGTCATGGAACAGGAGCGCAGTCATTTCATTTACGGAAAAATCAATGAGGACGGTACGGTGGAATGTGTCGGCGCGGTGGCCAACGGTGTGAGCGAGGAAATTGCCAATACTATTTTTGACGAGATGTCCAGCTTTGCGGCCTATGCCTTCAATAAGTCCCACGCTGCCGCCTACGCGTATCTTTCCTACCAGACCGCCTATCTCAAATGCCACCACAAAAGGGAATACATGGCGGCACTTCTGACCAGTGTTCTTGGGAATACCGACAAGGTGATTGAGTATACCGCGGAATGCTCCGCACAGGGAATCCGTGTTCTTCCTCCGTCGGTGAACAGCAGCGGACTGGGCTTTTCGGTGAACGGAAAAGATTTGAATTTCGGTCTTCTGGCCGTGAAAAACCTGGGACGTTCCGCCATTGAGAACATTGTGTCGGAGCGGGAAAAAAAGGGGAAATTTGTTTCCCTTTATGATTTCATCGAGCGGATGTATGGAAAAGACGTGAATAAGCGGGCCATGGAAAGCCTGATTAAATGCGGCGCTTTCGACTGCTTTCCCAATAACCGCAAGGAGATGCTGGCCTCCTACGAGGCCATTGCGGATGCGGTGGACAATGCCGCCCGTCGGAATATTGCGGGGCAGCTGGATCTTTTCAGCGCCCAGAGTGGCCCGAAACAGGACTATTCCATTTCTCCCATGCGGGATTACAGCCTGAAGGAACGTCTGGCCATGGAAAAGGAAGTAACGGGTCTCTTCCTTTCCGGACATCCTCTGGATGGGATCTCAGTTCCTGCGGGCGCGGGGAAAATTGCGTCGGTTGCCTCAATTCTGGCCGACTCGGAGGAGATGCCCGAATACCGGGACGGGGACATGGTAACCATCCTCTGCACGGTTCAGGGGAAAAAGACTATGACAACCCGCAACAAGTCAATGATGGCTTTTATTACCGCCGAGGATAAAACCGGCAGCATGGAAGTCGTGGTATTTCCCAATGTGTACGAAAGAAACGCATCCCTGTTTGCCAAAGACGCCATTCTGCTGATTAAGGGAAAAATTTCCATGAAGGAGGAAGAAGCCCCCAAGCTGCTCTGCGAAACGGCGGCGGACGCTTCTGTATTCAGTTCCGGATCCGCAGGGGAAGAAAAAGTCCATAAAAAGATTTATTTTAAATTTTCAGGGCAGGAAGACCCTTCCGTTGGGGCAGTCATGGAAATTTTGCGGCAGTATCAGGGCAGCAGCGAGGTGTACTTCCATTTTACCGATACAAAGAAGACGATGAATTTAAAAAGCTATGGTGTTAATTACAGCGAAGAGCTGATAAACCAGTTGAAAACAGTCATAAATGACCAAAATATCGCTGTCAGATAGCGAATTTTGCAGTTTCCGGTTGACTTCTCTCTAATATCGAGTAAAATGAAAGATGAATATTTTGATAAAAAAATGTCACTGTCATAAATTAGGAGGATTTTTGTTATGGAACAAAAAGCAATCGGCGTACTGACCAGCGGCGGCGACGCCCCCGGCATGAATGCGGCTATCCGCGCTGTAGTCCGTACCGCTCTGAAAAAAGGCTTTCGGGTGATTGGCATTCAAAGAGGCTATAATGGTTTGATCCATGGTGAGCTTGTCGAGATGAATATGCGCTCTGTCTCGGATATCATTCATCGCGGCGGCACTGTGCTCTATACTGCCAGATGTCCGGAATTCCGTGAGCTTCCCGGAATTCTGAAAGCAAAGGATACCTGCATTAAAGCCGGCATTTCCGGTGTTGTTGTCATCGGCGGCGACGGTTCCTTCCGGGGCGCTGCGGATCTTTCGGCTCAGGGGATTCCCTGTGTCGGTATTCCCGGCACCATTGACAACGATATTTCCTGCACGGAATACACCATCGGTTATGACACCGCCATGAACACCGCTGTCGAAATGATCGATAAAATTCGCGATACCGCACAATCTCACGACCGCTGCAGTGTTGTTGAGGTTATGGGACGCCATGCAGGCCATATTGCCCTGAATACCGGTATTGCCTGCGGAGCCACCTCCATCATCGTGCCGGAAGTGGAATTCAAAATTGAGGATGTCATTGAAAAGATCCGTTCTTCTCAGAAGCTTGGCAAGCATCATTTCATCATCCTTGTAGCAGAGGGCATCGGCAAGGTGGATGAGATTTCCAAGCAGATCGAGGCTGCTACCGGAATTGAGACCCGTGGCACGGTACTGGGCCATGTTCAGCGCGGCGGCAATCCTTCTGTACGTGACCGGGTTGTTGCGAGCCAGATGGGATATTATGCGGTTGAGCTGCTGGAAAAGGGCATCGGCAACCGGGTAATCGGTCTGAAAGACGACGAACTGGTTGACTTTGACATTCAGGATGCTCTCAAGATGAAAAAGCCTTTTGAGGAAGAGCTGTACAAGATTGCCAACGAAATTTCTTTTTAATCAAATTGTGAAAGAAACAGGTGTGATTTTTCACACCTGTTTTTATTTACTCCCACGGTAATTAATGGTATAATAGAACAAAATCTTTGATTTTGTTCATGGAAGAACCGGCTGTCGCGTTTCGCGCTTCCTTCGCCCTTTGGGCGACGCGCCGGTTCTTCAGCAGGGAAAGAATGGTATAATAGAACAAAATCTCTGATTTTGTTCTGTGTTTGCAGACCATCTCATCTGTGCTCTGTTTTTCGTATGAGCCGGTCTGTATATTTGCGGCGGCAGACAGTAAAGATAATACTGTATGTTCGGCAGAATTGTCGGCAACAGCAGATAGAAGGAGTGAATCAAGTGGATTCTCCGTTAAAAACGAGAAAAATTGGGGAAGGGATCACGTTCAGTTCCGTAACGGACAAGCGCTTTAAAACAAACCGCCTGTCCATTCATTTTATCACGGAATTGAAAAAAGATACCGTGACAGTCAACGCATTGATTCCACAGGTACTGAAAAAAGGCTTTAAGGGCTGCGAAAATTTTACCCTGTTGAATCAGCGCCTGCAGGATCTTTATGGGGCATATGTGGAAGGGGATATACAGAAGCGCGGCGACGATCAGATCATGACACTCTGCATTACCGCAATTGATGATAAATTTGCGCTGAATCAGGAGCCTGTCACAGCCCGGGCGGCGGATATCCTCTGTGGTATGGCGCTTCATCCTCTGATTGAAGAGAGCGGCTTTAATGAAAAATATGTAAAACTGGAAAAGAACGCTCTGATTGACACCATCCAGGCCGAGATGAACGAAAAGCGGAGCTATGCCATCAATGCTATGACGGCCGCCATGTGCGAAGGGGAACCTTATGGTCTGCCGAAATACGGCTTTGAGGATGCGGTCGGGCAGATTACCCCTCGGTCTGCCAAAGAGCAGTATGACGATCTGATTCGTTCTGCGCGGATTGAAGTGATGTTCACCGGTTGCGGGGACGGTGAGTCTGCTTTTGCCGTATTTCAGGACGCTTTCCGTAATGTGGAGCGGCAATACCATCCCTTACCCAAGATTACGCCTCATGCTGTCCCGGCGGCAGGTGAGGCCGTACGCCGCAAAACGGAGCATATGTCCGTCAATCAGTCCAAGATGGTGCTGGGTTTCGGCACGGGAACAGGCGCCGGAGAAGAGACCGTCCCCGCCAATCGCCTTATGGCGGCAGTGCTGGGCGGCACACCCTCTTCCAAGCTCTTCGTCAATGTCCGGGAAAAATTGAGCCTGTGCTATTACTGCGCAGCCCGGTATGATACCTATAAAGGGCTTCTTATTATTGACAGCGGCGTAGAAAATCAGAACATTGAAAAAGCGGAAAAAGAGATTCTCGCTCAGTTGGACGCCGTGCGTCAGGGCGATTTTACGGAAGAAGAGTACACCAGTGCGCTTCTAAGCCTCAAAAATGCTTATTCCGGCGTGTATGAAAGCGACTCCACCATTGAAAGCTTCTATCTTGGCCAGCTTCTTACCGGACAGGATTCTTCTCCCGAGCAGGAGAAGGAAAAGCTGGACAGGCTTACCCGGGAAGATGTGATTGCCGCAGCGGATTGTGTCCGATTGGATACGCTGTATCTGCTGACGGGGAAGGAGGAGCAGAATGGATAAGCAAATAGTGCGTACCGAAGCTCTTCGGGAGCAATATTACTATTATAAGCATTCCTCGGGTCTGGGAATTCTGCTGTATCCCATGGAAGGCTTCTCCAGCGCCTATGCGATTTTCGGAACTCATTACGGATCCATTGACACTGCTTTTAAAACGCAGAAGGATACCAATTTTGTTACTGTGCCGGAAGGAATTGCTCATTTTCTGGAGCATAAGCTCTTTGAAAGCGAGGATGGCGACGCTTTTACGTTGTTTTCCAAGACCGGAGCCTGCGCCAATGCGTTCACTTCGTTTGAGAAAACCTGCTATCTTTTCAGCACTACGGCCAATTTTGAGGAATCTTTAAAGGCGCTGATCACCTTTGTACAGGATCCGTATTTTACCCAGAAAACCGTCGAGAAGGAACAGGGAATTATCGGCCAGGAGATCCGGATGTATGAGGACGATCCCAACTGGCGGGTGTTTTTCAACCTGCTCACCGCGCTTTACCACAATCACCCGGTGCGCATTGACATTGCCGGCACGTCGGATAGTATTGCCAAAATTGATGCAGAACTTCTCTACCGGTGCTACCACACCTTTTATAATCTGAACAATATGGTGGTGGCCGTAGCTGGAAATTTTGATCCGGACAGCGCCGCTAAGATCATTGAGGACCATCTGAAGGACTGTGAAAAAGTGGAGGTCACTGCCTCAGTTCCTGCGGACCCGGAAACGGTGGTGCAGCGGGAGTATGTACAGCAGCTTCCGGTGGCAGTTCCGCTTTTCAACATCGGATATAAAGAAACTCCTCCGGCTTCCAAAGATGAGCTTAAGGTACAGATTGAATATGAGCTGATTCTGGCAGCGATGGCTGGGAAAGGCAGCGAGCTTTACAAGTCCCTCTATGAGGAAGGACTGATTAACGACACCTTCGGTAAAGAAGTGTTCTGCGGGCGGGGGTATCTTGCCAACATTTTTGCCGGAGAATCCCGAAACCCCCGGCTGGTCATGGAAAAAATCAGTCAGGAAGCGGAACAATTCCGGAAAACGGGAATTGATGAGGCAACCTTTGAACGGGTCAGGAAGATGCTGTACGGCTCCGCTGTGATGACCTTCAACGATGTGGACACAGTGGCGAACGAACTGGTTTCCGCTTACTTTTCCGGCCACAGCATCTATGATACTCTGGATCTTATTGCGGGATTGTCCCGTGAGGAAGTGAATGAGCTTTTAAGCAGTTCCTTCCATAAGGACAGATTATCCATCTCCATAGTAAATCCGGTCTCGGAGAAACAATAGTTTGATTGGGACACTTCGGTCACCGTTTCCATAAAGACTGGGAACGGTGGCCGAATGGACTGATAGACGGCAGGGCAAGGGGCAGTTTTTCGTCTTTTGCCGCTGTCAAAAAACAATACGGAGGTCAGAACAGAAATGGAAAAAGTGGTGCAGTTTCCCGGTCTTGGGCTGGAATTTACCTTTCACAATTCCATCCAGATAGGCCCTTTTCAAATTACCTATTATGGCATCATAATCGCGCTGGGCATGCTTCTCGCAATGGTATACGCTTATCGTACCTTCCGGAAAGCAGGCGTTGATCCGGATAAGGCCACTGATGCGATTCTTGGCGGAATTATTGGCGGAATCATCGGTGCAAGGCTGTATTTTGTTATTTTCAGCTGGAAGGATTATGGCCTTGACTTCAGCAGCGGCGAAGCTTTCTGGAACACTTTTTCCCGCATTTTTAAAACGTGGGAAGGCGGCATGGCAATCTACGGCGGAATCATCGGCGCACTGCTTGTAGGCGTTTTGATTGCAAAATGGCGGAAAATACATATTCCCGCCCTGCTTGACGTTGTGGGTGTCGGCTTTCTGCTTGGACAGGGAATCGGACGCTGGGGAAACTTCTTCAACGTGGAGGCCTTCGGTGATAACACGTCTTTGCCATGGGGCATGACCGGTCCGGATGTAGTGAACTATCTTACCGCCCAAAAGTCAGAGCTGGCGGCAGTAGGCGTTACAATTGATCCGACTATGCCGGTACATCCCACCTTCTTGTACGAGTCTCTTTGGTGTCTGCTGGGCTTCGTGCTGCTTGCGCTGTATATGAAGCACCGGAAGTTTGACGGCGAGGTTTTCCTGATGTATTTGGGCTATTACGGTCTGGAACGCTCCATTGTGGAAGGACTTCGCACAGACAGCCTTATGATCGGAACACTTCGTGTTTCCCAACTTCTCGCAATTGTTCTGGTACTGGTATCTGTCATCATGATTCTCGTAACCCGCTCCAGAATCAAAAACAGCCACGATGAAAATTATATGAAGCTTTACGTAAAAACTGAAATCGGGCAGCGAATTTTAAATAAACAGAATTATGATGATCTGATGCCGCCGAAACAGAAAAAATCCCGAAAGTCCAAGGCGGAAAAGTCCGCAGGGGAAATCACGGAAAACGATAAGGCAGCAGAGAGCGGAGAGGAAACAGATCCGGTCTCGGAGGAACCCAAAGACGAAACCCAAACGGAAGCTTCCTCGGACAAGGAAGCCCCCGAGACGGAAATCTCGTCTGAGACAGGGGTTGTCGATGGGAAAAAAGCGGAAAACGTCATTTGGGAAGAAGACAAAAAAGAAAAGGATGAAAGCGAAAATGGCTGAAATAATTGATGGCAAAAAAATTTCCGCTGAAGTGAAGGAACGTGTGAAAGAAGAAGTTTCGGCTTTGGCGGAAAAGGGAATTTCCGTAGGCTTGGCTGTGGTGATCGTGGGTGATGATCCGGCTTCCAGAACCTATGTGAACAACAAAAAGAAGGCATGTGCGGCTCTTGGAATTCATTCCGAGGAATACGCGCTTCCTGCCGGGACAACGGAAGAGGATCTTCTGGCGCTGGTGGAAACCCTGAATCACAAGGCAGACATCAACGGCATTCTGGTTCAGCTTCCTCTCCCAAAGCATCTGGACGACAAAAAGGTGATTGAGGCGATTTCTCCTTTCAAAGATGTGGATGCATTTCATGCCGTCAATGTGGGGAAAATTATGATCGGCCAATATGATTTTCTGCCGTGCACTCCTGCCGGATGCATGGAACTGATCCATTCCACCGGCGTGGACGTCTGTGGAAAGACCTGTGTCGTGGTAGGCAGAAGCAATATCGTTGGGAAGCCCATGGCAATGCTGCTGCTCCATGAAAGCGGTACGGTTACCATCTGCCATTCCCGTACACAGAATCTGAAAGAAGTATGCCGCTCGGCGGATATTCTTGTTGCTGCGGTCGGAAAAGCAAATCTGATTACAGGCGATATGATTAAACCGGGCGCTGTGGTGATCGATGTGGGGATGAACCGCAATGCGGAAGGAAAGCTTTGCGGAGATGTGGATTTTGCTTCCGCCAGTGAGACAGCCGGGTATATTACCCCGGTTCCCGGAGGAGTGGGGCCCATGACCATCGCCATGCTGATGAAAAACACTCTGACAGCTGCAAAGCTTCAGAATCATATTCTGTAAGAATCAAATCCCTTCTCCAATGCTTTCAAACGATTTGCGCAAAATCGTTTGAAAGCATTTTTTCTGAAAATCTGCATTTTCAGAAAAAAGAACATCCGTTTTCCTGTTTGACATCATTGGAGAAACTGGTATAATAATAGAGACAGGATTTGCTCGCCTTTTCCGCATATCTCCGGTGTTTCTGCAAAAACTAAAATTCAGTCCGGTCTGATATTCAGACAAATTTTCGGGCTGATGCGCTTTTGCATACGGAGGGCTGTCGATGAACAGGGACGAAGAAAAGCTGACCGGTGAAATTCCGGAGGAAATTCCTTCGGGGGAAGCGGAAGAAGAGACTTCAGAAAATTCTGAAGAGGAAGTGCAGTCGGACTCCATTATTCAAACCGGATCTGTTACCACTCATGGGCGTCATGTCATTCATTGTCTTACAATTATTGGTCAGGTGGAAGGCCACTATATCCTGCCTTCTCAAAATAAAACGACCAAATATGAGCATGTTATGCCCCAACTGGTGGCGATTGAACAGGATACTAACATCAAGGGGCTGATTATTCTGATTAATACGGTGGGCGGAGATGTGGAGGCGGGGCTTGCGATTGCGGAGCTCATCGCCGGGATGTCCAAACCTACCGTGACCATTGTTCTGGGCGGAGGACATTCCATCGGTGTACCTCTTGCGGTAAGTGCCAAGCGTTCTTTTATTGTTCCGTCGGCAACCATGACCATCCATCCGGTGCGAATGAACGGACTGGTTCTCGGGGTTCCGCAGACGCTCTCCTATTTTGAAAAAATGCAGGATCGGATTGTGGGATTTGTGGTGAAAAACTCACGGATTACCGAAGAGCGCTTTCGCCAGCTCATGATGACCACCGGAGAGCTTGTGATGGATGTGGGAACTGTTCTGAATGGGGAAGACGCGGTAAAAGAGGGCTTGATTGATGAGCTGGGAGGCCTTTCCGATGCGGTGGAATGCCTCTATGAAATGATTGATGAAAAGGAGAAAGAAGATGCTGTACACGATCATTAATGAAGCGGATATCTTCTATCGTCCTGAAAGCGCGAACGGCTGTTTTCAGCAGGTAGGAAACGCCATCATTGAGGGAGAATCCCGCGGGGGAAGGATTAAAATCCGGCGGATTATTTCTACCGATCCGGCAGATTACCTGAATCCTCACTTTGAAATCGGAGGCTATCTGCCGAAAATCAGATAAGGGCATATGGCAGGAATTTTTTCCATTAAATTACAGTAAATTTGGAATTCAGACAGAAAGAGGTCGGAATCGAAATATGGCAGCGACAAAGACGCCGGCAAAAAAACCGGCAAAAGCCTCAAAGCCCAAAACGGCGGCAAAGAAGCCGTCCGGCGGGAACGGAAAGACCAACTATGAACAGCGTATGCGAAGCAAAAGACAGGCTTCGGCAATCATACTCTTTACGGTCGGCATCCTTCTTGCCGCCATTGCGCTGATTTCGGGGGATAATGTCTGGAATTGGTGCCATAACTTTCTTTTCGGACTTTTCGGCGCTACGGTATGGGTGATTCCCGTGGCGCTGATTTACATAGCTGTCATGACTACGCTGGACAAGCCAATCGGTGAGATACGGCATAAGTTATGGCAGACCGGAGTGCTGGAGCTGTTGATCTGCGGTCTGGCGGAGGTTTGCTCCACAGATCCTTTCTGGGGAAGAGACTTTTTTGACACAGGTGTGGAACTGTTCGCCAAGGGAAAGATGCTCCAGGGAGGCGGACTTTTCAGCGGAATTCTGGGCTGGCCCCTTTATGCAGCCTGCGGAAAGACCGGCGCAGTGATTATTATTTCCTTATTCCTGTTTGCCTTTGTCATGCTGCTGACCGGCTCTACACTGATCGGCCTGTTCAAAGGGATGGCAAAACCGGTTCAGAAGATGAATGAAACCTACGTTCAGCGCCGGGAAGAGAAAGAAGAGCTGGAGGAGCAAAAGCGTCAGGCAAAGTTCAATATTGATGTGGATCTTGGCCCTGATGAGGAGCAAATGCCGCAGCACCCCGTTTCTTCTCCGAAACCGACCTTGGAAGAACTGATGGAGCTTGAAAAGCAGCAGACCAAATCCGCAGCGGAATCCAAGCCGAAGCCAGCCGTTCTGCCGGAAAAGCAGGAAATTCCGGTTAAAGCGCCGGAACCTGTCAAACCTGCCGAGGAATCTGCCGGAACGCCGCCTGCCGCCATTGAAACCGAGCCGCCTCCGGTCGTAAAGGAAAAAGAGGTGGATCCTATGGTGGATGAGCTGGTCAATCGGGCGCTTAATTTTACAAAAGCAGAAAAAGAAGGGCCTTCTTCCAAGATTGATCCGGTTTTCGACAAGAACGATCAGGCCAAGCTCTATACGGACAGCGTCCGGGGCATCACACAATACGTTACTCCACCCATCAGCCTGCTGAAAGCACCAAAAGGCGGTGAAAATCACGATGTCAGCGGTGAGCTGCACGCCAATGCGGATCTGCTGGTCAACACGCTGAAAAGCTTTGGCGTACAGACGAAAGTCATTGACATTTCCCGCGGTCCTACCGTTACCCGGTATGAGCTTCAACCTTCCGCCGGTGTCAAGATCAGCAAGATCACCGGTCTGGCCGATGACATTGCGCTCAATCTGGCGGCGGCCGGCGTTCGGATTGAAGCTCCTATTCCCAATAAGGCGGCAGTGGGAATTGAGGTTCCCAACAAAAAAACCGACATCGTCACCATCCGGGAGATTATCGACTCAAAGGAATTTGAACGTGCCCAGAGCAAATTAAGCTTTGCGCTTGGCAGGGACATTACCGGAACGCCAGTGGTGGCAGACATTTCCCGGATGCCTCATATGCTGATCGCAGGTGCTACCGGCTCCGGAAAATCCGTGTGCATCAATTCCATTATCATCAGTCTTCTTTACAAATCAGCACCCAGTGAAGTGCGTTTTCTGATGATCGATCCCAAGGTGGTCGAGCTGGGCGTCTACAACGGTATTCCGCACCTGCTGGTTCCTGTTGTTACCGATCCCCGCAAGGCAGCCGGAGCTTTGGGATGGGCCGTGACCGAGATGCTCAACCGCTATAAGCTGTTCGCCGATAACAACGTCCGCGACTTTTTCGGCTACAATGCCCTCGCCGAGGAAAATCAGGAGCTGAATCTGAACCCGCTCCCCCAGATCGTCATCATTATCGATGAGCTTGCCGATCTGATGATGGCTGCCCCTAATGAAGTGGAAGACTCCATCTGCCGGCTGGCACAGATGGCCCGTGCCGCGGGAATGCATCTGGTTATTGCGACACAGCGTCCTTCTGTAGACGTCATCACCGGTATTATCAAGGCAAATATTCCTTCCCGAATCGCTTTTGCTGTTTCTTCACAGGTGGACTCCCGCACCATTCTGGACGCCAGCGGTGCCGATAAGCTTCTGGGCCGGGGCGATATGCTGTTCGCTCCCCTTGGGATTCCCAAGCCTGTCCGAGTGCAGGGCTGTTTCGTCAGTGACAAAGAGGTAGAGCAGGTCATTGACTTCGTGAAGAACCGGGAAACTGCGGAATATGACAATAAAATTCTGGAAGAGATTGAAAAACAGGCGGTATCCGAAAAGTCTTCTTCCGATTCCGGCGGAGGCTTTGAGGACGAGGATGAGCTGCTGAGCGAAGCGATTGAATGCGTGATTGATGCCGGACAGGCATCTACTTCTTATCTGCAACGCAAGCTGAAGGTAGGGTATGCCCGTGCTGCCCGCCTTATTGACGAGATGGAGGACAAAGGGATTATCGGCGGATTTGAAGGGAGCAAACCCCGTCAGGTTCTGATTTCCCGGCAGCAGTGGATTGAAATGACAATGAATCAGCCACAATAAGCTCAAATGGTACAGCTGCGGATTTCTGTGTTCATCCGCGGCTGTTACGCTTTGCAATGATTTGCAATGAAAAAGCAGATACAATGGAGGAATAAAAAAGTATGCCGGAATTTTTGCCCATTGAAAAGTCAGATATGGAACGGATGGGAATAGAACAGCTGGATTTCATCTGCGTTACGGGAGATGCATATGTGGATCATCCTACCTTCGGAACCGCGATCATTACCCGCGTAATCGAAGCGGAAGGATATACTGTAGGTGTGATTTCCCAGCCCGATTGGCACAGCCTGAAGGACATTCGAAAGCTGGGAGAGCCAAAGTATGCCTTCTTCCTTAATTCCGGGAATATTGACTCCATGGTGGCCCATTACACCGCCGCCAAGCGTCTCCGCTCCGACGATGCCTATACTCCCGGCAATCGGGCCGGAAAGCGTCCGGACCGTGCGGTGAATGTATACACAGGACTGTGCAAGCGGGCATATCCGGATAAGCCTGTGGTGATCGGCGGGTTGGAGGCATCGTTCCGCCGGTTTGCCCATTACGACTACTGGGACGATACGGTCCGCCCGTCCGTGCTGGCAGACAGCGGCGCTGATCTTCTCGTCTTCGGCATGGGTGAGCTTCAAACCATTGAGTTGGTGCATCGTCTTGCCAAGGGGGAGGACATTCACTCAATTACTGACGTCAGAGGCACCTGTTATCTGACAGAGCCGAAAAATACCCCGTGGGGCGCCGTACAATGCCCGGATTTTGAGATTGTGGCCCGGGATAAGGTGAGCTATGCCAAGGCCACCCGCCAGCAAATGAATGAACAGGACGAGGTGCGCGGAAAAACGCTGATTCAGCGGCACGGGGACCGGATGCTGGTACAGAATCCGCCCATGCGCTCCCTTACCACCGAGGAGCTCGACCGGGTCGCGGAACTGCCCTACTGCCGGACGTATCATCCCATCTATGAAAAGGACGGCGGTATTCCCGCAATAGAGGAGGTGGAATTTTCCATCACCCATAATCGGGGATGCTTCGGCGCCTGCAACTTTTGCGCCATCGCGTTCCATCAGGGACGCAAAATTGCTGTCCGCAGCGAGGAATCGGTTCTCCGCGAAGCGGAATCCTTTACGAAAAATCCCCGCTTCAAGGGCTACATCAGTGACGTAGGTGGACCGACTGCCAATTTTCGCAGGCCGTCCTGCGATTTTCAAAAGGAGCACGGCCTATGTAAAGAGAAAAAATGCCTTGCCCCGAATCCGTGTCCCCAGCTGATTGCTGATCATACGGAGTACCTTTCTCTGCTGCGGAAGCTTCGCCGGATTCCGGGGGTGAAAAAGGTATTTATCCGTTCTGGTATCCGCTATGACTATATGCTGAAGGACCCGAATGAAGATTTCTTCAATGATCTGGTACAATATCATATCAGCGGGCAGCTTAGGGTGGCTCCCGAGCATTGCAGCGCCGGCGTTCTGGACATGATGGGAAAACCGCATATTGAAGCATATCGGGAGTTTGCCAGAAAATTCGCCCAGAAAACCCGTGCTGTCGGAAAAGAACAGTATCTTGTCCCGTATCTGATGTCATCCCATCCGGGAAGCACTCTGAATGATGCGATTGAGCTGGCACTGTTCCTGAAAGAGGAAGACATCCGTCCCGACCAGGTGCAGGATTTCTATCCGACGCCGGGAACCGTGTCCACCTGTATGTATTATACCGGGCTGAATCCCTATACCGGTGAGAAGGTTTACGTTCCCAAATCCAAAGAGGAAAAGGCGATGCAGCGGGCGCTGCTGCAGTATTACAGGCCGGAGAACAGGGAACTGGTGGAGAAGGCGCTGACGCTGGCCAAACGGAAAGATCTGATTGGATTGGGCGCAGGCTGTCTGATTAAGCCGATGCGGGGCAAGGTATCGGCGCAGCAGGCATCAGAAAAAGGACATCCGGGGAAACCCGTTCAAAAGGAATTCTCTTCCGGAGGGAAAGGAGACAAAAAATGGCCGGCACACGGAGATACACCAAAAAGAAAAAGAAGCAGATAAATATCATTCTATCCGTTGTATTGGCGGTAATTTTCTCCGCATACCTTCTTATGGCGATGAGTGAGGAGCTGAATTTCAAGTATATCCCCACGTTGAATCAAGCCGCCTCGGCGATCGAAAACTGGGGTGCTCCACCCGAAGAGAATGCGGACTGCAAAGTGCATTTTATTGATGTGGGGCAGGGAGATTCCATTCTCATTCAGTCAGATGGCAGCAATATTCTCATTGACGCAGGAGAAAACGATCAGGGCTCCGTTGTAGTGGATTATCTCAAACGGCAGGGCGTAAAAAAAATAGACCTGCTGATGATGACACACCCCCATTCGGATCATATCGGGGGCATGGACGACGTAATCCAGGCGTTTGAAATCGGGCAGATTCTTATGCCGAGACTTCCGGACAGTATGGTACCGACTACCAGAACCTATACCGATGTGCTTACCGCCATCGCTGAAAAGGGGCTGAAAATCACCCCGGCCAAGCCCGGCAGGGAATACACCTTTGGCAAAGGGAAGATTACGGTTTTAGGGCCTTCTGCGGAATATGAGGATCTGAATGACACCTCGCTGGTCTGCCGGCTCGACTATCAGGAGAAAAGCTTCCTTTTCACGGGAGATATGGAAAAAACGGCGGAAGCGGATATGATGCGGAGCGGCAAATATAATTTGGATGCGGACGTGCTGAAAGTCGGACACCACGGAAGCCATAGCTCCACCTCGAAGGACTTCTATAAAGAGGTCACTCCGGATTATGCCGTTATTTCTGTGGGAGATGGGAATTCCTACGATCATCCCCACAAAGAAACGCTGAAAACGCTTCGCGACGGAGGAACCGAGATATACCGCACTGATTATCAGGGCACCATTATCTTTTCTATTTCCGAAGGAAAATTCGGAATTCAGACAGAAAAGGAGAGCACAAAACAATGAAGTATGTGATCGACCGGATTGAGGGTGTGACGGCTGTTTGTGAAGACGAACACCGGAATATGCGCAACATTCCTCTCGCTCATCTTTATGACGGCGCCAGGGAAGGGGACCACTTCCGGGAAGAAAACGGGGAGTTTTTCTTTTCGGAGGAGGAAACCGACTCTGCAAGAAGAAAAAACGTTCTTCTGCAAAACGTATTATTTGACGATGATGAATAGAATCTTTCTAAAAAAGTCATTTCGTCTCAAAAGTGTTTGATTTATGAATATTTTGCTTGCTTTTTTGTAATCTGCATGATATAATATTAGACGCGAAATACGCACGCCTGTATGTATTGAATCCCTATCAGAAAAAGGGTTCAACCGGTGGGCACGGTGCCGCCTTTGGCGGTCGCTTGCCGAAAGCTTTCGGGCTTTTGCAGAGCGGAGGAAAATTTTTTAACCAAATAAGGAGGACTTTACAATGGCAGTAGTATCCATGAAACAGCTTCTTGAAGCTGGCGTTCACTTTGGACATCAGACAAGAAGATGGAACCCCAAAATGGCACGGTATATCTTCACAGAGCGGAATGGTATCTATATCATCGATCTGCAGAAGACCGTTAAGAAACTGGAAGAAGCCTATATGTTCGCAAGAGACGTGGCCGCCAGCGGTCAGGATATTCTCTTTGTCGGAACCAAAAAGCAGGCTGGTGATTCCGTTAAGGAAGAAGCAGAGCGCTGCGGTATGCACTATGTAAACGCTCGGTGGCTGGGCGGTATGATGACCAACTTCAAGACCATTCGCCGCAGAATCGCCAGACTGGAACAGCTCCGTAAAATGGAAGCGGATGGTACCTTTGATCTGCTCCCCAAAAAGGAAGTAACCAAGCTGAACCTTGAGATTGAGAAGCTGGAGAAGTTCATGGGCGGTATCAAGAATATGGATAAGCTGCCCGGTGCACTCTTTATCGTTGACCCCAGAAAAGAAAGAATTGCTGTTGCTGAAGCGAAAAACCTGGGTATTCCGATCATTGCTATCGTTGACACCAACTGTGATCCCGATGAGATTGATTATGTGATCCCCGGAAACGATGACGCAATCCGTGCGGTAAAACTGATTGCGGGCACCATGGCCGATGCTGTTATCGAGGCCAGACAGGGCGCTGAAACCGCTGCCGCTGAGACTGAAGAAGCTGCAGAAGCTGAAGAAGCCGCTGAATAATCGTTCATAGCGACATGGTTCAACCACTCCCGCCGAACCGCAGGAGTGGTTGAACTTGATAGTTGAATATATGATTTACAGGAGGAAAAAAACATGGCATTTACAGCTGCTGACGTAAAAAATCTCCGCGAGAGAACCGGCTGCGGTATGATGGACTGCAAAAAGGCTCTGACTGAAACAAACGGAGATATGGATAAAGCAATCGAGTTCCTGCGCGAAAAGGGACTTGCCGCCGCTGCCAAGAAGGCTGGAAGAATTGCTGCCGACGGTTTGGTCGTCGCTGTGACCGACAGCGCAAAAAAGGCCGGCGTAGTGCTGGAAGTAAACGCAGAAACCGACTTCGTTGCGAAGAATGAAAAGTTTGTTGAGTTTGTTAATGATGTAGCGAAAGTAATCATTGACACCAATCCTGCTGATGTTGACGATTTGCTGACCAAAAAGTGCTCCACCGGTCTGACTGTTCAGGATGAACTGACCGAGAAGATTCAGACCATCGGCGAGAACATGAAGATTCGTCGTTTTGTCAGAATGGAAGGCGTTCTGGTTCCTTATGTTCATGGCAATGGCCGTATCGGCGTTCTGGTTAAGTTTGACACTGACCTGGCTGATAAGGAAGGCTTTGCCGACTACGGAAAAGATATCGCAATGCAGATTGCGGCTGTTTCTCCGGAGTTTCTTGATGAACATTCTATCCCCGCTGACAGAGTGGAGAAGGAGAAAGAAATTCTTACTGTTCAGGCAATGAACGAAGGCAAGCCCGCTAACATTGCGGAGAAGATGGTTGCCGGCCGCATTAAGAAATTCTTTAAAGAGATCTGCCTGGTCGATCAGATTTTCGTTAAAGACAACGAAAAGACCATTTCTGAATATACTGCGGATACTGCCAAGAAGCTGGGCGGTTCCATTAAAATTGCTGACTTTGCACGTTTTGAAAAGGGCGAAGGACTTGAGAAAAAAGAAGAGAACTTTGCTGACGAAATCGCCAAGATGGTTCACTGATTTTTTCATTTGCTGCTTCCAATAAAATAAAAAAGAATGAGATATTCTGCGGAATGTCTCATTCTTTTTTTCTTTCTGGCAATAATAGAACGGAATACAATTTGGTCTGTTAATGTCTGCCGACACAGAAGACACAGAAACAGAAGGCAATCGTAGATATCATTTGTTTGGGGGAGCAGCGATGAATCAAATCATTCTTTATGGCGACAAAAAAGATGAACAGATCAGTCAGACTGTATACCGTTTATTGGAATCAAGCTTTCATGTAACTCATATTACAGAAGCAAAAATCAGGTCCGGAGGGCGACATACCGCTCCGATTAATTTAATTGAAACAGATAGTCTGAAGGATATTGGAATTAAAAACAGTATTCTTATTTTGAAAAACAATGCAAAAATTAATTCGCTGCGTTACGTGAACAAAACCACTAATGTCATCATTCACTCGGAAAATACGAAAAACATGACCCGCCTGGCTCAATATCTTCCTAACGTTTACACCTGTGGATTCAGCTCAAAAGACTACGTTACTTTTTCAAGCCGGGGAGAGGACAAGGCAGTGGTCTCACTCCAAAGAAGTGTCCGCCTTATCAATGACGGCAGCTTCTGCGAGCCTTTTGAAATTCCCTGTGAAATGGAACATCCTTTGAAAGACTACAGCATATTGGCCGGAATGATGATGATGATCCTGCTGGGAACGCTCAACGAAACGAAATCCAAAGAACAGGGAAGACTTCATCTCTAAAATACTAAGGGAAAATAAATCAGGCCCCCTGCAGTTTAAAATTTAAAAAAACCAAAAAACGTGGTAATAATTTCATTTAATAACAAAAACAGATTCGCCTATAATAATAGTGCAAACACGATAAATCAACTTTTTATAGAGAGGTGTAATGTAATGTCTACTAACAAACTTGTTGTTCCTCAGGCTAGAGAGGCTATGGATCGTTTTAAAATGGAAGCTGCTTCTGCAGTTGGCGTAAGCCTGAAGCAGGGCTATAACGGCGACCTGACTTCCAAGCAGGCTGGTTCTATCGGCGGTCAGATGGTTAAGAAAATGATCGAAGCTTACGAGAACTCTGCGAAATAGTTAAACTCACAATAAAAAGCAGGTACCTTTTCAGGTACCTGCTTTTTGCTGTAAATATCACAGATCAGAAGGGAATTTTATTTATCCCCGTAAAAAGCGTTCTTGTAGAGCTCCTCAATTTCAGTAACCAGCGGATATCTTGGATTGGCAGTGGTGCACTGATCTTCGAAGGCTTTGTAAGAGAGCTCTTCCAGACCTTCCATAAAGGCTTTCTCATCGACACCGCAATCTTTAATCGCAGCGGGCTCATTCAGTCTCTTATTGAGATCTTTGATGGCGTTAATGAGGCTGTTGACACCTTCCTCGGTAGTAGAAGCAGGAAGACCGAGAGTCTTAGCAATTTCAGCATAACGGATATCGGCAATAAACTTCTCATATTTCGGGAAAGCGGCAAACTTGGTGGGCTTTGTCGCATTGTAACGAATTACATACGGCAGCAGAATGGTATTTGCACGTCCGTGAGGAATGTGGTATTCGCCGCCCAGCTTATGAGCCATGGAGTGATTCAGGCCAAGGAAAGCGTTGGTAAAGGCCATACCAGCCATGCAGGAAGCGTTATGCATTTTCTCCCGGGCCAGCTTATCGCCGTTATAGGATTTCTCCAGGTACTCGAATACAATTTTGATTGCCTGCAGAGCCAGACCGTCGGTATAATCGGAAGCCATAACAGAGACATAGGCCTCAATTGCGTGGGTCAGAACGTCCATACCGGTATCCGCCGTGATGGATTTCGGCATGGTCATAACAAATTGCGGGTCGATAATGGCCACGTCGGGAGTCAGTTCATAGTCAGCCAGAGGATATTTGATGTTCTCACCCTTATCGGTGATAACCGAGAAGGAAGTAACCTCGGAACCGGTACCGGAAGTGGTGGGAACGCAGACCATCTGTGCTTTGTATCCCAGTTCGGGGAAGGAGAAGGTTCTCTTGCGGATGTCGAGGAATTTCTGACGCAGGCCGTCGAAGGATGTTTCCGGATATTCGTAGAACAGCCACATACCTTTTGCAGCGTCCATAGCGGAGCCGCCGCCCAGAGCGATAATTACGTCGGGCTTAAAGTTGTTCATTGCCTGTACGCCTCTCCAGATGGTATCAACGGAAGGATCGGGCTCCACCTCGGAGAAGATCTCTGCATGGCAGTATTCCTGACGTTTCCGCAGATAGTAGAGAACGATTTCCAGATAGCCGAGTTTTGCCATCATAGGGTCGGTTACGATGAAGGCACGATGGATATTCGGCATTTTTTCCAGATACTGAATGGCGTTATACTCAAAATAGATTTTCGGCGGAACCTTAAACCACTGCATATTATTTCTCCTCTTGGCAATGCGTTTGATGTTCAGGAGGTTGCGAGCGGATACGTTGGAGGTGGTGGAGTTTTTCCCGAAGGAACCGCAGCCCAGTGTCAGAGAAGGAGTGTTCTCATTATAGATATCACCGATACCGCCTTGAGAAGAGGGAGAATTGACAATCAGACGTCCTACCTTCATTGCATTTCCGTAAGCCGCAATTACGTCCTTATCGTCGGAATGTACCACTGCAGAGTGACCCAGACCGCCCATTTCCAGCATTTTCTTCGCCATGGAAATGCCTTCGTTTACATCTTTAACGACGAGATAAGCCAGAACGGGAGACAGCTTTTCACGGGACAGAGGATATTCAGGGCCTACATCCTTAATTTTTCCGATCAGAATCTTAGTCTTTTCGGGAACCTTGACACCAGCCTGCTCTGCAATCCAGGAGGCGGGTTTACCGACAACAGCAGGATTGACAGCGCCTTTTTCCTTGTTGATGACGTAATCGGAAACCTTTTTGTTCTCTTCGTCGTTCAGGAAGTAGCAGTTGTTGGCTTTCATGTAGTTTTCAAACTGTGCGGAAATGTCTTTATCCACAATAACAGCCTGCTCAGAAGCGCAGATCATACCGTTATCAAAAGTCTTGGACAGCATCAGATCATTGCAGGCACGCTCAACGTCAACATTCTTATTGATGTAGCAGGGAACGTTGCCGGGGCCTACGCCCAGAGCCGGTTTACCGGTGGAATAAGCGGCTTTAACCATTCCGGATCCGCCTGTGGCCAGAACCAGAGCAATGTTCGGATGATTCATCAGTGCATTGGTGGCCTCGATGGAGGGGTTTTCAATCCACTGAATGCAGTTTTCCGGAGCACCGGCTTTGATTGCGGCATCTCTGACAATTCTGGCAGCCTCAGCGGAGCATTTCTGTGCGGAGGGATGGAAACCAAAAATGATGGGGTTTCTGGCTTTAATGGATACGATGGATTTGAACAGGGTAGTGGAGGTGGGGTTGGTTACGGGAGTGACACCGGCGATCACGCCGACCGGCTCCGCAATGTCAATCAAGCCTTCCTGCTCATCTTCGTTGATTATGCCAACTGTCTTATCGTGCTTGATGTTGTGCCAGATGTATTCGGTCGCATAAATGTTTTTGATTACTTTGTCTTCAAATACACCGCGTCCGGTTTCTTCCACGGCCATCTTGGACAGCTTCATGTGATTGTCCAATCCGGCAAGAGCCATCGCATGGCAAATGTTGTCGATTTGCTCCTGGTTCATCAGCATAAAGGCATCCAGTGCCTTCAGGCCCTTTTTCACAAGAGCATCAACGGTTTTGTTTACGTCGGTTTCAACTACTTTGACTTCTTTTTTCTCGGCAGCCATCAATAAAACCTCCTGATAAATTTAAGTTTGTATTATGATTCATTTGATTGGGGTCAGATAAGAAAGTTTGTTTGTTAATTATCTAACAATGTCATTATATTCGATATTGCAAAATAAGTCAATAAGATTTTACAAAAAAATCGCTTTATCCAGATACAAAGTGCATATAACACAAGCGAATTTTATGTATATAGTGTACAACTATGATTTGTCGGAATCCTTCGGCGCCTTTATTTTGGATAACGGCGTACTTTGGGCAGCCTTTTCCAGCTGTTCACTGGAAATATGAGTGTAAATTTCCGTTGTACCAAGGTTCGCATGTCCAAGAATTGCCTGCAGCGCACGGATATCCACATTTCCATATTGATACATAATGGTGGCCGCTGTATGGCGAAGCTTATGCGTGGAAAAGCCATATTGGTCCAGACCGGCTTTTTTCAGATTTTCCTCAATAATCTGCTCAATGCGCCGGGCACCGATCCGTGTACCATTTCGCGTCAGAAAAAGTGCATCTCGAAACTGCGGTTTTACCGGATGGGTATTACGATAATTCAAATAAGCAGAAATTGCGTCAAGGCAGGCCGTATTGAGATAAATAATTCGTTCTTTGTTGCCTTTTCCCAGCAGCTTCACGGTGTTATCCTTAATGTCGTTGATGTTTAAACCGACCAGCTCGGACAGACGCATCCCACAATTCAGAAAGAGTGTTACCACACAGTAGTCCCGTTCTTTGAACTCACCGTCCACACTTTTCAGCAGTTCCAGGCATTGCTCCAGCGTCAGATATTTCGGCAGGCTCTTTTTTACATTGGGAACCTCCAGTTCCAGCATGGGATTATGATCCAGCAAATTGGCTTTATTCGTAAGATAATGAAAAAACGATTTGATACTGGAAACCTTTCGGGATCTGGTGACAGGTGTATTATCCCGCTCGGAGGAAATGTAATGAAGAAACTCGTATACGTCGGATAAATTAATCTCGCGGAGAATGTCGATCGTAACATTGGAAATAGGAATTTTTGAGAACTCGGTATCAGCAGGCACCAGACCTTTATAGAGATTAATAAATCGAAAAAAGGTTCTCAGATCAATATAATAGCCGGCTACAGTACGTTCCGAACGTCCTTTAATGGTTTGTGTATAAAACAGATAATCCCGAAGAATTTTAGGACAGTCTGAATATGGAGAGATCATGTAAGTTTGCGGCAAATAGTGGCGTAATTGGCTCCCCTAAATTTCGCTAAATAAATATTTAGCGAAATTGCATATTTCTCTTTGCCGCTTCTCCTTTCTTGCATTTTTGAAATGGTTCCTTATGCTTATCATTATAAACGTTCTCTCTTTAAGAATCAATGCAGAGCAATTTCTTTAACAGAAAAACCAGTATCATCATTCATCAAGGTGACGATACTGGTTTTCATTTCCTGGTACTGGCAAAATGATTACCAGCAGCATTATTGACCGCGATTTCAGCCTGTAATCAGCCTGATTAGAATTTCTTTCATCTTTGCGGGATTTCCTTGTCCTTTGGTTGCTTTCATGCATTGGCCAACCAAAAATCCCAAAGCATTGGTCTTACCATTATTATAGTCCTCAATGGATTTGGGATTTGCATCAATTACGCTCTGCACGATCGCTTCCAACGTGGATTCGTCCGAAATCTGTGATAAGCCCTTCTCCTCTACAATCTTTTCCGGGGATTTTCCTGTCGACAGCATTTCGTCAAACACATTTTTTCCGACTGCATTGGAAATTTTCTGGGTCTCGATCAATCCCAGCAGCTCCGCTAGATAAGCCGCAGTAATTCCGGTTTCAGCAATGGTTTTTCCGGTTTCATTGAGCAACTTAGAAATATCTCCCAAAATCCAATTGCTGATCATTTTAGGACTGCACTTTTTTTCGGAAATACTTGCTTCAAAAAGCTCTGCCTTTTCGACAGAATCCGCCAGCAACGTAGCATCTACCTGGGACAGGCCATAGTCTTTGATGTAACGGGCCACTTTCTTGTTGGGCAATTCGGGAATCTGTTTCCGAATATTCTCAACATACTCATCATCAAGCACAATCGTCAGCAGATCGGGCTCCGGGAAATAACGGTAATCGTGAGCATCTTCCTTGCTTCTAAGCGAAAAGCTCATTCCCTTTACATCATCCCAGCGCCGGGTTTCCTGCTGAATGGTTCCTCCCTGCTCCAGAATTTCGATCTGGCGGTTAGCTTCGTACTCAATGGCACGGACTGCGCCGCTGAAGGAGTTTACATTTTTCATCTCACAGCGGGTACCGAATTCACTGCTTCCCTTTTTCATGACAGATACGTTGACGTCACAGCGGATGGAGCCTTCCTGCATTTTGCAGTCTGAAATATCCAGATATTGGAGGATTGCTTTCATTGTATCAAGGTAAGCCTTTGCCTCTTTGGAACTCCTGATATCCGGTTCCGATACGATTTCAATCAGCGGTACGCCACAGCGGTTGAAATCCACCAGAGAACCGGCAAAACTTTCGCCGTGAAGCAGCTTTCCGGCATCTTCTTCAATATGAATACGAGTTACACCGATTCGCTTTTCTTCCCCATCCACCAGAATATCCACATAACCATTTTCGCAGAGCGGAATATCAAACTGGGAAATCTGATATGCTTTGGGGAGGTCCGGATAAAAATAGTTTTTCCGGTCCTGCTTGCAGATTTGATTGATGCTGCAATTGAGGGCGCATCCCATTTTTACCGCATATTCGACAACCTTCTCATTCAATGTGGGAAGCGTGCCGGGCATACCTGTGCAAATTGGGCAGCAGCGGGTATTGACTTCAAAGCCAAATTCATTTTTACAGCTGCAATATATTTTTGATTCGGTGGAAAGCTCTGCATGAACCTCCAGACCGATTACCATTTCATAATCCATGTTTTCTTTCCTCCCTTACAGCGTTGGAATTTCATTGAATCCGCCTGCGAGGGATTCATAAGCCGCTGAAATGTCAAACAGGCGCTGCTCCGCAAATTTTGGGCCGATCAGCTGCATTCCGATGGGCATTCCTTCGCTGTTTTTTCCACAGGGCAGACTGATCGCCGGAAGGCCCGCAATATTGACAGTAACGGTACATACGTCATTGGCGTACATTTTCAGCGGATCATTCAGCTTTTCCCCGATCTTGAAGGCTACATCCGTACCTGTTGGGGTGAGCAGAATATCGCATTGTTCAAAAGCGGTATTGAATTCTGCCTGAATCTGCTTCTGGAGCAGCTTTGCCCGCTTATAGTAGGCATCATAGTAACCGCTGCTCAAAACAAAGGTTCCAAGAAGGATCCGACGTTTGACCTCATCGCCAAAGCCTTCACTGCGGGTATTCTCATACATTTCCAACAGGTTTGTGTAATTTTCGGTGCGATACCCATACTTTACCCCGTCAAAACGGGCAAGATTGGAGGAAGCTTCCGCGGAAGAGATGATGTAATAGGCAGAAAGAGCGTATTCGGTGCTGGGCAGAGATACTTCTTTCAGAATGGCGCCGTTCTCCTCCAACAGCTTTGCCGCCGCCAGCACTTTCTCTTTGACTTCTTTGCTGACCCCTTCGGAAAAGTACTCTTGCGGAATGCCGATACGAATGCCTTTTACGCCGGGATTCAGATTCTTGTAAAAATCTCCGTACTCCCGGCGGGCAGAGGTGGCATCCATGGGATCCTGACCGCAGAGCACTGAGTAAAGCCTTGCCACGTCTTCAACGCTTCTTCCCAAAGGTCCGATCTGATCCAGCGAGGAAGCAAACGCCACCAGTCCGTAACGTGAAACACTGCCGTAAGTAGGCTTCAATCCTACAATTCCGCAGTAGGAAGCGGGCAGCCGGATGGAACCGCCCGTATCGGAGCCGAGAGACAATACCGCTTCTCCGGCAGCGACAGCGGCAGCACTGCCGCCGGAAGAACCGCCGGGTACCCGGGTAGTGTCATGGGGATTTTTCGTCTTTTTAAAGTAGGAATTTTCGCAGGAAGAGCCCATGGCAAACTCATCCATGTTCAGCTTTCCCGGAAGCACTGTTCCAGCCGCATTCAGCTTCTGCACTACCGTTGCATTATACGGGGGAACAAAATTATAAAGCATTTTGGAAGAACAGGTCGTCAAAACGTCCTTGGTACAGATGTTGTCCTTGACCGCTACGGGAATTCCCGCGAGAGCGCCCAGCGTCTCCCCTTTTGCCAATCTTTCATCAATCGCTGCGGCCTGTTTCAGTGCCAGCTCATCCGTTACCGTGACATACGCATCCACCTGTTTTTCCACGGAAGCAATTCTTCCCAAAACAGATTGTGTAATCTCCAAGGCACTGCATTCCCTGTTTCGCAGCTTTGCCGACAGCTCTGACGCTGTGTATTGATATAATTCCATTGTCAGCCTAACTCCTTTATTCAATCCGTATTATTCATCAATCATTTTGGGGACAACAACGCATCCTGCCTGCACCTGGGGAGCATTTTTCAGGATGTCATCCCGCTTGAAGTCATTGCGGGGAACGTCCTCCCGGCATTTCATGGGATTTTCGGGATCAACCAGCGTATCGGCGCTGGAAATAGGCGGAAGCTTTTCCACCATTTCCAGAATATCCTGCATTTGTCCCTCAAATTTTTGCTCCTGATCGGCGGATATGTGGAGCCGGGCCAGCTTGGCCAGATGCTTAACGTCTACTTTCATTGCGGATAGAAACCTCCCTGTATTTGTCTTGCCATCCCTTGGGGTCAGGCAAATAATTTGGTTAACAAAAATATTACAGATTTCCGGAAAGCATTTTTTGAAGCTCTTCTTCGCTGATAACCGGAACGGCGAGCTGATTTGCTTTGGTCAGCTTGCTGCCGGCATCCTCTCCGGCCAGAAGATAACTTGTTTTCTTAGAAACGTTGGAACTGACCTTCCCCCCCTGCCCTTCGATTAAAGCCGTGGCCTCATTTCGTGAAAGGGTAGGCAGTGTGCCGGTAATGACAAAGGTTAAGCCTGACAAAACATCTCCAGTAACCCGCTGGGGCTCCGTCAGATTGACACCCGCCTCCCGGAAGCGCTCGACCAAACGACGACTTTCCGGACGGGCGAAATATTCCACCAAGCTGCCCGCCATGGTATCGCCAAACCCGTCAATGGCAGTCAGCTCCTCAACTCCCGCCGAAAGAATCCGATCAATATCGGGAAAGCGGGCACAGAGAAGCTCCGCCGCCTTCTGACCGATATTGCGGATCCCCATCCCGAAAATCAGGCGGGACAAGGGATTCTTTTTGGAAGTTTCCAAAGCATTCATCAAATTATCAATGGATTTTTCACCCTGCCGCTCCAATTCCTGCAGATCTTCCCGTTTCAGGTAATACAAATCGGCAGAAGAGTGAATCTGTCCGGCATCAATGAGAGCCTGAATGAGAGCAGGACCCAATCCGTCAATATTCATGGCATTTCGGGAGGCAAAGTGAACGATACTCCGGAAAATTGCGGAGGGACATTGCGGGTTGACGCAGCGAAGCACCGCCTGTTCCTCGTCCCTGATTACAGGCTGGCCGCAGGATGGACAGATTTCCGGAATCCGATAGGTCTTGCTGCCCGGCTGATGGGATGCAGAGCGCAGCACCTCGGGAATGATGTCTCCCGCTTTCCGAACGACAATGCGGTCGCCGATACGAATATCCTTTTCATTAATGAAATCCTGATTGTGCAATACTGCCCTGCTGACGGTTGTTCCGGCCAGCTGAATCGGTTCAAAGACAGCAGTGGGAGTAAGTGCTCCCGTTCTGCCCACATTGATTTGGATTTCCAGCAGAGTTGTTTCCTTTTTTTCAGGGGGATATTTGAATGCGGCAGCCCATTTGGGAAATTTCGAGGTGGCTCCCAGCAAGTTTCTATCCGTCAAGCTGTTAACCTTTACAACAGCTCCGTCAATGTCAAAGGTGTAATGATACCGATTTTCGCCAATCCGGGCGATTTCCTGAATGGCTTCTTCCATATTCGTATAGGAATGATAGGAGGGAGAAACTTTAAATCCCTGTTCTTTCAAATAATCAAGGGTTTCACTGTGGGTGGAAAACTCGCGTCCTTCCGCCTGCTGAAGATTAAATACAAAGATGTCCAGCTTTCGCTGCGCCGTAATTTTTGAGTTCTTTTGCCTTAAGCTTCCGGCAGCGGCATTTCTGGGATTTTTAAAGGGCTCCTCTTCATTTTCCAGCTGTTCTTCCACCAAACGTTCAAAGCTTTTGCGGGGCATAAACACTTCTCCCCGCACTTCCAGAAAAGGAAGTGAATCCTTAAGTTTTAAAGGGATGGAATGAATCGTCTTCAAATTAGCCGTTACGTCTTCACCCACAAATCCATCTCCCCGGGTGGAACCCCTTGTTAAAATGCCATTGGTATATTCCAGAGAAACGGATAATCCGTCAATTTTCGGCTCTACCACATACACAGGCTCAACAGACTCCCGCACTTTTCTGTCGAAATCCCGCAGCTCGTCATAGCTGAACACATCCTGCAGGCTATTCATCTGAATCGCGTGGGTCACTTTTTCAAAGGTGTTGTCACTGCTGCCGCCTACCCTCTGAGTAGGCGAATCGGGAGTAATCAGTTCCGGATTCTGCGCTTCCAAAGCTTCCAGCTCCCGGAGAAGCATGTCAAACTCATAGTCGCTGACGGAAGGGTTGTCCAGAATATAATACTGATAGCTGTATTGATTCAGCTGCTCCCGCAGTTGTGCAATTCTGCTTTTGATTTGTTCCAATTCCATTGTATTCTTCCGTTCTGTTTTATCGTATTGTAAGATGAAGCATGAAACGTTTTCTTCTATTATAGCATAGTATTGGCAAAATTTCTATTTTTTTGTCAAGGATGATTGACATGGCCGGAACTTATGGCGCCTGGTACTGTTCCATCAGCATCTGTGAAACCCGAACCCCATCTACTGCCGCACTGACAATTCCGCCCGCATAGCCTGCACCCTCTCCGCAGGGATAAAGGCCCGGAAGATTTTCAGATATCAAGTTCTCTCCCCTAAGGATACGAACCGGAGAGGACGTACGGGTTTCCACCCCGGTGAGGATACCATCCGGTGAAGAAAATCCGGGGAGCTTCCGATCAAATTGGTGCAGCCCCAGACGAAGCATATCGGTAATTTCCGAAGGAAATATTTCAGAGAAATCACAGCCGGTAACGCCCAGGGCGTAGCTTGGAAGTACATTTCTTTCCTGCAATCCCCTTTTCCCTTTCAGGAATGAGCCGACATCCATCGCCGGAGCCCGGTAGTTTTCTCCGCCTTTTTGAAAAGCCAGCGTTTCCAGGCGTTCCTGAAAGCGCATCCCATCCAATGGGTGAGCTCCGAAATCCTCCGTGCCTACGGATACCACCAGCGCGGAATTGGCATTTTTTCCGTCACGGGCATGTTCGCTCATCCCATTGGTGACCACAGTTCCGAAGGCAGAACTGGATGGGACAACATATCCGCCCGGGCACATGCAGAAGGTGTATACGCAGCGTTCTCCCTTACGGTAGGACAACTGATATTCTCCCTTGGGCAGCGCTGTATGGCCCGCCAGAGAGCCGTACAGACCTCGGTCAATGGTGGACTGCAGCTGCTCAATCCGTACGCCCACGGAAAAATTCTTGCCTTCCATGGCAACGCCTTTTTCCCACAGTGTGCGGAAGGTATCTCTGGCACTGTGCCCAACAGCCAAAATCAGATGTTCTGTACGGATTTCCTGTCCTTCGGCCAAAACCGCCGCAAGTTTACCGTTTTCAATCCGGACATCCGTAATCGCAGTGTCAAAATGAACTTCGCCGCCGCATGCGATGATCTCTTCCCGCATAGAGGCAATCACGCTTCTAAGCTTGTCTGTGCCAATGTGGGGCTTGGCGGTGGTAAGAATGTCCTGCGGGGCGCCATGACGGACAAACTGCTCGAGAACATAGTCGCAGCGACTGTCCGAAATCCGGGTGGTAAGCTTGCCATCTGAAAAGGTACCCGCGCCGCCCTCGCCAAACTGCACATTGGTGCGTTCATCCAGAACGCCCGTCTTCCAGAAGTGCTCCACTGCTTGGGCACGGCGGGAAACATCGCTTCCCCGCTCAAATACAATAGGGCGGTATCCGTTTACAGCAAGGGTATGTGCCGCAAAGATTCCGGCAGGCCCGAATCCGGCAATGATTATCGGCGAGTTCAGCTTTTCCTTTCCCTGCCCAAAGGTCAGCCCAACTTTAGGCTTCCATGCAACAAAAGGGTCTGAGACAGCAAATGCTGTCTCAGACTGCTTATCAATCAGATCAATTACTACGGACAGAACAAAAGAGATTTTATCCCGCCTTCTGGCATCCAGTGATTTTTTGTATACGGCTGCCCGTTCAATGAGGCGATCTGGTATCCCAAGCTTCTTTTTCGCCTTTTCAACGGCCGCCGCCTCGTCATCCTCAAATCCGATCCGGATATTTGAAATATAAAGTGACATGAATAGCTCCTAGTCCTTTGTTGCTTCAATATAGGCATAGTACTCGCCCACTGCCCATACAAACCGATTGCCTGTAGTAAGAATGTTGACACGTACCCGCAGCGTCGACTCATCAATGTCCAGCAAATCCACTCTGGCAATCAGATCCTGTGCGGAAAGAAGATCAATATCCTCTTTGTTGCCTACCAGCTTCACATCGGAGATGGATGTGCTGGTCAGCCGTACATTGTAATTGGACGGAGTGTTATAAAGAATAATATGATCCTTGGAAATAGTGAGCGTCTTTTTGGCAAGAGTACTTTCATCGAACGTAACCATGACTTCATTGACATCGTCAACATTCAGCTCTCCTGCGTTGAGCTCCACCGGAAGGGTCATAATTCTGCCGTCAACCTTGCTTAAATCAATCGGACCGATGGTTACGGATTTCCGCTTGTCCAGCACAGATTTTGGTCCCGCAACGGTGATCACCTCATAGTCCAGGAAATAATTCAGCTTTGACATGTCCAATTCGCCTTTATTGACAAAGGTGACTTCCACCGGGAAGTTTTTCACCATCAAAACCGGAATGGTAATGCTGAAGCTCTGATCTTTATAGGTGACATGAGGAATCTGTGTGCTTGGCACTTTGTTGCCGCTCTTATCATAAAAAACAAGAGTACCTTCCGTAATCAAAGTTTCCTCCAGCGGCTGCTCGTCCCCTTTGTAGACAATAGCGCATCTTTCAATCTGATCCAATTCTGTTTGCGGCCCGTTAATTGTAAGCGTTTTGGGGCTTACGGTAACATCGCCGATTTTAAAGTTTTCAGCTGCGGATACGCCGGATGTTTCTGCTTCCAGATCAAAGGTTTTGGTATTGATCCGGTCAAAAGTGATCTTTACTGTCTCAATATACCCGGTAATTTTAAAATTGTTGTCGGCCGGATTCTTTTTTTCTACCCGAAGAGGTACGACCGTCTCACCCGCTTCGGTTACATTTGCCCAGACAGGTGTGACGATAAAATCATCAGCACCCAAAAGACCGATTTGGTCGTTTCGTCCTTCGACCTTGATATCAATGGTAGTGCGCTCCTGATCAATGATTGTCAGTCCCAGAGATTCGGGAGCCGTTCCTGAAAGGTCAAAATTGATGGGAACATATTGAATCACGCTGGAGCCCATGGGATCGACCGTCATGGAAACAACCAGCCAGGCAATAAATGCAATGATAAGAGAAAGAATCTGAACGAACCGATTGTTATTGAACAGCTTTGATAAATTGAGATTCAGTTTCATTTCTTTTTTATCCTCCGAAATACCTTTTTCCGATTTCCTTCTTCGGCGATTTTGGTCGGAGTCAGCTTATCCAATAAATAGGTGGTCAGGGATTCTTTCGTAAAATTCCGGATCATCTGCCCGTCTTCCGTAATGGATACCGTACCGGTTTCCTCGGAGACCACAATTGTCACCGCATCGGAAATTTCACTGATTCCGATAGCGGCCCGATGCCGGGAACCAAATTGGGTGGCAATAAACTCCTCCTTCTGCGGCTTTGGCAAAAAACAGGCGGCGGCCAAAATCCGGCCGTCCCGCACAATAACCGCACCATCATGAAGGGGCGTATTCACGAAAAAGATGTTGCACAGGAGTTCTGCGCTGACAACCGCGTTCAATTCCACGCCTGTGTCAACCTGTTCGCCGAGCTTGGTTTTGCGCTCAATGACAATGAGCGCACCTGTCTGGCTTTTGGAAAGTTCATCAACGGCCTGGGCAATCTGGTGGATTGCCCGGTCCCATACGGCGACGGTTTTTTCGTGGCTGTCCGTACCGAACATACTCAAATCGGCAACCTTGGTTCGGCCCACCTTTTCCAGAGCGCGCCGCACTTCAGGGGTAAACAGGATAATGACTGCCAGAATACCGATCTGGAACAGATTTTCCAGCAAAAAACCCGTTGTTTTCAGCCCGATCAGTTTCGCCAGCAAAAAGCAGACCAGCATCAGCAGCAGGCCCTTTACCAGCTGCCCGGCACGAGTTTCCCGCACCAGCTTAATCGCCAGATAGGTGATATAGGCGATCAGAAGAATGTCGATTAAATCCCTCGGAAAATCGAAGTTTTTAATGACACTGTAAACATTGGTGAAGAAAACTTCAATCTGGCTCCCCATAATCTACTTCCTTTGTCTCATCATTTCCGCATAAACGGGGCAGCCGCTGAAAATCCAGCTGCCAATAAATAGGATATAGTTCTAGTTTATCAATTTTCTTGGGATAATTCAAGTTATGAGGGCAGTTTTTTGCAAACATTTTCAACGCTGCGGATAAATTGCTCTACTTCACTCTCTTTGGAGAATATAGAAGGCGCAAAGCGAGCCATTCCCGTATCAAGAGTGCCGTAATGCTCGTGGGCCAACGGTGCACAGTGCAGTCCGCCTCTCAGTGCAAAATTCCGGCGGTTTAGTTCCTCGGTTATCGTCTCCGAACTCATGCCGCGTATGTTAAACGAAAGAATCGGCGCATTCTGGCGGTAAGGATATTTCTCATTATAAAGGCATATATCCGGATTGCTGCGGAATGCCCGCCACACCTTACTGCATAACGTAAATTCATGACGGTATATTTTATCCATTCCCATAGATCGAATAAAGTCAATGCCGGCTTCAATCGACAAAATTCCGGCCGTGTTTACCGTGCCGGATTCATAGCGATCCGGGGAGAAATCAGGCTGTTCTAAATGGCTGGACAGACTGCCTGTTCCGCCTTCCATCAACGTGTTGAGCATACGCCCGCCGTTATGCAGCATCATACCGCTTCCTGTAATGCCGTAGAGGCCCTTGTGCCCCGGCATACAGAGAATGTCAATATTATCCTGCTCCATGTCAATGGGCAGCACTCCCGCGCTTTGGGCGGCATCTACAATGAAAATCAGACCGTGCCTGTGACACATGGCTCCGATTTTCCGGATGGGCATGACAACTCCGCTTACATTGGAAGCATGCGTACAGACGATGGCTTTGGTGTTCGGCCGGATTAATCCTTCAAACGACGATACTGTTTTTTCGTCATCATAATCGGTCACCGGCGCGATATCATAATCAATCATCCCGTCCTGGTTCATCTTGTAAATGGGACGGATTACCGCGTTGTGTTCCAGACAGGAAAGGATGACGTGATCTCCACGCTGAAGTACGCCTTTGATCGCCATGTTCAGGGCCATGGTGCAGTTCGAGGTAAAAACCACGTTTTCCGCATCTGTATGGAAAAAATCCCCCGTTTTTTTACGGATGGAATAAATTTTTTCGGAAACCTTCATTGCCATATTATGACCGCCGCGACCAGGGTTTCCGCCAAAATCGGTCACCGCAGTGGCAACGCTGTTCAAAACGGAACGAGGCTTCGGAAATGTAGTTGCGGCGTTATCATAATATAGCATCAATACCCTCTCCTTACAGCGTAATAATATCTTTTACGACGATTCCCGCCTGATTCAGCATCTGAGCGATGAGCTCGCCGTCGTTGTTTACTCGTACTCCGTATCCGCAACCACTGGTGCGCAGATCCGCAGGAATTCTTTCCACGTAGGCCCGAATCCCCTTACGAGTCAAAAAATCCCGTGCTTTGTAGGCATAGGTAATCGAGCTCAATACCAGCATTTGTCTGCGTTCTTTCATGCTTTTAACCGCCTTTTCTATCAGGTAGCACCCATCCGGTCACGCCAAACCGTCTGTAGGTGCGCATATCGTCCCAGCCTTCGCATTCGGCAGCCGCTGATGAAGATCCGCGTCATGATCCGACACCGGGCTCTATTCAGCAGGTTTTCAAAGGGTATTGTTAAGTTCTCATATACGTTTTGCTGTGGCCTCCCTGATATGAAAACCGACAAAAAGAACACCATTTCAGTTTCACAGGCAATGACTCTTCCCCTTTTATGCGCTGGGGGGCGGTTTTTGCTTTTATAAAACAAAAACCGCTATCGTATCATATGCCCTGAAAGGAAATGATGTTCATAAATCGAGGTGTTTCAGCCAACAGAACGCTATCTTTCCAGCAGACAGACGCAGTGGGCCGCAATCCCCAGCTTTTCCCCGGTAAATCCCAGGCCTTCTTCGGTAGTCGCCTTTATGTTGACGCAATCTGTTGGAACTTCACATGCATCTGCTACACGCTCTCGCATCGCATCAATGTAGGGACGAAGTTTTGGCACCTGTGCAACGACGGTAGCGTCGATATTTCCTACCCGGTATTCCTTTGCCCGAATGAGGGAAACAACCTCTTCCAATAGCATTATACTGTCTGCGTCATGAAAACGTTCCTCCGTGTCTGGAAAGTGAAGGCCAATATCCCCCAAACCAGCAGCACCCAGAATGGAATCCATGATCGCGTGAACCAAAACATCCGCGTCAGAATGGCCCAGCAGTCCCCTTTCATAGGGAATCTCAACGCCTCCCAAAATCAGCCTGCGATTTTCTGCAAACCGATGCACATCATAGCCGTGTCCTACCCGTATCATTGCGTCCGCTCTCCTTTTTGTAAAGATATCCCCCTTTGCAATTTACAAAAAACAGCAAAGGGGGACGGAATATGTCTATTGACTATACAATCTCAATGCAGTGACGGGGGCAGTTTTCAGCGCAGGTATGACAGTTGGTGCACTTGTCATAATCAATTACCGCCACATTATTGATGACATGGATGGCATCGCTGGGGCACACCTTTTCACATTTGTGACAGGCAATGCAGCCATTTTGGCAGTTCTGAACGGTCGCCTTTCCGCTATTGCAGCTGGAGCAGCTGACATAAACGTTTTTCACCGCATCACGGATATGAATCAGGCTTTTGGGGCATGCTTTGGTACACATTGTGCAGCCGGTGCATTTCGCAGGATTGACCACGGCACATTCATCGACAATGCTGATCGCGTCAAACGCGCACTGTTTTGCGCAGTCCCCGAAGCCAATGCATCCGTAATCGCATACTCCGCGTCCCTGATAGAACATATTGCAGGCTGCGCAGGTCTTTTCTCCCTCGTAGATGTAGCTGTCGGAAGTTACCTTCGGAACCACACCGGCGCAGCTGACAAACGCAACCTGTTCGACAACATCCTCAAAGGCGGTTCCCATGATTTCGCTGATTTTTTGGGAAGCCTTATCGCCGCCGGGCACGCACCGGTTCGTCTGTGCGCCGTGGTGAACAATATTCTTCGCATAGTTCTCGCAGCCGGAAAAACCACAGACACCGCAGTTCAACCCGGGTAAAGCCGAAACGACCTCTTCTACCTTTTCATCGGAATCAACCGCAAAAATCTTTGAAAACACGGAGAGCAGTACTCCAGCCACCAAGCCAAGCCCGATGAAAAGCAAAATCGGCACTAAAATCGCCATAAACATATCGAGCCCTCCTTATTTAAAGATTCCTTCAACGATTCCGCTGAAGCCGACAAAGCTCATGGAAACAACGGACGCCGCGATCAATGTGGCCGGAACGCCCTTAAACGCTTTGGGGACGTCCGCCGCATCAATGCGCTCACGGACTCCGGCAAAGATCACCAGTGCCAACGCAAAACCGATACCGCCGCCCAGAGCATTGAATACAGCCTGTCCCAAAGTGAACTGGTTGTCAATATTCAGAATGGTAACGCCAAGAACAGCGCAGTTTGTGGTAATCAGGGGCAGATAAACCCCAAGAGAGTTATAAAGCGGTTTTGCGTACCGTTTGATAATAATCTCAACCAGCTGGACAAAAAGAGCAATGATCAGGATAAATACTACAGTGCGCAGATAGCCCAGATCAAAGGCCTCCAGAATGTATGTGTAAATCGGCCATGTAATCAGACTGGCCATTACCATAACAAACGTAACTGCGGCGCTCATGCCTATGGCGGAATTCATCTTTTTGGAAACGCCCAAAAAAGGACAAATTCCCATAAATTTATTCAGGACAAAGTTTTCCGTCAGAATCGCGCTGAACAGAATAATCATCATTTCTTTCATACCGATCAGCACTCTCCCTTCTCTGCCGCAGATTCAACACTGCCGGATTCGCATCCGTTCTGTCCGCAGGCAGCTGCATTGGGGCAGCCGCCGCAGCCGATCTTCTTCTTCGAGATCTGATAGTTGGTCAGTACATTGACAAGGGCAATGACAATGCCAAACACAAAGAATCCGCCGGCCGGTGTCACAAAGAATCCGATGGGTTCAAACCAGCTTCCCAGACCAAGGCCGAAAATGGAGCCGCTTCCCAGAATTTCACGGATAATACCGATGGTCAGCAGAGCTCCCGTAAAGCCAAGCCCCATGCCCAAACCGTCCATAAAGGAAGCGCCGACGGTATTTTTGCTGGCAAACATTTCTGCTCGCCCCAGAATGATGCAGTTGACTGTAATCAGGGAAAGATATACGCCCAAAGCACTGTAAAGGTCGGGAATGTAGCTTTGAAGGATAAAACTCACAAAGGTGACAAAGCCCGCAATAATAACAATAAAGCTGGGAAGGCGAACCTGCTTGGGAATGAAATTCTTCAGCAGCGAAATCACTACGTTGGAACAAACCAGAACGAAAGTGGTTGCCAGTCCCATTCCCAGACCGTTTACCGCCAGTGTTGTAAGAGCCAGCGTGGGGCAGGTGCCCAGCAGCATCACAAGAACCGGGTTTTCCTTAATCAAACCTTTGGCAAAGGTTTTGAGATAGCTTATCTGTTCTTTCTCTTTCAACTCAAATCCCCCTTTACCGCCTCATAGGCCTCAAAGGCCTTGTTTACACCGTCGCCGATTCCTTTGGAGGTATAGGTAGCGCCCGCAAAAGCATCTACGTCGCCGCCCTTTCCAACCGTTACGCCGGCGCTTTTTCCAACAAAGCTCTGGAAATATTCCGGCGTAAGCGCCTTGGAACCGATGCCGTTGGTTTCCTGATTTTCCAGCGCTTTGATGCCGGTTATCACACCGCCGCTGTCCAATCCGATCAGAAGCTGCAAGCCGTCGGAATAGCCCTTCACTGATACGTGAACGGCGATACCGGCCCCGCCTTCATCTTTATACACACCCAGAATATTGGCATCATCAATGCCTGTCTTCATACTTTTCAGAGAAGTTCCTGCGGGCAGCACGTCGGGCATCGCCTCGTCCAAAACCTCCTGCTTGAGTCCTGCGGAGGCAAGATCTGCAATTCCCGCCACATTGTAGGTGACAGCAAGCAGTGCACCAACCACTACGGAAACAAGAATCAAAACCAGTGTGGGCCTGATGATTTCCTGAAAGAGGGAGTCTCCCCCTCTCTTTCCTTTTGCTTCGTTAGACACGCTTCTTCACACCTCCTGCGCCAAAGGGTCTGGTCATAGTAATCCGGTCAATCAGCGGAGTGAGCAGGTTCATCAGCAAAATCGCAAAAGAAACGCCCTCCGGATAAGAGCCGAACATCCGGATGAGGGTGGTAATGACACCACACCCAAACGCAAAAATCACCTTACCGGCAATGGTAGCGGGTGTTGTGGCATAATCCGTAGCCATAAAAATAGCGCCCAGCATCAAACCGCCTGCCAGAATATGGTTCACCGGATTGTCCCCCAGCGCCCAGGTCAGAACAAACACGGTACCGATAAAGGTCAGGGGAACCAGGGGATGAATCACTTTGCGGATGACCAGATAAATGCCTCCGATCAGCAGGGCTGCCGCACTGACCTCACCGATGCATCCGGGAATATTTCCGATAAAGAGATCAAAAGTATTCGCATGGTTAATGTCCATCAATGGGGTAGCCTTGGCAATGGCATCTACAGAGTTCCGGTAGGCAAAGGGCGACGTCCATGTAGTCATATAGGTGCTGAAGGACACAAACAGCATAATACGGGCGGCGATGGCAGGATTCGCAAAGTTTTGACCGATTCCGCCAAAAAGCTGCTTTACGATTACAATGGCAAAAAAGCTGCCGATTACAGCAACCCACAGCGGGATTGCGGGAGGCATGTTGAATGCCAGCAGCATACCGGTCACTACAGCGCTCAAATCCGAAATGGTATTGCTGCGTTTCATTACTTTCCGAACCAGAAATTCAAATACGACGCAGGAGGTCACACATACCGCCGTGACCATCAAAGGACGCCATCCAAAATAGATAATGGAGACGAACAGCGCCGGGAACATGGCGATAATCACGTCAAACATAATGTTTGTCGTGGTATTGGCACTCAAGAGATGCGGAGAAGGAGAAACTATCAACCGTTTATCCATTTATCTTTTTCTCCTTTGCTTTATTTTTGAGCAGAACCTTGCCCAACTGGTTTTTCTGTGCAAGATGCCGTTTGGCAGGGCAGATGTAACTGCAGCAGCCGCAGTTGATGCACAGATCCACACAAAGTGTTTCGAGCATTTCCGTATCCCGCTTGTCATAGGCTTTTTCCAGCTTGGCGGGCATCAGACGCATAGGGCAAATTCCAATGCACTTTCCACAGCGGATGCAAGCCGTTGGCTCGGGAAGCGAAGATATTTTTTCCGACAAAAGCGTAATCGCGTTGTTGTTCTTGATAACAGGAACATCCAGTCCGGTGACCGGCACACCCATCATGGGGCCGCCCATCAGTACCTTTTCGTATCCTTCTGTAATACCGCAGTGCTCCAGCAGCGCACGGATTGGGGTACCGAGGGGAACAAACAGGTTGGCCGGGTGCTCTACCGCGTCTCCATCCACGGTAATGCGGCGGGAAACCAAAGGAATGCCGTCCTGGGAATACTTCCCGATGAATCCTGCAGTGGAAACATTGGCGACAATGACGCCGCAGTCCGCCGGAAGTTTTCCCTTTTCAACCGTGATGCCGGCAGTGGCATAAATGATGGATTTTTCAGCTCCCTGAGGATAGATCGTCTTCAGACGAACCACGGTTACATGATCTTCCGGCGCGAAAGCTTTGTCCAGCCGTGCAATCGCCTCGGGCTTATTGTCTTCAATGCCGATAAAAACCCGGTCAATGGTCAGATGCTTTTTAATCAGCCGCACACCGGTGACGATGTTTTCTGTATCCTCGAGACATTCCCGGTAGTCCGATGTAATAAAGGGCTCACACTCCGCCGCATTGACCACCAGTGTTGTTACCCGGTCAATATCCTTATAGGCAAACTTTACGAAAGTAGGAAATCCTGCACCGCCAAGGCCAACCAGCCCCGAATTGCGGACTGCGTCGATAAATTCCTTCTGGGTATTCATAGATGGCTTCTGAATGGACGGGTCTACAGTCTGGAGCTTGTCCGTCTGAATAACCACGGCCTTGCAGACTGTACCCAGGGGAGTGCTGTAATCTACAACATCCGCCACTACTCCGGAACAGCTTGCGTGTACCGGTACGGAAAAGTATTCCTTGCTTTCCCCGATTTTCTGGCCCAGAAAAACCGTGTCCCCTTTTTGCACAAGAGGCTCGCAGGGTGCGCCCATATGCTGAAGCATTGGGATTACAACCCGATCAGGAATACGTACAGCAACTGTTTCGCTGTCTTTTGTATTCTTGAAGTGGCTGATTTTCGCACCGGCCAGATTCTTTCTGCTTTTTACGATTGACATTTCACCCTCCTGATTCCCTACCGCCTGAAAGGCGGCTGAATTGCCCTTACGGCTAAAGAGATAAACATAAAATCCTGCCTTAAAATGAAACACTGATCCCCTGATCTTTCGGAATGGGGTCAGGGCATCCCCTTCAGCCGTTTCATCGCGGGCATCATGACCTTAAGCACTGTGCCGGTAATCAATCCCATCACGACACCGGAGATAATCAGCACCGGCCCATAATAAAACACCATGGAACTGGCCAGCAATACGCTGGAGACCGCCAGCTGTGCTAAATTGTGGGCAGTGGCGGCGCACACACTGATTATTATATAAGAAACGGAACGCTTTTTCAATGCCAACAACAAAATCATTACAAAAATAGAGCAAAGTCCGCCGCAAAAGCTCATGAAAAACGCTGTAGCACCCCTGGTCAGAAATACAAAAAGGGACTTCAGGGCCAGTATTGTAAACGCGCTCTTTTTGCCCATATAAAACAGGCAGTACATCACTACAATATTGGAAAGCCCCAGCTTGATACCCGGAGGCATGGACGGAATGGGTGGAATCAGGGATTCCACCACCATGAGCACAACGGTCATGGCAAACAGAAGCGCCGTCTGGGTAATCATCCTCACAGTTGTGCTGCTGCCCGCTTTTGATTGCGGTGTTTTTGCTGCTTTTAAGGTATCGGCTTCGCCGTTTCGATTTTTCAAATATTAATTCCCCATTCCCTCTTGTGGCATTTTATCAGTCCACAATGATATCCAGATTCTCCTCGCCTTTTCCGACGATCCGGACGGATACCCGGTTGGGAAGACAGATAGCGACGCTATTCGGCCGGTTTATGTAGCCCACATTTTCACAGAGCTTGTCCGGGCACTCTGTATTCACAAAGCGGATCGCATGATTTTCAATCTGAAAATGCACCTTGGAATTTTCGTCCAGGGAAATGATACCGTCTTCCGCGGTATCCAGATCAATGGTACGCACAATTTTTCCGTCCACGGAAATTTCCGCCCGCACTTTTTCAGAAGCGGGGCGATTCAGCCACAGAAGCATTGCGGCACAGGCCGCCACAATCCCCACGATAATAAAAATGTCCGAACGGTTCAGCAGTTTTCGATTTTCCTGACGTTCCTGCGTTTTCATGACAGATTCTCCAGTTCATATCCTTCTGCGGTCAGCTCAAACTGATCCTGAATTTCCTTTGACACGGTTACCTTTTTATCTTTGTCAATGACGATCAGATCAAAGCGGCTGTCGTTCATGTACTCGGAAACCAACGCCTTTCCTCCGATAAACAGCGTGGTGGAAAGATAGTCTGCCAAACCTCCGTCCGGACAGATGACTGTCACAGAAAGAAGATCGCTGTCTACAGGATACCCTGTCTTTGGGTCAAGGACATGGTGATACCGCTTCCCGTCTTTTTCGAAATAGCGCTCATATGCGCCGGTGGTGGCTACTATCCGGTCGGTCACTGTCAGCTTTCCGATAATATCGGTAGATACTGTCGAAAGCGGATCACGGATTCCCAGCTTAAACGGTTTTCCGTCAGGCTTCAGACCATATGCGCAGATATTTCCTCCGATGGAAACCAGCGCTGTCTTTATGGCGTATTTTTGATATTCTTCCCAGATCCGGCCCGCAATATAGCCTTTGGCCACGCCGCCCAGATCCAGAGCCATCCCTTTCGTCTCAAGATATACCGACTTTTTTTCGTCATCCAGCTGAATTTTCCTGTAATCCACCAGTTTCAGAGCCTCGTCCAGCTGTGCCTGCTCCGGAACCGTGGGATGATCGCTGTCAATTGCCCATAAGAGCGTGACAGGAGCGATTGTAATATCAAACCGTCCCTCAGAAAGCTCACTGTACTCTTTGGCCTTTTTCACCAGTTCGTAGGTGTAATCACTTACCTCAACCGGCGCAATTCCGGCGTTCTTGTTGATCCGGTCGATATCGGACCCTTCGATATAAAGCGAAAGTTCTTTTTCCAGAGAGACCAGGAGCTCGTTCACTTTTTTTACCGCCTCGGCCTTTTGTTCCCCGTATACCTGCTGGGAAACATAGGTGCTCATGACAAATATTTCGCTCCGTTCCGGCTCCTCCGACGTCTGCGAACAGCCTGAAAACATTGTAACCATCGTAAGAGCTGCTAAAATAGCCGAAAATATACGTTTCATCGGTTGAGTCTCCGCCTTTCCCAAAGGGCATATGTATTTCATGTTTCGTTCACTCTCCGGTAAGAGCTGCGAAATCAATGATAGTTCCTGAATAGAGTGCACTCCGCGCAATAAATACGCGGAGTGCGGTTTGCAGGGGCTGCCGCAAGGCTGCGTTCCTGACTACATCATTCGATTTATTTGCTGCTTTCAGGCTGAGCTACTTTAACGGTAGCGGTGTCGCCTTTGGCAATATTCTTCTGCAGCTCAGTCATCAGGGTTTTCAGGCTGTTGGAGCTGGTAGTCGCGGTAGCAACGCCGTCGATATCATTGACATTCTGCTTATCGATCAGCTGTTTTTCCAGATCAGCGTAGAAATCCTTGGGGCCGATTGTCCATCCGGCATTCTTCATCGCTTCGTCGTAGCTGGCGTCTTCGCTTTTCTTTACGCCTTCAGTGTTCACTGCGTCAAAATCAACGTCAGTAATCTTTTCGCCCGAAACGGTTACTTCCACATACTCCGTCCAGCCGTGGGAATCCGGTTCTGAATACTCAGCTCGGTATTTCCCGTCCTTCATTTTAGAGGAAGAAGAGCAGCCGGCAAACATGGCGGCAGACAGTAAAGCTGCAAGCGCCAAACTGATTATTTTCTTCATGATACTCCTCCTTTCTTTATAGTATTGGGTAGAATCCATCAAGATATGCATTTGCATATGACAGACGAACCTACAGGAAGGTGACTTCCAAATGCTCACCCGCAGTGACGGAGATCGCCGTAATCTTTTTATCATAGTTATTGATTAAAAGCTCCGCAATCCGATCTTCCACTTCTTTGCGAATGACCTTTCGGATATCCCTTGCATTGAACTTGCCGCCGTCTGCCAATTCGGCAATTTTACGGCAAGCTTTATCATCATAACAGAAACCGATGCCTTTTTCAAGTAAAACCGTCTTAAGCTCGTCCAAAAGCAGCGCAGTAATTTTTTCCAGATTTTCAAAAGTCAGCTGATTGAATACAACAACCTCGTCCACCCGGCCTAAAAATTCGGGTCGCAAAAACTCGGAAAGGGCTTTCATTGCCTTTTCTTTGGCAATTTGATTGTCACTTTTGTTAAAGCCCACAATTCCTGACTTATCGCTTGATCCGGCATTGGAAGTCATAATAATTACGGTGTTTTCAAAGTTCACGTCGCGTCCGTGAGCATCTGTGACCTTCCCCTCGTCCAGGATCTGGAGCAGAATATTCATTACATCGGGGTGGGCCTTTTCAATTTCATCAAACAGGACAACGGAATAAGGCTTCCTGCGAATTTTTTCGGTAAGCTGACCTGCGTCGTCATAACCGACATACCCGGGGGGAGAACCGATCAGCCGGGCCACAGTATGCTTCTCCATAAATTCAGACATGTCAAAACGAATAATCGGGTCCACCGAGTCAAAAAGCACAGTAGAAAGAACTTTCACCAATTCTGTTTTTCCCACGCCGGTGGGACCGACAAAAATAAAGGAAGCAGGGCGCTTTTTGGCCGACAGCTGTAATCTGTTCCGGCGGATTGCCTTGGCAACCAGCTGAACCGCTTCCTCCTGACCAATGATCCGTTTGGAAATCTCCTCATCCAGATGAATGATTTTCTGGTAATCGCTCTGTTCAATCTTTGCCGAAGGGATACCGGTGCAGAGCTCAATCACCTTCGCCAGGTCTTCCACTTCCACTGAAACATTCTGCACCTTGGGCTCCAGTTCTTTCAGATCATTCCGCACCCGGATCAGATCCGCCTTAACCGTGGCAATCCGTTCAAAATCAGGCTGATCGGATTCCTCCTCCAGACTGCTTTCCTCTTCTGTCAAGGTTTTCAGCTGGCTGTTCAGCTTGGCGTAATCGGTCAGTTCCTTGCTGCGCAGTGAGGCGCAGGCACAGGCCTCATCCAGAAGGTCGATGGCTTTATCCGGCAGAAAACGGTCATTGATATATCGTTCCGACCAAAGCACAGCCAGCCGGATAATCTCTTCGCTGACCTTGACCTTGTGGTGAAACTCATAGTACTGTTTAATTCCGCGAAGAACCTCAATGGTGTCGTCAATGGAGGGCTCATAAATTGTCACAGGCTGGAATCTTCGTTCCAAAGCAGAATCTTTTTCGATATTTTTCCGATATTCATTAAAGGTAGTGGCCCCGATTACCTGAATCTCTCCCCGGGAAAGAGCGGGTTTCATAATGTTGGCGGCACTCATGGAGCCTTCCGAATCCCCCGTTCCCACCAGCGTATGAACCTCGTCAATAAACAGAATGATATTCCCGGCAGCCTTTACCTCATCAATCAGGCCCTTTACCCTGCTTTCAAACTGTCCGCGGAACTGTGTTCCCGCCACCAAAGCGGTAAGATCCAGAAGATACAGTTCCTTGTCCAGCAGACGAAACGGAACATTTCCTTCCACAATCCTCTGGGCAATTCCCTCTGCAATGGCTGTTTTGCCGACACCCGGCTCGCCGATCAGACAGGGGTTGTTTTTGGTTCGCCGGCTTAAGATCTGAATGACCCGATAGATTTCGCTGTCACGGCCAATGATGCGGTCAAGCTTGCCTTCTCTGGCTTTCTCACAGATATTGGTGCAGTAGGAATCCAAAAATTTCCGTTTTGGCTTTTCTTTTTTGGATTCTCTTGAGCTGCGCTTTTCAGAAGTGTGTTCCCTGCTGTCTTCCGTATCTTCCTGCGGAACAGGCGTGTTTCCTCCAAAGAGACTTTGGAGGAAATTGGGCATTGTTTCGGCGCCGCCCGGTTCAAAGGAATCGCCGTCAGTGAGTTCCATGATCTGGTTGCTCATCTGTTCCATTTCATCCTCTGTGATTCCCATTTTCTCCATCATTTGAGAAATCTGCGGGAGTCCCATTTCTTTGGCGCACACCCAGCACAATCCCTCATTTATCATTTTGCCGTCCTCCATGCGCTGCACAAACAGCACAGCAGGCCGCTTTTTACATCTGCTGCATTTCATGATTGATTATTCCTTTCCAGAAGCCTCTTTCTTGGGATTCCCAAAGAACTGCACCGCATACATAAACAGTGAGAACAAAATCAATCCAATTGTAATCACAATAATAACCGTAATATAAACCGGATTTTCTTTCAAAAAATTGGGGAAAAGCAAAAACAGAGTCATTGCAAAATAAAATTCAAAAGTAGCGATCTTTCCAAACCATTTGGCGGAAGGAACCTGTTTTTTCGATTTGAGCATCACGATCCCGCCGATCAGCATGGACGCTTCTTTTACAACGTAAACCATCAGCAAAAAGACCATGGGCTTAAAATAAACGGTAGTGAGACATGCAACCACAGCTACCTGCGTAAGCTTATCCGCAGCGGGATCAAGCATTTTTCCGAGATCGGAGATTTGGTTGAATTTTCGGGCAATCATTCCGTCGAAAAGATCCGTCAATCCGGAAAGCGCCAGCACAATCACCGGCCAAACAGGAATTCCCTCCAAAAAAGTGAAAATGAACACCGGGATAAGAACAATCCGGAAAGCGGACATGATGTTGGGAATGGTAAAGATTTTAACTTTTGTCATAGCAGCACCACTGGTATTTCACGGTCAAAACGCGAAACAGATCCTTTCCTTTCAATTTTAACACTGCCGGGCGATGATGTCACGCAAAAAAATCGGCTGATTTTCCAGGTTAACCCAAAAATTTCAAGTCATAAAACACTCGAAACAAATTGGTGGACTCTATCACATTGGTATTCAGCCATTTCAGCTCATTCGAAGTCAGGGCAATGACAACGGAAACAGCCAGTGCCAGCACAAACAGGACAATGGCCGCCTCGAATATCCCGATTACCCCTCCGAGAATGGAATTAATCGGTCCCAGAATCGGCAGCTCATAAAATTTACGGAACATTGCCGCGATAGCCTTTACTATTATAGCGCAAACCGCAAAGATTAACAAGCACAATACCGTCTGCAGGAGAAAAACGACAATGGGTTTTACCACGACAGTTTCAATCGCGTTCCCCAGATTTCCCAAAATTCCGCCTGTTGTTTCTTCAAGGGTGCGGAGCATTTCCTTTTCTCCCCCAAAGCCTGCCAGAAACGGTTTGGAGATGAAGGATGGAAGCCGTTTCAATATCTGTGGGACTGCAGCCTCCACGGTAATCGCTTCGCTGCTGGAAGCGACAAGCTTGTCGACTCCCGAAGCAATCTGGGGTCCCAACAGGTGCTGATAAAGAATTTCCGCGCCGTACTTTCCCAGTACGATTGCCAAAAAGACCGATGCAGCATATCCGGTCAGAAGGATAACAGACCGGAGAAATCCTTTGCGATAGGCGCTTCCGATAATTGCAAACGCGATCACTACTACAAGGGCGTCCAGAACCAATGAGTAAATTGTCATACAAAGTTCCCGTCCTTTCCGAAGGTGCTCTATGTATCTATGACATGTTATGGGCCGTCACTCAGTTTATGCCCGTCTATGTCAATTCTTTCTTTTCAATCTGATCTCCGCACAGCAAAAAAGCGGCACTTCCGGTGTAAATCACTTTTGAGCAGCTTTTATCCATCGCTGCACTGCTGCTTTTGGGATTCAAATTCATATCGTAATGGCATAGTGCCTTTTTCCCGAGAAAAAGAATGTTTCCACCGGCGGTATACAGATCCAGCACTTCGTCGTCAACTGAAGCGGCAGCGGTGCTTTTTCCCTCGGGGGAAACAACCGACAGGACACAGGAGCTATCCTCCAGATTCTGGTTGACCAGAACAGTGCCGCTGCCGGCAGCGGCAAAGCGAAGCAGATCTCCCTTATAATCCAGCCGGGTCTGTTTGCTGTTCTTTACCGACACAAGACTGTTTTTTCCGATGACGGCAATATGCCCCCCATCCTGATAGCAGATTCCCAGGGGCAGGATATCCTGAACATTGGTAATCCGTGCGTCCGTCTTTTTCCCGATGTCGAGCTCGTATACAGAAGCACCCAGAATCCCGTCGAAAATTTCGATGGAGCACAAAGCAAGCTTTTCTCCGTCGGGAGAAAAGGAAACAGAAGTAAAATCCTTAGTAGCAGAATATGTATAGATCACCTTCAAATTCGTGTCATAAACCGCTACGACGGGAGAAAAATTCTTATAGCTCATTACTACCGCCACATTTCCAGTCGAGGAAATGTCCGCGCAAATAATGGTATTGTCAACAGTAACTTCACCAACCGTCCCTGCACTGCTGTCCACCCGGAACTTATAGCCTCCCCTGTCATAGGTAAGAAGCCGACGGATTCCCTCTTTTGTCACAGGGTTGGTATAGCCATGGATGGCGGACTGAACCTTGTCGCCTTCCGTAGAATAGGTCAGCAGACTTGACTTGGTGAGTATGGCAATGCTGTTTCCCACAGGCTGAATATCAGTCAGCTGCTCATTTTTGATTGTCAGAGGAAACTGATCCTTTGCCGTGCCGTCTTTGCGGGCAATGACTTTTTCCAGTTCATTTCCCTGAAAAACGTTCAGAACATTGAGCAAAACGAACAGCAGCGCAAGGACAACTGCTGCCATCCCCAGTTTCAGAGAAATCTGCTTTATTTTTTTCCGCCGGCGATATTGATTGATATCCTTATAGTTTCCCAAAGAAGTTCCCATTCCTTTCCGCTTTCAGGATCCGAGAAAGCAGCGGCCTCTCAATACTCCACCGAATTGAGATACAACCCCTGTGGAGCTACTGTTTTCCCGGCAAGGCTTCTATCTTTACAGCTGATAATAGATGGGATTGCATCTCTGCCGATCCGGCCATCGTTAATGAAAAGCAAGGTGCCCACAATAATGCGAACCATGTTGTACAAAAATCCGTCCGCCTTGATTCGTACCGTCACGATGCTTCCTTCCCGAAAAACATTGATATACTCGATTGTCCGGACATTTGTAGCGTTCGCTTTGGCGTTTTCGCCCAATTTTCCGCCCTTACTGCAGAATGCGGAAAAATCGTGAGTTCCGACAAAGGCCTGCGCGCACTGATTCAGGAGTTTTTCGTCAATCGGCTTTTGATGAAACAAAGAAAACTCCGCCTGAAAAGGATCTTTTACCGGCGCATTGTAAATCCGGTAGATATATTCTTTTCCCTTGCAGTCGTATCTTGAATGGAAGTCAAGGGAAACCTCTTTACAGCTGACAACGGCAATATCTCGAGGAAGATTGTTGTTCATCGTAATCAAAAATTTATCACAAGGAATTTTTGACTCCGTTTTCATGTTAAAAAAGTAGCTGTTTGCATGTACACCGGTGTCTGTTCTTGAGCAGCCTACGATAGGCTCCCTTTTTTTAAATACTTTTTCGATGGCGTCCTGTACGACTTCCGTTATGCTCAAAGCGTTTTCCTGCACTTGAAATCCGTGATAGCGGGAGCCGTTAAAGCGCATCTCCACCAGCAAATTTCTCATAGACGGTTCCTTTTTTTAAATAAGCGATGATGTGTAGGCGGAATAATGGATTCGTCCGCTTCCTAAAACAATGGCGGAAGCAGATAATTAAGCAGCAGCGTGACCGTAAAGATGCCTGTGAACACCAATGACGCATACAAGTCGATTCGTGTCAGCTTCAGCTGCTTCATGCGGGTACGTCCTTCTCCGCCTCGATAGCAGCGGCATTCCATGGCGAGAGCCAGCTCTTCCGCACGGCGAAAGGCCGACACAAAAAGCGGAATCAAAATCGGGATCAGTGCTTTGGCACGTTTGACAATTCCGCCGGTCTCCAGATCGGCTCCTCTCGCCTTCTGCGCGGACATGATTTTATCGGTCTCCTCAATCAGCGTGGGAATAAAGCGGAGTGCAATGGTCATCATCATTGCCATTTCATGTACCGGGAAATGAAGATACCCAAGGGGCTTCAAAAGCCGCTCAATCGCATCTGTCAAAGCAATGGGCGATGTGGTATACGTCAGAAGCGAAGAACCTACAATAAGGCAGACAATCCGTATTGTCATCAAAATTGCCAGCCGGATTCCCTGATCGGTAACCGTAATAATCCACCACTGCCAGACAGGCTCTCCGGAAACGAAAAACATATTCAGCAGTGCGGTAAACAAAACCAAGGGAATAATGGGCTTTACACTCTTTATAACGACTCCGAAAGGAATTTTCGCCAGATAAACCAGAAGAACCAGAAACAAAATGACAGTGAAAAAGGAGTAGAGATTTTCGGCAAGAAAAAGCAGGACGATATAAGCGATAGTAAAAAGGATTTTGACCCGGGGATCCATCCGGTGAACGGCGGATTTTCCCGGAAAATATTGTCCGATACTGATGTCTTTCAGCATGTCTTACCGCCCTCCTTCCGCAAAAGCGTCAGAAGAACCGACTTGGCCTGCTCTACACTGTAGACGCCTCGGGGAACGGGATACCCTCTCCGCGCCAGTTCATGAAACACGCGAGTGATCTGCGGCGTGGAGAGGCCGATGCTTTCTAATTCTTCCGCTTGGGAAAAGACGGTGTCCACATCCCCGTAGGAATACACCTTTGACTGATTCATGACCAGAATTTTGGTGGAATATTTCGCAATATCCTCCATACTGTGGGACACAAGCAAAACAGTATTGTTTTCGCTTTTATGATACTGGCTGATTAAAGAAAGAATGGTGTCCCGTCCCTTGGGATCCAGTCCGGCGGTAGGTTCGTCCAGAATCAAAACCCGGGGATTCATTGCAATCACACCCGCAATAGCAACCCTGCGCTTCTGACCACCCGAAATCTCGAATGGGCTTTTTTCAAACATGCTTTCCGGAATGCCCACGCATTCTGCGGCTTTCCTTACTGCGCGATCCACTTCTTCTCCGCTGAATCCCAAATTTGTGGGCCCGAAGGCAATGTCTTTATAAACAGTCTCCTCAAACAGCTGATATTCCGGATACTGAAATACCAGTCCCACCTTAAAACGGGTTTTCTGAAGCGTTTCCTTGCTTTCCCAAATATCTGTGCCGTCAATATAAATTTTTCCGCTGTCCGGCTTCAGGAGGCCGTTCAGGTGCTGAATCAGCGTGGATTTTCCGGAGCCGGTATGACCGATGACCCCAACCAGTTCCCCCTCTTCGATTTCCAGATTGATGTCGTCAATCGCTGTTTTCTCAAAGGGAGTACCATGACTGTATAAATGTGTCAGATGCTCGGTTTTTATGATTGCCAAGGGTCAGACCTCCAATAATTTCGTAAGCTCGTTTACACAATCCTCTGCGGTCAGAATATCGTCCGGAACCGGATATCCCTCTTTGTCCAATTCGTAGGCAAGTTCAGTAACCTGAGGCACATCCAGTCCCACGGCTTTCAATTGTGCTACCTGCGAAAAAACCGCTTTCGGTGTATCGTCAAGAAGAACTTTTCCACCGTCGATCACCACAACCCGATTGGCCTGAACAGCTTCGTCCATAAAATGAGTGATAAAAATTACAGTGGTGCCGTGTTCCTTGTTCAGCGTCTGAATGGTTTTCATAACCTCTCTTCGGCCTCTGGGATCCAGCATGGCAGTAGGTTCATCCAGCACAATGCATTTTGGGCGCATGGCAATGATCCCGGCAATGGCAACCCGCTGTTTCTGACCGCCGGACAACTGATGAGGAGCGTGCTCCCGGAACTGATACATTTCCACATCCTTCAGAGCATCATCCACCCTTTGGCGGATTTCAGCCGGAGGAACTCCCAGATTTTCCGGCCCAAAGGCAACGTCTTCCTCCACCACTGTGGCGACAATCTGGTTATCCGGATTCTGGAAAACCATTCCCACACGCTGACGGATTTCAAATATCATTTCCTCATTCGATGTGTCGATGGAGTCCACCGTCACCACGCCCTCGGTGGGCTGCAGTATCGCATTGATATGCTTGGCCAAAGTGGATTTTCCGGAGCCGTTGTGCCCCAGAACCGCCACAAAATCCCCTTCCTTCACAGAAAGGTTTATCTGATGAAGCACGGCCACAGTATCTGCATCCTCATTGTCATGGTTATATTCAAAAGACACGTTGTGAAATTGAATCAGTTCGCTCATAGTACCCATTATCCTTCTCGCAAGAACTATATTCCCGCATTATTTCTCCCAGATGGCGGTGGAGCCACAGGGCAGATACATCCCGCTTTCTTTTACGGGGAGGCCGATTTCATCGCTGGAAAGACGTCCCTGAAAGCGTTTTCCCACGGTTGTCCCCAGAAGATACTCCATAACCGAGGGGGACAGTCCGGTCGTGTAGGAATTCAGTACGAAGAACAGCGGATGATCCGACAGAACCTGGGAGCAAAGCTCTACCATACTGTAAATCTGCTCCTCCAGTTTCCATACCTCGCCTCCCGGCCCTCTGCCGTAAGAGGGAGGATCCATAATGACCGCATCATATCTGCGTCCCCGCTTGATTTCCCGGGAAACAAATTTCTCGCAGTCATCCACAATCCAGCGGATGGAACGGTCAGAAAGGCCGGAAAGTTCGGCATTTTCCCTGGCCCAGGCCACCATCCCCTTGGAGGCGTCCACATGGCAGACTTCCGCGCCGGCTGCCGCGCAGGCCAGCGTGGCGCCACCGGTATAGGCAAACAGGTTCAGTACGCTGACTTTTCTGTTCTCATTTTTGATGACCCGGTCAAAATAATCCCAGTTCACCGCCTGCTCCGGAAAAAGTCCGGTGTGCTTAAAGCCGGTAGGACGGATATGAAACCTCAGTTCCCGATAGGAGATATCCCAGCCCTCAGGCAGCTTTTGATAGTATTCCCACTCTCCGCCCCCTTTTACGGAACGGAGGTATCTTGCCTCGGCTTTTGACCAAAGCGGATTTTTCTTTGGCGTATTCCAGATAATCTGAGGGTCGGGACGAATCAGAACGTGGGTTCCCCAACGTTCCAGCTTTTCTCCGCCGCTGGCGTCAATGATTTCGTATTCTCCAAAATTTACAGCCCGCATCAGGCAATTCTCTCCTTAACAATATCGCAGATCCTGTCGCAGCATTCGTTGATTACCGCATATTCACTGCCTTCGATCATTACGCGGATCAGAGGCTCTGTTCCGGAAGCCCGAACCAGCACTCTTCCCTTGTCGCCCAGCTCCGCTTTCACCTCATCGATCACGCGAACAATCTCCGCATCTTTCAGGAAATTGGCGCGCGCTTGGGCATCTGCCGGAACGCATTTGGTTACCTGGGGTGATTTGGTCATTGCTTTCGCCAGTTCCGACATCTTGACGCCCTGCATCTTGTAAATGCGGAGCAGCTGGACGGCGGTCAACTGTCCATCACCGGTATTGGCAAAATCCTTGAGAATGATGTGACCGGAATCCTCACCGCCCAGATTGTAGTCATTTTTGAGCATTTCCTCCAGAACATACCGATCGCCTACGGCTGTGGAAACCACATTGATTCCATTGTCGCGCCCAAACTGCTGCATCCCGAAGTTGGACATCACCGTAACCACAGCAGTGTCGCTGGCGAGACGGCCTTCGGCCTTCATGTTTATCGCAAAAATTGCGATAATCTGGTCGCCGTCCACACGGTTTCCGTTCTCATCCACTGCCAGGCAGCGATCCGCATCACCGTCAAAAGCAACGCCGACTTCACAGCCGTGCTCTTTCATGTAATAGACCAGCGCGTCCAGATTGGTGGAACCGCATTTATCGTTAATGTTCATGCCGTTGGGATTTGCGTGAATAATGTGAGCGGAAGCTCCCAATTCCCGGAACAGGAGATCCGCAGTAGAGCTGGCACTGCCGTTAGCGCAGTCCACCGCCACATTAATGCCGCTTAAATCAATATCCACTGTGCGCTTAATATGCTCCACATAATCGGAGACCGCGCTTTTGCGTTTATATACCCGGCCCAGCTCAATTCCCTTTTTCAGGGCAATTTTTTCCGGATGATCCAGAATCAGTCCTTCGATTTCTTCCTCAACCGGATCGGGAAGCTTATAGCCGGTACGGCTGAACAGCTTGATTCCGTTGAATTCCACAGGGTTGTGGGATGCGGAAATCATGATTCCTGCATCCGCTTCGTATTTGGGTACCAGATAGGCAATCGCCGGAGTGGGAATGACCCCCACCAGCTCCGCATCGGCGCCTACCGAGCAAAGTCCTGCCGTGAGTGCGGCCTCCAGCATCTCGGATGAGACACGGGTATCCTTTCCGATCAGAATTTTCGGTTTATGGTTGGTGTGTTTTGTCAAGACCACTGCCGCCGCACGGCCGATCTGCATAGCCAGTTCACAGGTAAGTTCCGTGTTTGCAATACCGCGGGCCCCATCCGTACCAAATAGTCTTCCCATAATTCATTCCAGTCCTTTCAATGACAAATGATCTATTTACAGGGTCATCTGACCCTCACGAAGAATTCCCAGATGTTCATAGGCCAGATTCGTTGCGCACCGACCTCTCGGCGTTCTGGAAAGAAAGCCAAGCTGCATCAGATACGGTTCATACACATCCTCCAGCGTGACCGACTCTTCTCCAAGAGCCGCTGCCAGAGTTTCCAGTCCTACCGGGCCGCCATTGTAATTGGTAATAATCATTTTCAGCATCCGCCGGTCAATCTGGTCCAGTCCCAGTTCATCGATTTCCAGCTTATCCAAAGCGACATCCACCATTTCCCGGGAAATGGTACCGTCGCCCAAAACCTGGGCAAAATCCCGTACCCGTTTCAGCAGGCGGTTTGCCACACGGGGCGTTCCGCGGGAACGTTTGGCCAGTTCCACAGCGCCGCCTCGGTCGCAGGTTACTTCCAGAATACCGGCGCTTCGGAGAATGATCTCCGAAAGCTGCTCTGGTGTATACAGCTCCAGCCGAAGCAGAACGCCGAATCGGTCACGCAGCGGAGAGGTAAGCTGACCCGCACGGGTCGTCGCACCGATCAGCGTAAATTTTGGAAGATCAATCCGGATGGAACGGGCGGAAGGCCCCTTTCCAATGATAATATCCAGTGAATAATCTTCCATGGCAGGATACAAAACTTCCTCGACCGCCCGGGACAAACGATGAATTTCGTCGATAAACAATACGTCCCCCGGACTTAAATTGGTCAGCAGGGCGGCAAGGTCTCCCGGCTTTTCGATGGCCGGGCCCGATGTAACCCGCAGATTTACATTCATTTCATTGGCGATGATACCGGAAAGGGTGGTTTTTCCCAAGCCCGGAGGGCCGTAGAGAAGAACGTGATCCAATGCTTCGCCCCGGTTTTTCGCCGCTTCAATATAAATGGAAAGGTTCTCCTTTACCTTATCCTGTCCAATATATTCCGCCAGCGTTTTCGGACGAAGGGAATATTCCACGTCCACGTCGGCCTCTGTAAATTCCGGATCGCTGATTCGCTGATCCAGTTCCAACTCGTCGTTTTCGTCAAACATCCGGCAATCTCCTTATTATTTTCCTGCCAGTGCCTTCAGCCCCAGCTTTATCATTTCTTCCACAGGTGTAGCACCGTCCAGCTTGGTGATTACCTGCGTGGCTTCCGCACGGGAATATCCCAGAACCTCCAGCGCACTGATGGCTTCGGAAGCATTTCCGGTTTTCACAGAAATTCCCGCCGTGGACTCCCCCGATACCCCACCGGCAATCTGCTCCTTATCCACCTTATCCTTCAGCTCCAAAACGATGCGCTGAGCAATCTTCGGGCCAACTCCCGGAGCCTTCAGAGATTTTGCGTCGCCCGACGCCACACAGAGTGCCAGCCGTTCGGGAGTGAGGCTGGATAAAATGGACACAGCTGCCTTGGGGCCCACCCCAGAAACGGAAAGAAGCATTTTAAAGGCATTCAACTCGTTCAACTCATAAAATCCAAACAGGTCAAGCGCATCCTCACGAACATTCAGGTAAGTATACACCTTTACCTTTTCTCCCGTCTGCGGAAGAGAGGATATGGTATTCATGGAAGTTTTAACGGAATAACCAATTCCGCCGCACTCGATTACGATATGATACGGCTCGATCAGCTCCAATATCCCCGTTATACTGTAAAGCATCTTTTCCGTGTCCTTTCCAAATTTTTTGAGCAGCCTTATTGGGACCTGATTATGGCTTCAAAGCAGCGCGTTTTCTGAATTGGGCCATTGATTCAGGGGTTTCTTAACGTCCTCTGCAGGTTTTTCCGTCCATCAGAAAGCTGATTCTTGACGGAGCGGCATGAGCATGGCATACCGCAATCGCCAGCGCATCTGCGGTGTCATCCGGTTTCGGAACCTGTGCGAGCTTCAAAAGCCGTTTTGTCATATCCATGACCTGCTTTTTTTCCGCTCTGCCATAGCCCACGACCGCCTGTTTTACCTGAAGGGGAGTGTATTCAAACACAGGCACTCTTTGCAGCTCTGCGGCCAGAAGAATCACGCCCCTTGCCTGCGCCACATCAATTCCGGTTTTCTGGTTATTGGTAAAGAAGAGTTTTTCCACTGCCATGGCTTCCGGCTGATGGCGCTCCAGAATCAGCACCATATCCTCATAAATTTTCCGGAGACGTTCGGAAAACGGCATATCGGCCGGCGTCAGAATCGCGCCGTAATCCAGAGTGGTGAAACTGGTGTTCCAGTATTCCACGACACCATATCCCACAATGGCGTAACCCGGGTCAATCCCCAGAATTTTCATTTTGCTTTCCTTTCTCTTTTGCATCAGACGCTTCCCGGCGGAAATATCGCCGCAACGCAAAACGGAAGAAGCGCCGCCCGGATTCCAAGAACAAAATAAATATGTATATCGATTTATTATAACATAACAAAGTTTCTAGCGCAACCAAAAACAGGCAAAAATGAAAAACAATTGTTCTTATAAAACCTGTCTGCAAAGCCTGATTCGGTTAAGGACGAAGTAATTCTTTTTCGGAAAGGTCAGCGAAATCGTTCTGATCCAGAGAATAGTCACCCAGACCGGATAATGCATCGGAACCGTCCCGCCCGATGTTGGTATAGTAATCGGGAACCTGCCCCACAATGACGGTTTCCGCCAGAACAAAATTCGTTGACACAGTAATATCTGACCGCCGGAATGGCACGATGGTAGTTGCCTTCATGGTGAGATTCAGGATCAGCCGGTGGCTGGTCTGATTAATGCCCGCTGACTCAAACTCACTTTCCACTTTTCCCTGCAGGTACCCCATCGGAATGAGCTTCATGGGAATTCCCGGCCCCCGTCCGGAAAGATAATCGATGCCGAGCAGCGTTCCCAGCGGTATTCGGTATTCCACCGTTCCCTTTTCCCGGAACGCTTCAAGCACCTTCTTTTCCAGAGTGGTTTTTATCCGGTTTATCTTACCTCCATCCATTTCTATGGAAGATATTTTCCCCTCATCATCTTTTGACATTTGCACGATGTCACCGTAAGAAAGGTCCATTTCGTTTAACACAGCCATCGTTTCATCCGTAAGGACTTCGAGTGACACCATCCGTCCCTGATATTCCATAGACTTTTTTATGGCGGGCGTCAGCCGGAATCCCGCAATCGCCAGCAGCACAAGAGTGGCGGTCAGAAATGACAGAAGATTTTTTCGTAATTTACTTTGCCGGGGACTGCGTCTTTGCCTTAGGTAACTTCTCTTTTGCATGGCGCTGCCTCCTCCCCCGAATTGATGAACAGCAGAAAACCTGCCCGCTTTATCAGTATATGTAAAAGTTAAAAAATGTTTTACAATTTCGGGCTTTCGGGGGCATTTCATTGGGTTTTCAGTCCGATTTCTTTTTTCAGGCGCAGCAGGAAAAGCCTGAAACCGGTTAAAATAAACATGGAGCAGTTGCAGTTTATGAAAAATATGCTAAAATGATATTGATATAAAAAAGTAAAACGATCATTCATTTGGAGGACCTATGAGAAAAGATCACCTGATCGACCTGAATGACCTTACGAAAACTCAGTGGGAGCATATCGTAGAGTTGGCCATTCGGATCAGCAACAGCCCGGAAAAATATGCGGACGCCTGCAGGGGAAAAATTTTGGCGACCCTTTTTTACGAACCGTCAACCCGGACACAAATGTCGTTCCAAACCGCCATGCTCCGGCTGGGCGGCAATATTATCGGTTTCGACAATCCTCAGAACAGCTCCGTTTCCAAAGGCGAAAATCTGGTGGACACCATTACGATTGTCAGCGGATATGCCGATATTATCGCAATGCGTCATTCCATGGAGGGCGCTGCATTGGCCGGCGCTCAGTATTCCCGGGTTCCCCTGATTAACGCGGGCGATGGCGGCCACCTCCACCCCACCCAAACATTGACGGATATGGTAACTCTGGCAAATGAAATCGGGGATCTGAATCACATGACAATTGGTTTATGCGGAGATTTGAAGAACGGAAGAACCGTTCATTCCCTGATCAAGGCGCTAAGTCACTACCGCAATATGAAATTCATCCTGATTTCGACAGATGAGCTGACCCTTCCCCAGCGCTTTAAGGACATCATCATTGAATCCAGCAATGAGTATGAGGAAATTTACTCGCTGGACGATGCCATCGGAATGCTGGACGTGCTGTATATGACCCGAATTCAAAAGGAACGTTTTTCCAGTGAAAAGCTGTATCAGGAACAGAAAAATATCTATATTCTTACTCCGGACAAGCTGACACACGCCCGCCCCGATTTGAAAATTCTTCATCCCCTTCCCCGTGTGGATGAAATCAGCATGGAAGTGGATCTGGATCCGAGAGCGATTTATTTTAAGCAGGCGCGCTACGGAGTATATGCCCGAATGGCGCTTATTATCACGCTGCTGGACACCGTTTCCAACGAGCCGATTCTGAAGGGTACCTCTCATGGCCAGCACTGCAAAAACCCACGGTGCGTCACCAATACCGAGCCCTACCTGAAAAGCTCCTTCGTCATGGATGGCGGCCTTTTCCACTGCGAATACTGCGATGCACCTCTCCTCATTCGTTAACAAGCCTGCGGCCTGTATGGTACGCAAAAAAACGGACAATCTATCATTAATCTCATTTTGGAAAGAAGGAATCAATATGACGACAGAATTGCTTCACGTCACCAACGAAACTTTTCAGGAGGAAGTTCTTGAGGCCAAGCTTCCGGTTTTGGTGGACTTTTATGCCGACTGGTGCGGCCCCTGCAAAATGGTAGCCCCTGTGGTGGAAGAAATCGCCGCAGAATCTGCCGACTCACTGAAAGTGGTAAAGCTGAACATTGACAGCGCAGAAGAGATCGCAGCCCGCTATTCGGTAATGAGCATTCCCACTCTGATTCTTTTCCGGAACGGCGCACCCGCAGCACAGACCGTCGGTTTCAAATCCAAAGACGCAATTCTCCGGGATCTGGGTTTGTAATTTCAGAAAGGCAACCATTTCCACACAAAAAAGCTCCGCCTGCAGGCGGAGCTTTTTCGATGCATCCGTTAAAATATCTTTAAGTCAAAACTGCTCTGCAATGTAAATCGGCTTTTTATAAAACACTTTTCCGATTTTGTCCAATGAAGCAAAAAGCTTTGCTTTGTCAAAGAAGAGAAACTCCTGCGGATCAAGAACACCGAGAATCATCCGGCTGAAGTCCTGAATGTCCAGATCTGCATCCGGCTTTCCGCTGCATTCCGTAACTGATTCCGCACGCCCGTCCCGGAATACCGTTCGATAGGTTTTGTTGTTTTCCGTCAGAATATGGTCACGCACCCGTATGATAAGTTCCCCGTCCCCTTTATATTTCGCCAGTTCCAGCACCCGTTTCACATTCACTGCACGAACCATCCCGTTCCCTTCCAGGCTGCGGATGATTCTTGCCTTGTGTGTCCATTCCGGGATATAGTACTCTACCCGGATAGCTGAAGGCAGCCGGAAAGAGACATACTGGTAATAGGAGGAAAAAGAGTGGCACAGGTTCATAAGCCCCTGAAAGCCTTCCTTATCGGTAAAGAAGAAGTGGCTGCAGTTCATATGGAAGCAGCCTCGTGGGCCGGAAGCGTCGGCAAAGGGCTCTTTGAAAAATGCCATGACGCCTTTCGGTTCCCCGGCTTCGTTTCGGTACAGATAAATATAGCGCCCGTCTTTGACAGGATTCGCATTAAGCACCCAATCGTAATCAAAGTCTTCCCGATCCGTCATCAGATTGATACCGCGGCGAAAATCAGCATACACTTTTTTGATTTCATCCAGATACGCGCCCTTTTCCACCAAATGAACGGAACCTCCTGCGGGGTATTTGGGCAGGTCGGGAATCCCTATATTGTAGCTGACAATATCGCCGCCTATTTCATAGCCGAACTGGCGGTAATAGGCAGTAGAAAAGGGAAATAAAGCGGAAAACAAAAAACCTTCCTCGTAAATTTCTTTCAGATATTGATGAAAACAGCCCCGGATGACACCATGACGCCGGTATTGAGCCAGCGATGCCACGCCCCCTACCCCGCTCATTTTCACCCTGTTTCCGTCAAACTCCACATCATAGGGAGTGCCGATGATGTATCCCATCATGGTTTTGTCATCATCCTCAAATGCCGCCCAGCGTTCACGAAAATAACGCTCAAAACGGTTTTTCGGACTATGGATCATTCGCTGAAGCATTTCATCTGCCGGTTCATTCAAAAACTCTGACTGAAACTCAAAAGCGATGTGAAAGAGTTCTTCCGTACGACGGTACTCTTCTTCTCTGATTTTACGAACAATCATCCTTCTTCTTCCTTTCTGACAGCTGCCGTTCCGGAATAAAAACCGGCTTTCTGCTTGATATCACGGCCTTCTTTTTAACATTACAGTTATTATTGTACCGCAGCTTTTGACTGGCGTCAAATCCTTGCGGTTTTCCCAGTTCCATTTTGCAGCAGAGCAATTCGCCTCAAACGAAGTCAAAAGGAATTCTCGCTTTCTCCCTTATCTGGTGAACAGATAAACAAATGCCTGGATGGTTCTTATTCTTATAGTGAGTGACCGCCCGATACTTTAATTACCTGCCCTGTAATCATAGCGGCCTGATCACTTGCAAGAAACAGGATGGCATTGGCGATGTCACCGGGCTTAACGAGTTTTCCGAGAGGGATGACAGATTGACAATAATTCTCCAGCTGCTCATCAATGTACCCTGTTTGAGTCGGCCCGGGAGAAACGCAATTTACAGTAATACCGAACTTCCCCACCTCCATGGCAACGCTGCGCGTAAACGCTTCAATAGAGGCTTTACTTGCACCATAGGTTATTTGGCCTGCAAAAACCTGGGATGCGTCTGTGGACAGATTGATGATTCTTCCGAAATTTCCATGCCTTCTTATAAATTCCGAGGTCATGAGAAGTGTGCCTCTGACATTTACGGCAAAGGTTTTGTCAATGGTATTCTGCGTGAGTGTCTCAATTGTATCGTTTCCGTCTTCGTCACTGACAGCAGCGTTGTTTACCAAAATGTCCACTTTTCCAAATCTGGTTATGGCTTTATCGAAGATTTCCCCAACACAGGAAGCAACCGCAATATCGCTTTCCATTACAAGATACTCGGCATTTAAAGATTTCAGCTTTTCTTCAACAGCCGACGTATCACCGGAATTCGATTTAAAATATCTGTCGAAACCAAAATTGGAAGTTTTGCAATCATCAAATTCATGGAAAACTCTTTTGTATACGAGGACTATTTTGGCCCCCTGCTCTGCAAACAGAATTGCAGTGGCAGCACCGATGCCTTCGGGATTATTCGCGCCTGTGACAAGAACAACTTTATCTCTAATTCCATAATCTACCATAATTAAAGTTCACCTCATAACATATCCGCATACAAAAAGAAAAGCCGACGAATTTCGACTGGAAATTCGTCGGCTTTTGGTGCCGGTGGCCGGACTCGAACCGGCACGCCATCGCTGGCGGAGGATTTTGAGTCCTCTACGTCTGCCAATTCCATCACACCGGCGTTACGATTTAAAATTATACAATACTGACGGGAAAAAAGCAAGAGTTTTTTCCGGTGTCATGGAAAATATTTTCCATGACACCGGAAACGACAGCTCCCATCACTTCTTCGGACAACTGTCAGCACAAAATTTCAATTTCTTTCTCCAGATGCAAAGAATAAAGGAGACATTGTCTTACCGGTTTGGAAAAGGCCTGTTCAATTGCCGCTTTATAAATGCGCAGCTGGTCGAAATAGCGTTGCGCAAGCACTTGCTCCTGATTGGAATAATCGGTTTTATAATCGATGATCGTAATTCCTTCCTTTTCAAACATCAGACAGTCGGCGATTCCCTGAATCAGAATTTTTTCTTCGGAAAACGGCTTTGGCAGCGTATCATCCACTTCCCCTGCCGGAATAAAGTACAAGAACTTATATTCCCGCAGCAGCTCCTCTGCGGATTTCATTCTCCTATAAAGCGGCGAACGCAGAAAAGCCTCAATTTTCGGTCGGTTCAGTACAGCCGCTTCCTCGGCTGTTAAAAATTTCTTTTGCTTGAGCCGCTCGATCTCCATGGTCAGATCCCGCTCCGCAAGTTCAAAATCCGCAAACTGCATAAAGCTGTGTAAAATAGTTCCCCGCTGTGCCGGGGACAGACCCTGCTGCTGCAGAAATGCCGGGCGCGCCTCCAATGTCACCTTTTCCCCCCGGGCCTGCTTGGCGATTTGAGTGACAGTCAGTTTTGCCGGTACCTCGGTCAGCGGCTGATACGGATATTGGTAGTGAAGTGCATCCATAAGCTTTTCCGTCACTTCTCCCGATGGCTTCGCCAGAAATTCCCGAACCGGTTCTGCCGCCTGTTCCCGCTCTCCCGAGAGGGGCACATAAATTCCCCTGACATGAAAGTCCGCAGGCAGCAATGGCAGCTCCGTCCGCTCAATCCGTTTTCGAATGGGATAAAAATCCGGGTGGCGAAGCATTGCGGACAAAATCCAACCGTCATATCCCTGGGCGCTGAACACCTCAAAGGGACTAATCCGGCTATCCTCGCCGATGGAATCGGCAATCCCCTTCAGCCGGTTTTCCGCTCCCGGTATCGTCATAACCAGAATCAGCTTTTCCTTTGCCCGTGTCATGGCAACATAAAGAACACGCATTTCCTCCGAAATCGTTTCCTTTTCGCTTTTGAGGCGGATTGCCTCAAAAGGAAAGCTGGTGTAGCTTCTGAGCGTGTCGGGGTCGCTGATTTTCATGGAGAATCCTAACTCGGAGTTCATCTGAACTCTGCTGTTCAGATCACTTTTATTGAATTTTTTACCGCAGTCTGCCACAATGCATACGGGAAATTCCAGGCCTTTGGAAGCGTGGATACTCATAATCTGGACACAATCCGCATGGGAAGAAGAGGTGTTCGCACAGGAAAAATCCTGTCCCCCTTCTATCATCCGGTCAACATAGCGCAGAAATCCGGAGAGGCCGCCCGTACCGATCTGCTCGTATTTCTCCGCATAGGTCAGCATCAGCCGAAGATTGGCATCCTTCTGTTCCCCGCCTCCCATGGCATAGGCCAAAGCCGGAAAATCGGTCTGATCGTAAATTTCCTGTATCAGTGCATCTGTGGTCAAAATTGCCGCTTTGCGGCGCAATCCTGACAAAAATTCCACAAAGCTGCTGCAGGCAGAGTTACCACTCCCAGCCAATTCACGAAGGGCAAGATAAAACGGTACATTTTTCCGTGCAAGCCGGATTTCCGCTGTCTGATCCGGTGTAAAACCTCCCAGCGGCGACAGCAGAACCGACAGAAGAGGAACATCCAGCAAAGGATTGTCTACAATCCGAAGCAGATTCAGAATGACCGCTACCTCATAGGCATCAAAATATCCTTCCGAGGTGGAAGAAAAGCAGGGCACCCCCAATGCTTTCAGTTCACCCGCATAGGTCGGTGCCTTTCCCTGAAAAGAACGCAGGAGAATGGCGAAATCACGATAACTGCAGGTTCTCATTCCCTTTTTGTCCTGAACCTGATATCCTCCCTCCACCATACTGCGGATCAGATTGCCGATATACCGGGCTTCCGCCGCACTCTTTTCCTCATCGGAATCCCGGCTGTAATCCAGAATGTGGACTTCGGGACAGGAATCCTCGTACTTGTCATAAGAGGCTCCCGCATCCAGTGCTTCGCCTTCCCCATATTCAATTTCCCCCATTTCGCTGCTCATAATCTGGGTAAACAGGTAGTTGACCACATCGCAGACTTCTTTCCGGCTGCGGAAATTGCTTTCCAGGACAATGGTTTCCTCTGAGGTATCCTGATGGGAATGGGGATCAAAGGGGTGAAAAGCCTTCTTTTTTTCAATAAACAGCTTGGGCATTGCCTTGCGGAAACGGTAAATGCTCTGTTTCACATCGCCCACCATGTAAAGGTTGGTTTCGTTCCGGGACAGCAGCTGGAAGATCAGATTCTGCACCTCATTGATATCCTGACATTCGTCTACCATGATCTGCTCGTAAAGTTCGGACAATTCCCCGGCTGTCTTTGTTTTCCGGTATCCATCCGGTGTTTTTTCCACCAGAAGCCGTAAAGCAAAGTGTTCCAGATCCGCATAATCCAGCTGATCGTTCTCCCGCTTTTTCTCCTCGATCCTTTCGTATACGCTTCTCACACAGTCGAACAGCATGGAAATCATCGGAGAAAGCTTTGCCGTATCCTCCAGAAAGTCGGCGTCGCTGAACGAGAGGAAGCGTTTCAGGATACCGCCCGCAATGTCGTACACCTTCTGACGGCGCCCCTTCAGGGAATCCAAAAATTCCGGCGCGCCGTATTTCCGTACACCCTTCAGCGGAAGCCGTTCCAGCTGCCGGCTTTTCTCGCACGCTTCGCTGAATTTGCCGCTTTCCACCAGCCGAAGCACGGAGAGAATCTGATTATAGTCGGAAAGAAAACTTTCCAGGTATTTTTCCGCCACCTGCTCGTCCTGCTCTATTTCTCCGATGCATCCCTTCAGAATGGACAGGCACTGGGAAAGTCCCGTCCGCACATGCCGGGAGACCTCATCTACCCATGGATTATCGTCCAGCCCCAAAGCATGGTCATACATTTGCTGGGTCTGATCCAGAAAGTCCAGCGGAAAAGCAAAGGAACGGATAAAGTCGTAAACCGACAGAATCAGCTCCGACAGAGGACGGTCATTTCGGGTACAGGTAAACTCCACCAGCTCCAGAAAGCGCGGGTTTTTCTCCTGATAGAATTTCTCCATGATCTCATTGACTGCGTCCTGCTTCAATACTGCCAATTCAGACTCCTCTGCAATCCGCAGGTCGCCCGAAAGGCCCAGCTTCTGAAGATTCTCCTTGATCAGTGCGGAACACAGGGAGTGAATGGTGGAAATTTTGGCCCGGGGCAGAAGCAGATACTGACTTTGAAGCCATTCGTCCGATGGATTTTCCTCCATCAGCTCGGTAAGCCGCCCGCTGATCCGGCGCCGCATTTCATCCGCCGCCGCCACTGTAAAGGTAACAACGATGATCCGATCCGCGCTGATGGGATTTTCTCCGGTAAGAAGCTTGACCACACGTTCGGTCAGGACAGCGGTTTTTCCGCTTCCCGCAGCGGCAGACACCAGAATATTTCCACCTACAACGTTGACGGCTTCCTGCTGATGAGGTGTGAACTGAATTGCCATCCTATCCTTCCTCCTTTCCGCTGAACAGGGACAGCTGAACCGGCCCTTCCTCTTCTTCCTCTGAAAGCTCCTCGTCCATGGCTTTCAGCACCTCTCCCTTGTCGAGAGACAGATATTCCCTCACCTGAGAGGCTTTGGTGATTCCGCAGATTCCCCGGTAACTGCAATAACCGCAGCTGTCTGCCAGCGGTATCGCCTCAATTCTTCCGTCATGGAGCTCTTGAGCCATACCGCAGACCAGCTTGTCAATGTAGCTGTTGATCTTTCCCAGTTCACTCAAACTGACCAGCGAGTTTTTGCTGGCCGCTGTAAAGTCGCCGTCCTTCTTCAGAGAGACAGGAATAAACAGCCCCGACATGTCCTGGTCCATTGCCCGCAAGATCTCCCGATCCTCCAGAAGCAGTCCGTTCATGGCATAATTCTTCTGCTTCTGGCGTTCGACTTCCTCGGGCGTGGCCTCGCGCTCCAGTGCGGGAGCCTGCTCCCCCGCGGGCATATAGAGAATTCCGGCAGGAAGGCTTTGGAAAAAACGACCCTTTCCATTTTTGGTGATGCAGTGAAGGTAAATCAGCATTTGAAGGTTTAAACCGTAGAGAACGTCGTTAAGCTTGAACTGCTTTCTGCCGGATTTATAGTCTACAATACGGATGTACTTTTCTCCGTTTTTACTGACATAGCTGTCGATACGGTCAATTTTGCCGTAAATGTTCACCTGTGTACCGTCATCCGCAGTCAGCCGCAGAGGAGAAATTTCGCTGGCCGGAGAAATTTCGTATTCAAAAGCACAGGGCTCAAACTCGCTTTGAAGCAATTCCTGATGGAGCTGCTCCACAATTTTCAGAATGGATGCCCGCATCCGGTTATACAGATAGAGAAAACGGCTGGTTTTGTCCTGTACTCCGCCCATTACCGTCTCGATATACCGATCCAGTTCCTCTTTGATGACAGCCTTTGCCTTCCCTGCGTCGTAGCCCTCCCGCAGATCAAGGGTGGAGGCAACCACATACAGTACCCTGTGAATCAGTGTGCCTGTCTCCAGCGGGTCAAGCTCCGCGCGGCGTAGAGGCGCAGCTTTCAGGCCCTGCTCCACAAAATAGCGGAATCTGCACTGGTAAAAGCTTTCTACCCTTGTAGGGGAAATGTTCATTTCCCTGCCGAACAGCCCTATGGCATTTTCCCGGTTCTTCAGAACAAATTCACGGTGCTCCAATACCCGTTCCAATCCCTCAATTCGCGCGGCATACTGCGGTTCCCCGCCCAGAACCGCTTTCAGACTGGCCGTCAGCGGCGTATCATTCAAATAGGTTTTGGAAAGCTGGGAAAAAGACGCTCCGCCGCTGCGGCAGTAAAAAAGTCCGTCCAAATCTGCCGAATCCAGAATGGCCGGTTCCCCAAACATTTTTTTCAGTTCGGAAAAAATCGGGGACGGTGATTTGAGATTTCCTGCGATATCCGATTTCCGCGCTGTCAAAAACAGCCGTTCGCTGGGAGAAGTAAGAGTCTTATAGGCGATAAATCTTTCCTCACGGATTTTTTCCCGTGAAGGCATGGCAATCTCAATTTCCACACCAATCAGCTGTTCCCGCTCCCGATCGCTGAAAACTCCCGATTCCTCAGGAATATACGGCATCACGCCTTCGTTGACTCCCACAACCATAACAGCACGCTTTCCGTCAATCCGAATCCGGTCGGCGCTTCCCACAATAACGGTGTCCAGCGCCTGTGGGAGAGTCCCCATCTGATAGGTATCCGCTGCCTGTGAAAAGAGCCTGCTGAACCGTTCCGGGCTGATCCGCTTTTCACCGTAGGCCGCCGCCAGAACATCCAAAAGCTCCATCAGGATTTCCCAAAGCCGCCCATATTCCTGCGCCAGCTCGAAATTCTCTTCCCGGTAAAAGTCTTCGATCAGCTTTTCCATGGTTTCCCGAACCTGCAGATCTTCCAGAAGCTCCAAAAGCGCCTGACAGATTTTCTTTCCGGAAGCATCCCTTGCCTTCTTCCTGAAATTTTCCAAGGCGGAAACGGTGAATTCACGAATCCGGTTCATGCGCTCCAGAGCGGCTGTGTCCTCTTCCGTAAACCCCTCCTGATATCCCCGGGGATTGGAAAGAAAGGGCGTGTTCCACTGACGCCCGCTTACGCCCCAGACATACACATAATTCTCCAGTTCCGCAACTTCTTCCACCGAAAAAGGAGTCATTCCGCATTTCAGAAGAGACAGTACATTTTCGCCGGTAAAGCCCTTTACAAGGCAGTTCAGCCCGCTTTCCGCCAAACGGATGAGGGGCTTGCTTCCGATGCCCGAAAGCTGGTCCGCATAGAAAGGAATCCCGTATTTTCGGAACCCCGCCTCCAGTTTTGTCCGGTAAGTATCAAGATCCCGGGAAATAACGGCTACGTCGTTATAGTGATACCCCTCTTCCTGCACCAGCCGTGCAATCTCAGAAAGGACGCAGTCTACCTCATCATACTCATTCCTGCACAGCATTCCCCGAACCTCCCCTTGCGGAGTTCCGGGCATACCGGCACTTTTGCCGGTAAGAAGAAACCGCTCCAGAAAGGCAAGTTCCCCGGACGCATAGTGAGATTCGTGCAGCACTATCGACGGTTTTACAGGGACGTCCAGCTTCCGGGCAAAGCGCAGCAGCTTCTGATATACCTCTGACACGCTGGAAAATACACTGACTCTGCTGGCATCCGCACGTTCCGGATCCATGCAAAGCGCCACTTCAACTTCTCTGGAACGGGAAAGAATCAGCTGGATCATTCCGTTTTCATTTGCGGTAAAGCCCTTGAATTCGTCGAAGAAAACGATGGCATCATCGAAAAAATCCGTACCCTGCAAAAGCTTTTCAGCCCGGGTAATGTCATCGAGCGGATCCAGATAAGCTTCCAGCAGAAGTGCGTTATACGTCTGATAGATCAAGGCGGTCTCCGCGGCTTTTTCTTTTAAAAAGCCGTCCGGAAGCCGTTTGGAACGCTCAAGAAAAACATCGGGATCCACTCCGGCGTTCTTCAGCTCAGTCACCACGTCCAGCATCACCGAAGGAAAATTTTTGCCCCGGGCAGATTTGGCATATACGGTCAGCGTATCCCGAATTTCTTCCAGCGCGGCATCCATTAATACGTTTTTCGCACACTCATCCGCATACTCTCCGGCAACCCCGCCATAACGCTGGAACACTTCGGAGGCGATCCGGGTAAAGCTGGTGACGTTCACCTGTTTAAATCTTTCGCCACCCAGCTCCCGATACAGCTTTTTTTCCGTTTCAAAGGTGAATTGCTCCGGTACCAGAAGAAAAATACGGTTTTCCGGTATCCGTGACAGTTCGCCGATCCGTTCCCTTATGTAAGAGGTTTTCCCGGTACGGGCGCCTCCCAGAATGAATTGCAGCATGACAGCGGCCGATCCTTTCCGCCGGGGGATCACACTCCGCCGGCCATAAATTAGAATAGAGGAAAAGGCGGTACCGCCTTTTCCTCTATTCTAATCGATTCTTCAGGAAACGTCAAACAGATGCTGACGGATGGACTCCCAAAGCTCTACGGCCGCAAAGCGGAACCGGTACTTTTCCTGTCCGAACACAATCTTTGCCTGTTCCTCGGTCAGCAGTTCTTCCAGCCCCTGCTGATTCTCTGCTGCCGGAAGGCACAGCGGCGGATATAGCACACACCACCAGTTGTGGCCTTTTCCCTCGCCTATGGTGATACGCAGTGCATCATAACGGCCTGCCGGCATGACAAAATCATCGTATTCTCTGGTACTAAAATACATATTCACCAATTCTGCATGAACCGGGTAATCATATCCCCGACGGCGCACCTCTTCCTCTGCTGCCTGTTCAATTTCATCCAGCTTTTCCCGGACGCTTTCCTCCGCCTGATCCAGTGCCCCCGCCTGTTCTGTTTTGCCGAACAGCTCGCTGTCCAACTCAAGAATCCGGTCACGAACCATCAGTTTGAGTGCCTGATCCTCATCGGAATCGGAATTGGCCAGAATATGAAGGCGAAGTACACTTTGGCGGATGTCCCCGCACTCCTTGGCAAAAGCGCTCATTCCCCGAAAAAAGGAAAATCCCGCCACTGCAATTACGCCGATCAGCATTGCCGCGCCCAACCTGGCCGCTGAAAAAAAGTGAAATGTATTTTTATCGGTTTTTTCTTGAGAAAACAATGTCATGAAATGAATTTCCTTTCTGTATCTGTCAAACGAATTCCCGTCAGACAAGCATTCGTCCCATACTTCGGTCGAATTGGAACAACCAAAGTATGGGACGAATTTCCAGAATTATACAATTCATATTCAACTTTTCATTTGAATGACAGGGCCGGACAAAATCGGTTCGCACAAAAACGCCTGATACCGATTTTTTTTCCGCCGAAAAGTGCCGCAGGCCTTCATGGCCGGTTCCTTTTCCGCGAAGATGCCGTAAACAGCGGAACCGCTTCCGGTCATAAGCGCTCCCAATGCCCCTTCCGCCATAAGCCCCGACTTAATTGCATCAAGCTCTTCCAGATGCGCCGTTTCCTCGAAAACATTGCAGAGATTTGATGCAATTGCAGAAAGATCCTTTGCACAAATGGCGCGAAGCATCTCTTCATTGTCAGGACGGAAATGAATCACACCCCGGTCAAAGGCCTCAAAGGCGGCCTTGGTATGAACTGAGATTCTCGGCTTAACCACGGCTAAAAAGCAACCCGGCATCGGACACACAGACTCTACCTGCTCTCCGATTCCCTTTACGAGGGCAGTTCCTCCATGAAGGCAGAAAGGGACATCCGCCCCGATGGTCTCGCCAAGGGCCATCAGCTCATTCATGGGAAGTCCCGTGCCGCAGATACGGTCAAGTGCCACAAGGACTGCGGCGGCATCTGCACTTCCGCCGCCCATTCCGGCGCCGGAAGGAATGCGCTTTGTCAAATGAATCGACAGGCCCGGATCAATTCCTGCGTGCTTCAGGAATACCCCGGCGGCCTTTACTGCCAGATTCCGCTCATCCGTGGGAAGATAGGCTGCATCCGATGTAAAGTAAATTCCCTTTTCAGCGTTTTTTTCCACTTTCAGAGTATCATACAGACTCACAGACTGCATGACCATCTCCATCAGATGGTAGCCGTCCGGACGGATTCCCGTAATATCAAGAGTCAGGTTGATTTTTGCGGGAGCGAATACTTTCATTGCTGCGACCATGCCTTTCCGAGAGTCAGAGGTTAAAAATCCGGAAGCGTTTGATGTCAATCGCTTTTACCTGGCACATTTCATGACAGCAATAGCAGCGGATGCATTTGCTGTAGTCTATTTCCGCTTTCCGGGACACCACATGAATGGTCTGCGCCGGACAGCTTTCCGCGCATTTGCCGCATCCCACGCATCTCCGCTTCCGAATCACGGGACGTGAGGTCAGCAGTTTATCTGCCAGCGGCCGGAACGGCTTTGGGATATAGGCGGAAAGATAGACGCTTTTGCTCTGCGGCAGCTTATAGTCCGTCAGTGCTGGGACGGGGTCGCCGCAAAAATCGATCTTCTCCGCACTTTCCGGGCAAAGCCTCCGCTCTATCGCAAGGCTTACCGTAGGCGCCACATCAGGCCGGATTCCCAGAATCCGGCACAACGCCAAATCTGCTGCATAGGGACTCCGGGAAGCCAGAATCAGCCCCGTTTCCCGGAGAGTGCCTCCTGAGGGGCCGTTGCCCTCCATGGAGACAATTCCGTCTACGAAAACAACGTCAGGCCGAACGGTTTCACATAAATCCAGCAGCATATGGCAAAAGCGGTCTTTTTCCGGAAATCTCCAGTGGAATTCAGGCTTCATCAATCCCGGCACCGTACCGAACAGGTTCTTTACCGCACCGGAGAGCATTGTCATCCCATGAGTTTTCAGCTTTGGGGCGTCAATGATAAAATCCGCATCCTTTACCGCTGAAATCAGGGTAAAACCGCTGACCATTCTGGCGTGCTCCGCTTTTTTCTCAAAGGAGCCGAAATCCCAGTTTAGCTTTGCTCCTGTCTCCTCTGCGACGGCCTTCATTCCGGTAGATTCGTAAATAGGCGAAAGCATTGCTCCGGTAAAGGGCCCGCCCGGACTGTCGGCAATGGTAATATCCGAAACGCCCAGCCGCTGGAGGCACAGAATAATAGCCCGGACAAATGCCGGATGAGTGGTCGTCCCCTCTTCCGGGCGTCTTTTCATCAAGAGGTTCGGCTTAATCAGCACTTTCATCCCGGGACGGATATGTTCTGCAAGCCCCAGCAGTTCAAAATGCCGCCAAACAGCCTGCTCCACCTTATCGGGAGAGTAAGAATCCGTCCGGGTAATACTCACTCGGTTTTCCAATCCATTTCCCCGCTTTCTTACTCGATCTTTCCTGCTTTCAGTTCCTCAAGGAACTCGGAAATTCTCCGGACAGCCTCTGTGATATGCCGGATCGAATAAGAATAGGAGATACGGATAAAGCCCTCTCCGCAATCTCCGAAGGCGGTACCCGGAACCACTGCCACATGCTTGGAATAAAGCAGTTTTTCACAGAATTCATCCGAGGTCAGCCCGGTGGACTGAATGGACGGGAAGATATAAAAGGCCCCCTCCGGTTCAAAACAGGTCAGGCCCAGCTTATTAAAGCTGTCTACGATATAGCGGCGGCGGCGGTCGTATTCCTCCACCATGCTCTGAATATTTTCCTCGCACCGGCGAAGCGCTTCAATTGCAGCATACTGGCTGGTGGTGGGGGCGCACATAATGGCAAACTGATGGATTTTAGTCATCTGCTTGATGATGGGGGCCGGCCCGCAGGCGTATCCCAGCCTCCATCCGGTCATGGAGAAGGACTTGGAGAACCCGTTGACCACAATAGTGCGCTCTTTCATGCCGTCAATGGAGGCAATGGAAACATGCCTTCCGTTGTAGGTAAGCTCGGAATAGATCTCGTCGGACAGCACGATGATATTGGTATCCCGCAGCACTTCCGCGATTTCTTCCAGATGCTCCTCCCGCATAATGGCCCCGGTAGGGTTATTGGGGTACGGAAACACCAGAAGCTTTGTCTTATCGGTAATTTTCTCCCGCAGCGCTTTTGCTGTCAGGCGGAAATGATCCTCCGCTTTGGTTTCAATAGAAATTACCTTTGCACCGATCAGCTCCACAATGGGAGCGTAGGCCACAAAACAAGGCTCAACAATTAAAACCTCATCGTCCTCCTCCACCAGCGCACGGATGCACAGGTCAATGGCCTCTGAGCCGCCGACGGTAACGACAGTTTCCTTGGCGGGATTATATTTTACATGGTATTTGTTCTCCATGTAATTGCAGATTTCAGTACGCAGCTCGGCTAAACCGGCATTTGCGGTATAAACGGTTCTGCCCTTTTCCAACGTTTCGATGGCTGTGGAGCGAACAATCCACGGAGTCTTAAAATCAGGCTCACCCACACCGAGGGAAATCACATCTTCCATCTCGTTGGCAATATCAAAAAATTTGCGGATACCGGAAGGCTTTATTTTCTGTACCCGTTTGGACAGCAGCTTTTCATAATCCAGTTCACGGGAACTACTCACAGCCATGTGTTCCTCCTCTCGTCCACAGGAGCCGCGTGGACGGCCACTCCCTTTTCCTTATAGCGGGAAAGGACAAAATGCGTCGCGGTGGAAATAACGGAGTCAAGAACGGCAAGCCGCTGGGAAACGAACAGTGCAATATCCTTAAAAGTTTTCCCTGAGATCATCAGCGCCAGATCGTAGCCGCCGGACATCAGATAAACATCCTCCACCTCGGGAAATTCCGCAATTTTTTCCGCGATTTCGTCGAACCCCAGATCCCGCTTGGGAGTCACTTTCAATTCAATCATGGCGGAAACATAATTGTCCGACAGCTTATCCCGGTCAACAATGACTTTATAGCCCCGGATCACACCGTCACGCTCCATCTGAAGAATCTTTGCCTTTACCTCATCCGGTGCGACTCCCAGCATAACGGCGATTTCCTCGTTGGTATAACGGGCGTTTTCCTCCAATAATTTTAAAACCTGATTCATAAATGTTCCTCCTTCTGAATCGATGTATTACAGGCGGAGTTCCGCCTGATTCTCCTGATTTTCTTCGCGGCCAAGAGCCACCCTTACCGCTTTTCGTTCCTTATAATAGAACACGGAATCAAATCCCGCATCCCGCAGAATGCCGTACGCCTCTGGGATTCCCGCGGCAATTCGGTCGGGGCTGTGCGCGTCACTTCCGGTTGTCACCAGTTTCCCGCCCAACTCCCGGTACATTTTGAAATAGCGAATATTCAGTTCCCTGTCTTCCGCGGTACGGGTGATGCTGGAGCCGTTCA
>DBGCDL010000077.1:0-85176 GCA_048358235.1 Oscillospiraceae bacterium
ACCTCCTGTATGTTTTTTGTTAGGTTGGCAGACCTTAACATTAATATATACAGGAGCTTTTATTTTGTCCATAGCTAAAGCTTTTTACCCACCAGCTTAGCTGGTGGATTTTATACCATACACAAAAAACCGAGACAGGAAACCCTGTCTCGGTTTTTTATTCAGAAAAGTGGTTCAATTAGCCGATTGTCTTAACAACAACGCCGGAACCAACGGTACGGCCGCCTTCACGGATAGCGAAACGCAGACCTTCCTCGATAGCGATAGGAGTGATCAGCTCAACAGAGATCTCAACGTTATCGCCGGGCATAGCCATCTCAACGCCATCAGGCAGTTCGATGCTTCCGGTAACGTCGGTAGTTCTGAAGTAGAACTGAGGACGATAGTTCTTGAAGAAAGGAGTATGACGTCCGCCCTCTTCCTTTTTCAGAACGTAAACCTGGCCGACAAACTTGGTCAGAGGATGAATGGAGCCGGGCTTTGCGAGAACCTGTCCACGCTCGATTTCATTTCTCTGAACACCACGCAGCAGAGCACCAACGTTATCGCCGGCCTCAGCGTAGTCCAGAGTCTTGCGGAACATTTCCATAGAAGTAACAACGACTTTTCTTCTCTCTTCGGTCAGACCGATGAGCTCAACTTCGTCGCCGGTATTCAGCTTACCTCTTTCCACTCTGCCGGTAGCAACGGTGCCACGACCGGAAATGGTCATAACATCCTCAACGGGCATCAGGAAGGGCAGGTCAGCTTTACGCTCGGGAGTGGGGATAAAGTCATCTACAGCAGCCATCAGCTCATAGATGCAGGCATACTCGGGAGCTTTGGGGTCGGTAGAAGTGGACTCGAGAACCTGCAGAGCAGAACCCTTGATGATAGGAGTATCATCGCCGGGGAACTCATACTCGTTCAGCAGGTCACGGATTTCCATCTCAACCAGATCCAGCAGCTCGGGATCGTCAACCTGGTCAACTTTGTTCATGAATACAACGATGTAAGGAACGCCAACCTGACGAGCCAGCAGAATGTGCTCACGGGTCTGGGGCATCGGTCCATCAGCAGCAGAAACAACCAGAATTGCACCATCCATCTGAGCAGCACCGGTGATCATGTTCTTAACATAGTCAGCATGGCCGGGGCAGTCAACGTGAGCATAGTGACGGTTCTCCGTCTGATACTCAACGTGAGAGGTGTTGATTGTGATACCGCGCTCTCTCTCTTCGGGAGCCTTATCAATGTTTGCGTAGTCAACGAAGTCAGCCTCACCGTTCATGGACAGAACCTTCGTGATAGCAGCGGTCAGAGTGGTTTTGCCGTGGTCAACGTGGCCGATAGTACCAATGTTAACGTGCGGCTTTGTACGCTCGAATTTAGCTTTTCCCATTGGAATTTTTCCTCCTTTAATTTACAAATAACTGGTAAGCGGCGCAAGTAACGCCGAAATCGCCTGCATCACGCGCAAAGCGTTATGCGGTGAATACGATATTGCTTATATTCTAACACTTTTACAAAAAAATTCAAGTGTTTCAATAAAATACTTTTACAATATCATGGGGAGCAGAAAAAGGATTAGTCCTTCTTTGCTCTCGAGCTCATGATCTTCTCTGCGATGGACTTCGGAACTTCTGCAAAGTGGCTGGGCTCCATGGAATACTGACCGCGTCCCTGTGATTTGGAACGAAGATCGTTGGAGTAGCCGAACATATCAGAAAGCGGAACCATTGCATTGATCTGCTGAGCGCCGGGACGTGCTTCCATACCAAGAATCTGACCGCGGCGGGAGTTCAGGTCGCCGATGATGTCGCCCATGTATTCCTCGGGAACAACGACAACAACCTTCATAATAGGCTCCATCAGAACCGGGTCTGCCTTCCGCATTGCCTCTTTGAACGCCATAGAACCGGCGATCTTAAATGCCATTTCGGAAGAGTCAACTTCATGGTAAGAACCGTCAAACAGCGTTACCTTAACGTCCACAACCTCATAACCGGCCAGTACGCCAGCCTGCATTGCGCCCTGGATACCGGCGTCTACAGCGGGGATGTATTCCTTCGGGATTGCGCCGCCGACAATCTTGTTGATGAACTCATAGCCCTTGCCGGGTTCGTTGGGCTCGATGGTAATTTTAACATGACCATACTGGCCTTTACCGCCGGACTGACGGGCATACTTGTTATCCACTGTTGCGGATTTCCGGATTGCTTCTTTATAAGAAACCTGCGGAGCACCTACGTTTGCCTCAACCTTAAACTCACGGAGCAGACGGTCAACGATAATTTCCAGATGGAGCTCGCCCATTCCGGCAATAATGGTCTGACCGGTTTCTTCGTCGGTCCAGGTGCGGAACGTCGGATCCTCTTCCGCCAGCTTGGAAAGACCGATACCCATCTTTTCCTGTCCAGCCTTGGTTTTCGGCTCGATGGCCAGATTGATAACCGGCTCCGGGAATTCCATGGACTCCAGAATGATCGGATGTTTCGGATCGCAGAGGGTATCACCGGTTGTGGTCAGTTTCAGGCCGACCGCAGAAGCGATATCACCCGCGTATACCGTTTCGATATCGGTACGGGAGTTTGCGTGCATCAGCAGAATACGTCCGATTCTTTCCGGCTTATTCTTCGTGGAGTTGAGAACCGGACTGCCCGCATTCAGCACACCTGAATAGACACGGAAGAAGCACAGCTTACCAACGAAGGGGTCGGTAGCAATCTTAAACGCAAGCGCTGCAAAGGGAGCGTTATCATCTGTCGGGCTCTCCACTTCGTTGCCGTCCTCGTCGGTACCCTTGATATGGGGGATATCCAGAGGAGAGGGCATAAAGTCGATAATCGCGTCCAGAAGCTTCTGCACACCTTTGTTTTTGTAGGAAGTTCCGCAACAGACCGGAACCAGCGTATTGGCAATAGCGCCTTTGCGCAGGCCCATTTTGATCTCCTCGGTTGTGAGCTCTTCACCCTCCAGGTATTTCTCCATCAGGGTTTCATCCTGCTCGGCAACCGCTTCCACCATAGCTGCACGGTATTCCTTTGCTTTTTCCAGCATGTCGGCAGGAATTTCTTCCACCCGCATGTCGGTACCCATCTCGTCGTAGTAGATATCCGCGTCCATCTCGACCAGGTCGATTACGCCGCGGAAAGTATCTTCGGCACCGATAGGAAGCTGAATCGGAACGGCATTGCATTTCAGCCGGTCCTTCATCATAGAAACGACATTATAGAAATCAGCGCCCATAATGTCCATTTTGTTTACATAAGCCATACGCGGAACCTGGTATTTGTCAGCCTGACGCCATACAGTTTCCGACTGGGGCTCAACGCCGCCCTTGGCGCAAAAAACGGTGACAGAGCCGTCCAGAACACGCAGAGAACGCTCTACCTCAACGGTAAAGTCAACGTGGCCGGGAGTGTCAATAATATTGATTCTGTGGCCCTTCCAATAGCAAGTAGTCGCAGCGGAGGTAATGGTGATACCTCTCTCCTGCTCCTGCGCCATCCAGTCCATCGTTGCGGCGCCGTCATGCGTCTCACCGATTTTGTGCGTCTTGCCTGTATAATACAGAATACGCTCGGTGGTCGTTGTTTTGCCGGCATCGATGTGAGCCATAATACCAATGTTACGAGTCAGCTCAAGTGATACTTCTCTAGGCATAAAATCCTCCTGTTTTATTAAAGGGATCATGCAGCGCAATCCGCCGCATCGCGGACACTGTCCGCCCAATTGAACCGTTGTGTATGCACAGCGGACAAACGGCAGACCATGTCCACTATGGATTTTCTCATACAGCGGAAATTCTTTTCGGGAACAATATTGTTCCCGAAAAGAAAGGAATTACCATCTGTAATGAGCGAAAGCCTTGTTGGCTTCTGCCATCTTGTGAGTATCCTCACGCTTTTTGCATGCAGCGCCCATGCCGTTGCTGGCATCGAGCAGCTCACCTGCCAAACGCTCCTTCATGGTTCTTTCGCCGCGGCTTCTGGAATAAGTGGTCAGCCAGCGGAGACCCAGAGTCTGCCGTCTTTCGGGGCGGACTTCCATGGGAACCTGATAAGTGGCACCGCCGACGCGGCGGGCCTTAACCTCCAAAACGGGCATGATGTTCTCCATGGCCTGTTCAAAAACCTCCAGAGCATCCTTGCCTGATTTTTCGGCTACAATTTCAAATGCGCCATATACAATCTTCTGGGCAACACCCTTCTTGCCATCCAGCATAACGCTGTTGATCAGGCGGGTGACCTGTTTGGATTTGTAAAGCGGATCCGGCAAAACATCACGTTTTGCGATATTACCTCTTCTTGGCACTTTGCTTCCCTCCTTCATATAATGATATCATCGGTACTCGAAAGGCGAACTTCCGTCAGACCAATACAGGGGATCATATCTTTCCTGCGAATCGCTGATCCGCATTCTATATTAAAAACCACTGTAATTGGGCTAATTTTTCCGGTTCAGTTATTTCTTTGCTGCTGCCTTTGCTGCACCTGCTTTCGGCCGTTTCGCGCCGTATTTGGAACGGGCCTGGTTTCTGCCGTTCACGCCCTGTGTATCCAGAGTACCGCGGATAATGTGGTAACGGACACCGGGAAGATCCTTGATACGGCCGCCGCGGATCAGAACAACGCTGTGCTCCTGCAGGTTATGGCCAATACCGGGAATGTAAGCTGTTACCTCGTAGCCGTTTGTCAGCTTAACACGGGCAACTTTACGAAGCGCGGAGTTGGGCTTTTTGGGGGTCATTGTACGAACGACCGTGCAAACGCCGCGTTTCTGCGGAGAGCTCAGATCCAAAGTATCCTTCTTCAGGGAGTTGAAACCTTTCTGAAGAGCGGGAGCGGTGGATTTTTTCGCGAGTTCCTCTCTGCCTTTTCTTACGAGCTGGTTAAAGGTTGGCATATCGCACCTCCTCTTTAAATAATAATCTATATCGGAGCTTCCGACAGTGCCGAAAGCCGAAATAGCGGTTTTCACGTCCGGTATTCCCCGAATTTTACCAAAATAAAACGGCAAAACCATAAAAATACCGAACCTATTTAATTTAACACTGTTTTGAAGTGTTTGTCAATAGGCGTTTTTCACGAAACGCCTGCAAATTACGTCAACTTTCTTTTAAAAACGGACAAGCGGTGCAGCTCCCCCACTTTTTTGAGGAGGAACTGCACCATCCGCACTATCTCAGTTCATCATGCCTGATGGACAACTTCGCGCTCGTCAACAGAGTCCGACTCATTCCCGAAGTCCTCACACTCATCCTCATCTGCCACGACCTCAACATCCCGGTAACAGGTCATTCCTGTGCCGGCGGGAATCAGCTTGCCGATGATGACGTTTTCTTTCAGGCCCATCAGCGGATCGACCTTGCCCTTGATGGCGGCCTCGGTCAGAACGCGGGTGGTCTCCTGGAAGGATGCCGCGGACAGGAAGCTGTCCGTTGCCAGCGAAGCCTTGGTGATACCAAGCAGCACCGCACCGTATTCGCAGGGCTTCAGATCGGTTTCACCCGCTGCAATCCGCTCACGTATCTTACGGTTGGCATCCTCCACCTCGCCGCGGTCGCTTAAGGAACCGGGCAGGAATTCCGTGCTTCCGGCGTCAACGATCCGCACCTTGCGCATCATCTGACGGACAATAACCTCAATGTGCTTGTCGTTGATATCAACGCCCTGCATCCGGTAAACCTTCTGTACCTCGGTGTTCAGGTAGTTCTGCACTTCCTGCTCGCCGCTGACTGCCAGAACGTCATGGGGGTTAACGGAGCCTTCCGTCATTGCCTGCCCCTTCTTCACGTAGTCGTCGGGGTGCACCTTGATCCGGTAGCCATAGGGAATCGGATAGGTCTTTTCGTCGTCCTGGCCGGTGACAATAATGTGGCGGGTCCGCTTGATTTCTTCAATCCGAACCTTACCGGAAATCTCGGAAATAATTGCGGAATTCTTGGGACGGCGTCCCTCAAAAAGCTCTTCAACACGGGGAAGACCCTGTGTGATATCCTCCGCCGACGCAATACCGCCGGTATGGAAGGTACGCATGGTCAGCTGGGTGCCGGGCTCACCGATGGACTGGGCGGCGATTACGCCGACCGCCTCACCGATGGCAACAGGCAGACCGGTTGCCAGGTTGGCGCCGTAGCATTTGGTGCAGACGCCCTGCTTGGACTCACAGGTGAGAATGGAACGAATCTTGATGGATTTGGTTCCGGTATTGATGATCTTTTTCGCATCCTCTTCCGCCATGAGCTTGTTGTTGGAAACCAGCAGCTCGCCGGTGATGGGATCATGAAAATCCTCCACCAGATAGCGGCCGATCAGACGATCCTTGAAGGGCTCAATGATTTCCTTGCCCTCGGCAATCTCGCAGACCTCAAGTCCTTCATGGGTGCCGCAGTCATCCTGACGGATGATAACATCCTGCGATACGTCAACCAGACGACGGGTCAGATAGCCGGAGTCCGCGGTACGAAGAGCGGTATCTGCCAAGCCTTTCCGGGCTCCGCGGGAAGAAATGAAGTATTCCAGAATGTTCAGACCTTCACGGTAGTTGGCGCGAATCGGAACCTCGATGGTAACACCGGAGGTGTTGGCGATCAGGCCACGCATACCGGCCAGCTGACGCAGGTTGTTGATAGAACCGCGGGCGCCGGAGTCTGCCATCATATAAATGGGATTAAACTGATCCAGGTTTTTCTGGAGTGCGTCGGTCACCTTGTCGGTAACCTCGTTCCATGTGCCCAGCACCAGCTTCAGTCGCTCCTCGTTGGTGATAAGACCCATGTTGTATTCTTCGTTGATCTCTGCGGAACGGGCATCGGCTTCCGCCAGAAGTTCCTTCTTCTGGGGGGGAATGGTTGCGTCGCAGACAGCCGTAGTAATACCGCTCTTGGTAGAATACTTGAAGCCAAGTGCTTTAATGCGGTCCAGCATTTCCGCCGTCTGAGCAGTTCCGTGAACACGGATGGACCGGTCGATAATCTGTCCCAGCTGCTTTTTCTTAACGATGAAGTCAACCTCAAGGGCAAACTCGTTCTCAGAACTGGTGCGATCAACAAATCCCAGATCCTGCGGAATATTCTGATTGAAAATCACGCGGCCGATGGTGGTGTCAATGATGCGGCTGACGGATTTGTCGCCGATCTGCTTGGTCATACGGATACGGATTTTGGCATGAAGCGTAATAACGTGCTCATTATAAGCCATCAGCGCCTCATTCACATCACGGAACACCTTACCCTCACCGGGCTCGCCGTCCTTGACAATCGTCAGGTAGTAGGAGCCCAGAATCATATCCTGCGTAGGAACGGTGACGGGACGTCCGTCGGAAGGCTTCAGAATGTTGTTGGCTGCCAGCATCAGGAAGCGGGCTTCCGCCTGTGCCTCAGCGGACAGCGGCACATGGACTGCCATCTGGTCGCCGTCGAAGTCCGCGTTGTACGCGGTGCAGGCCAGAGGATGCAGCTTCAGAGCGCGTCCTTCCACCAGAATCGGCTCGAAAGCCTGAATTCCCAGACGATGCAGGGTAGGCGCACGGTTCAGCAGAACCGGGTGATCCTTAATTACAATTTCCAGCGCGTCCCAGACCTCGTCGCGGGCACGCTCCACCATCTTGCGGGCACTCTTAATATTGTTGGAAACACCGGTTTCCACCAGACGTTTCATTACAAAAGGCTTGAACAGCTCCAGCGCCATCTCCTTGGGAAGACCGCACTGGTACATCTTCAGCTCCGGGCCGACAACGATAACGGAACGGCCGGAATAGTCGACGCGCTTGCCCAGCAGGTTCTGACGGAACCGTCCCTGCTTGCCCTTCAGCATATCGGAAAGGGATTTCAGGGGGCGGTTGTTGGGGCCTGTCACCGGGCGGCCCCGGCGGCCGTTGTCGATCAATGCGTCAACGGCTTCCTGCAGCATCCGCTTCTCATTGCGGACAATGATGTCCGGAGCGGACAGCTCCAGCAGACGTTTCAGACGGTTGTTCCGGTTGATAACCCGGCGGTACAGGTCGTTCAGGTCGGAGGTGGCAAACCGACCGCCGTCCAGCTGAACCATGGGGCGGATATCCGGAGGGATAACCGGAACCACGTCCATGATCATCCACTCGGGACGGTTACCGGAAGCGCGGAACGCCTCCACAACTTCAAGACGTTTCAGATAGCGGATCCGTTTCTGGCCGCTGGCGGTTTCCAGCGCGTTTTTCAGCTCGGCGGAGAGCTTATCCAGATCCAGTTCCGTCAGCAGTGCCTTAATGGACTCGGCGCCCATGCCTGCTTTAAAATCATCCTCATATTTCTCCCGCATATCCAGATACTCGGACTCGGTCAGCAGCTGACCTTTTTCCAGAATCGTGTCGCCGGGATCAATCACAATATACTTGGCAAAGTAGATGACTTCTTCCAAACGGCGGGGGGAGATATCCAGAAGGAGTCCCATCCGGGACGGGATTCCCTTAAAGTACCAGATGTGGGATACCGGCGCAGCCAGCTCAATGTGCCCCATCCGCTCACGGCGGACTTTGCTGCGGGTAACCTCAACGCCGCACTTATCACAGATTTTACCTTTAAAACGAAGGCGCTTGTACTTGCCGCAATGGCATTCCCAGTCCTTCTGCGGCCCAAAGATACGCTCGCAGAACAGACCGTCACGCTCCGGTTTCAGTGTGCGGTAATTTATCGTCTCGGGTTTTTTTACTTCACCATAGGACCATTCTCTGATCTGCTCGGGAGAAGCCAAACCGATTTTAATAGATTCAAATACGTTAAATTCCATATTCAGACCCCTTTTTCTAGTTTACGCCAGACCGCGCCGGACGGCGGCCCGGCTGAAAAATACGATACGGCATTTGCCTTACCTGATTTCATTTCAGTCGCCGGTCATTCATCCCCACCGGGGACTTCGCTTTTGCTTCGGAACCGCCCGAACCGCGCAGCTCCGAAGCCGCTGAAGCAACCGTGCTTAAAACAGGTTATCGTCGTCTGAGTCGCTGATTAAGTCTTCGCCCAAATCCCCGTCGGAATCTCCATCGGAATCCAAATCGAAATCGTAGCTGTCTTCTTCCGGTTCCGCTTCCTCAACGGAATAGCCGTCAAAGTCGCCGTCCTCCACATAGTCGCTTTCGTCCAGCAGCGGATGCAGTCCGATATCGTCATCATCAAAGGTTTGTTTCAGGTCGATCTCCTGATTGTCCTTATCCAGAACCTTAACGTCCAGAGCCAGAGACTGAAGCTCTTTAATCAAGACTTTGAAGGACTCCGGAATACCGGGCTTCGGAACATTCTGTCCCTTGACAATGGATTCATAGGTCTTGACACGGCCTTCCACGTCGTCGGACTTCACCGTCAGGATTTCCTGCAGGGTGTATGCCGCGCCGTACGCCTCCAGTGCCCAAACCTCCATCTCACCGAATCTCTGACCGCCGAACTGCGCCTTGCCGCCCAAGGGCTGCTGAGTAACCAGCGAGTAAGGGCCGGTGGAGCGGGCATGGATTTTATCGTCAACCAGGTGGTGCAGCTTCAGGAAGTACATATAGCCGACGGTGACACGGTTGTCAAAGGGTTCACCGGTACGTCCGTCGTAAAGCACGGTCTTGCCGTCCTCATCCAGACCGGCTTCCCGCAGGCAGTCGCGGATATCGGACTCATGAGCGCCGTCGAATACAGGGGTCATCATTTTCCAGCCCAGCGCGGCAGCCGCGCGGCCCAGATGGACCTCAAGCACCTGCCCGATGTTCATACGGGAAGGTACGCCCAGAGGATTCAGGCAGATGTCCAGCGGAGTTCCGTCGGGCAGGAAGGGCATATCCTCCTGGGGAAGAATCCGGGAAACAACGCCTTTGTTGCCGTGGCGTCCCGCCATCTTATCGCCCACGGAAATCTTACGTTTCTGGGCAATATAGCAGCGAACCACCATATTTACGCCGGGGGCCAGCTCATCGCAGTTGTCTCTGGTAAACACCTTGACATCCACAATAATACCGGACTCGCCGTGAGGAACCTTCAGAGAGGTATCGCGGACTTCTCTTGCCTTCTCACCGAAAATGGCGCGGAGCAGACGCTCCTCGGCAGTAAGCTCGGTCTCGCCCTTGGGGGTTACCTTGCCCACCAGAATGTCGCCGCTGCGAACCTCGGCGCCTACGCGAATGACGCCGTTTTCATCCAGATCCTTTAAAGCATCCTCGCCCACGTTGGGAATATCGCGGGTAATTTCTTCCGGCCCGAGCTTTGTGTCGCGGGCTTCCGTCTCATATTCCTCAATATGAATGGAGGTGTACATGTCGTCACGGACCAGCCGCTCGTTGATGAGCACCGCATCCTCATAGTTGTAGCCTTCCCATGTGGTAAAGCCGATCAGGGCGTTTTTGCCCAGAGAAATCTCGCCGTTTGCGGTAGCAGGGCCGTCGGCCAGCACATCGCCTGGCTTCACCTTCTGCCCCTTGCTGACGATCGGCCGCTGATTGATGCAGGTTCCCTGGTTGGAACGCTTGAATTTAATCAAATCGTAAGTGTGAAGGGTGCCGTTTTCCTCTTTGACCTGAATCTCATCTGCAGATACCTTCTCAACAACGCCCTCGTGCTTGCAGACGATGACAACTCCGGAATCCACGGCAGCCTTGTACTCCATACCGGTTCCCACAAAGGGGGCCTCGGTCTTCAGCAGCGGCACAGCCTGCCGCTGCATGTTGGAGCCCATCAGCGCACGGTTTGCGTCGTCGTTTTCCAGGAAGGGAATCATGGAAGTCGCCACGGAGACAACCATCTTCGGGGAAATATCCATGTAGTCCACATTATCCCGGTCTGTTTCGAGAATTTCACTTCTGTAGCGGGCATTGACACGCTTCCGGGCAAAGGTGCCCTCTTCGGTCAGCGGCTCATTGGCCTGCGCCACCACAAACTCATCCTCAATGTCGGCGGTCATATACAGCACTTCATCCAAAACCTTGCCGGTCTCCTTGTCCACCCTGCGGAAGGGGGCCTCGATAAAGCCGTACTGGTTCAGCCGGGCGAAGGAGGCAAGGTAGGAAATCAGACCGATGTTGGGGCCTTCCGGGGTCTCAATGGGGCACATACGGCCGTAATGGCTGTAGTGAACGTCGCGGACCTCGAATCCGGCACGGTCACGGGACAAACCACCCGGGCCCAGTGCGGAAAGACGGCGCTTGTGAGTCAGTTCAGCCAGAGGGTTGGTCTGGTCCATAAACTGGGACAGCGGGGAGGAACCGAAGAATTCCTTGATTGCCGCCACCACAGGCCGGATGTTGATGAGAGCCTGGGGAGTGATGACGTCCATGTCCTGTGCCTGAAGGGTCATTCTTTCACGGATGACGCGCTCCATGCGGGAAAAACCGATGCGGAACTGGTTCTGGAGCAGTTCGCCCACCGTACGGATGCGGCGGTTACCCAGATGGTCGATATCGTCCACTGTGCCGATATCGTAAACCAGGTTGTTCATATAGTTAATGGAAGCGAAAATGTCGTCTTTGATAATGTGCTTGGGGATCAGTTCGTTGATCCGGTCCTTGATCATCTGGATCTGTTCTTCGTGGCTTCCCGCCTTGTTCAGAATGTCCATCAGAATCTTGAAGCGCACTTTTTCGTAAACGCCGCATTCTTCCTTATCAATGTCGCTGATAAAGTCCTCAATATCCACCATGCCGTTGGAGATTACCTTGACAACCCGGTTGCCTTCCTCCACAAACAGGTAAACGGTGTCGATGCCGGCGCTCTGGATCTTATGAGCCAGTTCACGGTTCACCTTCTGGTTGGCCTCGGCAATGACCTCGCCGGTCATCTCGTCCACGACGGGCTGCGCCAGAGTATGCCCCACCAGACGGGTAGCAATCTGCAGCTTCTTATTGTATTTGTAACGGCCAACCTTGGACAGATCGTAACGGTGCTCATCAAAGAGCAGGGGAACCACATGCTTCACTGCCGACTCCAGTGTGGGAGGCTCGCCCGGGCGGAGCTTGCGATAAACCTCCAGCAGCGCCTCGTCGCCGTTTTTGCAGGCGTCCTTGCTGTTGACAGTGGCTGTGATGCGTTCATCCTCGCCGAAAATTTCGTAAATTTCAGTATCGTTTCCGGTAGCGCCGGTCAACCCGAGGGTATAATCCTCGTTGATGTCATCGCTGGCCACGTCATCACGGACACGCAGCAGTGCACGGATAAAGGTGGTAATCGGAATTTTCCGGTTTTTATCGATTCTGACATAGAAGAAGTCGTTGGAGTCGGTTTCGTATTCCAGCCATGCGCCACGGTTGGGGTTAATGGTGGAAGCGTAGAGCTTTTTACCGGTTTTGTCAAAGCTGTCGTTGAAATAAACGCCGGGAGACCGTACCAGCTGGGATACAATGACACGCTCGGCGCCATTGATTACGAAAGTGCCGCTTTCGGTCATCAGCGGGAAATCTCCCATGAAGATCTCCTGCTCCTTCACCTCGCCGGATTCCTTGTTCAGGAGGCGGGCAGTCACACGAAGAGGCGCCGCATATGTCACATCGCGCTCTTTGCATTCCGCGACGGAATATTTGGGCTCATCGTCCAGCCGATAATCAACAAAGTCCAGAACCAGGTTCCCCGTGTAGTCTGTGATAGCGGAAACATCGTTAAATACTTCCTTCAGACCCTGTTTGAGAAACCACTCGTAAGAATCCGTCTGCACTTCAATCAGGTTTGGCATCTCCAAAACCTCATTGATTTTTGCAAAGCTCATTCGGGTGTTCGTTCCCAGTTGAACAGGCTTGACATTTACCATAGGCTTATCACTCCATTCATATATTAAACCAGCTGTGAGATATGTAGAAAATCAAAAGGGATTTCGCAAAATATTCTACAGATCGGTATTGCATTTTTCCTCGGGCTGTGGTATACTACTAGAAAAGTAGGTATATCAGTCCATTTTGATACAGTATATCATTATATAATAGATCTGAGGGCTTGTCAAGGGCTTTCAGGCAAAAAAGTCCAAGCCATCGAAAAAAGTTCCGATGGCTTTTTTTATTTTCTCACAAAACCCGCCAAAAATCAAGCGTTTTCGCGTAATCTTTCCCCTTTTCCCCGATTCCCTTCAAAATGATTGCCTGCGGAAATCGTTGCGGACAATCACTTTCAAACGGCAGAGCCGGGTAAAGTTCCCCGGCTCTGCCGTTTTCAGTTCTTTTCGGATGCCGCTGTTTTTTCTTCGCCGGCAAGCGCCAGCGTAAACCAGAAGGTGCTGCCCACCCCAAGGGTGCTCACTACCCCGAACCGGGAATGATGGTTCACCAGAATGGCCTTTACAATGGAAAGCCCCAGACCGGTTCCCATCCCCTTCTGGCTGGGCGGCTTATAGTACCGGTCCCAGATCAGAGGAAGATCCTCCTCCCGGATGCCGGTGCCGGTATCCGTAATCTCTACCTTCGCTTCACCGTTTTCTTCGGTAATGCGCAGGGTGATGCGCTTTTCCACCCCGATGTGGTTGACCGCATTGTTAATCAGGTTATAAATTACCTGCTCAATCCGGACTTCGTCCGCGTTGACCAGGAAGGGCCGGTTCGCTTCAAGATGGAATTCAAACCCCTTGGTCTGCTCATACAGATGATATCTCCCCAGAATATCCCGTGCCTTCACTGTCAGATCGAAATCCGTCCGGTTCAGGGGGGACTGCCCCGCCTGCATCAGCGAAAGATCCATCACATCGCTGACCAGAGTGGAAAGCCGGTTGGTTTCATCCACAATGATGTCCAGCTGTTCCTCACGCTGGGCCTTATCGTCGCCGGTAATATCCTTAATCATCTCCGCATAGCCCCGAATCATGGTCAGCGGGGTACGGATATCGTGGGAGATGTTGGCTACCAGTTCTCTCTGCAGCGTATTAACCTTGGCGATTTCCTTGGACATGGTATTGAAATTGGCGCCCAGATCACCGATCTCGTCATTGCTCCGCACGTCCACGTTCACATTCATGCTCCCGCCCGCAATCTGACGGGCGGCATTGGAAATCCGGACCAGCGGCTTGGTCAGAGAGCGCGCCACCCAAAACGCAATCACAGTGGCCACCAGAATCAGAATCAGGGAGATCCACATCAGCTGGTTCCGGATGACGGCAGTGACCTCCCCCATCTGCACCAGCGAGGTGGAGACAATCAGCACATACTCCGACCCGTCGGGCTGGGTCTGGTTGGCCACCGCGCAGGAATAATACCGGGAATTATACAGGGGATGGTTGTATTCCAAAAGCACGTATTCGCCCTTGGCAGAAGCGGCCGCCTGAATGAGCCGCAGCCGGTTGAGCTGATTGGTATGGACATAGCAGTTGTCGCCAAGTCCTTCCACCGTTACCAGGTCAAAGCCAGACGGGTTGCTGAAATCAATGCAGAGCATATTTTCCCATGCGGCCTTTTTGAGAAAATCCGCGGAATTCAAAATTCCCTTTTCATTGACTGTCTGGGCGATCAGCCGTGTCTGCTCCTCCAGATTTTTCGCCTTGGCCTTCAGATAATTGGTCTGGAGAAAAACCACCTGCAAAATCCAAAGAGCGGCAATGACTGCCATTACGATCGCGATAATTGCCAGCCAGATTTTCACCTTGATGCTGATCCGGGGCTTTTTAAATTTCATCATACCGATATCCCACACCCCAGACCGTCTTGATTAAATCCCGGTACTCGCCCAGATTGTTCCGAAGCATCTTGATGTGGGTATCCACTGTCCGGGAATCCCCATAGAAATCGTAACCCCAGATTTCGTTGAGAAGGTTCTCCCGGGTCAGGACAACTCCCTTGTTTTTCACAAAATAGTTGAGAAGTTCAAACTCCTTTGGAGTCAGGTTCAGCTTTTCCCCGTCGATTCTGGCCTCGTAGGAGACCGGATTTACGGTCAGGGATTTGTATACATAACCGGCTTCCTTCTTTTCCTCCGGTGCGCCCGAGCGCTTGAGCACGGCGCGAATCCGCGCCATCAGCTCTTTAGGAGAAAAGGGCTTGACCACATAGTCGTCAGCTCCAAGGTCAAAGCCGAAAACCTTATCGTATTCCTCGCCCTTGGCGGTCAGAAGAATGACCGGCACAGCGGATTTCTCCCGGATCATGCGCAAAGCGGTAATTCCGTCCATAAAGGGCATCATCACATCCATGATAATCAGGTCGGCGCCGCTCCGCTGAAAAAGTTCCACCGCCTGCTGCCCGTTGGAGGCTTCCCCATATTCATAGCCTTCAAATTTCAGGTATTGCTTGATGATATCGCGGATTCTGTCCTCGTCGTCCACTACCAGGATTTTCGCCATACGCTTACGCCTTCCTTTCCGCTTCCCATTTTTGTTCTTCCGAGTCCGTTACGGTTTCATATAGGCTAGGATAGCAGAAAAATGTGTTGAATCTGTGACGGTTTTTCATGGGTTATTTGAACAGCCGCCAATCAGCCGGCGGTAAATGTCCGCCTTCTTAAAGCCGCACACACGGGCTGCCTCCCGGGCGGCATCGGTAGCTTTCATTCCGTCGCTGACGTAGGATTCCGCCAGTTCCACCGCCTGCTCCAGTGTCATTTCCTCTGCCGGCTCCTCCGCCTTCCCCTCCAGAACCAGCACGAACTCCCCCTTGGGAGTACGCTCTTCAAAGGTGCGGATTGCTCCGTCCAGATCGGTGCGGAGAATTTCCTCATGGATCTTCGTCAGCTCCCGGCAGACGGAAATTTTCCGTTCTCCACCGAAAGTGTCCCGCAGATCGGAAAGGGTTCCCAGAAGCTTATGGGGTGCTTCATACAGGATCATGGTTCGTCGCTCCCCCTTCAGCCCCTCCAGATGTTCTCCCCGGCTGACCCGGTTGGTGGAAAGAAACCCCTCAAAGGTGAAGCGGGAGGTAATCAGCCCGCTGACCGCCAGCGCCGAAATGGCGGCGCTGGGGCCGGGAATGACCGCCACCTCAACGCCCTGCCTGGCGCAAAGCCGCACCAGATCCTCTCCGGGATCAGAGATGCAGGGCATTCCCGCATCCGACACCACCGCGCAGGTCTCCCCCGCCAGAATACGGTCAACAATCTGCTGCCCCCGCTCCCGGAGGTTGTGCTCATAGTAACTCACCATGGGCTTTTTCAGTCCCAGATGGTTGAGAAGTTTCAGCGTAACCCGGGTGTCCTCCGCCGCAATAAAATCCACTTCCTCCAGAATCGCCGCAGCTCTGGGGGAAAAATCCCCCAGATTGCCGATGGGCGTCCCCACTACGTATAATTTTCCCATTTGGGCTGCATTCTCCTTCTATTCTATTATCCGCATTTGCTGTAGCCGCAGTTGCGACAGGTAACACAGCCGCCCTCATGCTCCAGCGGGCTTCCGCATTCGGGGCAGTACCGAAACTGCTTTTCGCCGGACTGGGGTTTGGCCTTCTTTTCCTCCACAACCTCCTGCACCTTCCGGGGCAGCTGGGAAGAATGGCCCGCATCCTTCTGCAGGTCGTACACCTTCTGGATCACCTTGGAAATGGCATCCGGGCAGGAGGTGCATTTCAGTCCGGCCTGCCGGACGGTAGAGGGGCAGCGGATCCCCTTCAGCTGATCGAGAATCTCTTTCACGGAGATGCCGGAACGAAGGGAAATGGAAGCCAGTCTGGCCACCGCTTCCGACTGGGAGGGACATCCGCCCGCTTTGCCGGTGCTGGTAAACACCTCGCAGATTCCCTGCTCGTCATAATTGACCGTCACATACAGGTTGCCGCAGCCGGTTTTCATCCGCTCGGTGAGCCCCATGGTGATCTCCGGCCGGGGGCGGGGCGTAATGCCCGCGTGCGCTTCCTCCTTGCCGCTGTTCACCTTACCGATGTTCAGCACCTGGGAATCCCGGGACCCATCCCGATAAATCGTAACCCCCTTGCATCCCAGCCGGTAAGCCAGCAAATAGGTTTCGCTTACGTCCTCCCGGGTGGCGTCATGGCAGAAGTTTACCGTCTTGGAGACCGCGTTGTCCGTTTCGGACTGGAAGGCCGCCTGCATCCGGATATGGTACTCCGGAGAGATGTCGTGGGCGCAGACAAACACCCGGCGGATATCCTCGGGGATTTCTTCAATATGGGCCAGCGTACCTTCCGTGGAGATTCTGCGCATCAGCTCGTCCGAATAAATTCCCCGCTTCTTCAGCGTATCCTGCAGGACAGGGTTCACCTCAATCATTTCGGTATTGTCCATCACGTTGCGGATAAAAACATAGGCAAACACAGGCTCCACACCTGAGCTTACCCCCGCAATGATAGACAGGGTCCCGGTGGGCGCGATGGTGGTAACCGTACCGTTGCGGAGCGGAGACTCGCCCTTGTAGATGCTTTGCTCGAAAAGGGGAAACGCCCCTCTGCTCTTTCCAAGGCGCCGGCTCTCCTCATGGCCCGCTTTGTTGACCGCCGCCATAATCCGTTTGCCCATGGCCACGCCTTCATCGGAATTGTAGGGAATCCCCAGCCGCAGCAGCATATCGGCAAAGCCCATGATCCCCAATCCGATTTTCCGGGTCTGCCTTGTCATATGATCGATTTCCTCAATGGGATATTTGTTTACGTCAATCACATTATCCAGAAAATGCACCGCTTTTGCGGCAGTGCGGGCCAGCTTCTCCCAGTCCGGCTCATATTTTCCGTCCTTTTGTGTCAGCATGTTTACCAGATTGATGGAACCCAGGTTGCAGGACTCGTACGGAAGAAGCGGCTGCTCGCCGCAGGGATTGGTGCTCTCGATCTGGGCCACATCCGGCACGATATTATCCCGGTTCAGCCGGTCAAGAAAGAGGATGCCCGGCTCGCCGTTGCGCCATGCACCGTCCACAATCTTTTCAAAGACTGCGCGGGCGCTGACGGTCTTCACTGTCTCTTTGGTCTTGGGATTTATCAGATCATACTCCCCGTCATTTTCCACGGCTTTCATGAAATCCTCGGTAATTCCCACGCTGATATTGAAGTTGGTGATCTCGCCGCCGTTTTTCTTGCAGTCGATAAATTCCAGAATATCCGGATGATCTACCCGAAGAATCCCCATGTTGGCGCCGCGGCGGGTTCCGCCCTGCTTCACGGCTTCGGTAGCCATATTGAATACCTTCATAAAACTCACCGGCCCGGACGCCACACCGCCGGTGGAGTTCACTGCCGCACCGGCCGGACGGATGCGGGAAAAGGAAAACCCGGTTCCTCCGCCGGATTTGTGAATCAGCGCCGCCTGTTTGATGGCCTCAAAAATCCCCTCCATGGTATCCTCCACTGGCAGCACAAAGCAGGCGGAAAGCTGTCCCAGCGGACGTCCCGCATTCATCAGTGTGGGGGAGTTGGGGAGGAATTCCAGATTGGTCATCATATCGTAAAACTCGTCCGCCAGAGCAGCCGTATCCTCTCCGTCCTCATACCGGCCGTCTGCAGCGGCAATGGCATCGGCCACACGGCGAAATAGTCCCTCCACCGTTTCGATGGGTTCACCCTTATCGTTTTTTTCAAGATAGCGCTTTTTCAGAACAAGCTCTGCGTTTGGATTGATTTTCATTCCTACGTTCCTTCCTTTCCGACGTCTTTGCGCCCGTTGCGGCCAACTATTCTCTTCCGTTCAAACCCAATATTTAGTGTTTAAATTCAAGATATGATACGATATATTGTATCATATTCATTTCCGGATTACAAGATAAAAAGTGCGTTCCCCGTGGATTCTCTTAGTTTCCCCCGTTCAGCAGCTCTGCCAGACGCGACAGCTCCTTCGCCGCACTTTTGTCCAGAGCGGCCGGAAGCCGGTCGGTTTGAAGGGACAGCACTGTGCCCACCGGTTCGGCATTCAACAACCTCATCAGTGTTCCCGCCGTGGCTTCAGCCTTTTCCGGACCCCCGTCCCCGCCGCCGGTCAAAATCAAAACTCCTTTCTTTTTCTTCTGCAGAAGTGCCGTTTTCTGAAATCGCTTCACCGCATAATAAAGCTGAAACCGGCTGCACAGCCCGAGAAGCGGGCCGGACAGTTCCGAAAAGTACAGGGGAGAAGCAATCACCACGTTGTCGCATTCCTTCAGATATTCATAGATCTCCCCCATCCCATCCGCAACGGCACAGGTGGGATGCGTCCAGCAATAGCGGCAGTCGCAGCAGGGATGAATTCCGGCAGTGAAGGAATCCACCACCCGGATTTCCCCGGAAAGCTTCCCTGCCAGACAGCGAATCAATGCGGCGGTATCGCCGTTCTTTCTCGGGGAACCGTTCAAAATCAGCGTTTTCAAGCAAAGACCCCCTTCGGAACCAAAAAGGCAGACAAAAAAGCGACGTATCCCGCGGGACACGTCGCTTTTCCTACGATTGATTATTCTGCGTCGGAAGATTCCGCGGCAGCCTGAGAAGCGTTGTACTCGTCAACGATTTCTCTTTCCTTTTTCTGCTCTTCTTCAGAGAGGAGAGCTCTCATAGACAGGCTGACACGCTTTTTGTCCGCATCGATCTCAATGATCTTCGCCTGAACTTCTTCACCGATTTTCAGAACGTCAGCAATCTTCTCCACATGCTTGTTGGCGATCTGGGAAATGTGAATCAAGCCGTCAATGCCCGGAATGATTTCAGCGAAAGCGCCGTATGCGGTGAAGGAAACGATCTTCGCCGTAACAACGTCGTCCACTTTATACTGGTTCAGGAACAGAGTCCAGGGGTTGTCCTCGGATTTCTTGTAGCCCAGAGAAATACGCTTTTTCTCTTTATCGAAGTCCTTGATGTAAACCTCGACCACATCGCCGGGGTTAACCACTTCGGAGGGATGTTTCAGTTTCGCCCAGGAAAGCTCGGTGATATGTATCATACCATCGATGCCGCCCAGATCCACAAATGCGCCGTAAGAGGTAAGAGATTTCACCTCGCCGCGGTATACCTTGCCGATTTCCACTTCGTCCCAGAACTTGGACTGTTTTTCTTTTCTTTCCGCGGAAAGAACGGCACGGACAGAACCCTTCGCACGGTTTCTCTGCTCGTTGATTTCAATAATCTTCAAACGAACCGGCGTCTTGATCAAAGTGGTCAGATCCTCTACACGGGAATCCGAGCAATGGGAAGCCGGAACGAAAATTTTCGTATTGCAGGTATAAACCAGTACGCCGCCGCGGACCACGTCGGTGACAACGCCATCCAGAACGGTGCCTTCCTCGTAAGCCTTTTTCAGGTTTTCAAAGCCGACCTGTGCGTCGCAGCGCTTTTTGCTTAAGGTAACGATACCTTCCTGGTCATTGACTTTTACAACGCAAAGCTCAATCTCGTCGCCCTTTTTCACAAGATCTTCAATCTTCACGGTGGGGTCGTCGGTCATTTCCTCTGCGGGAATGATGCCGGCCTGCTTTGCTCCGATATCAACGTGAATTTCGTTAGGCGCAACAGAGGTAACAACACCTGTTACGCGCTTGCCATTGTATATTTTTTCGCTTTCCAGCGATTGCTCCAGCAGCGTTGCGAAGTCTTCGTTTTCATCATTTCTTAAAATCTCACTCATCGTTTTAAGAACCTCCTTGATTATATGAGCCGGCGTGGATGCCCCGGCAGTGATACCAATTTTATCATAGCGGGTGATGTCAATGCTGGAGAGCTCGTCCTTCGTTTCCAGAACGACGGTGTCACAGAACTGCCCGCATACCTGCCCTAACTTGCGGGTATTTGAGCTTTCTTTCCCACCGATCACCAACATAAAATCGTGTTTTGCCGCCATGGAGGCGGCTTCGCTTTGACGTTCACTGGTAGCACTACATATTGTATCAAAAATTTTTATGTTTGTATAGTGCTTTTTTGCAAATTCACAGCAATTTATCCAAAAATTTGTGTGATATGTTGTTTGAGCCACCAAAACCGCGTTGTTTTTATCGCTTTCTGTCATTTCAGAAGTCAATTTTTGTAATTCCCGGGCATCCGCGACCACAAAAACGCGGCTTCCGGGTGCCGCATGCCCCTTGATTCCCTGCACCTCGGGATGCTCCCGATCCCCTGCGATCAGCACCGTTTTCCCCCGGGAAGATTCCTCCCAGACAATCCGGTGAATTTTCGCCACGAAGGGGCAGGTGGCGTCCACCCATGAAATTCCCCGTTGTTCCAGTTCATCCGTGACGGCCTTTTCCACTCCGTGGGAACGCACCACAACGGTCTCGTCCGGTTTGGCGTCTCCGGGACTTTCAATAATCCGCACACCCTTTTGCGCCAGTTCCCCCACAAGCTGGGGATTGTGGATAATCGGCCCCAGAGTAGCGACCTTTTTCCCTTCTTCCACCAACCGGAATACCATCTCCACCGCCCGGTTCACACCGAAGCAAAAACCGGCGGTTTTTGCCAAATCAACTGTTTTCACGGCGCCTCCACTCCCAGCAGCCCGGCAATTCTCTCGCCCAGCAGTGTATTTGCGGCGCGAAGCTCGGATTTATTATTCCCCGTTATCTGCAAAACTTCGTTGGGAATGGGACTTCCAAATTTTACCGTAACCGGGCGACGGTGAAACAGCTTCCGCTGACCATACAGAATGGCGGCCGGAACAATATCTCCTCCGGTCTGGGACGCCACCACCACAGCCCCGGACTTCATTTTCCGAAGTTTTCCATCCTTGGAACGTCCGCCTTCCGGAAAAATCCCAAGAACGCCGCCCTCCTCCACCAGTTTTACCGCATTGTGAATGGCGTCCTTGTCTCCCTTGCCCCGGGCCACCGGAAACGCGCCCAGATGGCGGATAATGAATCCGAGCACCGGCACCCGGAAAAGCTCTTCCTTTGCCATATAACGGATTCGTTTCGGGCAGGCGATTCCAAGAATGACCGGGTCAAGGTCACTTACATGGTTGCAGGCCAGAACAAAGCCCTTTTCCTTCGGAAACTCCCCTTCAAATTCCGGGGTGATCCTATGGGAAAACCACAGCAAAAACCGGGTAATATTCTTTCCTACATCATAAAACGTCATCGCAGCAACCGTCCTTCCTGAAATTTATGCAGCCTTCCGCCGCTATGACCGGTTCAGCCGTTTTTGAATCGTGTCCAGCACCAGCCGGATGGAATCCTCCAGCTCGTTGCCGGTGGTATCCAGCAAAATGGCGTCCTCTGCCTGCTTCAAAGGAGCGATTGCACGATGGGAGTCGTTATAGTCCCGCTGCTTCACGTCCGCCAGCAAGGTTTCGTAATCCACCGTTTCCCCCCGGAACTGGTGTTCTTTATACCGTCTCATGGCCCGATCCTCCGGGGTAGCCGTGAGAAAAATTTTCACATCCGCATCGGGGAGCACCACCGTGCCGATATCCCGGCCATCCATAATCACATTGTTTTTTGCGGCGATGCTCTTCTGCAGATCAAAGAGGAACTCCCTGACAGCGGGAATGGCGGAGACGCTGGAAGCGTGCATGGCCATTTCGGGAGTACGGATTTTGTCGGAAACATTCTCGCCGTTGAGCCATACCTGCTGAACGCCGTTTTGAAATTTCAGCTCCACCTGAATCTCGGAGAGCAGGGGCACTACATCCGCTTCGGAAGCAGTGTCCCCCCCATGGCTGGAGACATAATAGCCGATGGAGCGGTAAAGCGCTCCGGTATCCACATAAATATAGCCCAGCTTGGCGGCCGCTTTCCGGGCAATGGTGCTTTTCCCTGCGCCCGCCGGCCCGTCAATGGCAACTGCTTTCATCATCATTCGTTCCTTTCGCCGGAAACAGCAGTTCCGGATTCTCCGGTTTCATTTCCCGTCAGGCATTCTGCCCGGCCGCATAACCGGTGCTGAAAGCGATCTGGAGATTGAATCCGCCCGTATAACCGTCCACATCAATCACCTCGCCGGCAAAATACAGCCCCGGCAGAAGCTTCGATTCCATGGTGGACGGCACGATTTCCCTGGTGCTGACTCCGCCCGACGTAATAATTGCCTCATCAATGGGACGAAACCCATCCACCGGAATTTCCAGCCCCTTGAGCAAACGGCAGAGACTCATCCGCTGCTCTCTGGTAATCTGATTCATCTTCTCCATGGGAGGGATGCCCGAACGCTCTACAATAATGGGTATCATCTTACGGGGCAGAAGCTTTTCCAGCCCATTGGCGAAATCCCGGTTGGAAAACTCCCCGAAATCCCGGAGCAGCCGGCTGTCCAGCTGCTGCTCGGTCAGTCCCGGCTTCAGATCAATGGAAACCATCCAGCGGCCCTCTTCCATGGCGGGAATGTGGGAACTGGCACTTAAAATCAGAGGACCCGACATACCGAAATGGGTAAACAGCATTTCGCCCAGTTCCTCGTAAACGGTTTTCTTCTTTTTTCGGTCAATCAGCCGCAAAGTGACATTTTTCAGGGAAAGTCCCTGCATATCCCCGCAGGCAGGGTCTTGGGAAACCAGCGGCACCAAAGACGGCCGAAGGGGAACAACGGTATGCCCCGCGGACTCCGCCAGCAGGTATCCGTCCCCTGTGGAGCCGGTCAGCGGATAGGATTTTCCTCCCGAAGCGACAATGACGCTCTCCGCCTCATAGCGAGTGCCGTCCTCGGCAACAACGCCTTTCAGCACACCGTCTTCCACCCAGAGCCGCTGAGCGCGCGCCGTGGCAATTTCCACCCCCGCTTCCCGGCAGAACCGTTCCAGCGCATCGGCAATTTCCTTCGCCTGATCGGATACCGGGAATACCCGGCTGCCCCGCTCGGTTTTCAGAGAAACACCCAGCTTTCCAAAGAAATCCTTGGTATCCTGGGGAGTAAACCGATGGATGGCACCGTACAGAAATTTCGGATTTGCCGGAATGTTTCGGAGAAATTCCTCCTCGCCGCAATCGTTGGTCACGTTGCAGCGTCCTTTTCCGGTAATCAGAAGCTTCCGGCCCAGACGGGAATTGCGTTCCAGCAGCAGCACGGAACGCCCTCTCCGGGCAGCGGTACCCGCCGCCATCATTCCGGCGGCGCCCCCTCCAATGACAATCACATCACTTTTCATTGCTGTCCTCGGGTTTCTGATAAACGTCGTATTCGTCCCAGATGGTTTCCAGCCGGTTAAAGACCCGTTCCAGCTCTTCCCGCTTTTTCAGTCCCACCGCAACCACCAGAGCGTTAATCAGTGACAAAGGTGCCACGAGGGAGTCCACAAAGGAGGCCATGTCGCTTCTCGCCTGCAGGAAAAAATCCGCATGCTCCGCAATGGGTGAAATGGGACTGTCCGTGATGGCGATGACCTTGGCGCCGTTTTTGGCGGCGTATTCCAGCGCTGTAGCGCTCCGTTTGGAGTAGCGGGGGAAAGAAAGACCGATAATGATATCCTGCGGCCCAATCCGCATGATCTGCTCAAACATCTCCGCTGAACTGGTGGTGTCCACCAGCTTCACATTATCAAAAATAATATTGAAATACAGTGCCAGAAACCGGGCCAAAACCAACGCACTGCGGGCACCCAGAATATAGATGGTCTTTGCCTCCAGGATGGAGTTTACCGCACCGTCAAAGGCAGGACGGGAGGTTTCCTCCAGTGTTTTCCGGATCTTCTCAATATCCATATTCATGACTTTTTCCAGAATGTCGCCGCCGCCGATCTGCTCGTTGGCTACCTCAATCCGCTGGATTGCTGTCAGCTTGTTCTTGATCATTTCCTGCAGTTCATTCTGCAGACCGGGATACCCGTCGAAGCCCAGCTCAAACGCGAACCGCACCACCGTGGACTCGCTGACGTTGGCGGCAGTACCCAGACGGGAGGCGGTCATGTAAGCCGCCTTGTCGTAATGCTGGCAGATGTAGGCGGCAATATTCTTCTGTCCCTTGGAAAAAGTCGGCATCCTCCGCTCAATTTCCGTCAAAATGTTGGTTGGCATATGTTCAGCACCTTTCACGCAATACGCGCAATAGTAGAAATCAGAAAGGCCGTCCGGCCTGAAAATCATCCGTTATTCCGCGGTTTCCGAAGAGAGGCCGTTTCGGGTCACGTTTCGGATCCACTTGGCCCCGTGCATCCGGATAAAGCAGAGCACCGCCTTCACCGGCTCGTCAACCTTCATGACCAGGAACACAAAGACCGGCGGCCAATGGAGAACCAGCCCCACAAAATAGGCTGCGGGCACCGCAATGCACCACAGGGCAAACATTTCAATCATCAGCGAAAACTTTGTATCTCCGCCGCCCCGCAGGATTCCCACAATGCTGATTCCCGAAATGGAAACAAAGAATCCGATGAGCGCGGCCACATATATCATATTATGTGCAAGTGCTTTCGTATCAGCCGAAACATTGTAAAAATCCACGGCGACATTTTTCAAAAGCAGAATTACGCCGAAGACAAAAAAGCCGAAAATGACCGCCAGAATCTTGAAGGTGTAGCCTCTGTCCCTGGCTTTCTGCTGATCGCCCTCACCGATGGCCTTGCCGATCATGACAGCGGCGGCACTTGCCACACCGAAGACCGCCACCGTGGAGAGCTGCTGCACCACCGATATGATGGAGTTGGCGGATACCACGGTCTTTCCCAGCTGTCCCAGCAGACGGGCCTGCATGGACACTCCCAGCGACCACATCAGCTCGTTGAGCATGACGGGGGTGCTGACAATGATCAAGTCCTTCAGCAAAACCCGGTCAGACAGGAAAAAGTCCCGGAACCGGATCTTCAGCCGTTTGTCCACAAAGGCCAGATAAATAAAAGCGATGACAAACTCCACCAGACGGGCAATCAGCGTAGCCAAAGCCGCGCCCTGCACCCCCATGGCAGGAGCGCCAAGCTTACCGAAAATCAGCACATAGTTCAAGCTGGCATTCACCAGAAGCGCCGCGAGGTTGGACACCATACCGACCTTCACCGCTTCCACGCTGCGCATGGCAGTATAGAAAACGTTGGTAAAGCCGAAAAAGGCATATGCCCAGCAGATAATTTTCAAATATTGGGCGCCGGCCTCGACCACTTCAGCGTCTGCGATAAAAATCCGCATAATTTGTTCCGGAAAAAAGAAGGCCGCAGCCGTCAGCAGAATCCCCGCACAAAGGGAAAACTTGATAATCATGGTCATAATGACCTTGATCGGGCCGGTCTGGCGCATTCCCCAGTATTGGGCGGTCAGCACCGCGGCTCCGCTTCCCAGTCCAAAGGTGAGCATATTAAAGATGAAAAAGGGCTGATTGGCCAGAGAAGAGGCGGAAACCGCCACATCTCCCAGCTCGCCCAGCATAACAGTATCCAGCATCTGGGTCAAAAACACAACGACATTTTGCATGGTAACAGGAAGCGCAAGGGTAAACAGCATTTTATAAAAGGCTTTTTCCCGAACAACGCGGGGCTTTCTCAAGCCGCTTTCCTTTTGAACGGCACTTGTCATTCTTTCCTCCAATTTTCGTTTTTACTTCTTGACGGCAAAGCGATTATCCCCGATGGAAAATATCGCCGCCGAATGCGTCGATGGCGCAGATCAGCGGAAAATTTTCCACCTGAAGCCGCTTGACCGACTCACATCCCAAGTCCTCAAAGGCAATCACCTCGCAGGATTTGATACAGCGGCAGGCCAAAGCGCCTGCGCCTCCGATTGCACACAGGTAGATTGCCCGGTTGCGGATCATGGCATCAATCACGTCCTGATTCCGCTCCCCTTTTCCGATCATACAGGCCAGCCCCAGATCCAAAAGCCGGGGAGCAAATATGTCCATCCGGGAGGAAGTAGTGGGACCGCAGGAACCAATCGGAAGATGCGCCGGAGCCTTCGTAGGCCCGGCGTAATAAATGGCCGCGCCATCCAAAGGAAACGGGGGAGTTTTCCCCTCGTCCAGAAGAGCGCAGATTCTCTTGTGAGCAGCATCCCGCGCAGTGTAAATGACGCCCGAAAGCAGCACTCTGTCCCGGACGCGGATCGACTCCGCCTCTTTTTTTATGTTGTCGGTATGAAGAAAAATGTCAGCCATGAAGCTTTCCGATCCTTTCTTTCGTGCGGGGATTTGCAGCGTAAAGTATCCCGACATGGGAAAACCGCCCTCGGCAAGCCCGGGGCAGTTTTATGGCAATCCACAAAAACAGGAATTCCGTCCTCTCCTGCCCTGTCAGCGGGCGGAAAGGGAGCCGGATAACCGGAGGCTGCTTTGTGAATTGCCATTGTGGTTAGTGATCTTTACCGTTGAGCATCGTAAACTTCTTTTTCAAAGCTTCCGAAGTAGACTGGCGTTTTTCCTGTACCGCGTCCGCATCGTTCTTCGCGGGGCGGACGATGGGGATGGACTGAATACGGGTTTTCACCTCGTCCAATGCCAGAAGAATGCTGGACTTCTGCAGTTCCAGATCCTTCAGGCACTTTTCGTAACGCTCCTTTTCCTCTCTGGCGGCGCATTTGGCGGTACGCATGACCTGCTCCGCTTCCTTTTGCGCCGCTTCCACCATCATCCGGCTTCGCTTCTCATTTTCCTCGCTCAAGGAAATGTTCTGCTCAATATCTTTTCTGGCATTTTCCAGCAGTTCCTGTTCCTTTTGCCGCGCAGCGTCCAGAACAGCCTGTGCCTGCTCTTTGGCGGCGATGAAAACCTGCTGGGCCTGCCCCACAATTTTTTGTCCTTCTTCTTCCGCAGCTTTTTTGCGGCGCTCCGCTTCCTCCTGCCCGGCGGCCACAGCTTTGCGCGCCTCTTCCTCCGCGGCGGCAGCCTCCTGACGGGATTGCTCCGACAAGCGGCCGGCTTCCTCCTGTGCCGATGCAGTAATTGCCTTTGCGCTTTCGTTGGCCTGCCCCAGGATCACCTTGGACTGCTCATCGGCATGGGCCAGCAGCGCTTTCGCCTGACCGGCAGCCTTCTCCAGCAAAGCGTCGGACTGAGCTTTGATCTCTTCCAGCCGACGGTTGGCCTCCTCCAGAACCGTTTCACTGCTGCTGCGGGCGTCCGCCACAATCTCCTCGGCAGAGGCTTTGGCCTCTTCATAAGGAAGAAGCTTTGCGGCCAGCTCGGCTTCCCGCTGCTTTCCGGCGGTGCACTCATTCCGCAGATCAGCCAGCCCGGCTTTCAGTTCTTCGTTCTCCTTCGCCGTTTCCACAATCTTCTGATACTGCTGCTCCACAATGGATTTCAGATCAGAAATCTGGGTATTGGCAGAACTGATTTGCTCCTTCAGCCCGGCAGCCTCCTGATCGCATGTGGCAGCCAGCTGTTCCAGATAGCTGATGACTTCTTCTTTTTTAAAGCCGCCGAAGGCGGCATGGGCAAATTCCTTTTGAATTTCCATAAATCCCATCCTGCATCTTCGCACCTGTTCCGGAGCAATTCCCGACAAAACAGTCAAATGCTCTTTCGCTCCATGCTCCCAACCATTTCCGAAGGCTGTCCGCTTCAGGTCAGTGCCGGCCTTCCGCAGCGCTCCGGCGAAGACGATCCTTTCTTAAAAAGTTCCGGTACTTGAAATTCAGGCTCTATGTGCCGAAAAAAGCAGATTTTGCTTTTACAGCCAAAAGGCGTCCTGATTCCGGCCGATTTTCCTGCTGTACTGTCTGCAATTTTCGTCTTGGACAACATCATTATACATTTATTTCGGATTCAATGCAACAACTATTTGAATTTTCCGTCTGCCTTTGGTATAATGACATGGACGGTCATAATCCGTTGATTTGCGGCATTTTTCCCTATGGCGATCCGGCCGGATTGCGCCGCTTTTTCCAGAAAGGAATGGTCATGCTTTATGAGTAATCAGAAACTGGTTGTGTTCGACCTGGACGGCACCCTGAACCGTACGGAGCTCTATGCGGTTCCCGCCACAAAAAAGGCTCTGGCGGAACTGGGGATTTTCGACAGGACGGATGAAGATATTATCCGCGGGTTTGGCGCCCGTGCGCAGGAGAGTGTTGCAGCGCTGACGGGGAGCAGCGATCCGAATGCGATTGCAGCATATCTTAAGCGCTACAGCCAGCTGGAGCAGGAGTTTCTCCAGCATGCCGCAGGATCCTATGACGGTGTCCCGGAAATGCTGCAAACTCTTAAAACAGAGGGATACACGACTGCCATCTGTTCCAACTCCTCGGAGCGGTACATCCGGATGGTGCTGACGGCATTGGACATTTTGCCGTTGATCGACAGAATCCAGCCTCTGATGCCGGACATGCAGAAGGAAGATACCCTCGGACTTCTGCTCAAAAGAGAAGCCCCCTCTGCGGCGGTCATGGTGGGAGACCGGATTTACGACAAGATTGCCGCCCGTGCCAACAAAATCCCCTTTATCGGCTGCCTTTACGGTTTTTGCAGCGATGAGGTGGCCGACGCGGACGCTCCGGTGGCATCCGCAAGGGACATTCCCGCAGCTGTGTGCAGCCTGATCGGCTGATCGGCGGTCGGCGAAAAGGAGGAGATAGAAATGGAAAATTCCACGTGGCTGCTTTACCTTCTTCCCCTTATCCTGTTTCTGATTCTGTTTTACTCCCAGCAGACCGAATACCGGCGGATCATTCAACGAAAGCGAAAAAAGCAAAAGAACGGAGGAATCATTGTGACGAATGAAATGCTCAAAGGCCTCATCGGACAGCAGTGCATCATTCAGTACGGCACGGGAAGCGCTGTTACGGGACGGGTACTCCGCACAGAAGAGAACTGGATCGAGCTGGAAGACAAGAAAGCCAAAGTCCAAATGGTCAACATGGATTTTGCCTCCAGCATTACAATCCTAAAATAAAATCCGGAGCGGCGGGGAGACCTTTGATCTTCCCCACCGCCCTGCTTTCCTCCAATGGTTCCAAACGCAGAATCACCCCGGACAGACGTGCAGGTGTCTGTCCGGGGTGATTGCGTTGTGCAGTAGTGTCCGGATCAGGAATTTCTTCCCCGGGTCATTTTTTCTTGAAAGGATTCGCTGGAAAACAGATAGGCAATGGTTCCGCCCAGCAAAAATACGAGAATTCCGATCACCAGGGACCAACCGCCCACAAAGGCGTCAGCCGCGGCAATTTTCTGGTAAATTGCCGGAATGGAACCCACCATAAAGCCCAGAATTCCGAAATAGGAAGCCTGCGGGAAGCGGGCCAGCAGCTTGGCAATCAGCTTGGAGCCCAGCAGTATCCCAATCAGCACTCCGATTCCCACGGGAATCAGAATCAGAAGGTTCAGGCTGGAAATCGCCGCCGTTACCGTATGGTACACTCCAAACAAAACCATGACGAAACTGCCGCTGATGCCGGGAATAATCATACAGAAGGCAGCCACAGCGCTGCAGGCCATCAGCTGAAAGAATACCGGAAGCGAAAGCTCGGTAATCACCCGGTCTGCCGCCGCAGGAACGGTATAAACTGTGGCCAGCATAATTGCCAGCGTCACCAGCCCCGGAATGATGGAAGCGGGCTTCACCCTGCTCACGGAAATCTTTTTCCAGATCATGGGGAAGCTTCCCACAATCACCCCTACAAAGAAGAGATTGGTGATCATATAATGATGATCCAGCAGCCAGTTGATTCCCCCGCTTAGGAGAAGCAGTGCCGCTCCAGCGCCCAAAAGAATGGCGGAGAGAAAACGGATGCTCTTTCTCCATTCCCTGCGAAGGCTGCTGACTGCGTTCACCAGTTTGTCAAAGACATTCAGGATGACCATCATGGTTCCGCCGCTGACGCCGGGAATAATATTGGCCACACCGATCACTGCGCCGATCAGAATATTTTTCAGGTATTCCTTCATTTCAATTCTCATTCCTTTTTGTTCGAGGCCGTTTCGGAGCATTGGAGTTTTGCCCGCTGCTTGCAAAAAAGGTCAGGCCAAAGCGGCGGAACGAAAGCTGACCAATCCGGTCTGCGCGTTATAGACAAGCCCGGAAACGTCCGGCCGCGTTACGAAATAGTCTGTGCTGTAATACATCGGAATAAACGCCGCATCCTCCAGAATCATGCGTTCGGCCTTTTGGCAGGCCTCAAGGGCTTCCCGACCTGTGGCGTTGGAAATTGTAAGGTTCAACAGCTGATCCAATGCTTCATTCCGATAGGAAATATAGTTCCGGGGATCCCCCGACATAAACCGGGAGAGGAGGGACCAGGGCGTATTGTCGGCAGCCTGCAGGGAGCACAGAGCAATATCAAACTGGCCCGATTTCAGCCGGGCATTGTATTCCTTTTCCGGAAGCTGATCCACACTGATGAAGAGAGAAAGCTCCTTCTGCAAAATCTGGGAGGCATACAAAAAGTATTCCGACGCTTCTTTTCCCTCATCTGCGTTCACCAGCAGCCGCAGGCCGCTGATGCCGCTTTCGTTCAGCTCATCCAGCCCTGCCTTGTAATGCTCATAGGCAATGGCCGCGTCGAACTGCTGGGTAAGATCATTCCCGGCAAACTCGCGGAAATTCATCCCGTAGTAAGTGACGCTGTGAGGAATCAGGGCCCTGGCCTCCGAGAGATCCGCTTCCATATGGCCGCTGTAGGATTTCCGGTCGAAGGCGCAGGCAATGGCACGGCGTATTTCGGAATTTTTAAGCGCCGGGTTCTTCTGATTCAGCAAAAGGCCCCATACGGCGTTTTCAATGGGTTCCGACTGATATCCTTTTCCGGAAAGGGGGTCCATGTCCTTTCCCTTGATGACCGCCCCGTCAATGGACTCGCTTCCCAGCCGGGAGGCTGCCGTCTGTGAGGCATCCGATCCTTCCGGAATGTCGGGAATCCACAGATTCACTCCATCGGGAAGTACCTGCGCCGCGTCATAGTAATTCTCATTGCGGATCAGCTTTACAGACTCGCTGTGTCTCCATGAGCGAAGATCAAAGGCGCCGTTGGCCATAATGGTGGACGGCTCCAGACCGTATTTTCCCCGTGTGGCGTTAAAAAACTCTTCATTGCAGGGGCTTGCATAAGTCGCTGCCAGAAGGTAAAGGAAATGATCATTGGGAACGGAGAGGGTAATCTGGAGCTTGTCATCGGAAAGGGCTTTGACCCCCAGCTGCGTCTCGTCCATTTCGCCCTTGTGAACAGCCTCCGCATTACGGATGCAATAATACTGGGCGGCGGCAGGCGACGCCGTAGAAGGGCGGAGCAGCCGCCGGAAGGCAAACTCAAAGTCATGTGCCGTAACGGGAGTGAGGATTTCCTTTCCGTCCTCGTCCCTTCCCGACCACACCGCATCTTTCCGCAAAAGGAACGTATAAGTCAGTCCGTCACCGCTTTTTTCATAGGAAAGCGCAAGAGCGTTTTCAGGCTCGCCCTTATCGCTGATGGAAAACAGGCCTTCGAAGATATTGTTGATGACCGTAAGGGAAGATGTGTCCACGGCGGTCTGGGGATCCAGATTGGCCGGTTCTCCGGGGAGGTCATAACTGATGCGGTAAGCTTTTTCAGAGCCGCAGGAGGTCAGGGAAAACACTGTCAGGACCCACATAATCAGACAGGCAAGCCGTTTCAATCTTTTCCCCTCTTCCTTGGTTCGCATAATATGACTCATTCTATCATATTTCGGCACTTGTGACAACGGCGTCACAAAAAATTTACAGCCCGCTTCATTCCCCCACCGGGTACAATACCGCGCAGCCCGCGGAAAGGGAAGCAGGCACATCAATCAGACGCTGATTGGCACTGCCGCGGAAATAGAGGTTCAGATCCCTCTGCGCCAGCACAAAAGGGCCATCCACAAGAACATCGCAGAGCTCCAGCAGTCCCCGGGCGTTCTCCGGGGCATTCTCTCCGGTCAGCTGCTCAAAGGTGTATCCGGAATAGGCCCATATGTTTCCGCCTTTTTCCCGAACCTTCCGGCAGAGCTCCACCAGCGGCTTTGCCTGGCAGAACGGCTCTCCCCCCGAAAGGGTTACGCCCCTCAGCAGCGGATTGCCCTCATACCGTTGTGCCACCGCCTCCACAGTCTCCCAATAGCCGCCCTCAAAATCGTGGGTTTGAGGGTTGTGGCATCCCGGACAGTGGTGGGGGCAACCCTGTGTGAATACTGTCATCCGGATTCCGGGCCCATCCACAATGGACTCGCCCACAATACCCGACAGGCGAAGTTTTTCTTCCATAACAAGTTCCTTTCTTTTCCCATCCCTGCACTCGAGACGGCACCTGTTCCGGGGCCCGCCCCGGAACAGATCCCATCTTTGAAAGGCTTTTTCAAAGCCTTTCAAAACATCACATTCTTTTATTGTAACGATTTTCTTCCCGAAAATGCTTCAGTCCAATCCCAATTTCCGTTCAGCAATGCTTCTGCACAAGAAGAAGCCTCCCCGTCGCCGGGGAGGCCGCCGGGCTCACCCGGCGCAGGCTGGGGGAATCCGCAGTATTAATGTACCATTCCAAAATAAGAAAACTACTTGAAAAATTTGGGTTACACCCCGTGCTTTACCCGATCGTGCTCCTCGGCACGTTTGGCGTTGTTCCATTTATCCATTGTTCCGACCAGATATCCGGTAATACGGCGAATCCGTTCAAATCCCACACCCTCGCCCACTGCTTTCACGGTAGCCTCCTGCTGTCTCATATCTGTCATTTTCAATCTCTCCTTTACAAACTTTAAACGGTAAAATAAGTATATGGCTGCGCCTGTTCGGCGGCATTATTCACATCCGCAGAAATGGGGCATATTGGGATATTTCCGGCGAAGCTCCTTCAGCTTTTCGACGCTGATTGCTTCTCCCTCCCGTCTGCCGCAGCGGGGGCAGACATCGTTGATGACGCCGGAATAGCCGCAGACCGGATCCCGGTCAACCGGATGATTGATGGAGCCATAGCCGATGCCCGACTCCTTCATGCAGCGCACGATCTGCTCAAAAGCGTCCAGATTCTTCACCGGATCGCCATCCAGCTCAACATAGCTGATATGACCGCCGTTGGTCAGCGCGTGATAGGGCGCCTCCTTGCGGATCTTATCAAATGCGCTGATGGAGTAGTACACCGGAACATGGAAGGAATTGGTGTAATAATCTCTCGTGGTAACGCCGGGAATCTCCCCGTAGCGCTTCCGGTCAATCCGTACAAACCGCCCGGAAAGGCCTTCCGCAGGAGTGGCAATCACAGAGAAATTCAGACCGGTTTCCTGGCTCTTCTGATCCATCAGTTCCCGCATACGACCGATGATTTTCAGTCCCAGCGCCTGTGCCTCGTCGCTTTCTCCATGATGCTTTCCGGTAAGAGCCACCAGTGCCTCGGCCAATCCAATGAAACCAACCGTCAGGGTTCCGTGCTTCAGCACCTCACCCACGGTATCGTCCGCATCCAGTTTATCCGAATCCAGCCAAATTCCCTGCCCCATCAGGAAGGGGTAGTTTCTGACACGCTTCTGGCTCTGGATTTTCAGCCGGTGAAGCAGCTGCTGGCTGACCAGCTCCACAGTCTCGTCCAGCGAAGTGAAGAAATGATCCAGATCCCCCTTCGCCTCAATGCCCAGCCGGGGCAGATTGATGGAAGTGAAGCTTAAATTTCCGCGGCCGCAGGTCACCTCGCGGCTGGGGTCGTAAACGTTGGTCATAACCCGGGTACGGCAGCCCATGTAGGCCACTTCGGAATTATAATCCCCCGGACGGTAGAACACCTTGTTGAAAGGAGCGTCCAGGAAGGAAAAGTTCGGGAAAAGGCGCTTGGCGGATACCAGCATTGCCTCTTTGAACAGGTCATAGTTGGGATCGCCGGGATTGTAGTTCACGCCCTCTTTGACCTTGAAAATCTGAATCGGGAAAATGGGGGTCTCACCGTTTCCAAGACCGGCTTCGGTGGCCTTGAGAATATTACGGACGACCATCCTCGCCTCCTCGGAGGTATCCGTTCCATAATTCAAAGAAGAGAAGGGAATCTGGGCGCCGGCGCGGGAATGCATGGTATTCAGATTGTGAATCAGCGCCTCCATGGCCTGATAGGCAGCCTTGTCGGTCTCCTGATAGGCCTGTTTCCGGGTAAACGACTGAATCCGGCCGATGGTTTCAGCGGAAACCTCTCCGGAAAGCAGCTCCTTCAGAACCGTATTCTCCGCTTCCTCATAGCCGTTGTCGCCCGCCACCACCGGAACTTTTCCGGAAGTTTCCTTCACCCGATCCAGAATTCTGCCGGCCAGAGCAACGGAATCCTCAGCACCGGTAAGAAGCTCCAACGCCTTCGCAAGGTTGGACTGATAGCATTTCCGATAGGTTTTCGCCACACCGGGGGCCATGCCGTAATCAAAGTTGGGAATGCTCTGACCGCCGTGCTGATCGTTCTGGTTGGACTGAATGGCAATACAGGCCAGCGCAGAATAGCTGCGGATATCGTTGGGCTCCCGCAGGAAGCCGTGGCCGGTACAGAAGCCGTTGCGAAACAGCTTGACAATGTCGATCTGAGTGCACGTGGTGGTCAGGGTATAAAAGTCCAGATCGTGAATATGAATATCGCCCCGTGCATGAGCCTGCGCATGGACCGGGTCAAGAACATAAAGCTCATCAAACTGCTTGGCACCCTCGCTGCCGTAGCGAAGCATGGTTCCCATGGCGGTATCGCCGTCAATGTTGGCGTTTTCCCGTTTGATGTCCACCTCTGCGGCCGACTTGAAGGTCAGATCCTCATAGATTTTCATCAGCTTTGTGTTCATATCCCGGGCACGGGTACGTTCGGCCCGATAAAGGATGAAGCTTTTGGCAGTTTTGGAATGTCCGCTTTCAATCAGAACCTTCTCCACCGCATCCTGAACCTGCTCCACCGTAGGAGTTGTCGTTTTAATGACGTTCTCCAGATAATCACAGACCTTGTAGGAGAGCTGCAGCGCTTCATCATAATTGCTCCCCCCCACCGCTTGGGCGGCTTTAAAAATAGCATTGGCTATCTTTTCATAGGTAAAGGGAACAGAGCGTCCGTCCCGCTTGGTTATCGTCGTAATCATCTGATGACGTCCTCCTTTTTTGTAAAACGGACAGCAAACGTCCGTATTTCCGGTATCCTTGCCCTATCGTCGGCAGGATCTCAATGCACACCACAATATATTGTGCTTCAAATTCAATATCAATCATTATATAGTGTGAAACTGGCTTTGTCAATAGGAAGTGTCAAAATGGAAAGGAAAAATAAAAAAATCGACAAACATTTTTGTTTGTCGATTCCGTCTAAAAAACTTTCCAAAACAGGAGAAAAATCCGAACAGTCTGTTGAACAGACTAAGGAGCCGCGCAAAGCGCGGCTCCTTTTGAATTCTGTTTTAATACTGATTGTCACACCCATGATCTTATCTGTTAGTGACGGACATTTGATGCGAAAATAACTAGTTGGGTGGTCTCACTCCAATCCGTTTATTCTTTGCTCGTATGTCTCCCTAATCTCAACGCAATCATAGACATTACTTCCTTCACCGCAAACTAAACCTCAAATGATCTAGTACATTGGTCTCACCTTTTTATCAAAGATTCGGGAAGCTGACTGACTTATTTCATTGGACTCACACTTTCCTGTTTATTGAGAGAGCCCTTTTTAATACATCGGATTCACCTGATTCAAAGATGATTGTGATATCCTATGGTTTATCGGACCTGCGCCTTTCACTAAAACATCGGAGTATCCCTTTCGTAAAACACTGGTTTGAATTCTGCTTAATCGAGCTCACCGTTTCGGCGGCTTTTTTGCGCTGATCGCACCGGAATTACTGTTGTTTCAAGGTATATTCGTGATTGCTTCCAGAAACGCTGCCGACAGCCATTGTTTACCGTATGAAGAGAACCATGCTCTATATAAAGCTGTTGCTTTTTAAAATAGATAAAGTCCTTTCCATGCTTAATCGGATACTTGCTATTTCAGACTGATAAACCGTAACAGCAAATCGATTTTATTCGTACGAACCAATCTCAAAACTCGAAAAGTTTTTCGTTGATACCCTTACTCCGGCAAGCGGAGCAGCTGCTGTACTGATAAGAATTAGTCCGCACTCCCGCATGGTCTCTTCATACAAAACTGGCCGATTGGATCTTCAGAGCACATCGGGAACACCTTCTTTCTGATAGGATGTGGTTTATCATCTGTCTATAATATATCATGTTCCGTCGGTTATGTCAATAGTTTTTAAAATATTTATTTTAACTTTTTGTGAAATATGCATTAACAAAATAATGCAATTCACCGGCCCAGGGTTTTTTCTCTAAAATCATGGCAGGACGTTGACTTTTTATAAAAAAATGGGTACAATCAAACTGTGCAATTAAGGATTTTGAAAGGAGCAACCATTCATGGCAGATAATAATCAAGAGGAGCTGGACTTTAATCCTGACATCTATACCCTTGTAGACGAGGAAGGTGTGGAGCAGACTTTCGAACTCCTTGACGTAATGGAACTGGATGATGACCGTTATTTTGCTTTGATCCCCTATTATGAGAATCCCGAAGACATGGTAAACGATGACGGCGAGCTGATTATCCTCAAAAGTCAAATGGACGAAAATGACGAGGAACTGATGGTTACCATCGACGATGACGAAGAATACGAAAGAGTCGGCAACATCTTTCTTGAAAAACTCTCCAATATGTTTGACGACGAGGATGAATAATTTTCCTCATTTGAACTACTTGTAAAATTCAAAAAGTGTGGTAGAATAATATCATTCTGCCTTGTTAGTTAGCACGGGGTCATATAAAATCCACAAATATTTGTATACTAGGGAACCGGACTCTTCTGCCGGGAATGCAGACCTCCCGTTTTTACGGATGCTGGGAGCTCAAACGCAGAAGGAGGTGCCCACCTGCTGTAAGCGGGTTTTAGTATACCGTGCGACTTCAAGGCGGATATTTTTTAGCGTTTTTCCTTTTGGGCGGAATGTTAAAAAATATCCGCCTTGCCGAAGCAGTATCGTTCTGCCCTATCCTATGCCGCAGATTCGATTTTGATTCCCTTCCGTCCTGACGGAAGGGTTTTTTCAGGTGGCACCCCGTCATGCCGGAAGCCGGATCATTTTCAGGTGCCGCCTTACTCCGGAGCTTTTCCATAACTGCCGAAAGGAAGGACTGTCCTATGGACGATTATACAACCCGAACTGCCGCCCTGATAGGACCGGAGGGCATGACGGCGCTCCAGAACGCATCCGTGGCCGTGATCGGACTGGGGGGCGTAGGCGGCTCCTGCGCAGAGGCACTGGCACGCTGCGGCGTAGGGCGGCTGATCCTGATGGATCATGATACGGTGGACGTCACAAATGTGAACCGCCAGCTGTTTGCCACATCAGAGACGGTGGGCATGGCGAAAACAGATGCTGCCCGTCAGAGACTGCTGGCTGTCAATCCCCGCCTGCAGCTCGTATTGCTTCCCGCGTTTTACGGCGAAGAGACCAAAGACGCTTTCTTTTCTCTGGAACCCGATCTGGTGATTGACGCCATCGACACTGTGACCGCCAAGCTGCATCTGGCGGCGGAATGCCGGAGCCGGGGGATTCCGCTGGTACAGTGTCTGGGAACAGGAAACCGGATGGACCCCTCTCTGTTCCGGCTGGGAAAAATTGAGGATACTGCCGGCTGCGGCTGCGGACTGGCGCGGGTCATGCGCCGCGAACTGAAACGGCGGGGCCTTTCCGGACAGGATGTGGTCTATTCCGTCGAGGAGCCCCGGATCGTCACCATGCAAGACTCCAATGGGAGACATCCCCCCGCCAGCATCAGCTTCTGCCCGCCGGTTGCCGGATATCTGCTGGCCAGCTGGGCAGTGAAAAAGCTGCTCGGCCTCCTGTAGCCCCACATAATTTTTGAAAAAGCCGCCATACTACAGATATGGCGGCTTTTTTGCGCAGATTTACATTTCGCCGGAAACAGGAGGCCCTCCCAATGAAAAAGACAGTAAAATATGGAATTTTCGGATTCATCGCGGGAATTCTGAACGGAATTTTCGGAGCGGGAGGCGGTCTTTTGGTAGTGCCCATGCTGGAATCCCAAGATCTTGAGCCCAAAAAGGCCCACGCCACTTCCATTGCCGTCATTCTCCCCCTGTCGCTGGTCAGTACAGCCATGTACCTGCTCGGAGGAGTTTCCGCAGACTGGCGGCAGCTGCTGACGGTCATCCCTCTCGGCGCCGCCGGAGCGGTAGGCGGCTCGTTCCTTCTGATGAAGCTGAACAACAGGGTGCTCAAAAAAATATTCGGAATCATTATGATACTGTCTGCGGTAAGGATACTGATACGATGATGGAATGGATTCTGCTTGCCGTCATAGGACTGTTGTCCGGCGTATGCGCTTCCCTTGGAATTGGCGGCGGGTTTGTCCTGCTGCTCTATCTTACCGCCGTGGCTGCCATGCCCCAGCTCTCCGCCCAGCTGGTGAATCTCATCTTCTTCCTGCCCATCGCGGTCATCTCCCTCATCTTCCATATCCGCCATAAACTCATTGTATTTCCCGCGGTCTGGCCTTCGGTTGCGGGCGGACTTCTGGGCGTCTTTTCAGGTGTCTGGATTGCCTCCTCCCTGACAAATGAGTGGCTTTCCCGGCTGTTTGCCGTTTTTATTCTGCTTGTGGGAATCCGGGAGCTTTTTTCAAGCCCCCCCAAGGAAGGTACTGACTATGCCGCAAAGGGGCCGAAGGCCAAATACTGATTCTCTCCGGGCCAAAACGAAAGCGGGATTGCCGGCCGGCAATCCCGCTTTCGTATGTATTTTGTCTGATTCTCATTTTCCCATGATTCATAGCAGCAATGGCTCATTAATCCGCTGCATTCTTTTCCGAATCCTTATCACAAAAGCTGATCAACGGTGACCGTATCCAGCTTTTGGCGGACAGTTAACGTGATGTCGTTGAATACCCTCCGCACTTTGCAGGTGGGGCTGTTGGGGTTGGTGCATTCGGTTCCGCCAAGGCACCGGCTGAAAACATACTCGCCTTCCACCGCTTCCAGAAGCTCCTTCAGGGTAATTTCCGACGGAGCTTTGTTCAGCTCATATCCGCCCTGTGTCCCTTTAAAGGACTTTGCGATTCCGCAGGCTACCAGATTCCGCAGAATTTTCAGGGCAAACCGCAGGGACACACCGGTATTTTCCGAAATCGTATTTGCGTCGACACGCTTTTCCTGCCTTGCCAGATAGATTACAATCCGCACCGCGTAGTCCGACTCCAACGTAATATGCATGACTTTCCCTTTCTTCCGCCGAAAATCCGGCTGTCTATTTATACTAATTTAGTATAACATCTCAAAGGGAAAAAGTCAAGCTGCGGAACATCAATCCAAAAAGTCCTTCAGCTTTTTGCTCCGGCTGGGATGGCGGAGCTTCCGAAGTGCCTTGGCCTCGATCTGCCGAATCCGCTCACGGGTAACGTTAAATTCCTTACCAACCTCTTCCAGAGTACGGGAACGGCCATCCTCCAGTCCGAAGCGGAGCCGGAGAACCTTTTCCTCCCGGTCGGTCAGCGTGGAGAGCACCCCGGAAAGCTGTTCTTTCAGCAGGATGTGGGATGCGGCATCATCCGGTGCAAGTGCCTCATCATCGGGGATAAAGTCACCCAGATGGCTGTCTTCCTCTTCGCCGATAGGGGTTTCCAACGATACGGGCTCCTGTGCCACACGGATAATTTCCCTTACCTTATCCACCGGCATATCCAGCTCATAGGCCACCTCTTCGGCACTGGGCTCATGCCCGTTCTTATGAAGGAGCTGACTGGAAACCTTCTTCACCTTGTTGATGGTCTCTACCATATGCACCGGAATCCGGATGGTTCTCGCCTGGTCGGCAATGGCCCGGGTAATTGCCTGACGGATCCACCATGTGGCATAGGTGGAAAATTTAAAGCCTTTCGTGTAGTCGAACTTTTCCACAGCCTTGATAAGTCCCAGGTTGCCCTCCTGAATCAAATCCAGAAACTGCATTCCACGTCCCACATAGCGCTTGGCAATGCTGACTACAAGTCTCAGATTGGCTTCGGAAAGGCGCTTTCTGGCGGCGATATCGCCCTGCCCCATCCGGGTTGCCAGACCGATTTCCTCGTCAGCGGAAAGAAGCGGCACCCGTCCGATCTCCTTCAGATATACCTTCACAGGGTCGTCAATTGCCACGCCCTCCGCCTGAAGCTGTGTTTCCACGCTGGCGGCGTCTTCCTCAAACACCAGATCAACGTCGGGGGTAAAGTCCTCGATCACTTCAATATTATTGGCTTCCAGCTGCTCATAGAGTTTATCCATCTGCTCCATATCAAAGTCGAGCTCTTCAATGGCGTCGTTGATTTCCTGGGTTGTGACTTTTCCCTTTGCCTTCCCCAATTCCAGCAATTCGGCTACCGCCGATCTTCTTTCCGTGTTGCCCATAGTATTCTCCTCTCGGTATTGTACCCGGCTTTTCCCGGCAGCGCTGCCCACTTCCAAAGGCTTTGGCAGACAATCCGGGCGGTTTTTTAGCCGCTTTCACCATTTTTTAAGCCTGGAGGCCTTCCCCCAAGCATTCATTTTCCTGCGTCACTTTTTTTCCATCAGCTTCCGTCGGTACCTCTCAATCTCCAAAGGATCCGCCGAACGGATTTCATCGGGTTTCAATCTATTTTTATGCGACAGCAGGATGTCTATATAAGCGTCCAGCATTTCTTTTGTAATGAGCACCTCATGATTTCTTGCCAGAATGGCGGCCACGCCCTTGACCTCGTCCTGGGGGAGCATCTGAGCCAGAACCGGAAGTGTTACCTCTGTTTCTTCCTCTTTCAGCGCGATCATCACGGTAAGTACCTTTTTATTAAAGGATGTGACAAAATCCTCTGTTTTTAGTTTCGACAGCAAATAGTCGTAATAATCTGGATTTTTAAGCAAAAACGCAATGATTCCTTCCTCTGCCTGCGCTTCCTTTAGGTTTTGCGGCTTTTCGGGATTTATTCTGTCCTGCATCACAGATTTGTTCAGCTCAATATCCCGCCATTCCTTTTTCTCCAGATCCTTCGCTTTTTTTCGGGCCAGCGCCGTTGTCTGACTGATTACGACATCCGCCGCGATGCCGGTATCCCGTGCCACATTGGCGGCATAGACTTCCCGCTCCAGTGGATTGCGGAGATCCGAAAGAATATTTACCGCCCGTTTCAGATACTCAATTTTCCCCTCCGAGGTCTCCAGATCGCATTTCGCCCGCAGCCCGGAAAGTTCATGCTCGATCACATCTGAGGCTCCTTCGATCAACAGCTGAAACCGGGTGGCGCCGAACTTTTTAATGTATTCATCCGGGTCCTTGGCCCCTTCCATATGGAGCACTTTGGCGGTCAGACCCGCTTCGGACAGGAGATTGATGGCACGGTGGGTGGCGGCCTGCCCCGGGCCGTCGGAATCGTATGAAATCACAATTTCCTTGGCGTATTTAGACATGAGGCGGGCCTGCTCTTCGGTCAGCGCCGTTCCAAGCGTGGCGACCACATTGGGAAAACCCGCCGCATAGATGGAAATGACGTCCATATACCCCTCGGCCAGAATCAAGGTGTCTTTGATTTCATTTTTCGCAAAATTAAGGGAAAAGAGGTTGCGGCTCTTCTTGAAGACCGGAGTATCCGGCGAGTTAAGGTATTTGGGCTTGCTGTCGTCCAGCACCCGCCCGCCGAAGCCGATAACATTCCCCCGCAAATCAATGATGGGAAACATGACCCTGTTCCGGAACTGGTCGTAATACCGGCCGGTTTTCCCTTTCGCCACCACGGCGGCGGCATACATCTCTTCCTCGGTGAAGCCCTTTTTCCGGAGATAATCCCTCAGCGCGTTCCAGGAATCGGGTGCATACCCCAGCCCGTAAGCGGTAATGACCTTATCGGAAAGTCCCCGCTTGCCGTGAAGATATTCGTACCCTTTCTCCCCGGCAGGCAGCTTCAGACATTTATGAAAGAAAAGGGCAGTCTCCCGGTTAATCTGGAGAACCCGGGCCTTCAGCTGACCCGCATCATCGTTTCCATCCTCCGGCACCTCCATGCCCGCCCGTTTGGCCAGAAAGCGGACAGCTTCGGGATAATCCAGATTTTCTGCCCGCATGATAAAGCTGATGACATCTCCGCCGGCTCCGCAGCCAAAGCAAAAAAAAGACTGGTTGTCCGGATAAATCACAAAGGAGGGTGTCTTTTCGGAATGGAAGGGGCAGAGCGCTTTGATATTCCGCCCGGCCCGTTTCACGGTGACGTAAGACGACACGATTTCCTCAATATCGCATTTCTGCACCAGCTGTTGAATAAAACTGCGGGGAATCATCCGTCTCGCCTCCTTTCAGAATCTGTTCCGCCGGTTACAGCGTACTGCTCCAGAATTTCGGAACGTAGAGCTCCTTGTACAGTTCCACGGCAAACTGATCCGTCATACCGGCCACATAATCGCAGACGGCATTTTCCAGACCGAACCGGTCAATGATGCCCCTGTAAAAATCCGGCAGGGCTTCCGGCCGCTTTAAAAAGTGACGGTACAGGGTCTGTACAATTCCCTCTGCCTTTCCCTCTTCGCTCTTGGCGACGGGGTTGGTGTAGACCTCGTCGAACATAAACTGCTTCAGGCGGCCATGGGCCTGCCAGACCTCCTCTGCCATGCGGATGTCCTCTCCGGAATTTTCCACAATGGACTTGATAATCGTAGTAATCCGGTCGCTTTTGGTTCGTCCGAGAATATAAATGCAGTCATAGGGCAGTTGGCTTTCCCGAAGCACTCCTGCCCGGACTGCGTCCTCAATGTCATGATTGATGTAGGCTACCTTGTCCGAAATCCGCACAACCCGCCCTTCCAGCGTGGCAGCTTCCGGAATGTGATCGGAGTGACAGGCGATTCCGTTTTTGACCTCATAGGTCAGATTCAGGCCCTTGCCGTCCCGCTCAATGTGATCCACCACCCGGACGCTTTGGTAATTATGCAGAAACCCATGCTCCCGGATTTCATTCAAGGCCCGTTCGCCGGCATGTCCAAAGGGCGTATGGCCCAGATCATGTCCCAAGGCGATTGCCTCGGTCAGATCCTCATTGAGCCGGAGTGCCCGGGCAATGGTGCGGGCAATCTGGGAAACCTCCAATGTATGGGTCAGGCGGGTGCGGTAATGGTCACCCTGGGGAGAAAGGAACACCTGCGTCTTGTGCTTGAGTCTGCGGAAGGAGTTGCAGTGGATGATCCTGTCCCGGTCCCGCTGGAACTCCGTCCGGATATCACAGGGGGTACTGGGATTCACACGGCCCTTTGTATTCCGGGAAAGACAGGCCCGCGGGGAAAGAATCTGCCCTTCCAGTTCTTCATACTGTTCGCGAATGGCCGCCACAGCGGGTCCCCCCTTCCAATTTATTTATAAAAATGAAAAGCCGCAAAGCAGCTGATTTGCAATCAATAATATAAATACAAGAAAAGTGCAAAAATCCCTTTTTTCTTTTTCGACAAATATTTATCGGAGGGGCTTCCTTGGGTTTTAACGTACAGCGTTCAGGGCATATCTTCAAACCGCTCCCCAAGCAGAAGCGGTTCCACCCGTCCGCCCGAAAGCTCGGTCAGGGCCTTGCGGAAGCCCTCCAGCCGGTCCGAACGAATCAGCAGCCGGAGCGAAACGGCCTCGGCAAAATCGCTGGCAAGGGTTTCCGTTCCAAAGTCGGGCAGCATGTAGGTGAGCTTTCCGTAAAAGGAATAATCACAGGTCACCGAAATTTCCGAGCAGGGGGACATATGCATGATGTGCGCCGCATCCACTGCAATCTTGGCGCTGTGAGAATAGGCGCGCACCAGGCCTCCGGTTCCCAGCAGAATCCCGCCGAAATACCGGGTAACCACCGCACACACGTCGGTCAGTCCCTCTTTCCGAAGTACCTCCAGCACAGGCACTCCTGCCGTTCCCTGGGGTTCCCCGTTGTCGGAACATCGGGAAAGGTTCCCCTCCCGAAGCAGATAGGCATACACATTGTGGGTGGCGTCATGATGCTCTTTGGAAATCCGCGCAACGAATTCCAACGCTTCCTGTTCTGTTTTCGCCGGGGCAATGTGGCCGATAAACCGGGACTTCCGTTCAATATACTCATCCGAAGCATATTCCCGCACCGTCTGATATTCCATCCGTTTCACGCCTTTCTCCGCATTCTGCCTTCCGGTTCACAGATACAAACGACCTTTCCCTCCGGATATCTTCATTCCCCATCTCACAAACGAAAAGCGATGCAGATATCTGCATCGCTTTTTCAGCGCAAAAGATAAATTACATGCCAAAACGCTTTTTAAATCTGTCAACACGTCCGCCCGTATCGTTCAGCTTCTGACGGCCAGTGAAAAACGGATGACATTTGGAGCAAACTTCGACCTTTATATCTTTCTTGGTGGAGCCGGTTTCAATCACCTCTCCGCAAGCGCATCTAATTGTGGTCTGTTCATAGTTTGGATGAATCCCTTGTTTCATTCTCGTTCACCTCTTTCAAATCCCAAGTTTTATACCAGTCCTGACTAGTCTTACATTTTGATATTGTATCATAAACCAAATCAAAATGCAACAATTATTTTTCTCTTCCGAAAATTACCGAAATATTTTCCTGCGGCAAAAATGGAGGCTCTTTCAGTTCTTTCCCTCATTGATCTCCTGCCCCCGGACAAACCCGTCGGAAAGGCGCTGATATGCTTTTGAGAACATCTCGTCGCCCTTTTTCAGCCGTTCCACAAACTTTTCATCAAAGGTTTCCAGCGTCACCTTGGTAAATTCCTCGGTATAAATCTGGGCGGCCTGATCGAACAGGTCGGAGGACTCTTTGAAAATGGCCTGCACATCCGCATATTTCCGGGGTGCTTCCAGTGCCGCCAAAGCATGATATCCCGCCTTCATGTCCTCCACCGCCTTCAGCACGGCCTGACGGTTCTCCTCGCTGAATTCGGCGGAAATCTTGTTTACCGCGTCTGTCATCTGGGCAGACGCCGACGTAATCTGACCTATGGCGGCAGAAAAGTCCTTGTTGTACTGCTCGACCTTTTTCCGGTCGTTACAGCCCGCCAGAGAAAAACAGCAGGCCGTTACGACGAAAAAGAGTAAAATCTTTTCCAGAACGCTGTTCCGGTTGTGCGTCATTCAGCTACATCCCCATTTCTGTACCGGTGTTCCCGTGGATTCCTGGAAGATGATTCCCGGTTTCACTTCATCGAAGGTACGGTTTTAAAACCCAATGGTCTTTTTAAAGTCAGCCTTCAATACGTCCAAAAATGCCAGCGCGCTTTCCCTGGACTTGTCTGCGGCCGTATAGTATGCTTTAATCTTCGGCTCTGTTCCGGACGGACGCAATACCACGCTGGCGCCGTTTTCCAGTGTAAACGACACCACATCCGATTTGGGAAGATCAATGTTCTCCTCTTTGCCGCTTTCCCGGCAGCGTGTTTTCCCTGCCAGATAATCGCTGAACCGAACCACCGCTGCACCTGCCAGCTCTGCGGGAGTGTTTTCCCGCAGGCCGTTCATGATCTCCTTCATATGCTCCATGCCGGAAGCGCCCTCACAGGTGAAGCTCTCCTGCTGGTGAATGTAGATGCCGTATTTCTCATAAATGCGGTTCAGCGCCTCAAGAACGGATACCCCTTCCAGTTTGTAGTGGGCAGCCATTTCACAAATCAGCATCGACGCCACGACCGCGTCCTTATCCCGGACATAGGTTCCGGCAAGATAACCGTAGCTCTCTTCAAAGCCGAAAATGTATCGGCTTTCTTCGCCTTTTTCCTCCAGATAATGAATCTGTTCCCCGATAAATTTAAATCCGGTGAGCACATCAATGATGGTGACCCCGTAATCGGCGGCAATTTTAGAAGCCAGTTCGGTAGTCACAATGGTTTTTACGGCAATGGGATTCTTGGGCATGGTGCCCATTTCAGTACGCATTTTGCAGATATACTCCAGCAGCAGCGCTCCCACTTCATTTCCGGTTACCAATACATACCTGCCTTCCGCATCCGGCACAGCAATACCCACCCGGTCGCAGTCGGGGTCGGTAGCCAGCAGCAGGTCAGGCTTTACGGTTTCGGAAAGCTTCAGTCCCAGATTCAGGGCCTCGGAAATTTCGGGATTCGGGAAGGGACATGTTTTGAATGTACCGTCCGGCTTTTCCTGTTCGGGGACAACGGTTACGTGCTCCACCCCGGACATGGCCAGAATCTTCCGCACCGGCAGATTTCCTGTTCCGTTGAGGGGAGTGTATACCACCTTGAGCCCCGCTTTGGCGCAGGCTTCCCGATCCAGAGCCTGTGCCCGGACATTCTGTAAAAAGTGTTCCTCAACGGAGGGCTTCAGATACTCGATGGACTCATCTTTCAGCGCCGCATGAAAATCGACGCGCTTCACGCCGTGGAAAATGTCCACCTGGTTAATCCGCTCCAGTACGGCGTTGGCCGCATCCAGAGTCAGCTGGCAGCCATCTGAGCCGTAGACTTTATAGCCGTTGTACTTGGCCGGGTTGTGGGAGGCGGTAACCATAACGCCCGCATCGCAGCCCATTTCACGAACAGCAAAGGACAGCGCGGGGGTAGGCATCAGATGATCGTAGAGATATGCCTTGATTCCGTTGGCGGCCATGACCGCCGCGGTTTCCCGGGCAAACACGTCGGATTTGATCCGGGAATCGTAGCTGATGGCCACACTCGGAGACTCATTCTGGCTCAGCAGATAATCCGCCAGCCCCTGTGTCGCCTTTCTGACGGTATAAACGTTCATCCGGTTGGTTCCCGCCCCGATTACGCCGCGCAGTCCTCCGGTACCAAACTCCAGTTCACGGTAAAAGCGATCCTTGATCGCATCCAGATCGCCGTCAATGGCAGCCAGCTCGGCGCTGAGGTCCTCATCGTCCAGCTCTGTCCTTCTCCATGTTTTATAGAGATCCAATTCCAACATTGCGTCCACTCCTCATCTGCTAAAATAATACCCACGGCATTCCTGCCTAGAATAAAATAGATTCTTCCATTTTCTTTTCCGCCAGAACAGCGGCTGCGGTTTCCCTGCTGTTCTGCGGGATCAGGGGCAGCAGCTCGCCGCCGTCCTGCACGAACCGGTCGATCATGTAGGAAAGCACCTGCCGGGCGGTAAATTCGCCGGAACCGGACTCAACCTTCTGGCCGATCGCCTGCCGCTTTGCCTCGGCCGCTTCCTGATCCATCACAGGGGCCAGATTCCTGCCGAGGGCAAGAATGTAATTCGGTCCCTGTTCTGCCAGCATCCGCACATCAAAAGCGGCAAACACCCTGGCGTCGCCCGCCGCAGTCTGCGCCTCGCTGACCAGCCGGCCGAGAATCTGATCCCTCGTGGTAAATTCGTTGAGCGTCCCCATCTGACTGGTGTTTTTCAGAGGGAAGGTGACGTTTTCCAGAACAATTGTCTGAAAGCCCTTGGCAGAAGCCTCTTTACAGAGGTCCGCAATATACTTGCGGGCATTTTCCATATAGGGATTCAGCCATGCCTTTCCGCCATTCTTGGGGGAATCGTCCAGCCAGTTGACGTCCGGACTGTTGTTGTAACCGTAGGAATTCCCATTCTTTACATGGGCGGCCAGCGGGTCCTTCAGCGCACTAATCCGTGCGACCGGGGCAAGTCCTGCCGACTGCGCCGCCGCCACGATCCCATCCAGATCCACCGGTTCTTTACTGACAGCCCCGTACTTCAGCGCCATTTCGTTGGCGGTGGAATAGGAAATCACACCGCTTTCATCCTTCAGCGTCACATATACGGCAGTATACCCTTCCGCCTTCAGATTCTGCATATAGGCCGCGAGCGCATCCCCGGTTTTTTTCATGTCCTCCATGGACATCAGCGTTCCCTTCAGCACGGGGCCTTCCGCGGGCTGTGAGCTCACCACTTCGGAAGAAACCGGAACGCTTTCCGCCGAACCGCTTCCGGACGCCGTACTTTCCGGCTTCGAGCTCTCCGCTGCAGAAGAAATCTGCGCGCCTCCCCCGAACCGTTTGGCCTACTCTTTGCTGACAATGTAGCCTAGACCGACCAGCAAAACCAGCAAAACGATGAACAGAATGGTTCCCACCGCTTTATGGCGTGTCCTTCTCTTATATATGCGCTTTGTGCGGATTACTTTCCTTGGTTTTGCCACTTTGTCTCACTCCCGGCTAAAATAATTCAATTTCTGCCTGACAGCAGAAGGAATCAGAACTGCTGCACACTGCCAAATTTTTCGGCATCTTTTTCCGAAAGCGCCCGGCTTCTAAAACGGAAGTTCATGCCCGATCAGCCCATATACCGCCAGCGAAACGATTCCGATATAGATCAGCGTAATGGGGAACCCGCGAAAGCTGGGGGGAACCTCCTCGCTGGAGAGCTGCTTGTAGGCCAGCCGGACAAAAAAGGTGGCCAGTGTGAAGCCCAGCCCCGTACCGATTCCAAATCCCAGAAAACCTGCAAAGGTAATCCCCGTCATATTGGAGGCCAGCAAAAGCGCTCCCAGAACCGCACAGTTGAAGGCGGATACATGGATAATGGATAGGATTTCCTGCCTGCGCTTTTGAATCACGTTAGAGGTAAAGAGCAGAGCCACTACATAAACAAGCCCGATAATTGCCACATAAACCGCAGGGGTGATGTAGTAGGAGTAGCTCAAATCCTTAATCAGTGGCTGGACAAAATAGGTGATTACAGAAGAGGCGGTAATAATCAAAGTCATAATCGTTCCGAACAGGAACACATTGTACTGCTTGCGTACCGAAAACAGGGCGGTGGAGGTGCCGATGGCCCTGGAAAAAATCGTATTTTCCAGAAAGATCGCAATGACCGCATAGGTAAACATTTCCTTCAGAAAGGAAAGCGTCATCTGGACAAATTCATTCATGAGTTTCCTTCCTTTCCGCTATTCCATGGAATCCGCTTCGGACTTATGCCGGCGTTTGGAGGGGGTTTCCGCCAAATACCGCAGCCGTTTTACCAAAGCGGCCAGGAAGCCCACGATGATAAATCCGGAGAAGGGCATCAGCACCGCCGGAACGGTAAACATTCCGGGAACCGGGTTGCCGAACAGCGAACCGCTGCCAATCCATTCCCGCAGGAACCCCACCAGAACAATGACCCACAAAAAGCCCAGCGTATTGCAGAAAAGATCCAGGATCATCCGTCCCCTCTTCTGCTTGTGAAATCTGGATTCACTTTTCACAACGATCAGGGAGTTTGCCACCAGCAGAGGAAGGAATATTCCCACTTTAAACAGAGTGTCCGGAAAGAGCCGGTCCATCAGCATCGCCGTGGGCACAAAAACGCCGCAGGCAATCAGCGTATATAATATAATACGAATCGTGTAGGGGATTTTCTTCGGAATAAACGAGGAAATCAAAACCGTCGCAAAGGTAATCAGAACGAAGGACAGTCCCAGCAGCAGGGAGTATTGGCAGTTATAGCTGGCCACGATCACCGGGGCAAGCACCAGCCCCCGCTCCAGAACAGGGTTCTGCAGAAGCAGACCGTCCATCGGTTCCAGAAATCTCCGGTACTTCTGATAAAAGGTTCTACGCATGGCTTTTTCCTCCCGCCGTTCCGGACATTGCCGGCTCTCCGGCTGAAAAAGCCGCTTTTTCCGGTTTTCTCCGGGTCAGCTTTCTCCATTTTTTCCCGATCCATGCAGCATATTGGTCACAGGAACTGGCAAAAACATTGGCCAGCAGGATGGCATAAACAAACTCCAGATCCATAACCCCGTATACCCTCAGGGCAATCACGGCAGCACCGATGAGAATGCCGTAAAACAGCTGCCCGCCCCGGGAATGGGGCATTGTGGCGGGATCATTGGCCAGGAAGATGATACCGAACAAAAACGCGCCGGAGGAAAGCTCAAAGGTCAGGGACGCGATCTCCCCGGTAACCACGCGGGGGAAGAAAAACGCCCATCCTCCCACCACTGCCAGAGAAGCCAGCACAATGGGGAGAGACGCCTTTTTTCGGAAAAGAAGGTAGAGCAGACAGCAAACCAGAACAATCATACAGGTAGCCCCCATGGGCCCCGCATATTTTCCCAGAAGGATATCGAACAAATCAATTTTGGGAGTACCGCCCACCCGCAGAACGCTGGCGGGAGAGGAAGCATACTGAATTTTTGACGGATTGTAAGTGGAGTACGGAACCGGGTATTTCATCACGATTTCCGGCCAGCAGATGGCACAGAACGCCAGCCCTGCCGCGGCGGGATTAAAAATATTATGCCCGGTTCCCCCGAAGGGATGCTTGGCAACTGCCAGTGCAATCAGCACACTGGTCATCGCCATCCACCAGGGGGCGGTGGCCGGAAGCAGAAGCACGGTAATCAGCGCGGTAACCAGGCAGGAATAATCCTTCCGGTCAATGCTCTTCTTTCCCCTCAGACGGACACAGAGGTATTCCGTAATCAGAGCGGTGGCTGCAGCGGTCAGCAACAGCCAGACAACCTGCAGGCCGTACAGATAAACGGGCATCACCGCAGCCGCCAGCAGAGTAACCAGAACATCCGTAAAATGATATTCGACTTGGGGGGCTTTTTTAAAAATAATCTCCGGCTCGGAAGGAGCCATCGCTGTGTTCATCGTTTTGACCATTCCTTTCTGTTTCAAGCCGGTAAACGGAGTCCGGGGGACATTCCTGAAACAAAAAAACCGGCGCGGCAATTCCGGCAGGTTTCAAATCTGTCTGGCATGAATTGTAGCTTTTGCCAATAAAATTAATATACTGTAGTAGGGCCTCCGGATTCCCGGGTGTCAGGGGGAGGCGGAAGCACAATGCAGTATATCCGCGATAAATTTGCGGAGCTTACGATGGGATGGAGTGATACGGTTGAAGATTGAACCGCTTGACGATAAGACGGTTAAAATTGTCCTGTCCAAGGGAGATATGGATTGCTTCCAGCTGACTTACGAAGAAATGGACTACAAAAATCCGGACACCAAACGTGTCATTCTGAAGCTGATTGATGAGATAAAGAAAGAGGTGGACATGGACCTGACCCAGGGGAAGCTCTTTATTGAAGCATTCCCCTATGCGGACGGCGGATGCATCCTCTACGTAAATGTGCTGGACAGCACCCGTCCCTCGTCCCCCAAAAAGTACCGCACCAGCTTTGACACGCCTCTGATTTTTTCCTTCGACACGCTGGAGGCGCTGACTGCTCTGGCCAGTTCGCTGAATGAGCGGTACAGCCACATCATTCTGAAAAGCTCTCTCTACTTTATGGAAGAAAAATATTATCTCATGATTTACACTTATTTCAAAATGGATCACCAAATTACTCATCTTCTGAACGAGTACGGCCGGTACATCGGAAAAGGAGCCATCCAGTCATCCCTGATTCAGGAGCATGCCCGGGAGCTCATTCACAACGATGCGGCCCAGATCATCGAACGGTACCTCGCCTGAAGGAAAGCCGTGCAGGAAACTACAGCCGCAGACTGTCCACCGCCTGCGCCGGATTGGAACTGCCGAACACATAGGAGCCCGCCACCAGCACATTGGCTCCCGCATCCACACAGCGGCGGGCGGTTTCGGGAACAATCCCGCCGTCCACTTCAATCATCAGAGAGGGGTTCCGCCCTTCCGCCATTTCCTTCACCCGGCAGATTTTATCCAGCATGGCAGGCTGAAATGCCTGTCCGCCGAAGCCGGGCTCCACTGTCATGACAAGCACCAGGTCAAGCCTGTCAATATAGGGCTCCAAAACCTCCGCAGGGGTACCGGGCTTCACGGAAATACCCGCTTTTACGCCGCATTTTCGAATCTCATCCAGCACAACCCCGGGATTGCTGACCGCCTCATAATGAAAGCACAACAAATCAGCGCCTGCTTCGGCGAAGCGCGGCGCATAGGTCAAAGGATCGGATATCATCAAATGGACATCCAAAAACATTTTTGTTGCTTTGCGGACGGATTGAACCACAGGAATGCCGATGGAAAGATTGGGAACGAAATGCCCGTCCATAATATCCACGTGGAGCATATCCGCATTTTCCACCCGGCGGATATCCCTTTCCAAATTGGCAAAATCGGCGGACAAAATCGAGGGGGAGATCAATATCATAAAAGCAGTCATCCTTTTTCTGTTCATCGCTTTCCTGCCGGCGGAGGCAAAATGGGTGCCGGCTGTTTGACCCGTTTTCAGACGCTTTACACTATTCTGCCCATTTGGAAGGCGTTTTCCTCTTCCGGACAAAAGAATTGCCGAACAGCCGCCTTTTCCCCGCAGTGTTCTGCCGGTGCCGGCTGTCCTCTGAATTTCCGGTTCCCCGCAGGCCAATGGAAGCGATTGGTTGCCATCCTCATTCTACTAAATTTTGTAGGGCACGTCAAGGATTTCTCCAAATTGTTACAAAACGGTAAAAAACTAAGAGAGGAAAATTTCTTTCCCTTTCAGAAACCGGACAGCGAAACGGAAAATTGCATCTTTTTCCATTCTGCCGCTCATAAAATTTTTTTGCCCCAGACAAATTCTATTTTCTCTCTCTTTTCCCCTCCGCCCGCAAAAACATCACCGATTTCATTTTTCCTCCGGCGTTCCTTTGTCCTCCTCAGGTGGCGGTTTCCCAAGTCCGGCATATGATAGGATAGGCGGAAGAATACCGCAGAACCGGTAGGAAGCTTTCCATCCGGAATGCTTCGTCTTCGCTTATCGCAATCCGCAAAATGTCGCTTTGCGGTTTCCATAGGACAGAGAGGCGGCGCTGCCGCTGTAAAAAATGGATACCACCAAAAATTCGCGGGCGGTGAACAGAGCGGGGTGGCGGGCATTCCCCGTCTTTTCATGCGGGCTTGCCTGCCGCTGTAAAAAGCCGCGGACGGTTCCCATGAAGCGGCGTCTGTGCTTTCGGCAGACCGGTAAAATTGCCCCGCTCTTTCCGGCGGCGGATACCGCCCGCTGGGGATAGAGAAGGCTGTATCCCGGTTTCCCCCGGGATATAGCAGCAGGAGCCCACGGCTGTAAGCCGCGGGCTCCTGCTGCTGTATGTGCCGGATTCCATGTCTTTTCAAACGGTCGGAATTATTCCTCGACAGAGACCTTTTCCTTCAGGGTAACCGTAATTTCCAACTTCTGTGCCTTCTCGTCCAAACCTACCCGGTAAACGGAAAGGACAATGGTGTCTCCCGGTTTCTTATTTTGCAACGCTTTTTTCACTTCGGGGGTATCGTACACTTCGGTTCCGTCCATTTTATAGATAATGTCGCCGACCTGCAGCCCCTTGGCCAATGCGTCCGAGTCCTCATTGATGGAAACCACCCGCAGTCCCTGCGGAATTCCGTTCAGATCCGCCAGTGTCTTGGATACCGGCGAATAGGTCAGACCGATCTGCACCCTGCCTGCCACATAGCCGTTGTTGATCAGCGATTCAATAATGGGTTTGGCGTTGTTGATGGGAATGGCGAAGCCCATTCCCTCGTAGTCCTCACCCACCAGCTTGGCAGAGGTGATTCCCACCAGCTGGCCATATTCGTTGACCAGGGCACCGCCCGAGTTGCCGGGGTTGATGGCGGCATCCGTCTGAATCAGTTCCACCTTTGCCCCGATGCTCTGCATATATACCTCGCGGTTTACCGCAGAGATATAGCCGCCTGCCAGACTTCCCGCATATTCAAGTCCGCTGGGATTGCCGATGACAAACGCCTGATCCCCCACCTTCAGCTGGTCGGAATCGCCGAAGGAGACGGTAGTCATTCCGGAGCCTTCCACCTTCAGAACCGCCAGATCGGTTTCCTTGTCGGAGCCTACCACCTGTGCCACATATGTTTCACCGGTGGTACGGATCACTTCCACTTTCTCGAAGTTCTGATCTGTGGTTTCGTTTTTAATTACATGACGGTTGGTGACAATGTAGCCGTCGGCAGTAAACACCACCCCGGAGCCCTGGCTTGCCACCTGATACATGCCGGTATTGGCCTTGACATAGCCTACTACACCTACAACCGCAGGCTCCACCGCGTCATAAATCTGTGATCCCGTCAGCTTCTGGCCGGTTACGGCCTGGCTGCTGGAGGGATTGTCGGGCTGGACGGCCGGGCTGTCCTCGATCTGGAACCGGCTGGATGCGGAAGACTGCGCCGCCTGATTGGATTCGGGCTTCTGCGTCAGATCATAAGCAATGTAGCTGCCCATTCCCACTGCGGTAAGCACAAACAGGACACTCATCACAATGGCAAGGACCTTAAACCCGCCGCCGTTTCCCGGGGATTTGGGCTTTTTCTCTTTGGGGGCCTTTGTCTTGGGAGGCTTCGGAGGCTTGGGCGGTTTCTGGCCGCCGATGGGGCCGTAGTCATTGAAGGTCCACTGAGTTTGCTGGGGCGGAACCTGCTGCCCCTGCCAATAACCATTCTGGCCTCCGGGAACATTGCCGGCCCCCGGATTCACGCCATAGGGAGGAACGGTATTGTTCGGCTGTGCCGGCTGAGTACCGGAATAGGACGTGCTGTCCGGAAAACCGGCAGACCCGGTATCGGCTTTGGGTGCACCGGCCTGCGGTGCATGGTAAGGAGGGACATTCTCAGTCGCGGATTCCCCGGCTGACTCTTCATATTCGTAAGGAACGGACTGCCGGTTCTCTTCGTTTTGGCCGGAAGTCTCTTCTTTTTCGAACTCATTTTTCTCGTTATCTTCCATCATAGAGCTGACGCCTCCTATATTCGTCTGTTTTTTCGCGGCGGGCCGTGCTGCGAAAACAGAATGATTCTTCCCTCCGCGGAAGGATTCCTGAAACGCTGCCGAAAGGGAAAGCGCACGCAGCGAAAACTTATGCTTTTATTATATCCACCCTTTTTTTGAATGCCATGTACGAACTCTGAAAGCTTGAGAAATAATTATGAATTTTTTTTGAACTTGCCCGGCTGCTTTCCATTGGGGATGGAGAAAATGAATTCCACAAATTCTCCCTCAGTGCTTCGGACCATGATTTCCCCGCCGTGAAGGCTGACAATGGAGCGGACGATATAGAGCCCCAGTCCGACACCGTTTTTGTCCAGTCCGCGGGATTTGTCGGACTTGTAGAACCGGTCGAAAATCTTGGGAATTTCCTCCTTCGACAGTCCTGCACCGCTGTTTTTCACGCTGATGTAGGTCTTATTGTTGTCGGTGGAAAATCCAAATTCCAGATATCCGCCTTCATTGACAAATTTGACCGCGTTTTCCGTCAGGTTGTAGACCACCTGATGCATCAGGTCAGGATCTGCCTCAATCATCACCTTATCGTGGTCCAGCCCCCGGATTTCCAGATTCTTCTTCTCAATCTGCTGTTCAAAGGTAAATACCGTCTGACAGATGGTATCCACAATGTTCAGATTTGTCTTGTTGACCCTCATCTCCCCCGCCTCAATCCGTGAAAGGTTCAGCATGGTTTTCACCAGACGGGACAGCCGCTTCGTTTCCTCCGACACGATCCTCAGGTAATAGGTCTGTTTCTCTGGCGGAATTGTACCGTCCAGAATGCCGTCAATGAAGCCGGAAATGGACGTCATGGGAGTTTTCAGCTCATGGGAAATGTTTGCTACGAAGCTGCGGCGGGTTACCTCAAGGGTGGACAGGGACTGGGCCATATTGTTCAGCGCCATGGCCAGCTGGCCCATCTCATCATTGCTCTCCACCTCCAGCCGGATGTCAAACTCTCCCCGCCCGAATTTCTGGGCAGCGGCGGACATCTGGCGCAAGGGCTTTATCATCTGGATGGAGATAAAGTAAACGGCTATAAAGGCAATGGATAAAACCGCCACGGCCGAGATGAGGAACATTTTAAGCATTTCATTTAAAAATCCGGTCTGCTGGCTTGTGGCATGGGTAGAGACAAACACATAGGCGCTGATCTCCCCATTTACGGTAACCGGCACCGCAATGGTATAATACCGGTCTTCGTATATGCCGCCCAGCTTTCCCATTTCGCTGTAGTCGCCCTGCTTGCGGAGGATCTTCATCACATCCTCCGGAACAGCACTGTCCGTATGAGGGCAGGGCCTTCTTTCGGTGCAGTAAAGGGTCGTGCCGTTTGTATCGGTGACAAAAAACGTGGAATCAATCGTTTCCGACAGAGCGGAGAGATAGCTCCGCATCAGCTCCTGATTCAGCGAAAGATCATTTTGATAGTATTGCTGCAGCATCGTCGATGCCCGCTCCGCATTGGAACGAAGCAGCTTATATTTGTCATTCTTGAAATACTGGGAGGCGAAAATCAGAAATACGGCCCCCAATATGGTAATGCTCACAATCACCAACGTAGCACAGACAGAAAAATACTTGGTAAAAATGCTCTTCTGCATAGAAGTCTGTTCCTCCAAAATGAAATCGCCTCGAATATCCCGTATTTCTGCAGAATGCAGGAAACCTGTTCTCCGAACCAAACAGCGGTTCGGGCTTCCGCATTACGCGTTGTTTTTGGAATCCCCGGCGCCCGGCTGATCCTTCACTTCAAATTTGTAGCCTACACCCCACACCGTTTTCAGCGCCCACTTGTCGGAAACGCCTTCCAGCTTTTCGCGGAGCCGCTTTACATGGACGTCGATGGTGCGGGAATCCCCGTAATACTCAAACCCCCATACCTCGTCCAAAAGCTGGTCTCTGGTATAGACCCGGTTGGGATTGGAAGCCAGATGGAACAGCAGCTCCAGCTCTTTCGGAGGGGTATCGATAACCTTCCCGTTCACCTTCAGCTCGTAACGTGTCATGTTGACCACCAGCTTGTCATACACGACTTCTTTCACCTCTTCGGTCTGGGAAGTCTGGGAAATACGGCGGAGCACCGCCTTGATGCGGGCTACAACCTCCTTGGTGTCGAAGGGCTTGACCACATAATCGTCGGCTCCCAGCTCCAGCCCCAGAACCTTGTCAAAGGTCTCTCCCTTGGCAGTAAGCATAATGATCGGAACGTTGGACTTTTTCCGGATTTCACGGCAGACCTGCCAGCCGTCCAAAGAAGGGAGCATGATGTCCAAAAGCATCATATCCGGATTCAGCGCATTGAACTTTACTACGGCCTCCTGCCCGTCATTGCACAGAATCACATTGTACCCCTCTTTTTCCAGATACAGCCGCAGAAGCTCGCAGATGTTCTTATCGTCGTCAACTACCATGATTTTCTCTGACGCCATTCTTATCATCCTTTCCCGGATGGCCGGTGTGCCGGCCATGTTCATATTTGAATAAAACAATACGGTTTAACTAATTTATAATTACATTATAGCCCCTTTCCGACTGTTTTAGTGAACAAACTATGAAAAAAGCGGCAAAGAACCGTGACAATTGATTTTTTCCGCTTTCATCGCCTGATTTTCTGCCCATCAAACCGGAAACGGGAAGGGCGGCATGGAAAAATTCCATGCTGCCCTTCCCGTTCGACTGCGAGAATCAGTCTTCCAGCTTCAGCAAAAGCTTGACCTGATGCATCGCGTCGTTTTTAGACATAAACAATACGGTGTCGCCGCTGTGCAATTCTGTATCGCCGCGGGGGATGATCGTTGTTCCTCCCCGGCTGACGGCAATGATAACCGCCATGTTGGGCAGCTTGATTTCCGAAAGTTTCTTTCCGTGAAGCTTATAATTCTCCGGGAGAATCACTTCGTTAATGGAAGCCTCGCCCTGGTTAATCGCCACCAGCTGCTTGATTTTAGAGGTATCCACTTCATGCTCCAGCAAACGGGCAATGTTGTCCGTGCTGCTGATGGTAATGTCGATTCCCAGCTGTTTCATCACTCCGGCGTTTTTGGGATTGTTCACCTTGGCGATGGTTTTGGGAACGCGGAACAGCTTTTTGGCCAGCTGGCAGCTGATGAGGTTATTCTCATCCTTGCCTGTCACACTGATCAGTGCGTCGCACTGACCGGCGCCGGCGTGTTCCAGACCGTCAATGCTTGTGCCGTCCCCGCAGATAATCGGCACGTCCAGCTCGTTGGCCAGAAAGGCGCAGACCGATTTGGAAGCTTCCACAACCGTGGGATGGTGTCCATGCTCCAGCAGGGTTTTCGTCAGATAATATCCGACCTTTCCACCGCCGACTACAACGATATTCATATTCCTTGTCCTCCCCGTCAGTCCACAACCGTGGAAATGATGACCTTGTCTCCGGAAAGAAGCCGGATTTTCTGTCCCTGATAAAGCTCAAGAGAATAATCCTCGTGAACGATCGCATACAGAGACTGATTGCTCTCCAGAGCAATGTCGCCGGCCAGCTCGCCCACAAGCGCCTTCGTCACCGGCTCCGTGGCAAAGGAGAGGGTATGGGAACCGATGTTTACAATCCGCGGCTTGTCCTGTTCCACCAGTGCGGAGCGAACCGCTCCGACGGTCAGATTTGTAGGGCAGACTGTATGAAGCCCGAAATGGGAGAAAACATCCTCCCTCGCGGGGTCATAAATCCGCGCCAGCACGGTCTTGACATGAAAAATTTCCCTTGCCAGCTGGCTGACCATAATATTCACATTATCGTCCTGACTGACCGCCGCCAGCGCGTCGCAGTTTTCAATGCCGGCGCGCCGCAGCACATCCTGATCGATGGGAATTCCGCAGGTTTTGAAACCCGCGTAATCATCGGAAAGCATCTCCAGATTTTCTTCCGAGCGATCCACTACGGACACGTCGTGTCCCTCCCGGCTTAATGCGCTTGCCAGCCGCGCGCCTACCTTGCCGCACCCGACTACCAATATGTTCACTGCTGTATCCTCCTGTAAATTGCCGCCTTCGCATCTAACGCAAAGGCGGTTTTTTCATCATTTTGTTTTCTGAAAAGTCTTTGGTTCATTTTTCTGCGGAATATGGATTATACATTAAAGCGGAAAAGAACAATATCACCGTCCCGCATGACGTACTCCTTGCCTTCCAGCCGGACGAGTCCCTTTTCCTTCGCCGCCGCCATGGAGCCGCAGGCCATCAGATCATCGAAGCTGATTACCTCCGCGCGGATAAATCCCCGCTCAAAATCCGTATGAATTTTTCCGGCGGCCTGTGGGGCCTTGGTTCCCTTGACAATGGTCCACGCCCGGCACTCATCCGTTCCCGATGTGAGGAAGGAGATCAGCCCCAGAAGGGCATAGCCTTCCTTAATGATCCGGTCCAGACCGGACTGGGTGAGATTCAGCTCGGAAAGGAACATCGCTTTATCCTCAGGGGACATATCGGAAATTTCTTCTTCTATTTTCGCACAGATGGGAAGAACCGCAGCCCGTTCCTCTTCCGCCAGCTCGCACACCTCGCGGTAGAAGGGATTTTCTTCGATTCCGTTGATAAAGTCGTCCTCACTCATGTTGGCGGCATAAATCACCGGCTTGGAGGACAGCAGCTGAAGGGATTTCACAAAGGGTGCGTCTTCCTCGGAAAATTCCAGAGAACGGGCGGATTTCCCCTCCTCCAGGCACTCCTTGATCTTCAGCTCGATATCTAACTCAGTCTGATACTTTTTGTCAGATTTGAGCAGCTTCCGGGTCTTGTCAATCCGGCGCTCCAGCAGCTCCAGATCCGCGAAGATCAGCTCCAGATTGATGGTTTCCACATCCCGCCGGGGGCCGATTTTTCCATCCACATGGATGATGTTGTCATCCTCAAAGCAGCGTACCACATGAACAATGGCGTCCACCTCCCGGATGTCGGCCAGGAATTTGTTTCCCAGGCCCTCGCCCTTGGAAGCGCCCTTTACCAATCCGGCAATATCCACAAATTCCAGCACCGCAGGAGTGAACTTCGCGGGATGGTACATCTCGTATAGCTTATCCAGCCTCTCATCCGGAACCGAAACCACACCCACATTGGGTTCAATGGTGCAGAAGGGATAGTTGGCGCTCTCCGCTCCCGCATTGGTAATCGCATTGAAAAGGGTGCTTTTTCCCACATTAGGCAAGCCTACCATGCCAAGCTTCATTTAGTTTAACCTCAAATTTCTCCCCAGAGGAAGAAAAATCCTTTCTTTTGAAATCAATTCCCGCCGTTTTCCGAAAAGCCCCCGCTGTCAAAGGCGAAGGGCTTTCGCAGGGCCGTTTTCCCGTCGATTGGGGAATGGCTATGATGTCACATGTATCAGCATTATACACCATCCCATGAATATTATCAAGCCCGGAAAAAAGGACATTTTTTGACATATGAAGAGATATTTTTTGTCTAGGAAGCAAGCCCCATTTATTCTTTCCGGCTGGGGCAGCGACCCTCCATCCGGCACCCTTCGCAGCCATGACAGCACCTTCCCCGGGACGCACCCCAAACGCTCCTGAGAAAAAGAATTCCCGCTGCCAGAATCAGTACAACGCAGACAAATGCAGCACCCGTGCCGGTTCCCCCTCCGCCGCCTCCCGCGCTCACTGCAGGGAGTGCGGCCGACGTCACCCGTGCATCTCCCCAAATCAATTTTCCGGTCTGGCCGGTCAAAAAGGAACAAATCCATGCCGCACCTGTGGAAAGGGCAGCCGTTCCCGCCGCCCACCGCAAGCTGTTCATTTCCCGCACCAATGTGGCAAACGCCGAAATGCAGGGCATATACAGCAGGCAAAACACAAGAAACGCCGCCGCAGAAGCGGGGGTAAAAACGCTTTCCAGCGCCGCGGGGAGCAGTGCCGTATTTCCGGCAGCATAGAGAATGGTCAGCGTGCTGACCACCGACTCCTTGGCAATAAGTCCGGTCAGAAGAGCAACTGCAGCCTGCCAGCTTCCAAAGCCCAGCGGAGAAAGAGCAGGGGCAAAGAAGGCTCCCAGCCTTCCCAGCATACTCTGTTCCGGGGAGCCGGCGATCTGAAAAGGAAAGGCAAAATTCCGCAAGCCCCAGATTACGACGCTCATGGAAAAAATCAGGGTTCCGGCCTTGATCAGAAAACCTTTCACCTTTTGCCATACATGAAGGGCCACAGAGCTGATCAGGGGCATCCGGTAAGGGGGGAGCTCCATAACAAAGGGAGCGCTGTCCCCCCGGAACAGAGTACCTTTCAAAAGCACCCCCAGCAATACGGCCACAACCGCTCCTCCCAGATACAGCAAAAAGACGGTCAGCCCCTGATGCTCCGGGAAAAACGCGCCCGCAAACACGGCATAAATGGGCAGTCTGGCCGAACAGGACATAAACGGGAGCAGCATCATGGTCATCTTCCGGTCTTTTTCCCGCTCCAGCGTTCTCGCCGCCATAATGGCCGGGGTTGTGCAGCCGAAGCCCATAAGCATGGAAATGAAAGCCTTTCCGGAAAGGCCGATCTTCCCCAGCAGGCGATCCATGAGGAAGGCCGCGCGTGCCATATACCCGCTGTCCTCCAGCAGGGAAAGGCAGAAAAAAAGCAAGGCCACCTGCGGCAAAAAGACGATGATCCCGGAAACTCCTCCGATGACCGCATCCAAAAGCAGCCCATAGCACCAGAAGGGGGCGTCCGCCCAGTCCAGCAGGCTTCTGACCAGCGGAATAATCCCCCGGGAAAAGATCAGCCGCACCCCAAGAGAAAGCCCTTTTCCCACCGGCCCGAAGGTGACGGAAAACATCAGAAACATGGAGGCCAGAAAGAGTGGGAACGCGGTAAACCGCCCCATGGCCACCCGGTCAATCCGCTCGGTGACAGTCACCCTGCCGGATGGCGCCTTCTTCAGACACTTTCGGGCCACGGCCTCAATCAGCCGGTACCGGGAATCCGCCAGCATGGTTTCCCGGTCTCCGTAGAGAGAGGTTTTCTCGTATCGGGAACAGGCCTCCTCCAGCTTTTTTTGTTCTCCGGGAGAAAAGCCGAATTTTTTCCGAGCTCCGGCATCCCCTTCCAACAGCTTTCCGGCCCAGAAATCCGCGGGGGATGCCGGCGAACCGCAAGACTCCAGAAGAGAAAGGATCTCTCTTTTGGCCGCTTCCGCTGCACTGTCGTACCGGGGCGGCGGGGCCGGAATCTTCCGGCGGGAAGCCTGCTCGGCAGTCTCCAGAAGGTGCTTCACATTGACTCCCTTCCGGGCTGTTACGGGAATCGCCGGTATGCCCAATGCGTCCGACAGGGCCCGGCAATCCAGCCTCCATCCCTTTTTCTCCACTTCATCCATCATATTCACCGCAAGGATCACCGGCTTCCCCAGTTCCATCAGCTGAAGCGTCAGATAAAGATTCCGTTCCAGATTGGTACCATCCACGATGTTGATGATACCGTCCGGATTTTCGTCCAGAATATAGTCTCTTGCCGTGATCTCCTCCATGGAATAGGGGGACAGGGAGTAAATTCCCGGCAAATCCGTCAGCTCACTGTTTCCCCAGAGGGAACGCCCCGTTTTGCGGCTCACTGTAACGCCCGGCCAGTTGCCCACGTATTGGTTGGAACCGGTCAGGGCATTGAACAGCGTGGTCTTTCCGCAGTTGGGATTTCCCGCTAAAGCCAGCCTGACCGGAGAATTCCGGTTTCCGCTGAAAAAAGAAGTTTTATTTTCCTCCATTCCGTTTTGCCTCCCGTTCCACCAGAATACGTTTCGCCTCTTCCCTGCGGATGGACAGCTCATATCCCCGCAAAGTGACCTCCATGGGATCTCCCAGCGGTGCCGTCCTGCGCACCGTTACCAGGATGCCGGGTGTAATTCCCATATCAATCAGCCTGCGCTTGAGTGCACCGGCCGTTCCGATTTCAATCACCCTGCCGGTTTCACCGGGTTTCAGGTCGCTCATCGTCATTTCTGTCATCCCTCTGTCTTTTCTGTATACCTCATAGATATGTCCGACCAAGGACAAAAAGAAACTTTTTCGGGAAGGCCCATGAGGAAAACAGAAAAGCATCCCTGCGGGAAAGCGTTGCTTTCCCGCAGGGATGCTTTGTTCCATATCCAGGCGGACTACTCCGCTCCTTCTTCCACAATCCGGTAAATTTCATCCATATCCAGCGATTTCCGAAGGGCGTCAGCCAGCAGGTCATACTGTTTTTCCTTGTGCTCGGCATAGCTGACGGCATGGCCCACAGAAGAAATTCCTTTCTTCTTTAGCAGCAGTTCTTCCAAACGTACAGCCAGGTCCCCTTCGTCAAACAGTCCGTGGACATAGCTTCCCATTACGTTTCCGCAGGCGGCGCCGTCAGAAGTGACCGTACCCCCGTTGGAAAGCTCTCCGAAAGGTTCTCCCCCGGTCAGCCGGGTCCGTCCCATGTGAATTTCGTACCCTTCAAACCGACTGCCCGAAAGGCTCTCAAAAAAGCCGGACAGCTTCAGGACACTGCCGGTAACCCGGGTGCGCACCTTCTGGTTCTCGAATATAGTTTTGCCCGGAAGAAGGCCGATTCCCCTCATTTCGCCGCCTTCCTCCAGACCGTCCGGATCGCTCAATGTCTCGCCCAGCATCTGATATCCGCCGCAGATGCCGATCACGGGAGTTCCGCCGGCAGCCTGCCGTTGGATGAGCGCCTCCAGCCCGTTCTGACGCAGCCATGCCAGATCCCCCATGGTGTTTTTCGTTCCGGGCAGAAGAATCAGATCGGGATTTCCCAGCTCATCAGCGGACTTTACATAGCGCAGGCCAATGGTCTCCCGCTGTTCCAGCGCATTGAAATCAGTAAAATTGGAAATGCGGGGCAGGCGGATAACTGCCACGTCCAGCAGTTTTCCCTCCGCCATCTGTTCCCGGGCGAGACGGGGGGCAAGACTGTCCTCATCGTCCAGATCCAGCCGGAGATACGGCACCACGCCCACTACCGGCACCCCGGTCAGCTCCTCCAGCATGGCGAGTCCCGGCTTTAAGATTTCCACATCGCCCCGAAACTTATTGATGATGACGCCGCGTATCCGCCTTTTCTCTTCCAGCTCCAGCAGGGCCACCGTACCGTAAAGGCTGGCAAACACACCGCCCCGGTCAATGTCTCCGGCCAGCAGTACCGGAGCGTGGGCCATGGCGGCCATGCCCATATTGACGATATCCTCGGTTTTGAGATTGATCTCCGCCGGACTTCCGGCACCCTCGATCACAATGATGTCGTTTTCGGCCGCAAGGGTGTCATAGGCCTTCATAATGTCGGGAATCAGCTTCTTTTTGTAGCGGAAATAGTCTGCGGCGTTCATGTTCCCGAGCACTTCGCCGTTGACAATCACCTGACTGCCCATGTCATTGGTGGGCTTGAGCAGAATGGGATTCATCAGAACAGACGGCTCGACTCCCGCCGCCTCCGCCTGCATAACCTGTGCCCGGCCCATTTCAAACCCGTCCCGGGTAATGTAGCTGTTCAGCGCCATGTTCTGACTTTTGAAGGGAGCGACCCGGTAACCGTCCTGATGAAAGATCCGGCACAGGCCGGCAGCAAGAAAGCTTTTTCCCGCGCTGGACATGGTTCCCTGCACCATGATGGCTTTTGCTTTTTTTGTCATAACGTCCCATCCTTTTCCGCAAGATCGCCTTTTCGGGAATCGGGGTCTGCCCCGGGCAGCTCCGCCTTCCTTGCGACGACAAATTTGATTCGGATTCCCTGTTTGGCATACATGGTCTCATGCTCTGTCATAATGTTGGGGGTAAAGCCGCTGGAATGAAGATCCTCCGTACGGTAAAGCTCTTCAAAACCACATTCTTTCAAATACTCCAGCGAATGGCGGAACAGCTGGTCATCATCGGTTTTAAACCAGATTTCCCCCTGATCCTTCAAAATGGCTCGATATTTCATCAGCTGGCGGGGGTGGGTCAGTCGCTTTTTGTACTGCTTCGGCTTATACCACGGGTTGCAGAAATTGATAAAGATCCGTTCCGCACCGTCACGTTCCTCCATGATATTTTCCAGCCGGGAGATATCATAGCTGGTCAGCAGAAGATTGTCCACCGGGCGCCCCGCCCGATCAAATTCCGCCTGTATTTTGCGTCGCGCCACCCCGAGCATATCGCTGATCATATCGATTCCTAAAAAGTTCACGTCCGGGCGCGCCAGGGCATACTCGGCCAAAAAGCCGCCTTTTCCGCAGCCCATCTCCACCCACAAAGGCTGCTCACGGGGATACAGGCTATGCCAGCGGCCCTTATTCTCCGTGGCTTCCGATTGAAAGAAGGGACACACTGCCAATTCCGGGCGTGCCCATTTTTTCAGACGCATTCTCATCTATCATTCAAGCCCCTTCCGCCGCTCCCTGTGTGGTTTTCCATGACGGGGAACAAAGGCGGCCCCCCTTGGAATTTTATCGAAAGTCACAGGCCTTGCACCGCTGTTTCCGGTCTTTGGCAATTGTCGATTTTAATAGGATTTGGCAGTTATTAATTATATCGAAATGCCGCCGAAAAAGCAAGTTAAATTGCCTTTCTTATGATTTGGTCTGTTAAAAAAATGTAATTTATCATATTAAATGGAAAAAGTGGTAAAGCAGCTGCTTGAAAACGAGCCGATTCCTTTGTTTATGGGCATCGGTAACGCTTGACAAGAAAAAAAAACAAGAATATAATAAGTTAAAGACTTTAACAAACAACAAGCTAGATTCCGCCGGATTCGCCGTCTTTTGCGCCTATTTTGACCGAATATTTTCTGTTCGTCCGGTCAATTCCCGCAGCGGCGTTTTTTTACATGTCCGGATCATCCGGCAGTCCTTGGAAAAGGTGGGAACCATTTTGGCCGGAATCTGAAGGAGGGGCGCTGTGAAAGCAGGAAATCAGACATTACTGAAAAAAAACAATCAGCGGGCGATCACGGATTTCATCATCAATAACGGTCCTATTTCCCGGGCCGATCTGTCCAAAAAGCTCAACATCAGCAAGCCCACTGTTTCTGCCAACATCACAGAGCTGATGGAAATGAATCTGCTGATGGAAATCGGCTACAGTGCCACCGATATCGGAAAAAAGCCCATGCTGGTGGATTTCAACAAGGATTTTCAATATGTACTGGCGCTGGATTTTATCAGCTATTACATCCGAAACAAAATCTCGGTGGCAATCTGCAACCTTTACTGCGAGCCCATCTTTATTGAAACCATAACGCTTCCGGAAAACTACAGCGGCCAGATTCTGCGGGATTATGTTCCCCAGACACTCCGGGATATGCTCCGAAGAAATGAACTGGACCCGCATAAAATCGGCCGTCTGGTGCTCACGGCGCCAACCATAGAATACAATTCCAACTACGTAAAATTTGAATGCCGGAACGGCGACCTGATCAATCTTGTCGATGTGTTTCTGCCCTATTTCAAGGATAAAATCGCAGTGAAAAACGACATTGACCTGGCTGCCCTCGGAGAAAAATATTTCGGTGTGGGCCGGGATGTGGATGATCTCTTCTTTGCGTGGATCAGTCTCGGCATCGGCGGAGGAATTATTCTGGACGGAAAACTCCGCGAGGGAAAACGGCAGGTGGGAGGCGAGCTGGCCTACAATACCGTTTACAATGAGGCGACCAAACGGTTTGAATATTTCCGCGATGTAACCGACATGGGAGGCATCCGGAATTACATCAACGCCAACCGCTCCAAAGCAGCCAAGTCCATGATCAGCGAACGTCTCCTGAACGGCGACGTCACACTGGATCTGATGATCGAGGCAGCTCAGCAGGGGGATGGATTCTGCATCGAATTCGGTCGCTTCATCGGCAAAACCGCCGCCATCGCGGTGGCAAACATCTGCAACACTCTGGATGTGGAGATGGCCATTATCGGAGGCGACTATCTGAATTTCGGGGAAGTTTTTCTAAGTGAGTTCCGCAACCGCATCACCACCCTCCCCATAGGAAATACCAAAGTATCCACTCCGTTCTACACAAACTCCGCCATGTACGGCGCTTTCAAGTTTGGCACAGAAAGCATTATTGCAGGGCTGATTCAATAGCCGGCTCCCGTGCGGCAAGGCAGACGGTTCAGCCGCCTGCCCGGAAAGGAGCTGCGCCCTCATGAAGATAACGCAGGAGATTCACACGTTGCTCCGAAAGTATTTTCCGGACGCCGTCTGCTCCTATATTATCAATCCGGAATTCTTTGAGGGAAAAAGCCGGGAGGAAATCGACTCTCTCATTCGGGGAATTGTGACCGACGGCGGTCCGGCGGACAAAATTAGCTTTCTCCACACATACGGTGCCAGCCGATATGCCACCGACGAAAATATTATGGACCTGTATACCTCGATTGAACGACAGGGTCTGAACCGCTGATTTTCTCAAAAAAAGCTTGTTCGGGACGCCGATGGCTCCCCGAACAAGCTTTTTGCTTTTGTCTGCTCTTTGTTTGGGCAAAGCCTTTTTCGGCTATCTGCCTTCCACCTCTTTATAGGCCTCCGCCAAAATATTGTCCAGCTCTCTGCAAAGGTCTGCCGAAAGGACCGGCTCCATATCACGATAGCCCGCAACGGATCTTTCCACAAACTCGTGCGCCCGCTCATAAACGGTCTTTTCTCCGTTGGCCATCCAGTTGCTCCAGTCGTCACGGTTAAAGATCTTGGACATCCAATAGCTGTCCCGCATGTGATCGACGGTGTGCTCTTCACCCAGAAAGTTTCCGGCAATTCCAGCCGCCTGAATGGTTTCATACCCAATCAGCTCTTCCGTCACCTCAAAGCCGCTGACAATGTAATTGTAGCAGTCGAGCCATTCGTTATCAATGACCAGCTGCTCAAAGCTGAAGCCCTGATCCGCGCCCACAATTCCCTGACAGCCAATACTGGCCATCCCGGAGAGACTGTTGAATGCCGCAGTGACGCCTTTCTCAAATCCGCCCTGAAAGTCGGGCATAATCGCGTCGGTCAGACCTGTGTTGCAGCCGCCCTGAAGACCGTAAAATTTTCCGAGCTGACCGGTAGCTACCGCAAACAGCGCCTGATTGGGCGATCCAAAGGAGCAGAGCATGGTGCGGGGGTCAATCGAGTGGCAGGATGCGGAAAATCCGGGATACTCGCCTGTCATCATATGTACCAGGAAGCAGCTTCCCAGCACCTCCGCCGTTTCAATAACCAGAGTGCCGGAGATCGTCACCGGTGCAGTGGCAGAGCTCATCGCCATGGGAGCAATCCCCAGGCCGCCGCCGTTTTTGGCAAATTCCAGTGCCATGTCCACAGTGTCCTTTTTAAAGGAAAGCGGGCTGATGGTCTCAAAGAGATAGCCGTCCCGGATTCCCAGAAGCTTGTTGATCCGGGCCACATACTTGGCGCCTGTGGGGGTCAGAATGTAGGTGCCTCCGGGCTTGGTGGAATACTTGTGAATATCGGCAATGGTGATGGCATCGGCAATATCATAGGGGACGTCCGAGGGTACAACAGCCGCATTGGCCACAGGAATATTGGGCAGCTTTTCCACCAGCTTGACCAGCTTCAGGTTGTCATCCCGCAGTCCGTAGCGGCGCTGCTTGGTTCCATAGTCCACCAGACTCACCTGGGTGGAAATCCAGCCTTTCAGCTGCTGCGCTTCTTCCTGCACCTTGTTCTTGCTTTCTGCCCGCATGGTGTCGATGAAGGATTCCATTACCCGGCGGGGAAAGCGGACAATCTGGCGGTCATAATCAATTTCGCATCCCCGTTCTTCACACATGTGAAGAACCTCGTCATTGGGGACATTCATGCCCATCTCCGCCAGTGTTTTCAGAGAAGTATCGTGGATCAGCAGAAGTTCCTGCTCCGAAAGAACTTCCATGGAAGTTTTGATTTTTTTCATAGTGATCGTCACACCCTTCAGAAATATCGCCTCATATCCGGGAGGCTGACCGTGCGGATTCCGATGTCCGCGGTAAGTTTTTCAGTCGTAGCGGCCGTATTTTTTACAGGCGTCATACAGCGCCTGTATGTGCGAAAGAGGCGTGTAGGGCGGGATGTCGTTGCCGTCCCGGAAAATGAACTTTTTGGATACCGGTTTGACTTCCTCAATGATCCGTTTGGCTTCCCTGTCGATGGCCTCCGGCGGGCCTTCCCGAATCAGCTGTGCCCGGGGGCCGCCCTGAATGGTGACCTCCTCACCCAGTTCTTCGCAGAGCTTCCGGTGATTGACGGGGAAACCGGTATCAAAGCAGTAGATATTCAGTTCATCCCGCAAGGTTTTGAAATGCCGTGTGGCGTCCCCGCAGAGATGCACATTTCCCCGCTCTTCCATGGTGGAAAGCGCCTGCGCCAGCCTCTTGTGATAGGGCAGAACAAACTCCCGGTACATCTCCCCGGACAAAAGCATAATGCTGTCATCCGCAAATCCGAAGGACTTGGTGACTGCCGGCTGACCCATGTATTCTCTCCATGCCTTCATCCTCCGGATCGTGCTTTCCGTCAGATAATCCATCAGCTGATGATAATAGTCCGGATCCTCGTACATATCCAGGCAGAGCTTGTCCGCACCCCGCAGTTCACAGGCCACAGTGAACATTCCGTCAGTGGTGGTGAACCATGCACCGATTTCCCTTATTTTCTGTCCGAGAATCCGGGTGTGTGCGGCTCTGTCGCGAAAGTAGTCGTAATATTCCCGGGCCCGGGCCATAAACCCGCCGAAAGGATCGGGAATGCCCTTTTCAAACAGCAGATTTTTCCGGTCGTCTGTCAGCAGGGGGACCGCATAGGGCACCTCTGCATTGGGATAGCAGACTTCGCTTCCATACCACGCAGCCTCATAGTAATTCTGAAAATCCACATTGATGACCCAGCCCTGTTCCGGAATTCCCATTTCGTGGTCGCCCACGATGTGAAACTGCCGGTACTCGCTGAACCGGCACTGCATGTTGAACATCAGCTCCGGATCGTTGGAATAGTCATAAAACGACACTCCCCGGGGGTTGGTCTCCCGGTTCATGACAAAAAAACGGTCCGAGATGCCAGTAATCATGGGCATGCGAAAAGGCGTTCCCTTCCGGTAAGCGTCCCACACCTGCTCGACTTCCCGGTTGTGTTCCCGAAAATCCATACAAGACGGTCCTCCTTGATTTCTCTGCGGGGCCCGCCCACAAAAAAGAGCGGCCCCGATTCTTTGAAAAAAGCGAACTATTCCTTTACGCCGCCCAGCGTCATTCCTGCTACAAAGTAGCGCTGCAGGAAGGGATACACCACCAGAATGGGTATCATGGCAATAAACACCTGTGCCGCTTTCAGCGTCCGGTCAGAAATGAGACGGAGAAGCTCCGCCTGCGATTTTGTCATCAGCTTGGCGTTGGTGGAGACCAGAATGGACTGGAGATAGGTCTGCAGAGGATAATTTTTGGCGTCGGTCATATAAATCATGCCGTCGAACCAAGAGTTCCAGTGGGAAACCATGGCAAACACAATCAGTGTCGCCACCGCCGGCAGCGATACCGGCAGATAGACCTTCCACAAAATTTGGAAATACCCGGCCCCGTCAATAAAAGCAGCTTCTTCCAGTTCCTTGGGCACCGCCTTAAAAAAGTTCATCAGCAAAATCACATTGAATACCGGAACCGCGCCGGGAAGAATCAGAGCCCAGATATTGTTCAGAAGCCCGGTATATTTCACGATCATAAATGTTGGAATCATACCGCCCGAAAACAGCATGGTAAACAGGAAAAACCACACAAAAAAGTTTTTGGCTGAAAATTCGTCTTTGGTTTTGGACAGGGGAAACGCCGCAAGGATCACCATCAGCATGTTGATTCCCACACCGAGTACAACCCGGATCAGCGAAATCCGAAGCCCCGCCCAAAACTCGCTTTTTTTCATGACATACTCGTAGGATTTAAGGGTAAAATCCACCGGCCACAGGGTAACCTGCCCGGAATTCACCGCCACGCTTGAGCTTAAGGACATGGCGAGAATATACAGAATCGGAACCAGGCAGAGCAGCGCATAGAAGATGAAAAACAGCACGTTAATCACCTTAAAGATTCTCCGTGGAATCGAATTGTCAATCATTGTAAACCATCCTTTCCGCTGCCGCACTCAAAAGACATTATAGTCCCATTTCTTCTTGGCGATATAGTAGGACAGCGATACCAGCACACAGCTGACGATACTTCGCAGAAGTCCTACCGTAGAGGCAAGAGAATACTGCGCGCTTTTCAGTCCGGCCCGGTATACCCACGTATCAATTACATCTCCGGTGCTGTAGACACTGGGGGAATACAGCATCAGAATCTGGTCCAGTCCGGCGTTAAGGATGTAGCCCATGTTCAGAATGGTCATGAGCGCGATGTAAGAGCTGATGCCCGGAATGGTAATTTTCATAACCTGTTTCCAGCGGCCCGCACCGTCCATGGCGGCCGCTTCATAAAGACTGGGACTGATATTGGTGATGGCAGCCAGATAGACAATGGCGTTAAAGCCCGTCATCTGCCACAGGTCGGTCAAAATGACAACCCACGGAAAAACGGAGGAATCCCCCAAAAAGTTTACAGGCTGCATTCCCATAAGGCCTAAAAAGCCGTTCATCAATCCGTCCCGGGAAAGCATCTCCCGGAAAATTCCGCCCAGGATAACCCAGGACAGGAAGTAAGGCGCATAGATGATGGTCTGAACAGACCGCTTGAAAATGCGCTGGGTCAGCTCATTGAGCAGAATTGCCACAATGATTGCCGCAATTGTGCCGAGCAAAATTTTCATGGTGGCAATAAAGAAGGTGTTTCTCACAATCAGCCAGATATCCGGCATATGGACAAGCCGCTTAAAATTCTCCATTCCCACCCATTTCGAACGGAAAAAGCCCAGCGTTGGTTCAAATTTCTGAAAGGACATCACAATGCCGAACATAGGCCCGTAAGAATAGATCAAAAGCAGCAGCGCCGGGACAGCAATCATCGCGTACAGCGGCCACTGTCGTTTCCAGTTGGATTTTTTCTTCACTTTCAATTCTTTCACAACCCTATTTTTCACTTCGGTCTGCAGACGGATGCTTTTTGCATCCTGTTTTTCACCTGCCGGCAACGGATCACTGCCGTCCAAGCGCCGTGCAGCCCCCTGACGTTTCAGATTCGTATGTCAGCGAAAACTCAAGCGCCGGCTTTCCGGGAGCCGTTGTCCCGGGAAGCCGGCCGCCGCTCTGCTTGCTATTTGCTCATTTTCTCCTGAACACTGACGCCGCCCTGCGCCTGGAACCAGTCATTTACTTCTTTGGTAGCCGTGTCGCCGTAGATGGAATCCCAGCTTGTCAGGAATTCGTCATAGGCACTGATGTCCTGCGCTCCGGTGATGACGTCAATCACCATCGTATCAAACATTTTCTTTACAGTAGGAGCGTTTTCAATCATAAACTCGGTGTCTTCGGTATTATATTCGTTGAACACGATCCGGTTGTTCTTCAGGTAACCGTCGATTACGCCCAGAGAAGAACCCTCTTTCAGGTAAGAACGGAAGGGAGGCCATCCGCCCTTGTCACCGGTCTTTTCGTAAGACTGTGCCTGCTCGTAGAACATCTTGTACGCAGAGCACAGCTCATCGGTTTTGCCGGAATCCTGGGCTGCGGAGATCTGCTCAAAGCCTTCATAGTTAAAGGAGGGGTTGTAAATCTGGAGAGGATATGCCAGGAAAATCTGATTGGAATCGCTGGGGTTGGTGTTATAGTCCTCAAATTCCATGGTTTCCGGATTGTTGTTCAGATCGTGGTACAGGTTTGTCATCTTTACCAGCGCTTCGGGATGCTCAAATCCTGCCCGGCAAACCAGAATGTTCTGCACCTGCACGTCATTGCGGGGGATCATGGCCGTTTTATCCGTGGCCTGGGGTACTCCGACAGGCAGCCAGTCTGCTTTGGCGTCTACATCCTTATGAAGGATCAGAGGCCAGTACGCGCCCCAGACGTCGCCGAAGACCACACCGCATTTGCCGTTGAAGATATCTTCGTTGCGCATATCGAAATCCATGGTGGCGAAGTCGGGAGAGATGTATCCCTTCTTGTAATACTCGGCGGCTTTCAGCAGTGCCGCACGGGTATTTTCTCTGCTTTCCGCGCCGAACATACCATGCTCGATCTCACCTTTGGAGTTTTGATACCAGATGTTGGGATATGAATTGAACATTTCAAAGAAAGCATTGTTCAGCGTCCATTCCCAAGGCTGCTGTGAAGCCGCGTTGAGGGCGATGGAATAACCGCCTTTGGCTTTGAACGCCTCCATAACGGTTTCCAGTTCCGCGAGATTGGTGGGTTCTTTGAGCGAAAGCTCATCCATCCAATCCTTCCGCAGCCAGAGCATATCCGCTCCGTCCTTATAGGAGAAGCCGTTGGCAATTCCGTAATACTTGCCGTCTTTGGTCACTGCATCCAGAAGTCCCTTATAGTCGCCGGTCAGATAGGTACGGGTATAATCGCTGGCATAATCAATAATGGCATCGGTCATATCGGCCAGCGAGCCTGCGGCCTGAAGCTTCTCAAAGTCCGTGCGGTTGACGGAAAACACATCGGGCAGATCACCGGAAGCATACATGGTGTTCAGCTTTTCCGTAGACTGGGAACCGGGGCAGGTCCATTTGAAGGAGTAGTCAATCCCCAGCGTATCATGGTAACGGCGGGTGTAGATGTTGTTGTCAATGGAGTCCCCCTCCGGGAACCAGAATGCACCGTCGTTGGCGGTATGAATGGTGGTAACGGAGATGGAGGGGTCATACTTTTCATAGGGGTCCTTGGTGGGATGAGGCTCGCTTTCCAGCGTCCGGGCAGCTGCCGGCTCACTGGTGCCGGAGGAGTCCGTACTTTCTTTGGAGGAAGGGGAGCCTGAAGCCGAGCCGCAGGACGCCAGAGACAGTACCATTGCGCCCATAAGCAGAAATGCCAGGATCTTCTTTTTCATCTGTTTTCATCCTTTCCTTTTTCCTTCTTATTCACTTCTATTTGCTTTCCGGAACCTCCCGCCTCACTATGGCTTTAAGATTTATGAGGCCGGAGGTTCCCGGCCGGTCAGACGCAGGGACGGATATACGGCTTGTTGATCTCAAACAGTTCGTTGACGATACCCTCGGCAGCGGAAGTGCTGTTGATGACCGGATCGCAGAGCAGCGCCTGAAGCGCAAGCTCCTTGCTGCCGGCAGCGGCGGCGCGAATGGAAAGACGCTGGGCGGATACCTGCATATTCAGCAGCCCCACCACTCCGTCAGGCAGACCGCGTACCGCCAGTTTATGAACTCCTGTAGCATCCGTAACAATCGGCACCTCTACCGCCACATCATCCGGCAGCTGGGAAAGGGCGCCGTCGTTGTAGACAATTGCGGAGGGAATATTCTTCCGTTCATTGAAGAAGATGCTGGTAATCACTTCAACCGCCTGTTCTCCGGAAGGAGTCAGCCACTCCTTCACATCCCGGGTTCCGGCTGCCACCTCGGCGATTTCCTTCTTCATGCGGATCCGGTCCTGCTCATCCCACTCAAAGTTGTAGCCTTCTTCGCCTGCCTCATAGCCATAGGCCTGGTACTCGCCCAGATGATCGTCCGAACAGGTGGGATAAAGCCCGAAGAAGTGGAACATTTTCCTGGTGTACGGGTTAAAGGTAGGATCAAAGCTCTGTTCCTTTTCCCGGAATTCCGGATACAGATCCTCGCCTGTCTCCTTATCGCGAATGGACTGAATCCACTGGAAATGATTCATGCCCGCGCCGAACACCTCAATGGATTCCGGTTTGCGGCCCAGAATTTTCGATATGTCGTACCGCGCCATGAAAATTCCGTGGCACAGGCCGATGCATTTAATTTTCGTGTACATATTCACGCCCAGAATAATACGGGTTTCGGGATTGGAGAAATTCAGGAACCACGCATCGGGGCAAAGCTCTTCCATATCATGCATAATATCCATGATAAGCGGGAAGGTACGCATGGTAAAGAACAGCGCGCCCGGGCCCCCGTTTTCACCCAACGTATGACGAATGCCGTACTTCTTGGGAATCTCAAAATCGTGTTTCCACAGCTCACACCGCTCAATGGCAAGACTGTTGATGACGAAATCCGCTCCGGGAAGGACATCACGGCGCTCCGCGGTTTTCTGAATATTCAGAGAAAGCCCGCTGGCGTCGTTCATTTTCTGCGCCAGAGCATACATCCGCTCCAGATTCTCCGGGTTGATATCCACCAGGCAAAGGGTGCTTCCCGCCAGCTTTTTCTGGGAAAAGATATCGCGGAAGGTAGGGACGCCGAAGGACATGCTTCCTGCGCCGATAAATACGATTTTGGGTGCTGCTTTTTTCATAACAATTCCTCCTGTGTTAAACTGATTGGTTCAAAGTATTGATGCTGTTTGATCCATGACAGCAATTGTAAACGAGTGGGGCTGTGGCCGTTGGCCACATAATATCCGGAAACGGCATTTGCTGTGCAGAGCGCCTCCCGCATACCTAGGCCGTTCAGATAGGCAAAGGTAAATCCGGCGTTAAAATTGTCCCCGCCTCCGGTGAGAAGCCGAGGTTCGGAAATGAGCAGATTCTTCAGGAAAATTTCCTCCTGATTGGAAAAGGCAATGCATCCGTTGGGAAGATGGACGATCAGAATTTCGCAGCCGAAACGGGTTTTCAGGTTTCTGGCCCGGTCGGAGAGCGTTTCGCCGCCCACTCCCAGCTTGTCGGCAAGCTGTTCCGTCTCATTGCGATTCAGGCTGACGATCACCTCAAAGTACTCCGTAAATTTTGTGAGCAGTTCCGCCATTTCCGAAACGCTCTTTTCCTTATGGCTGGAACAGTCCGACAGATCAATAAACATGGGCCGCTTTTCCCGCTTCGGCAGTCCGGGCAGAATTTCCGCCGCGATGCCCCTCCAGATGGAGGTTGCCCCTTTCAGCTCGCTCCAGTTGAGAAACGTGACGGCATCCGCTTCCGTGAGGCTCTGGCGCAGCGTTTCCTCCCCCGCTCTCTGGAGCAGCACGGAATAGTCCAGCTGCTCTATTTCCTCGTTGCGGGCCAGCATCACCTTTCCGTCTTTGAATTCCAACGCCTGACAGCTTCCCGGTTGGGAAACCGACAAAAGCCTGCATTTTTCCCCCATCCCCTCCCGAAAAAGAGGGAGCGCTTCGGGCCAGCCCATGGCGCCGATACAGTTAAGCCTCATCCCAAGCCTGCCCAGCGCCTTGGCGTAAATCGGCATATTCCCCCCGATTTTTTCCCGAACCACCTTAAGCTCCAGCGAACAGCTGCGCTGCGCCTTTTGTACGATATAGTCTCCGAACTGCTTCATGGTGTCAAAATATTCTGCTTCACCGTCACAGTTCTGATATTTCACCTTAATGATGGAATCCACATATCCGTCAAATCCGACCGTGACTGTCTTTTCCCCTGCACTTTGCAAAAGCGCTGCGGCTTGGCGAAAATCCGTATTTTCCATAGTCTCACCAGCTTATTCTATAGTTTTGCCGGGCCTTCGCCTTATATTTAACTAACCTAGTTAAATAATATTGGAGACTCTTTTTGTTTTGCTCACCAAAGCCCGGTGAAAAATGCTTTCCCGGGACACCGTCCGGAAGACGGCATCCCGGCACTTTTTCAGGCCTCACAGAGAATCCGTTTCATTGCCCGTTCGCATACAATTTTTGCTCCGCCCGAAATACCGGGCTCCCGGGAAACCTTCCGATGCAGGCAAACCGGGACAATGGAGAGATGCTTCACTTTATCTTCCACCGCTTCGTAAAGGGCGTCTCCCAGCAGATCAAAAACCTCTCCGCCCAAGGAGACATTATCCACATCAAAGCACATCATCAGATTGTTAATGCAAAGCGCCACCGGCAGAGAAACGTATTCCACCGCTCCCCGGACGTCGCCGATGACCGTCCCCTCTTTCAGTGCAACGCCGAATTTTTCATAAATTCCGTCCAGATTGATTTTATCTTCCAGCCAGCCGGGATTCTGCATATCTGCCACATAATCCCCCAGAAACGACATATATCCGATTTCACCGCACATATAATGACTGCCCCGGCGAATTCTGCCATTCAGCATCACACCGCTGCCAAGGCCGGTGCCCAGGGAAAGATAAATCAGATCGGACTCCTTGCTGAGACGGAGAGCGCCGAATTCACCGACCACTTCCATGTTCAGGTCGTTTTCCACTATGACTTCCAGTCCGTAGTGCTCTTCAATCTGTTTCAGGATTCCGGAAATATCCGTAGGGGTGCTTACACCGATCAGCGGCGCAGTAATAATGGAACGGCTTTCCGTATCGTAAATGCCGGGAAGCCCCATGCCGATTCCGAGAATATCGGAGAAGGCGATTCCGGCCGCCTGCACAAGCTCATCAATCAGCTGAAACAGGGTTCCGCAGAGAACCGACTCCAGCGAGCCCTCCACCTGCACTTTTTTGAGTGCCACAATTTCGCTGTTCAGATTGGCGATTCCTACTTTCAGATAGTCGCCCTCATGAATCACACCGATAGCGAAGTAACGGTTTTTGTTGTGCTTAAGAATCTGGGGTTTTCGCCCGAGGGAGGAGACCCCCGCGCCGTATTCCAAAACCAGTCCCTGATCAATCAGGAAGTTGACAATTTTAATAATGGTCGGAGCGCTGATGCCGGTCAATTTGGACAGCTCGGCTTTTGACGTCTCATCTTGTTCCCGAATGAGCCGGTAGACATTGAGCCGGTTCATCTCTTTCAGGTGTGAAGACACATATGCTTCCAAGGTGATCGCTCCTTTAATTAACTACGTTAGTTTTATTATAGCAAGCAATTTCGTGTTGTCAATACTTTTGTAAAAATTTGTTGTAAAATTGGATTTTCAGTCTCTTATTTCGATATAATCGTATAATTTCAAACAATTCACTCCGGATTTCATTTCAGTTTAATTTATTAACTAAGATAAATAATATTTTTAAAATCCCTTGAAAATCAAAAAAGAGTATCGTATGATAAGTGTTGACAGCAGGCGTCCCTCCCGGACGCCAACGATTCCGCTGAAAAAAGATGAGAAAGGTATGAACCATCACTATGCAAAAAGGACTATTTGAAACCGAACAGGAAATGTACCAGTCAATTGCCGACGAAATGGAAACGCTTCTTCGGAATAAAAAATCTGCGCTGATCTGCATCGCCGCCGGAAACACTTCTCTGGGATTGTTTCAGGAGCTGATCCTTCGCTGCCGGGCCGGCCGAATCAGTTTTTCCGACTCCTGGTTCGTGGCCATGGATGAATGGATGGGAATGAATGCTTCCGTAGCCGGCAGCTGCAGCGACTTTTTAAACCGCAATTTTCTTAGCCAGGTTGATTTCCGTCCCGAGCGGATTCGTCTGGTGGATGGGATGGCCGGGAATCCGGAACAGGAATGTGACGAAATCCGGGAGTTTATTGAAAAGCACGGCGGAATCGATTATCTCGTGCTGGGCTGCGGAATGAATGGGCACCTTGCGCTGAATGAGCCCGGAGTAAGTCTGGATTCATCGGTTCATACGACCCGGCTTGATCCGATTACCCAGAAAGTGGGCCAAAAGTATTTTTCCGGGCGCACCGCCGATCTCCATGGGGGAATCACCATCGGCATCCGGGAAATCCGCGGAGCCAAACGGACGGTGCTGGCTCTGAACGGTGAAGGGAAACAGGAGATCCTGAAAAAAATCATGGATTCCCCCGTGACAATGGAAATCCCGGCCACAATTATAAAAGACCTTCCAAATGGCTGCATTGTATATGACCGCAAGGCAGGCGGGCTTCTTTGAACGGCGCACTGCAGAGCGAAAAAAATCCGGACAGGAAGTTATCCTGTCCGGATTTTTTATTTGAACCGGGCGCTGGCATCAATCCCCGCAGCTTCCCAGATTCCAGCAGTGATTGAGGGGGCCGGAGCCCTGTCCAAGGTCAAGCATGGCCTTCAGTGCGCCGGTCAGATAATCCTTGGCATTTCGGATGCTCTCTTCCAGCGAATATCCTGCGGCAAGATTGCAGGCAATTGCCGAAGAAAGGGTGCAGCCCGTGCCGTGGGTGTTTGGATTGTCCACCCGCTCCGCCCGGAACCAGTGCACCGTCTGATTCTCGTATAAAAGGTCAATGGCATCGTTCACCAGATGTCCGCCCTTTACCAGAATGGCGCCGTCAAACCGCTCCGCGATTTTTTGTGCCGCATGAATCATGTCCTGCTCATTCCGTATGGAAAATCCGCACAGAATCTCCGCCTCCGGAATGTTGGGCGTAATCACTGCCGCAGCGGGAAGCAAACGGTCAATCAGCGTGTCCCGCGCCTCGTCGGAAAGCAGTTTACAGCCGCTGGTGGATACCATTACCGGGTCTACCACAATATTCCGCACGGCGTACTGTTCCAGTTTGTCTACAATTGTCCGGATAATTCCGCTGTTGGAAACCATTCCGATTTTAACGCTGTCCGGGACGATATCGGTAAAGACACAGTCCATTTGCTGCCCCACAAATTCAGGCGAGGCCTCCATAATTCCATACACTCCGGTGGTGTTCTGGGCAGTCAGCGCGGTAATGACGCTCATGGCATACATTTTATGGGCCGTGATGGTTTTGATGTCCGCCTGAATTCCGGCACCCCCGCTGCAGTCGGAACCCGCAATCGTAAGAACTTTTTTCATAACAGAATTTCCCCGGCTTTCTCATAATCTGTGATATAAAAATCGGCGAGGGCCCGCAGCTCTTCCTGCCCGGGCTCATGCCTGTCGTATATCGCCGCAACCGTAAATCCGGCCCTCTTGGCAGTTTTTGCAGCGTGCAGCGCATCCTCAAATACAATGGTTTCTTTTTGGGGCACAGCAAGGAACCGTCCCGCCTCTTCAAAGATAACCGGCTCATCCTTTCCGTGTCCCACGGAAGTGCAGGTAAAGATCTCGCCGAAAAAATCCCGGATTCCCACCCGCTTCAGCGCCGCTTCCACCAGATACCGATCCGTTGCCGTGGCCACGCACATTTTCACGCCTTTTTCCTGCAGCAATTCCAGAAATTCAGGCACTCCCGGCTTGACGGGAGCCTCCTCCCAATAGTATTGCTCCACAATGTGGTTGATCCCGTCGGCAATCTGCTGTTGCGTCAGCGGAACATGATATTCTGTCTGAAAATGCCGGGCAGACTGGGTAAAGCTCATGCTCCTGATCGTTTCATTGATATCCTCTTTGGGGGTCACACCGATGGAACGCAGATAATTCTCTCCGATGCTTGCCCAGACAGACATGGAATCCAGAAGGGTGCCGTCCACGTCAAAAATTGCCCCTGAAAATTTCATTGATCGTGCCATCCTTTCCCGCATCGCGACAGTGGGGGTGGGCCCCACCGGCATCAAACCCCCGTCATTTTTTCAGAAAGCCTCCGGAGCTCTCTGCATTCCCGCTCAATGTCATCGGCGGAAAAAATGGCTGATACCAGCGCCACACCATCGGCGCCGCTCCCGGAAAGCTCCATCATATTCTTTTTGCTGATTCCGCCGATTGCCACCACCGGTACGGATACCGATTTACAGATGGCACGAAGGGTTTCTTTCGAGACGGCGGAGGCATCCGGCTTGGTTGAGGTGGAGAATACGGCGCCTACTCCCAGGTAATCTGCGCCTTCCCTTTCCGCTTCGACTGCCTGTTCCACGGTCTGCGCGGATACGCCGAGGATCATTTTCTCCCCGATCTGCTTCCTCACCTCCAGGGCTTTTTGGTCATGCTGTCCCACATGAATGCCATCCGCCCCGGACTTTACTGCGATTTCCACGTTGTCATTAATGATAAAGGGAACATGATATTCCCTGCAAAGGCGCCGGATACGGATGGCTTCTTCCAGAAACTCCCCTTCATCCAGCTCTTTCTCCCGCAGTTGGACGCAGGTTACGCCTCCTTTGAGAGCACTTTCCACCTGTTCATACAGTGTCTGGCGCCCCACCCACATCCGGTCAGTCACCGCATAGAGAAGCATCCTGTTTTTATCGCACTTCATATTTGGCACCTTCTTCCAGTTCTTCCGGGGTCAGCCGGTAAACCGCGTCAATGATGTAATTCCGGTAAGTGGAGTTCCCCTCCAAAGGTGTCAGCCGTGCAAAGGCTTTTTCTCCGCACAGCCCCATGGCGCACACCGCTCCGGCCGCCGCCTCAAGAACTTTTTCCGGATTGGCAGTGATATAGGCGGCCGTCATGGCGGAAAGCTGGCACCCTGTACCTGTGACGGCACTCATCATGGGATGACCGTTGCGGATGCAAAAAGCACGTTCCCCGTCCGCCACAATGTCAATGGCTCCCGTGATCGCAATAACCGACCCTGTTGTCCCGGCAAAATTCTTGGCCAACGCCACTGCGCCGTCCAGCGTTTCCTCGGTAACCCGGTCCGCCGCGTCCGCATCCACCCCTTTTGTCGTTCCAAACCCCGAGGCCAGTGTTTTGATTTCCGACATATTGCCCCGAATGACGGAAAAATGAATTTTCCTCATCAGCTCAAATGCCGTTTCCGTGCGCAGACGGGAGGCTCCGGCTCCCACCGGGTCAAGCACCGTGGGGTGTCCCAGCAGATTGGCTTTTTTCCCTGCAGCCAGCATGGAGGGAATGGTGTTCTGATTGAGGGTTCCGATGTTGATGTTCAGTCCGCCGCAGATGGCGGTAATTTCCTCGGCCTCCCCCATGTCGTCCGCCATAATGGGTGACGCCCCGCAGGCCAGCAGAATATTGGCGCAGTCGTTTACGGTGACATAGTTTGTAATGTTGTGAATCAGCGGCGATTTCCGCCGAACCTCTTCCAGTATTTCGTAAAACATCCTTTTTCTCCTGTCTGAAAGCTGATAAATCCTACTGTATCAGCTTTGAAAGTATGATGAAGAGAATCCCGTCCCTGACGCTGATTGCGGCCTGTTCGCTGTTCCACTCGTTGCTGACGCCGATGGGAAATGTGCTGGTCAGCACGGCATCGTTCAGCGAATATTTCACGCCTTGGGCGCTCACACCCTGACAGTGCCCGGAGTAGGAAAACAGGGAAAGGGAGTATCCTTCCCGGCGTGGAAGGAGTTTTTTCCCGTTGCACAAAACATAAATCTCTGTATCTTTTCCATATATGCTCACGTTGAGACCGTTCTCCGCGGCATATGCCGCCGCCTGAAGATTGGCATATGCGTGATCGAACCGCCCTCCCAGGGCGCAGAACATCGCAAGCTCCCGATAGCCGTGCTCCACTGCATACCGCACTGCGATCATTGTATCGGTGTCGTCTTTCTCGCATTGAAATTTTCTGACCGGAGTTTCCGGCCCGATTTCCCCGGAATAGGAGTCAAAGTCCCCCACTGCCAGGTTGGGCACGATCCCTGCGTTTTTTGCGTATTCGTACCCCCGGTCGCAGGCAATTACAAAGTCGCTCTCCCCGGTGCAGATGGGAGAGCACTCTCCTCCGGATACAATGACACATCTATCTGGCATCTTTCCGTCTCCTTTGGATCACGGCTATCCCAACACACAAAGCCGATACAATCATCATTACCGGAAAGGTATTTCCCACAGGAGTGTCAATGTGCAGGAAAATATGGTATAAAACGAATCCCACCGCCCATAGAATCAGGTTTGTCCAGTCAGCCTTTTGTGCAGAAACATCCTTTTTCAAAAGAAAAAAGTCCACAATCTGAATGGCAATCATCGGCGCAAATACCGAGCCGATCAGATACAGAAAGTCCTCAAACTGGGTAATGGGGGTAAAAACAGCGAGCAGCACTCCCACTCCGCAGACCGCAATGGCCGCCGGCTTTTCCTTTATCTTTGGGGAGATGCTGACCATGCTGACCCCTGCGGAATAAGCGTCAAGAAACGTGGTAGTGACTGTAGAGAATATAATAATTACCAGTGCCGCGATACCCAGCCCTGCTTTTACCATAATGGCCGCCACATCTCCCTCGCCGGTATACAGCGCAGCGCCAAAACCGATAAAATACATCCAGGAGCTGGCAAAAAAGTACACCACTGCGCTTACTGCCGACGCAGCAGCGGGCTTTTTCGCCGTTCGGGTATAATCGGAAATCAAAGGAAGCCAGGAAAGAGGCATTGCCACCGACAGCTCTACCGCTGCGCCGAAGCTCATGGCGCCGGTGTCCGTAACCGGAGAGCCGCCCTGAAACACAATGGTGCTCATAATAATCGTAAGCACAAAGAGCGCACCCATGGCAATGATATTCACCGTGCTCAAGTTTCGGATACCGATCAAAAGCCAAAGTACAATCAGCGCACCGATGATAATACTCCACACCCAGTTGCCGCCAATGTTGAAAACTGCTCCCGCTGCAGCGGCGCCGCTGACAATCATTACGGCGGTCCATCCAACCAGCTGCAATACGTTCAGGGAGGAAAAGAGCAGTGCTCCCTTTTGCCCGAATGACATTTTAACTGTTTCCATGGCACTTTTTTCTGTTCTTCCGCCAATCAGTCCGGCGAAAAATAAGAGCATACATCCAATGACATGCCCAATCAGAATGGCGGCGATCCCCTTTGCCAATCCCAAAGGGGCAAAAAGCGTTCCCGTCAGGATTTCGGCAATGGACACTGCCGCTCCAAACCAAATCATTCCGTTTGCAAACACTGATGTTTTCTTTTCTTCCATACTGTCCTTCTTCCCTCAAAAGAGGAGAAAAGGCCCCTGCCGGAGCCATTTCCCCGTTCTTTCGAAAATAATTTTTATTGCCGTCAGCCGACACTGCATTCGTTTCTACGGCAGACCGCATTCTCAGAAAGATCAGGACAGTATTCTTTCTCTTTATGTCACTGATCCAATCTGCTGCGTATACGGGAAAGTACTCCGGCCTTTTGGAGTGAATAGATTAAAATTCCCGACAGGAGGGAGCCGCCTGCCGTAGAGATCAAAAACGGGATAATATAAGCATAGAACGCGATTTCTCCGGCACTTTTCCCCATAAAGAGCAGGGCTACCGGATAGGCGCACAGTCCGCCGAGAACAGCGGTACCGAAGACCTCTGCGATCAGCGTGAGGGAAAGCTTTTTGGTTTTCCAGTAGACCAGCCCGCAGAGCAGGGCCCCGAACATGCTGCCGGGAAAGGCCATCAGGCTGCCGAGCCCCAGCAGGTTCCGCAGAAGGCTGGCGGCAAAGGCTACACCAACGCCATAGGCTGGCCCAAGAAACACCGCGCAGATAATGTTTACCATATGCTGAACCGGAGCGCACTTACTTCCAAACACCGGGAAGGAAAAAAGGCTGCCAACAACGGCAACAGCACAGAAAACTCCGGAAATTACCAGCTTTTGAATTTGACTTTTTTTCATCATGCCAATCATACTCCTTTGAAAAAGCATACAGAGAAAGCGGCAAAACAGCGTCGTTTCCCTGAAAATGCTGCGAAACAGAATTTGTTTCACAGGGAAATTTCGGTCGAGACTGAATGGTCTCCTCTCACGCCGGAACACGGCTTCCCATCGCTGTTTTCCAAGACACAGGGCGCTCCCCCTCTGTCCGTCACGAATCGCATCGTGAATGCCGCTTTTCACTTCCTTTCGAAGGGAAATCAAGGCAAATGAAAAAGAGGCACCCGTACGGGTGCCTCCGAAAAATCACATTATGACTTCCTACGGCGGCATTATCCGCATCAGGTTAAAGGGTCGAAGTTAGATGACTTCCTCTCAGCCTGCTTCACAAGCTCCCCTGATCTGTATTCATTGCAATGTTCCAAGTTGCTGAAATCGTTTCTGATTTATCAGCGAACTTATTATAGCAGATTCCTATACATTTTGTCAAGACGGCGCGGAAAATGATTTTCCGGGGTTTTACAGCCGGAAAAACAGGGGAAAAGGACAAAACAAAAGCACAAGCGATTGCTTGTGCTTTTGTTTGTGACGGCGTCTATCTATCTTCCCAGGCCGTCGCCAGCCAAGTATTTTCGACGCAAGTGAGCTTAACTTCTGTG
>DBGCDL010000078.1:0-26653 GCA_048358235.1 Oscillospiraceae bacterium
CTCCACGGTTCAGGGTCAAATAAGCCAAGTTTCAAATACTGGTCCATAGTATTCATCGCAATATCTGTTAATTTTTTCACTGTATGATGGCATAAATCCGGTTCTTCGGCCAAACTCATCAACAGCGGCAGAACCCCCCGATACATTGAGATATCATCCCAAGGGTGAAGCGTCACATGATCAATTCCGGTTTTTCGTACGGGAATCAGATCACCTATCATCTCCCCCACCAATTGGAATCGACGGTTGGTTTCGGATTCATCATAGGTGATTATCTCGGGATGCAATTTTTCCAGGTCTTCTTCTGTGCTAAGCTGATCTTCATAGTACAGCACGCTCATAGCTGAGCTGTGCATCATATCTGTAAAGATTAGAGGTGTATTCGGCAACGGCAGTCTGATTGAGTCCTTCGCGCCCTTCAAGGCTCTGACGGAAGGCATTCATAATAGGAAATCGATTGTAAGCAAAGGCTGTATAGAGAGGTGCCTGACTTTTTGCAAGTTCTGCAAGCTCTTGCTTCTGAGCATCGTTTAGTATATACAGCACATTACTTGCTGCTCTTGTGAGAAACTGCGTATTATGTCCGTAACCGGCTATATCGACATCTCTCATATACTGAAAGCCAAAGAAGTCAGCAACTTTCCCAGGGGGCATAAAGGTATCCGCACCATTGCTTCCGGTTATGAAGGCAAGTCCCGAAAATGCTATGGTCGTAAGCTGTGCGTTATCGCTCAATGCTTGTTCAAGCGTATAATTGGAGCCTTTATTCTGTTCATCTTTTTCTTGTTTCAATGTTTCATTTTCTGTTTTCTCTGATGGGTCTGTTTCCGTTTTGGAAACGGCAGTAGATGGAATCCCAGATGTCCCACTTGTTGTGTCTGTCATGTCGGATACATTTCCGCAAGCACTTGCGAAAAGCATGAAGCCAGCAAGAGCAGCACATATCAAATTTTTGTGTAAACGGTTTTTCATTACTATTAACCTGCCTTTCAAATAAAGAAAAATGCACCTGCTTTTGATCACAGATGCATTATATTAAATCGATATGAAATCCAGATGGAATAATTACATTACGGAAGGAATTGTTAAAATAAATTCCACGCCGCCCTTGATATTACGCACTCTCACACTTCCACCATGCAGATTCGCTATTGTGCGGACAATAGGAAGTCCCAAACCGTGTCCGCTGTCCTCGCGGCTGCGTGATTTATCTATTTTATAGAATTCATCAAAAATCTTGCCTTGTTCTTCCTCGGGGATTCCCGCACAAGTGTTAAACACGCAGATCTGCGTGTTGGCCTCTTCATTATTTATGTTAACCCGTACATACTTATTTTCGTCACAATATTTGATCGCATTTGATACAAGATTAGATACGGCACGTAAAAACAAGCTGTAATTTGCATGTATCTTTGTGCTTTTATCAAAATCGGCCACAAAATTAATGTCACGCTCCTTAATTTGATTGTCGAAAATTTGAATCACCTCGGAAACGGTTTCTGAAACCTGAAAATCTTCAATATCGCATAGAACGTAATTTTTCGCGCTAATGCGTGAAAGAGTAAGCATTTCCTTTACAAGGCTGTCCATTCTGTCGCATTCGGTTGTGATGGTTTTCAGATATCTCTCTTTCATTTCCGCATTGTCCGCCACGCCAAACAGAAGCCCTTCCGCATATCCCTTTATCACGCCGATAGGTGTCTTAAGCTCATGAGACATATTTCTCGATAATGACCTTTGAAACTCAATATCGCCTTTCAGACTTTCTATGCTTGTTTCCAGCTTATCGGACAGTGTATTTATGCTTTGCGCGAGAACCGAAAGCTCATCCTTTGATCTCACCGTCAGCTTTCTTCCGAATTTCAGTTCTGAAATATCACGCGCCGTTTCGCTCATTTCGATGATTGGATGGGTGACTTTGTAGGAAAAGCGTAACATAAATAAGCTGCCGAATACAAATGCGATGACCCCTGCTATCACATAAAATTGATTGGCTATGCAGCTAAGCCGATCCTTCCTTTGTGATTCTATTTGGCGTCCCAATCCTGATTCCGGAGTTTTCCGACTGCTTCTTCTCTCTCCCGGATTTTCCAGTCTAACCATACCACAGATTGGACATCACATTCCATCACATGCGGCTGTTTCCCCCGATTTTTCCCGCAAACATTTCCCGATACCGGGTAGGAGAAATTCCTGTATTTTTCCGAAAAAGCCTGCTGAAATAGAGCGGATTTTCATACCCCGCCAGCGCCGCGATCTCGCTGATATTATAGGAAGTATACGCCAGCAGTTCTCTGGCCTTGCCGATGCGCAGGCGGATCAGAAACTGCTGGGGAGAAACGCCGGTCGCCTTGCGGAAGCTGCGGATAAACCAGCAGGTTCCCATGCTGCATTCTCTGGCATATTCCTCCACCGTTTTTCCCAGGGAATACTCCTGGTGCATCATTTGAATGACCTGCTCAATCTGACGGTTTCGGGCAGCTGCCCCGGCCGCCTCGCCGGAATCCCGTGCCATCATGAGAAGAAGCTGTCGGGCGTAGGCTTCAGCCATCCGGCGAAACCCGGACCGGCGAAGCTGGAGCTCCCGGATAATCTGGCAGAACAGCTCCCGGTATTCCTCCCGGATTCCCACAAAGCATCCTTCCTGTCCCGGCTTCTGCAGCGCCGACGTAAACTCCTCAGCGTCTTTTCCGGAATAGTGAAGCCAAAAGATGTCAGGGCGGTCCTCAATCTCATAGGAATAGTGCTGTACTTCTCCGGGACGGTAAAAGAACACATACCCTTCCGTTAACCGACAGACCGTATCCTGTACTGTAAAAGAAGCTTTTCCTCCTGCCACATACAAAAGCTGGTAGTCCCGTCTTCCTTCCGGGCGCACTGTCTCGTAACGGGGCAGCGTCAGAAGCCGGTATTCCCCGCAGCTGTTGATCAAAAGCTCCGCATCGCTGCTTTCCTCGTCAATGTCTCCGTCAGAAACATATCCTGAATTGCTGAACATGCACTTTCCCCCTTTTCTTTCTGTTTTCTACTGGTGCTTCTTATTGTATCATTTTGTGCATGTTTTAGTCAATTCTAACACTGGTATTTCGTTTTATGATTCGGTATGATAGGTTTAGATTGTTCATTACTATGAGAAAAAGGATCGTGATCTCTATGCAGTTCCCCAAATATTATGAAGACACCTCTACCCTTCATGTAGGCACGGAAGAACCCCGCTCCTACTATATTCCCTGTGAGGATAAAGCGGAAGCCCTGGCTCTGGACTTCTATTCCTCCCGGATCACACTGCTGAACGGCAGCTGGGATTTCAGCTACTATCACTCTGTGGAAGAGCTTCCGAATGATTTCTTCCTGCCGGGACAGTCGCTTTCCGATCAGACTGCGATGCCTGTCCCCTCGGTCTGGCAGAATCACGGCTTCGACCGTCATCAGTACACCAATGTCAATTATCCTTTTCCCTTTGATCCTCCCTATGTTCCCCGGGAAAACCCCTGCGGCTTGTATCGTCGGGAATTTACGGCAGCTGACTGGGAAGGAAGACGCTATCTGAATTTTGAGGGCGTCGATTCCTGCTGTTATGTCTGGCTGAACGGCAAATTTGTAGGCTACAGTCAGGTATCCCATTCCACCAGCGAGTTTGACGTAACCAATTTTGTGCATAAGGGTACGAACACCATTGTGGTTCTCGTGCTGAAATGGTGCGACGGAAGCTATCTGGAGGATCAGGACAAACTTCGGATGTCCGGCATCTTCCGGGATGTCTATCTGATGAACCGCCCCGAAGAACATATCCGCGATTACTTTGTCAAGACCGATCTGGACGAAAACTACTGCAGCGCCCGCATCACTGTGGACATTGCGTACCACGGTTCTTCTATCGGAACCGCCTGCACACTGTTTGCACCGGACGGCAGTATGCTTTCCGCCGTGGAAGCGCTGGACGGAAAGGCCGCCTTCGACGTACCGAATGCGCAGCTTTGGAATGCGGAATCACCGGTTCTCTATACTTTGCTGATGGAGACGGAAGGCGAAGCCATTTCTCAAAAGATAGGCATTCGGAAAATTGAAATCAAAGACAAGGTCATTCTGCTCAACGGAAAAAAGATTAAAATTCGCGGCACCAACCGTCACGACAGCGATCCGGTCACCGGCTATACCATCAGCCGGGAGCAGGCGCTCCGGGATCTCACCTTAATGAAGGAGCACAACATCAACGGCATCCGCACCAGCCACTACCCCAATGCACCGTGGTTTCTCCAGCTGTGCGACCGTTACGGCTTCTATGTAGTCGGTGAGTCCGACGTTGAGTCCCACGGTGCCGCCACTCGTTATGGAATCAGCTGGGATAAGAGCTACAGTTATTTTGCTCATGACCCGCTGTTTGCCGATCCCATTCTGGACCGTGTCCAGAGAAACGTCCTGCGGGACAAAAACCGTCCCTGTGTCATTTTCTGGTCGCTGGGCAACGAGTCGGGATCGGGCCCCAACTTTGCCCGTGCCGCCAAATGGATCAAAAGCTTTGACGCCACCCGGCTGGTTCATTACGAAAACGACTATCTGGAATACAACGGCGTTAAAATGGATACTTCCGATCTGGATGTTCACAGCCGTATGTATCTGAGCACGGGCGATTGCATTGCCTATCTGGAAAACCCGGATAACAAGAAGCCTTTGATTCAGTGCGAATACATCCACGCCATGGGCAACGGCCCCGGCGATGCCGAGGACTATCAGGAAATCATTGAAAAATACGATCAGTTTGTAGGCGGATATGTCTGGGAATGGTGCGATCATTCGGTAATGATGGGAAAAACCAACGAAGGGAAAGCCAAATATTACTACGGCGGCGACTTCGGTGAATTTCCCGATGACGGCAACTTCTGCATGGACGGACTGGTCTATCCGGACCGCCGCCCCCACACCGGACTGAAAGAATACAAGAACGTAATCCGACCGGTTCGCGCCGCACTGACTTCCAGCGGCAAAATTGCGCTGACCAACAAGCTGGCTTTCACCAATCTGAAGGATGTTGCAGCTGCCGTCTGTCAGCTCACCTGCGACGGAACCGCTGTCCGGGAATGGACTCTGCCGGAGCTGGACATTGCTCCGTGGGAGACCCGGGAGTTCCCGCTGGATGAGGTTTTACCCGAGAACGGAAAGTGCTGCCTGAAAATCACCTACATTCAAAACCGTGATCTTCCCCTTGTAAAGGCAGGACACGAGCTGGGCTTCGACCAGCTGATCCTCCGGGATTGTGCCTATACGGCAGTGCTCCCGGCAGCAGGCGACGGTCTGGGCGTGGAAGAAACCGACCGGACGGTGGAAATCTTTACGGACGAATTCCGCTATACCTTTGATAAGCATACCGGAATCTTTTCTTCTCTGGTGTACGCCAACCGCGCGCTGATTGAGAAGCCTATGGAATATAACCTCTGGCGCGCCCCCACCGACAACGATCGAAACATCCGCCAGATCTGGGAAGCGGCAGGCTACGACCGTGAGACCGTCCGCACCTATGAAACAGCTGTCAGACTGGAAAACGGCACAGCTGTCATTGAATGCCGTTTGTCCATCCTTCCTATCATTTTCCAGAAGGTGCTGGCAGTAACCGCCAAATATACCATCGGAATCGACGGAACCATTCGGATGGAACTGGACTGCGACAAGGATCCCATTTATCCCATGCTGCCCCGGTTCGGCATCCGGCTCTTCCTGCCGAAAGCCATGTCTGCGGCGAGCTATCTGGGCTATGGCCCCTATGAGAGCTATCCCGACAAGCACCGGGCTTCCTGGTGGGGCGAATTTTCCACCACAGCCTGCGAAAACCACGAAGATTATCTTAAGCCGCAGGAAAACGGCAGTCACTGGGGCTGCAGCCGGGTGACCGTGTCCTGCCCGAAGCAGGCCCTCACAGCGGAAAGCGGCGTTCCCTTCAGCTTTAATCTCTCTCCTTACACACAGGAAGAGCTCACCACCAAAATGCACAGCTTTGAGCTGGTGGAAAGCCCCTATACCGTACTGTGTCTGGACTGCGCACAGAGCGGCATCGGTTCCAACAGCTGCGGGCCTGAGCTTCTGGAAAAATACCGGTTTAATCCCGAGCATTTCCGGTTTGACCTCACTCTCCGCCCCACTCTGTAACTTTTTTTGCAGCAAAAAGCCTGTTTCTCCCAAAGGAGAAACAGGCTTTTTCATTGCCGGCATTTTGGACGGGCCCATCTTATTTCAGCAGCTTGCCCATAATGGAAAGCAGCGTTCCGCTGGGATCGCATTGATGCTCCCAGTAGAAAATTCCGCCGTAGCCTTCCCGCTTTACATATTCGCATTTGCAGCCGATGGATTCCTCATCGTCATAGGAAAGGAAGGTGGAACCGTCAAAGAGCCAGGGGGCCTTGGCTTCATCATCCCAATAGCGGACGAACCCGTTTTTGTTGATGCAATCCTTTTTAAGTCCTTCAAAGGTCGGACCATAACCGCCGCCGGTCTTGCAGATCTGAAGCAATCCGTGGTTGCGGTCCTGAATTCCTTCCCATTTGCGGGAGTAAAACGCCGCGCCCATCAGCAGCTTTTCCTTGGGCACTCCCGCCTCATGAAACAGGCGAAGGGCCTGATCGCAGCTGTTGCGGAACACATCCCCGGTGGAAGAATACAGAGCGGTATGATGTCCGGCAAGAGCATGGAACCCGCATTTCAAGTCATAAGTCATCAGACAGATATAATCCAAAATCTCCGAAAGCTCGGGCAGCTCCACGCATTCTACATAGTACACGTCAGCGCCCGCAGCGATGGTAACCAGGTGATGCTCTCCCAGTGCGTCCATCGCACGGCGCACTTCACGGCAAAGCAGCGTAAAGTTGTGCCGGTCGTCGGGGGTGCAGTTCATTCCGTTGGAAGGGACGCAGGGATATTCCCAGTCAAAATCCACACCGTCAAAGTGATATTTTGTCACGAGCTCGGCACAGGACTCCCCGACTTTTTTCCGCAGCTCTTCAGAGGCGGCACACACAGTAAACGCGTCTGGAACCTCCGGCACGAGGGATACGACAATTTTGATGTCCGGGTTCCACTTTCTGATCTGTTCCATCTGCTCATGAATTTTCAGATGGCTGACGTCAATACTGCCGTCAATACGAAGGTTGCCAAACGCAACATTGATATGGGTCAGATTTTTCGCGTCCTGCTCCGTCACAACCCCGGAGTTTCCTACATAACCTAAAATTTTCATCTACGACATTCCTTTCATTGGGCGCGGCAAAATTTTCAAAGGGATCTGTGTCTGATCTTACAGCCTCCGGTCAGATTTTCCCCGGCAATTGTCCTGCCCTGTCGGCAGCAGTCCTTCCGTCCGCGAAAATCATCAGTTTTTGTGAACCGTCGGAGGAAAGGCAGGATATCTCAAACCAGTGGTCTGTAATCTGAATTTTTGGGGTAATGGCGCTGTCCGGAACAACAATCCCTGCACAAAAGCATCCATGCTCATCGAAATAGGCGTGCTGGGCGTAATAATACCGTCTTAGCTCCCATTTTATCCGCTCTTCCTCGGGGACGGAATACGTTTCGTCCTCCCGGCAGAAGAAAACAAAGCTCCAGAGTTCGGGGTAATGCATATTGACAATTCCGGTGGGCGACCAGACCCAGTTATCCTCGGGCAAAACCTTTCCGGTAACAGGATCCGTTCTCTTTACAAACTGGCCGTCCTTCACATCCACCTTCCATTGAACCCGGGAAAAATTGATTCTCCAAAAATCCCCCGGACGGGGTGCGGAAACGTTCTGCCCCACACACTCCAACAGCGTCTCGAAGGGCATCACCACCTCGCAGCACCAGCGGGTGTTTGCTGCATAGGGATTGTTCAGCTCCCCGTCAATCTTCACCGCCGTCCGGAGTCCCTTCAGGTCAAAGCCGTTCATGGGCTTTCCGCCATCCCGGTACGCTTTGGTAAGCAAGAGATCCCATACCGTATTGCGGGCGTTCATTTCAAATTCGCAGTAACACTGAGTATCCGAATCGGGATCGATGAAAATTTCAAAATCATTGTCCTGAAAAATCACATCATCCCGCTCGGTAACATGAGCCCAGATTTCGTCCCCTGTAAGCTCTGCGCCGAAATAGATATTTTCGTCGTCCCAAAGTATCTTTGCCCGGGTGCGAAACCGGGGCTTTTCCCGGATATCTCCTTCAATGTCAGCGAAATCCTCTGTCCAGAGGGCATCTGCCCAGAAATCCTTTTCCAGATTTCCGTCCAAAATCAGAGGCTGTTTTGCCCGGCGGCACTGATATACCTTAGGGGCAAACCGGGGAACGCAGGGAGCAGGAATACGATAGTTCATGATTTAAGCCATTCCTTTCTCTCTTTCAGTTTTGAGTGACAGCCTCTCCGTGGCCCAGATTGTAGGTAATTTCGCCGTCCAGCTCCACTTTGAGCACGGTTGCCATGGGATGCTGCTTCATTTCGTCTCCCTTGATCCAAAGGGTGCCGGGAATTCCGCTCCACGGCAAAGACCCGGTGTACCGCCAGGTCAGTTCCTCGCCGGTGTGAAGAACGCTGATGCGCTTCACAGGCGTCTTGATTCCCTTCACGCAGATGAACTCGGACGGTTTGTCGTACACAAAGAGATATATCGTTTTCCGATCGGCAGAAAGTGTGCTCCCGCCCAGATAGTGACGGTAGTCCAGTCCCTTTTCCGTGTCGTAAACGGCTTCCTCGTTGTCGTGGATCCACTGTCCCAGATCCAGCAGAATCTGCTCCTGCCGGGGATCCAGAGTGCCGTCTTCTTTCGGACCCACATCCAGCAGCATATTTCCGCCCAACGTCAGACAGTCACAGAACATCCGCACAATCTGGCGGCTTGTTTTATAATCGTTGTCCGAAGGCCGATACCCCCATGATGTGTTTATGGTTGTACAGAATTCCCACGGTCCCTTTGGCCCGTAGAGAGGAATTCCCTGTTCGGGGGTTTCATAATCGCCGTATCCCTGCATCCGGGAATTCAAAACCACATTGGGATTCAGGGAGTGCAGGTATTCCCGAAACTGGGGCATTTTCCACTGACCGGCGCTGCGTTCCCAGTCTCCGTCGAACCAAAGCAGATCCACCGTACCGTAATTTGTCATCAGCTCGCCAAGCTGGTTGTTGTTGAAGCGCAAAAACTCTTCCCATTTTTCGGGATTTTCCGGGCCGCCCGCAGGAGTGGCAAAAACTTCCTTTCCCACATAGTCCTCCGCTTTTCCGCCTTCGGGGTATACCGTCCGGTAGCGGGGATCCGACCAGTCAATCAGAGAATAGTAGATTCCCACCTTCATTCCCGCATCCCGGATGGCTTTGGTATAAGGAGCAATCAGGTCACGTCCGGCGGGAGTCTTTTTCACCACATTCAAATCGCTGTAAGCGGTATCAAAAAGCGCCACACCGTCGTGATGCTTGGAAGTCATGACAACATACCGTGCGCCGGCCTTTCGGAAAAGCTCCGCCCATTTTTCAGGGTCGTATTTCGCAGCAGTGAAACCATCGCACTGCTTCATATAATCCTCATAAGAGATCTGCCCGTTGTGAAAGCTCCAGGATTCAGACACATCCCCTACGGCATAGATGCCGTAGTGAATAAAGATTCCCAGCTTTGCTTTCCGGAACCAATCCTGCATCATAGAATTGCAACTCCTTTTTTGATTCTAATTTGACCGAAAATGTTTCAAAAGCCAGTCGCCCGTTCCCACGTTGTAGCCCGAGCAGTGGTGCACGCAGCAGCCCTCCGCGTTGATTCCCATCACCAGCGGCAGCTTCCGGTTCTCACTGCCCAGCGCCTCCAGAACCTTTCCGATCCCCTCCGCAGAAAGCACCGTCCGGATTCCCGATGCCCGGCAGGCGGACTGGAGCAGCGGATTTTTGTAATCGTCAGGGGTTTTACAGAGCAGCACCATCCGGTCACGGAAAGCGGCAAATTCTTCCGGCTGCTCGAGAATCTCGTTGAGCAGATGCTCCGTCGGCTCCTTCCCGGTCTCAATGAATGCCGCCGCGCAGGGAACATCCCGAGGAAGAATCCGGGAAACCGATGTTTTCTCCCCGTCTTTCAGCAGTACGGGGATCTCCGGCAGACATACCGAGTGCTCTCCGGACTGCTCCGGACGGCGCAGATGAAGCTCACACTTCGTCCGGGAACCGTCCCGCAATTCCACATGGGTCAGCTCCGCCAGAACGGAGCCGTCCGGCATCCGGTTTGACGTCATGACCCGGTACCGTCCCGCCTCCAGCCGGTAGGAGACTTCATTTCCCTCAAAAGAAATTCCATCGAGGAAAAGGTTCTCATAAATTCCGTGTTGGAGCCGTGCCACGGTAAAATTCTTTTCATAGACAAAAGCATCCTCCGGGTCCGCCTTGCATAAAACCAGTTCGCCAAAGGCTTCCCTACTGGGGAGATCCGCTGCTTTTCTCCATTCCCCGTCCCAGTATTCGGGAGTCTTATCCACCGGGCACAGCCGGGCGGGAATTCCGATGGAACGGCACAGTGCCACAAAGAGTATCTTCCGGGACAAAGCGCTTCCCACCCCAAGCTTCAGAAGACCGGCAGGAGAAGCGGAAATTGTAGCGTAATCCCGATCTCCGCAATCCGCAATCTCCCGGCTGATATACGCGAACACTTCCTTCGGATCCTTCCGGAATGCGCCTTTTTCTTCTTCTGTAAAGCAGTTGGAAACCGCCTCACGGTAAGGGACAATCATCTCAAAATCCACACGGGGGCAAAGGATTGCGGAGACAAAAATTTTCTCCGGGTACTGTCCCTCATAAGGGAGCGCTCCCTGCAGATGACTTTCCAGAATTTCCGCCGTGCTGTCGGAAAAGTCTTTTTTCCGCAGCGATCCCAGCAACTGCACCTTTTCTTTCAGCAGCGCATCGCCGCCGCTGTGCAGGAAGGACAGAATTTCCCTCCAGTTTCCGTTGGCCAGCGTCAGAAATCCGGCAATTTCCTCGTGATATTGGGAAAAAGCCTTTGCTTCCTCCTCCGCTTTTTCTCCGTGGAGGAAGCCCTCCTCAATGGCTTTACGGGAGGCGTTTGCAAACGCAAGCCGCTTTTCGTGAACGGCTGCCATCTCCGGAGTGATGTGCGGTTCCGCAGGAGTTCCCGGGACAGGGGGAACCAGTTCCAGCTCCTCGCTTCCCGTCTCATAATCCACGCTGTGCTCCATGGCGAAATGAAGTTCGGTGCACTCCTTGCCTGCCTTATGGCAGAGGAATTTCCCTTCGTGGATCACCTGTATGTATAAATCTCCGAATCCCGTCATAAGATGCGCTTTGCCGTCCTTGTCGGTTTTGATGGAAGCCAGAGGATACAGCTGGGCATAATTGATCAGCTGAAACTGTACCTCCGCGCCTTCCACGGGTCTCCCCTTCCGTGTCACCGTTACCTCCAGCCGCTTCACCGGAGCATAGTGATTCAAAATGTTCACTTGCGCCATCACGGACGTGTGGTTGGTGACCTCCGGTTCACTGATGAGATTGGTGAAAGCCCTCGCATGAACCAGCATTCCCCGCATGGAAGTCTCCACAAACCATCCCCTGTCCAAAACCGGCTCCGGTTCGCAGGCACCGATGCAGTGCCAGCCGTCTTCCGCCCATACCTCCACCCACGCATGGTTGTCGTCGCAGTGCGCCCAGCGGGGGGTATAGCACTGCCGTGCCGGGATTCCTACGCTTCGCAGGGCTGATACACAAAGCACCGATTCCTCCCCGCAGCGCCCTGCCGCATTCAGCAGCACCCCCAGCGGCGAACAGGTGCGGTCATCCGTGGAATGGTAGGTGGCATTTTCAAAGCACCAATAGTTCACCTCAAGTATGGCATCCTTCAAGGGCAAGCCCTTTACCCGGGGATAAAGCTCTCCGAAAAACCGTTCCCTGTGATCGGTCAGGTTCTCATTGTTGAGCCGGACCGGCAGCACATAATTGAGAAACAGCTCCCCCTCCACTCCCCACGGAAGCATTTCCCGGGCATGCAGTGTGTCCCTTACCACTTTCAGGTAGAATTCTCCCTCGTATGTGGCCAGGTCGCTGACCGGCATATACGCGTAGAGAAACTTCAGACAGATCTGCTCTTCTTCGGTGCAGTGCTCCATGAGAAGGGAAAGTTCTTCTCTCCACCCCATGCCCGGAACGGCGGCAAAATCCTTTTCAATCCGGGCGGTCTGATCGTTTGTCAATCCCAGCATATGATTCATATTCAACTCATTCCCTTTTTTAAATTGCTGACGGCAGGGTCAGCAGAACTTTTTCAGCAAAACCGGTTCTCCTTTGGTAAAGACCCGGACGGACACCTCGGGGCCTTCCTCCCCGGAAAACTGACAGGAGAAGGAAAACGCCTGTTGCCCCTGAGCGAGAATTCCCTTTCCTGTGGGAGCAGCTTCTCCCACAGCGCGGTAATTCCGGTCGGTAATGACAGCTTTTCCGTTTCGGTACCAAAGATATTGGCCGCCTTTGACTGTGCAGGAAAACTTCAGCATGCCTCCGCGGGTCACAAAACTGGGGTTGTGAATCGAGCCGTTTCCTTCTACCCGAAGCCGGAAATCGTATTCCTGCCCGGCAAAGGGATTGAAAACCACCCAGTCTGCTCCACCCGGCTGACCGGGCTGAAGCTCCAGCAGATCGCAGACCATTGCTTTGGACAGATTGATTGGATAGAGAAGGGATTCCTCTTCCCCCCGCTTCTCCAGATGCCATTCCGTTTCGGGCCTGCGCAGCTTCTCCCGCAAATCCTCCGGAAAAGCTCCGGCAAGACGAAGCTCTTCCCAGTTTCGGATTGTCTCCAGCAGTTCGTCCGTGCAGCCGTTCGCCGAGAGCACCGCCGCAGAGGTGGAGAGAGCGAAGCCGGCATCAAATCCCGCTGCCATGGAAAGCGCCCACTCAATATCCTCCGGTGGAGTTGCCTCAAATTTCCGATCGGCCTTGCGGATCAAAAACCAGCCGAGCATCCGGGGAAAAAGGTTGCGGCGGTAGAAATCCTGATTTTTAATCCGGTATTCCAGCATCCCCTCCCGCATTTTTGCGCCCCATGGTTCACCCCAGTTCATGCGTGTATGCATATGCCAGAGATTGTGATTCAGGCGGCTGGCGTCATTGATGACATCCGGTCTTTCCCAGCCGTCCCAGCAATCGAGACAAAAACGGTTGATGCTGTAGGTATCCTCTCCCGTGGCGGTGCACCCCTCCAACCCGTCAAAGGAGATCTGTGCCGCACCCGTTTGAGCAAAAAGGCTGCCAATCCGGCGGCTGTATTCCTTCTGCAGGGAAAGGTTCGGAAAAAACACCCGGTAAGGATGATCGCAGAGCAATTCCACCTCATCGCCCGATTCGTGGGAAGCCGCCTCGGTTCCCCATGCCCCCCGCTCACATCCGGTCAGAACCCCGTCCCGTTCCTCCTTGTAGCAAATCAGTTCTTCCCCGATCTGTACCGTCTGCAATGTGGTAACGGTTTGAAATATCTCCGTATTCTCCACCGGGATTTCCGTGTCCTCCATGGAGATATTTCCGGAAACGCGGCTCTTTCCGAGCTTTGCCAGACGGTTGTCAGGTCTTGGTGTTACATAGCCATCGTTGGGAGTCGTAAATGCGGACAGCGTGTGCAGCCCAATCCGCATTCCCTCGGATGCTGCTGCCCGGCAGTATTCCGCCAAAGACTGGTCGCCCTGCGGAAAGCAATCCTCCCGCAGCTCAAAATGGCCCCATTTGGCAAAGGGTTCCGGATGGTACAGGGTATCAAACCCCGCCTGTTTTGTCCGGGAAAGCAGTTCGGAAAAGTTCTCCGGGTCGAATTCCGCAATCAAATAAGATTTCATGGAAAGCCGCGATTTCTTTGCCCACTGGCCGCCCAGCAGGGGATGCGGAAGGCCCTCCGACACTTCAATTCGTCCGATGGTGTCCAGCGCATCCTCTTTTTTGCAGCAGAACAGGGCGAACGCCGCGCCGGCAATTCCCGCGTCAGGGCAGTCCTCCATAGGCGCAGCCGGAACGTTTCGAAAGTTCATGATCTCTTTTTTTCTGGCGCGGCGGCGGTTTTCACAGTAAAGCTGCATCAGACTGCAGGCCTTTTCCCCCGCCTTTGCGGAAAAAGCAGCGCTCTCGAAGTAATCCAGCGAAGCCACGGAAAGCTCGGAAACCGTACCGTCTGCTGCAAGAGGACTTTTCTGGCCTGCATATTCCGTGGGAAATCCTCCCAGCGTTTTTGCATTGAGGGCCTGAACGCCAAGCGCCCACACGTCTCCCTGCACCACACCCACGATATCGCCGATCACGTCGGAAAGTGAGGTAAAATAGGGGCCGAATACCACCACCTCAGCCTGTTCCGGTGCCTCCTCCACCCGAAACGCCAGATATTCCCCGCAAAATCGGCAGGACATCCGTACTGTGAGAGTGCCTTCAAAGGTAAACAGCAACCCGTTTTCTGTTTCACAGGCTTTTTGAGGTGTCCATAGACGACCGTTTATGCCTATCTGCAAAAAAGGCTGCGGCTCCGCCCCAGCCGGCAGAAATTCCTGCCCCTGTGCGGCAAAAGAAATGACAAAACCCCTTTCGTCCAGGGTCAGCGCGGCATTATCGAAGCAAAATCTCATCCTATTCTTTCCTTTCCATTTGGGAACTTTGGCTCCAAATCAAACAATGCCATGGAATAAACCTATTATACACAGAAAAAGCATCGGGTTCCATGAAATAACAAATTTTTTCCATTCACTGCAAAGGGGAGTTGAAACCCACACTTCAAAAGCATTCTCCCATCGGGACAGCATCCCCACCTGCCATGCACATGGAGCAAATACTGAAAGGAGCGGCGTCTCGGCTTCGCCGAAACGCCGCTCCCCCAAAAGTTTTACTTTAATACACTTTGACGCAGTTCGATCAAATCGTTTACTTTGAGCTTTTCCAGCTGTGCCAGATAAGCGTCCCAGTCCGCATCAATATCGGTCTGTCCTGAAATCCATTCGGCTTTCTTCTGAGTGATGTATTCCTTGATGGCAGTCGTGAGGTCAGCCAGTCTGGTAGCGTCATCCGCGCCTACCCAATACTTCGGAATCATGTCGGTCAGGTTGGGCTCATAGACTTTGTCAACCGCGCCCTTTTCGTCATAAGGCTTTACCGCCTCTTTGATTCTGAATCCGGCAGGAGTATATTTCGGCAGAGACTGCGGGAACAGGTTGCCCCAGTCGTACAGCTTCTGATCGGTTTCACTCAAAGTGGTCATGTCAATCTTGGAATAGCTGCCGTCCGCCTCTTTAAAGAGGGTTACATCCAGAGGACCGTTTTGGCTTTGAAGAACGTTCTCCAGTTGGAAGAAGTTATCCCACCAGCGGCAGATGATCTCGGGATTTTTAGCATTGTCGGTGATGACAACCTGATTTTTCAGAACGTCATTGCCATAAGTCTGGCGGAGATAGACAGGATTGGAGCATTCGGGGCTGGAGAGAACAGGCAGCGGATCCCAGTTGGGCTTCTCGCCTACTTCATAAGTCATGATGTCGCCGGCACCGTACATGACGGAAACACCATACAGATCCTGCCCGCCCTTTGCTTTCCATTGTGCGGAATCCTGGGTGAACAGCTCCGGATCAATCAGGCCTTCCTTATAAAGGCTTGCCAGATATTTAATGCCGTTTTTGAATTCCTGGGTATTGGCGCCGAAGGTCAGCTTTCCGTCAACCATAGTAAAGCCTTCATCATCGACAGACATGCCGAACCAGCCGCACAGATCACCAAGATGCTTGTTGTCAGGGCCTGTGGTGAAGGGGATCTCATCGTTGGGGTCGCCGTTTCCATTGGCGTCTTTCTCTTTGAACGCTTTCAGAACAGCGCGGAGCTCCTCGGTAGTTTTCGGCATCTCCATACCAACGTTTTTGAGCCAAGTGGTGTTGATAAAGGGATTAAACGGAACTGCTGGAGCTTCCAGAACGTAAGGAATAGAATAGATGTGGCCGTCCGGAGTGGTCATAACGTCGCGAACGCCTTCAAGGTTAAGAATTTCCGTAATTTTCGGACAGTATTTCTCAAAATACTCGTCCAGGGGAATGTACACTCCCTCGTCCATACCGTGCGTCAGAATGTCGTTGGCAGACAGGGTCCATCCGCCGATGCAGTCGGCATAGTCGCCCGAGTTGAGCTGAAGAGTAAGTTTTTCCTGTGCAATGGCATAGGGATACTTCCAGAGTTCGACCTTGATACCGGTTTCCTTCTCATGGATGGGGAACATTACATAGTCATCATCCTCCTGCGAGTCGTCCACAAACAGGGTGAAGGTGTAATCTCCTGGATCTACAATGGGAAGCCCCTCTGTGTACATAGCGCCTTCCTTGGCGCGTCCGGATTCGCCGGTGGATTCTGTGGATACGGTGCTGCTGGTTGCTTCTGAACTGGTGCTTTGGCCGCCGCCTGAGCAGCCTGCCATCATGGAAGCCGCCATCAACAGTGAGAGAGCGCCGATGAGTACTTTCTTGACCTTCATAAAAAAACCTCCTTAATATATTTATCCCTTGACGGAACCGATCATAACACCCTTGACAAAGTGCTTCTGCACCAGAGGGTATACGATCATCACAGGGATACTGGAGACGATGATAAGGGAATATTTCATCAGTTCCACCAATTGGCGCTGTTTTTCCAGTTCGGCAAGCTGTTGGGCAGTAGAAGCGCCGCCTTTCTGAAGCTGCGCCTGGTTGAGAACCAGAATGGATCGCAGAACCAGCTGCAAGGGGAACTTTTTGCTGTCAGACATATAGAGCAGTGCGGAAAAGTAGGAATTCCAGTGTCCGATACCGTAATAGAGAACCAGAATGGCAATGATGGCGCTGGACAGCGGAAGCGCAATGTGGAAGAAGAAGCGGGTGTTTCCGCATCCGTCCAGCTTGGCGGCCTCCAGAAGTTCACCGGGAAGATTGGTTTTGAAGAACGTGCGGGCCACAATCATATTGTAAACGCCCAAAGCACCGGGAACGATCAGAGCCCAGACAGTATCCAGAAAGCCGCATCCCTTCACAACCAGGTAGGTGGGAATCATACCGCCGCTGACAAACATGGTAATCAGATAGAAAATTGTAACGAAGCGGTTTCCGATAAAATCGCTGCGGGAAAGCGCGTATGCTGTAGGCAGCGTAACCGCCAGATTCAGCAGCGTACCCAGCGTGGTGTAAAAAAGAGAATTAACAAATCCCATCACCACATTGCTGTTTTTAAATACTTCCTCATAGCCCCGGAAGTTGATTCCGACCGGATACCATACCACCTTTCCGCCCGCAACGGCAGCCGGATCGCTGATGGAAGAGATAATAACGAAATAGAGCGGATATGCGACAGCTAAAAAAATGAGTGTGAGAACAATGAAAATAACCGTGTCGAAAATAGCGTCGTTTTTGGAACGATGAAGCTTTGTGCCTTTGGCCATACGGATTCCTCCCTCCTTACCACAAGCTGGTTCCGGACAATTTGTCCGAGATCCGGTTTACCAGAATGAGCAGTATCGCGTTTACAGCCGAGTTAAACAAGCCGATCGCCGTGGAATAGGAAAGATCGTTTTGAACCAGGCCCACTTTGTAGGTATAAGTGGAAATAATTTCCGAAACGCTGAGGTTCAAGTCATTCTGGAGCAGAAAAGCTTTCTCGAATCCTACGGAAAGGATGCTGCCGCAGTTCATAATCAAAAGAATAGTGGCGGTGGGCATAATCGTGGGCAGGTCAATGTAACGGATCCGCTGAAATTTGGTAGCACCGTCTACAATGGCCGCTTCGTGAAGCTCGGGGCTGACGCCTGCCAGCGCAGCGAAGAAAATAACCGAGTTCCATCCGGTATTCTGCCACACACCCGACTAGACGTAGATGTGTCTCCACAGCGTCTTTTCTCCCATAAAGTTGACCGGTGCGATTCCCAGTGCGCCGAGCAGCTCGTTTACAACGCCCACGCTGGGAGAGAGAAACAGGAGCAGCATACCTGCCATAACAACCGTGGAAATAAAGTTCGGAGCATATGTAACGGTCTGTATCACCTTACGGTACCGCTTATGATTGAAGGAGTTGAGCATGAGTGCCAGAATAATCGGAATGGGGAATCCGGCAATCAGGGAATAAAGGCTTAAGATGAAAGTGTTGTTCAAAGTAGACCAGAAGTAGGGGCCCTCAAAATACCGGACAAAGTGGTCGAGTCCCACCCATGGACTTCCCCAAATCCCTTTTTTGGGGGAAAAGCGACGGAATGCAATCTGCAGACCGTAAAGAGGAACATAGCTGAAAATAAAAGTAATCACCATGCCGGGTAAAACAAAAAACCAAAGATCAAGATTTTCGCGCATTCTTTTTAAAAATGGTTTTTTGTGGGGGGTAGAGTTTGCGTTTGCCTTGCTCAAATCAATTGCCTCCTCACTGCCGGCATGTCATGCCGATCCGACGCTGATTTTAACGTATTTAACATTTAACATTAACTGTAAAATAAAGTTTATTATCAAATCTATCCATTTTTTGGGCAATATTAATGTCAAATGCAACCGTTTTGATGGCTTTAGTATACATCCTGCAACACTTATTGTCAATACCCCTAAATTATTTTTTCATAACAATTTTTTTTGTATTTTTTGATACGAATTTTTTGTAACATATGTATTTAATTTGAGAACATATGTATTTAAATAGAGCGCATATATCAGTATTAACATGAAATAATGTTAAATTTGTTAAATAAAGCGTTCCTTTTCTATTGCACGGTTTCCAAATGTGTGCTATGATGAAATCATAACAGCGGATTCAATTTCCCCGAAACGGATATGGTATGCCTTCCCCCGAAACTCGGTTTGGCGCTTCAACAGGATGGAAAACGCCAAATAAGAAGGATTGGTAAAAGATGAAAAAAATTGTAATGCAGTTGTTGGCGGACTCTCTGGGGCTTTCACGGGTCACCGTCTGGAAAGTTCTTAACGATCGTCCCGGCGTTGCCCCCGAAACTGTGCAGCGTGTGCAGGAAGCGGTAAACCGGCTGCAAAAAGAGAACGAAGAAGAGGGAGACGGCGACAGCGAGCTGCTCTTCCAGCAAACGGTAAAGAGCATTACCCTTCTTGTGGCAAGGGCGGATACCTCCAGCTTCTGGCGCCGGATTGTGGATCAGATCGCTAGCGAGCTGAATCAGCGGCAGATTCAGCTGAACTATATTCCCATCGATGTGATGCAGCTTTCCCCCTCTGATCTGCATTCTCTTGTCCAGCCGGACAAAACCGATGGAATTATCGTGGTGAACGTGTATGACCGTTCCATTCTTTCGGTACTCTCCACAGTGGTGACTCCGAAAATTTTTCTGGATACGATACCGGGCTATGCCGCCGCAGATCTGAACGGGGATCTTTTTCTGTTGGAAGGAAAGCGGACGGTATCCACGATCACCAACAGCCTGATCTCCAAAGGCTGCAAAAAAATCGGCTTTATTGGAGATATTCAGTATGCCCGTACAAACGCCCTGCGGTGGGAGGGCTTTCTGGACGGAATGGCCCGCAGCGGCCTGACAGTGGACTCGCACCTCTGCCTGACAAAGGCCATTGGGAAAGATGACTACCGGGACGATATCAGTGCATTTCTGGAAGGAATTCGCGGTATGCCCGACGCCTTTGTGTGCGCCAGCGACTATGTGGCCTTCGTTACTCTCCATCTCTTGAATGAACGGGGATACCGTGTGCCGGAAAACTTGCGGCTGTCCGGCTACGACGACACGAAGGAATTTCTCCTCGATCACAGCGGAATCATCTCCGTCCATGTCCAGAACGGGCTTTTGGGCAAGCGAATGATCCATCAGCTGCTGTACCGAATCGAAAACCCGCAGACAGATTACGAGGAAATTCAGGTTTTTCCGAAAATTCTCTACCGGGACTGACCGGCATCTTCTTTATGGAAAGGGTGGCAAGCAATGAGCGATATCACTGCCGAAACAGAATTTCAGGACATGGTCGAGCAAGGAACTCATAACTACAGCAGTGCCAGACAGTACTGTCCTCCTACCGATCCCCTGCTTCAGGAACGTCTGGAGTGGTTTCAGGATCAGAAGCTGGCGCTGATGATTCACTGGGGCCTTTACTGTGAGCTGGGCATGGTGGCCTCCTGGGCGCTGAGTGACGAGGACGCGGATTGGTCCCGCCATCAGGTAGACTGGACAGACAGCGGGGACACCTTTAAACAGCAGTATTTCTCCCTGAACCGCTCCTTTAACCCTGTGCGCTTTCAGCCGGAGGAATGGGCCGATATGGCCGCAGACTGCGGCTTCCGGTATTTGATTCTCACCACGAAGCATCACGACGGCTTCTGCCTGTGGGACACCGAATATACCGATTATAAGGTCACTGCAGCGGATTGCCCCTTCCACACCCACAAGAACGCGAATGTGGTCAAAGCGATGTTTGATGCCTTTCGCGCCCGGAATCTGGGAATCGGGGCCTATTTTTCCAAAGCAGACTGGCACTGCCCTTATTACTGGAATCCCGAACTTGGAAAAGGAAAGCCTACACGACGGGGGCCCTCCTATTCTCCTGCCGAGCATCCCGCTCTCTGGCGGCAGTTTGTGGATTACACGCAAAATCAGGTGCTGGAGCTTTGCCGTGATTACGGCAGGCTTGACATTTTGTGGTTTGACGCCGGGTGGGTCTGCCAAAAGTCGGGACAAGACATCCATCTGGGCAATATCGTAGAAGAAGCACGCAAGCTGCAGCCATGGCTGCTCTCGGTGGATCGTACCATTGGAGGTCCATATGAGAACTACGTAACTCCCGAGCAGTGTATTCCCGATGAGCCCCTTGGGGTTCCGTGGGAAAGCTGTCTGACCTTAGGGGTAGATTATACCTACGAATACGGAGATCACTACAAAACGCCCCGTGAGCTGGTTTCTCTGCTGGTAAACATTGTGGCTAAGGGAGGCAATCTGGCTCTGAATGTAAGCCCCCAGCCTGACGGACGCATCCCCGTAGAAGCCCGGGCAAGCCTGAATGGTCTTGGCAGCTGGCTGAAAACTTACGGTGAAGCTGTCTATGGGACTCGGATCTGCGCCCCCTATCAGTCCGGAGGCATTTTCTTTACCCGAAAAAAAGATGCCGTCTTTGCCATCCGCCTCTATCCCGACGCATCGGAACCTGTAGAGCAGAAGGTATGGATCCCCTATCCGGGTACGGTTCATTCCGTGGCGCTTTTGGACAGCAGTGAGACGCTGTCCTTCCGGAAGGAACCGGACGGCATTGCCGTCGTCGTGCCGGAGAACAAACGGGACGGCCAAACGCCGATTGCACTTGTATTTGTACTTCGCTAGCGAAAAGCGGATTTTCCGCGGCAAATATACCGAATGCCGGTCTTTCTTCAGGAAAGACCGGCATTTCATTTTGGATTGGCCTACCCCAATGGCGCCGGAGACAAGTGCAGTCTCCGGTACCGGGTAGGAGTAACCCCTGTGTTCTTTTTAAAAAGGTGGCTGAAGTATACCGGATCATCATAACCGCAGATCAGGGCAATCTCTGTCACAGGGCTGTCTGTCATGCAGAGAAGTGTTTTCGCCTTTTCCATCCGGAGAACGTTCACCATGGCGGCGGGAGTCATCCCTGTCAGTTCCCGGAAAGATTTGTGAAAATACGCCTTGCTCAGGCCGGACTCCCGGACAATTTCCCCGATATTCAATGGCTCGCAGAAATCCTTCGCAATTTTCTCCGCAGCCCGGGAGATGCGGCTGTTCACCGCTTTTCTGTTCCGCTCTGCCGCAGACTGCCGGAACAGTTCAAACATCAGCTCCTGCAGCAGCTGATTGGCGCGGAAACGGTTCAGCTCATCCTTTTTCGGAAATGCGGTACAAATCTCCCGAAACAGCCTTTCTACATAGGGGCCGTTCTCGGGGCGAATCCGATCCTCCAGTGATTGAAGCAGGGGATTTTCATAGAGGGGCTGCGCACTTCGGGGGGTTCCGAATACGTATCCTTCGGGCAGCGGTTCGTTTCCGGCCATCCGGATGCAGAGAATCCAGCAGCGGTAGGGAGCGACGCCGGCTACCAGCTGTCCCGGTTTCCGGACATTGATTTCCCCCTCCCGAAAGGGCAGATACTTTTCGTTTACCAGAATACCTCCGTCACTTTTCAGATAGTATTCCATTTCATAATCATAGCATACCCGAGAGGCCATTTTGCCGGTCTGTGAAAATTCATATCCATCAAAAAAGCCTGCTTTAAGTACCTGCGGATTCATCTGATGGGTTTTAAGCAGCATATCCTTTCCCTCCGGTTTCCGAAAGAGCTATTGAAATATTAGCATACTTTTGTCATGTTTACAACACTATTCTTATAACGTTTTATTTTTTCTGCCGCTATAATGGAATCATCACACAACGGCAATCTTAAGAAGGGATGAGAGAGTATGACCGGGAAAGAACGGATTACAAGAATTTTAAAGCATCAGCCGGTAGACCGTATCGGTCTGTACGAGCATTTTTGGGGAGATACCTACAATCAGTGGAAAGCGGACGGCCACATGACCGAAACAGATACATTTGAGGATCATTTCGGTTTTGACATGCAGGAGTGCTGGGCGTTCAATCTGGTGGCCAACCTGGATTTCAAGCCTGAAGTGGTGGCGGAAACCGAAGACACCATCACCTATCTGGACGGAAACGGCGCCGTGCTCAGGCGGCATAAATTTCACGATACCACACCGGAACATGTAGACTTTAACGTAAAAGAGCGGGAAGCCTGGGAATTGGATGTGAAGCCTCTGCTCACACCGGACCCCCGCCGGATCAATTTCGAGGCATACCGGAAAGCCAAGAAGGCCGCAGCGGATGCGGGACGTTTCTTTGTTTGGTCCGGGGTCAACGTGTTCGAATGTATGCATCCTGTCTGCGGACATGAAAATATGCTGGTGGGAATGGCGTTGGACCCGGACTGGGTGCTGGATATGGCCACCACTTTTGCCCACCTGACCGTAGAGCTCCAAAAAATGCTGTTTGAGCAGGAAGGTTATCCCGACGGCATTTGGTATTACGAGGATATGGGCTTCAAGGAGCGCCCGTTTATGTCTCCTGCAATGTATCGGGATCTGATCCAGCCCGCTCACAAATACACCATTGACTATGCGAAAAGCCACAATCTTCCGGTCATCATGCACTCCTGCGGGTTCGTGGAGCCTTTGCTGCCGGGCATGATCGAAGCCGGAATCGACTGTCTGCAGGTCATCGAGATCAAGGCGGGCATGGATTTGTTAAAGTTGCACCGCCTTTACGGCGACAAGATTGCCTTTATGGGCGGCATTGACGTGCGTGCCCTTTACAGCAACGACAGGGCCATCATCGACGCCGAGCTGGAAAGCAAGATTCCTGTGGTCAAAGAAGGATTCGGCTATGTTCTCCACAGCGACCATTCCATCCCCAAGACCGTCAATTACGAAACCTACGAATATTTCATCAAAAAAGGTCTGGAGCTGGGCAAATACGACTGAACCGCAGGGCCGGGAACGAAAAGTTCCCGGCCCTGTCCTGTCAATTTCTCTGTTTTCTTGACACTCCTCCCCGAAAGCGGATATAATAGATCTGCTAAGGCAGTCCGGCCGTCTGAAAGGCAGGCTGCTTCTGAAACGAAAACAACGAGGTGATTCCGTGCTGCTCACGGCAGAAAAGATATCGAAAAAATTTTTGGAAAAGCCCATTCTGGACAATGTTTTGTTCAGCATTAACGAAGGGGACAAAATCGGTGTGATCGGACTCAACGGCGCCGGAAAATCCACTTTTTTAAAAATCATTGCCGGAATGGAATCCCCCGACAGCGGCTGTGTGGTAAAAACCACCGGCCTCCGTATCGGCTATCTTCCTCAAAATCCCGACTTTTCCGGAAATTCCACTGTACTGGAGGAAGCAATGGCTCATATTTCCGCGCAGCAGATGCAGCAGCGGGACGCAAAGGAGTATGAGTGCAAAGCCATTCTGAACAAGCTGGGGCTTCCCGACTTCGATAAAAAAGTCGGTGAACTTTCCGGCGGCCAGAAGCGGAGGCTGTCCATTGCCTGTGCGTTGGTGGCTCCGGTAGATTTGCTGATTTTGGACGAGCCTACCAACCATATTGACAATGAAACCATTGAATGGCTGGAGAGCTACCTGCAAAAATACAACGGTGCGCTTCTGATGGTAACGCATGACCGGTATTTTCTGGATCGGGTTACCAATAAAATTGCAGAACTGCAAAACGGGCAAATCTATGTCTATCCGTCCAACTATTCCAAGTATTTGGAGCTGAAGGCCCAGCGTGAGGAGATGATGGCGGCAAGCGAACGGAAGCGTCAGGCACTTCTGCAGAAGGAGCTGGCATGGATTCAGCAGGGGCCCAAGGCTCGGGGAACCAAACAAAAATTCCGGCTGGAGCGATACGAAGAAATGAGCAGCCAGCAAACCGTTTTGGGAAATGATTCTCTCCAGATGAGCTCCATGAGCAGCCGTCTGGGAAAGAAAATTATCGAACTGAAGGATGTATCCAAGGGATACGACGGTCAAACTCTTTTCCGGGATTTTACCTATACCCTTCTCCGGCGCGACCGCATCGGCATCGTGGGGAAAAACGGGTGCGGCAAGTCCACCCTGCTGAAAATCATTGCGGGCTCCGTCCTTCCTGACAGCGGCACCGTGGAGCGCGGGCAAACTGTCCGGATTGGAATTTTTTCCCAGGAAGGCGAGCAGATGCCCGCCGACCAGCGGGTGATTGACTACATCAAGGATATCTCGGCAGAAGTTACGCTGCCTGAGGGGAAATTTTCCGCCAGCCAGATGCTAGAACGGTTTCTTTTCCCCTCTGATTTACAGTACAGCGCAATCGGACGGCTGTCCGGCGGAGAACGGCGGCGGCTGGAGCTGCTGGGAGTGCTGATGCAGGCACCCAACATTCTGCTTTTCGATGAGCCTACCAATGATTTGGATACCCAGACTCTGATGATTCTGGAAGACTATCTGGAAGAGTTTTCCGGAGCGGTGGCTGTGGTTTCCCATGACCGCTATTTTCTGGATAAGGTTGCGGACTACATCTTTGCGATTGAAGAGGATGGACAGATCCACTCCTACGTGGGGGGATATACCGATTATACCGAACAGCGCCCGGCAGAACCGCAAAAAGCCAAAGCGGAAAAACCGGTGCGGGATGTCCGCAAGGAAAACCGCGGAACGGGCAAACTGAAATTCACCTTCAACGAGCAGCGGGAATACGATCAGATTGATTCCGTGATTGCCAAGCTGGAGGAGACGCTGGCGGAAACCGAAACAGCCCTTCATCGGGAAGCCAGCAATTATGCCCGGCTGGAGGAGCTGATCTCCCAAAAGAAGGAGCTGGAAGCAGAGCTTTCCCGCCAAATGGAGCGTTGGGTGTATCTGAATGACCTGGCGGATCGGATTGCTTCCCAAAGCTGAAGAAGCCTGTTATTTTTCAATTCTCCATGGATTTTTACAGAGAAAAGCGAAGAAAAGTTCATTGACAATCCCCCTTCCCCGCCGTACAATGAGGGCATCATCATTTAAAGGAGGAAACATCTATGCTTATTCGCCAGCAGGCCTTCGAAGGCGGCCATCCGATGCTCAAAGGCGGACTTCATTGCCATACCACCCGTTCCGACGGACAAGGGACGCCCGAAGAGGTCATTCGTCTCCATGCGAAAAACGGCTATGATTTTCTGGCAATTACCGATCACCGGACATATAACTTCAAAAACTTTGCTCCCGATGTACCGATTACCATTATTCCCGGCATGGAATATGATGCAGAGCTGAAGGACGGACACGCCATCCGCAACTTTCACACTGTATGCATCGGCCCCGCCGACAGCACCAACGGATTTCATCAGGATGAAACCTTTGAATTCGGCGGACTTCTCTCCAGTCAGGAAGAATACCAGCTCCAGCTGGACATGCTTCATAAAAACAACAATCTGACCGTCTACTGCCATCCCGAGTGGAGTTCTACCCCTGCCCGGTGCTTTGAGCGGCTGCAGGGCAACTTTGCCATGGAAATCTGGAACAGCGGGTGCGCCATTGATAACGGAATGGATATGAACGCCGCTTACTGGGACGAAATTCTCGGGCAGGGCAAACGCATCTTTGGCGTCGCTACCGATGACGGTCACCTTATGACGCAGCACTGCAACGGCTGGGTCATGGTCAATGCCGAGAACAACGTTCCTGACATTCTCAAGGCGCTGCGAGAGGGACGTTTTTACTCCTCCTGCGGGCCTGTGATCAAGGATTTCTATGTAGAAGATGGGATTGCCCACGTGAAAGCGGATCCCTGCAGCTCCATCCAGTTTCTCACTGACTGTCATCCCACCCGGATGTTCCGGGCAGAAGAGGGCGCTTCGCTCACTGACATCGCTTTTGATCTGGAAGACGATTATTTCTATGTACGCGCCTGCGTGATCGACAGCGAAGGCCGCCGCGCCTGGACGAATCCTATCTTTTTGAAGGATTTCTGATGAGCCCATCAGCGGAAGCGCAATGCCAAATGAAAACCGCACTCAAGCGTCTTCTTTTCTCCTATTGAAAAATAGTCAAAACCTCCGGCTAAGCCGGAGGCTTGAGTAAGCCCTATAAGGGCATAATACGAACAAAACCCCTAAAGGGGTGCCGAAAGGGTCTGCCAACTGCATTTCTTTTTCGGGCTACCC
>DBGCDL010000079.1:0-11136 GCA_048358235.1 Oscillospiraceae bacterium
CGGCGCTCAGCGGGTCTTTCGCCCCAACTTATCGGTTTGAAAATCTTGAAATACACAAAGTATTCCTGCAATTTCCAAACCTCAATTTGGAACAAAATCCCTCGCTGACCGCTCTTGCATTTTAATCAGAGGTTCCTTAAGAACAACGTGAAAATGAAAAGGAGGGCTCTTATGCACCTTTTGGTCATTGAAGATGAACGCGCCCTGTGCGAGACCATCGTCCGCAGCCTGCGGCGGCTGGCCTACAGCGTGGACTACTGTTACGATGGGGAGAAAGCTCTGGAGCTGCTGGGCGTGGAGCGCTATGATCTGGTGCTTCTCGACCTGAACCTGCCGAGGAAGGACGGTATGACGGTGCTGCGGAGCCTGCGGCAGACCGACCGTGAGACGCGGGTGCTGATCCTCTCCGCCCGCAGCGAGGTGGAGGACAAGGTGGCGGGGCTGGATGCGGGAGCCAACGACTATCTGGCAAAGCCCTTCCACTTAGCTGAATTGGAGGCCCGCATCCGCAGTCTGACCCTGCGGCAGTTTACCCAGCAGGATGTGCTGCTGACCTGCGGAGATTTGACCTTTGATACCCGCTCCCGCACCGCCGCCGTCAAGGGGCAAACCATGACACTGACCCGCAAGGAGACGGGGATTCTGGAATACTTGATGGTACATCAGGGCCGGCCGGTGAGTCAGGAGGAGCTGATGGATCATGTTTGGGACAACAGCGTGGACAGCTTCAGCAACTCCATCCGGGTCCACATCTCCGCACTGCGCAAAAAGCTTCGCGCTGCACTGGGCTATGATCCCATCCGCAACCGCATCGGCGAAGGCTATCTGATGGGAGGCACGGAAGCATGAAGCGGATCTCTTTACAATGGCGCATCACGCTGATGACCGTTCTGCTCATCGGCGTCACCTGCGTGGCCATGAATCTGCTGCTCTGCTTCTCCGGTGTGTACTATATGGACACCATTGTAGACGGTTTACAGGGCGGCGGCACGGTGATCCTGAATGAGGAAGGCACAGCAAGCTTTGACCCGCAGCTCGTAGCGCCCGACGATGAGCTGACCATCGTCGTCGATGGGGCGCAGGGGCGCTTTCGCGCGACCAACTGGTATATCACGGCTGCGGTAACGCTGCTCAGCGGCATTCTTGCCTACTTTGTCAGTGGACGTGCCCTCAAGCCCCTGCGCAGCTTTGCTTCTCAGGTGGAAATGGTGCAGATGAACAATCTGGCGGATATGAAGATCGATGAAGATGTGCTTCCGGAGTTTAAGCAGCTCAGCCACTCCTTCAACCAGATGCTGGAGCGGCTGAACACCGCCTTTGCCGCCCAGCGGCAGTTCACCGGCAACGCTGCCCACGAGCTGCGCACACCGCTGGCACTGATGCAGGCGCAGCTGGAGCTGTTTTCCGCAGAGCATCCCGCCATGCTGCCGCAGACGGCAGAGTTTCTCGCCCTTCTGCGGGAGCAAACGGAGAGGCTGACGCAGATGACCAGGACGCTGCTGGAGATGAGCAATTTGCAGCAGGTGGCACGGAATGAGCGCATCCAGCTTGCCCCCATGATCGAGGAGATCTTCACAGATCTCGCGCCGCTCTCAGATAAGCGCGGCGTCACACTGACGGCGGAGGGCGACGGCATTATGACCGGCAGTGACGCACTGATCTACCGGCTGATCTTCAATCTGACGGAGAATGCTGTCAAGTACAACCGGCCGGGCGGCTCGGTACGGGTTTCTGTCACACAGGAGCCGGAAAAGCTCCTGCTTCGCGTGTCGGATACTGGCTGCGGCATCCCGGAGGAGCATCAGCGCAGTATCTTCCAGCCCTTCTTCCGGGTGGACAAGTCCCGCAGCCGCGAGTACGGTGGTGCAGGGCTGGGGCTCGCGCTGGTGTGGGAGATCGCCGAACTCCACGGCGGCTCCGTTTGGGTGGAGGAGAGTTCGGAGAAGGGCACTGCCATTGCGGTGGGGTTGCCAACGCAACAATCAACGAAGCCCTAAAATCCTTGCTTCGCTTGCCGCCCAGCGGCGTTCCTCTCTGTATGGGGCGGTCAGCCGGAAAGAGAAGCGTCCCTTTTCACTCTCAAATTCCTTGCAGCCCGTGTCCGGGTCTGACGGCACTCGCCGGGGTGAGCTGCGGCATAGGCGGTCAGCCTGTTCTTGAGGTCGGTGTTGTGGGTGCGGATGAAGATGGTGGGGTCTTTCTCGTCAAAATAGATTTCGGTGGTCTTTTCCTGCTGGGTCAGCCCTGTTCTCATAGGCTTATCCTTTCTGCGGCTCTGTCACGCAATAGGTCTGGGCGGGCTGTATGACACCGTGCCCGGAAACCGGGATCTCTATTTTCGGGTGTCCGGGGCGAATTTTGATTGGCTGCCGCTGATCCGGGCGTTTGCCGAGGCCCATGCCGCCGAAGCCGACACCGTAACCGTGCTGTGGGATCAGGAGAGCACCGGACACAATGAATATCTGGCGGACGAGGCCGGGCATCAGCCAGATCTCCTTTGATTTTTCTATAATCATTATAGCGAGGCTGACAGCGGTAATCGAATGTACGGATATAAGAAAATCACCGAGAAAAGTCCGTAGTGGACTGATCTCGGTGATTTCCGGCGCTATGTCAATAGTTGGGGTAGAGGCAAAGAACACAATAATCCAAGACCGTGTCGGGGTGCTTAGCCCCGGCGCGGTTTTTTCGGTACACCGCTGCAGAAAAGGATCCGATTTCTGAAGTTCCGAAAGTTCCGCATCCCGAAGCAGACGCTCCTGCTCCTCGCTGCTCAGAGCTTCCATCGGCTTCCGGAGAAGGTGCTTTGACCGTTTGAAGTACCTGCGCAGCCCTCTGGAGAGCTTGTTCTGCTCGTTCTTCCGGACCTGCTCCATCGCCCAGAACGCCTGACGGATCACATGGAACCGGTCCGCAACGATAACGGCATTGGGAAAGCAGATTTTTCCGACCGTGCGAAAATGCGTATCACCTTGACTTTTTTGCGATACTTTTCGGCCCAATCAGCATAAGGCTTTGACAGAATATACGAAGAAAAAGTGCGAACACAGATTCTATCTTGGTGAATGGAAAAAACATCCCCCGGGGAGGCTTCCGCCCGGGAATCTCATCTGTTATAGTATGCTCATCGGTTCATACACGCATTCCTGCCAAAACCCAAAGCAAAGGCGCAGCGTTTCTTGGGGAAGAAAGCGCTGCGTCTTTGCGCAGGGCAGGAATGCAAAGCAACACCGGTTCGGAGGAACACTTGGAAACACCTATTTTACAGTATGCCGGCGGCGTGATCGCCGCAAAACTGGACCGTACGGAAAAAGAACTGGTCCATGGGGTTTCTTTCCATATTTCTCGCGGGGAGAGCCTGGCTCTCATTGGCGAGACTGGGTCCGGCAAGACGCTGATTGCCCAATCCGTGATGGGGGTGCTGCCCGGCAATGTGCGGCTGGTTTCCGGTGAAGTATTATTTTGCGGGAAGGCTTTGCCGAAGGGCAAAAAGCTGCGGTCCATGCTGGGCCGGGAGATCGTATATATCCCGCAGAACGGTCATGAATTTCTTGACCCGTCCAGAAGCATCCGCCGCCAGATGTTTGACAGCATTGCAAAGCTGGGCATTGCGGCACCTCTGAGAGAAGCGTTTGCCCGTGAAAAGCTGACGCAGGTGGGGTTTACCCAGCCGGAGGCCATTCTGGACCGGTATGCCTTCCAGCTGTCCGGCGGCATGGCCCAGCGGGTAACCATTGCACTGGCCCTTTGCTCTCAGGCGAAGCTGTTGATCGCCGACGAACCTACCAACGGTCTGGATCAGGACAGCAAGCAGCAGACGCTGTCCCTTTTGAATGACCTGTTCCCGGATGCGGCAAAGCTCGTTATCACTCATGACATTTCCGTGGCAGCGACCTGCGGCCGGATCCTTGTCCTGTGCGGCGGGAAAATGCTGGAGACTGGCAGCTCCGCACTGGTGCTGGCTGCCCCGCGCCATCCCTACACCCAAGCCCTGCTGGGTGCCTTGGTGGAAAACGGGATGCAGGAAACGCCGGCTTTGCGGACGGAGACGGGCACTTGTCCCTTCTATCGCCGCTGTCCCGCAGCCTTCGGACGATGCCGTGCCGAAATACCCCGGAGGACGCAGGGAGACAGAGAATGGTGGTGCTGCAAGGAATGATCTCCATGGAACAGATCGATAAGGCTTTTGACGGAAAACAGGTTTTGCAAAATGTCACGCTGGATATTCCAGACGGTCAGATCTGCGGCATATTCGGAAAAAGCGGGATCGGAAAATCCACGCTGGCCAAGGTCCTTTGCGGCATCTGCCCGCCGGACGGAGGGCGGATTCTGCTGGACGGTCAATGTCTTGTTTCGCAGAATACGCCCTATGACAGGAAACTGGGTCTTTCCATTCAGATGGTTTATCAGCAGCCCTATGCGACGCTGGATCCACGCCAGAAAATCGGCAGCGGCTTCAAAGAACTGATCCGCTATCACGGCTTTGCTCCCAAGGGGAAGGAGCGTGCGCTGACGGAAGACGTGCTTGTGAAAGTCGGATTGGAGCCGCAGATCCTGGCCCATCTGCCGCATCAGATCTCCGGTGGGGAAGCCCAGCGGGTGGCCATCGCCCGGTGCCTTCTGTTCCGGCCAAAGCTGCTGATTCTGGACGAGGCAACCTCCATGCTGGATGTTTCTACCCAGGCCAATGTGCTGGGAATGGTACGCCGTCAGATGCAGGAACACCACGGAAGCATCCTGCTCATCAGCCACGATGAAGCACTGGTGAATTTACTTTGTGATCAAATCTATGTATTTGAGAAGAAACACACAAATCAGAAGGAGAAAAACACGAAATGAGAAAAGTAGGATCCCTTTTGCTGGCGGTGCTGATGGTGCTGTCGCTGGCAGCCTGCGGCAAGACCCCGGCAGAACCAACCCAGACACCCTCCACCCAACCAAGCACCGAGACTCCCACCACGGAGGCCACGGAACCGGCACCTGCCTACGCCATTGATACGCTGACCGTCGGCACGACGGCTGCCATCGAAACCGCCGTGTTCGGCGAGTATAACTTCGATATGCTTGCCAGCGGTGTATCCGAATTGCCTCTGGTTTATCAGGACACCAAGGGCGAATATCATCCACTTCTGGCAACTTATGCTACCGAGGATGCCGCTACCTGGACCTACACCATCCAGGACGGCATGACGTGGTCCGACGGAGCGCCTGTAACGGCGGAGGACATTCTTTTCACACTCCAATACGATCAGGCCAACGGAAGCGCCAATTTTGAGGCCCAGACCGGGGAAGACGGAAAGGTCACGGAGGCCAAGTACACCGGCTACACCCTCTCCGACGACAAAATGAGCATTTCCCTGACGCTGGCCTCTCCCAATGTCCGGGAACTGAGCAATATGACCTCCTTCCGGGTCATGCCCAAGCATGTTTATGAGGGAAAGGATACCGTCACGGAGGCCGAAGGCCGCATCACCTGCGGCCCCTATGTGCTGGAATCCTTCAACAAGGAAGCCGGGACCATTACCTTCGCAGTCAATGAATACTATCCTCAGAAGCCCAATGTGGAGAAAATCGTCTATCAGCTTTTCGGCAACGAGGATACCATGTACCTGGCGCTCCAGCAGGGCGACATCGACATGGTCTGGGCCTACTCCACCGGTGTGGCAGGAACCTATCAGGATGTACTCTCCACCGATACCAATGTCTCGCTTGTCAATGTGGCTGCGGCCAATGCGCCTGCGGTCCTGGCCTTTAACAACGCAAAGGGCCTGTTCTCTGACGAAAACCTGCGTCAGGCAGTTTCCTATGCGCTGAACTACGAGGAATTCAAGACCTATTTCGGCAGCGCCTATGCTGAGATCCCCAACCGGGGCTTTGTACCCTCCACCACGGTGGGCTATACGGACACGGAGAAACTGACCACCGATACTGCAAAAGCGGACGAGTATATGAAGGCTGCGGGTTACACCGAAAAGAATGCCGACGGCTTCTACGTGAACGCCGACGGTGCGGCTGCTGCCTTTACGCTGACGGTCAACGCCGCAAAGGAGACCCATGTGGGCTACGCCGAAATGATCAAGACCCAGCTGGAGGCCTTTGGAATTCAGGTGAATCTGGACGCCGTGGACAAGGATGCCTACAATGCCAAAACCAGCAACAAGTTCTCCGAGAACAATATCACCATGGAAGCGGCGATCTATGGCTATACGGCTGCCGGCATGGGCATGGGCAACGGCCTTGGCTCCATCTATGTGGACGGCAATCACGCCGTGCAGGGCGGCTGCCAGGTGTTCGACGAAGCCTTTTCCTCCATTCTGGACGAACTGAAGGCCGCCAAGACCATTGAGGAATATTACACCGGCGCAGCAAAGCTCCAGGAGTATTATGCTGCCCATATGCCGCTGATTGCCCTGTACTGGGACAACATGATGCTGGCCTATTCTTCCAAGCTGGACAATGTGACCGTGGATGCTGTATTCGGTCTGAACAACGTCAACAACTGGTTCAGCATCACCAAGAAATAATTTTTGCACGCAGGAGGCACACCGGTGAAAAAGTATCGTAAAAACCTGATTCTGGCACTGGTGTGCTTCCTGATCGTGATCGTTCTGAACTTCTTTCTGCCCCGGCTTCTGCCGGGGAACCCCATTGCTTATCTGACCGGCTTTTCCGAGGAGGATATGACCCCTGCTCAGGTAGCTTATTACCGGCAGGCCCTCCATCTGGATAAGCCGGTATTCGTGCAGTTCGGGTACTATCTGCGCTCCCTTGCAGACGGTACACTGGGCTATTCCTTCAAAAAGGAAGCCACGGTTTCAGCCCTGATTGGGCAGCGGCTGGGCTACACCTTACAGATCACCCTGCCTGCCGTGCTGCTCAGCACGGTCATCGGTCTTTTGTGGGGGCTCCGCTGCGGCTACAAAAAAGGCAGCGGCTTTGAGAAGTTTTCGACCACATTCCAGATCATCGTCAATACGATGCCCACATTCCTGATCGCCCTGGTGCTGATGATCCTGTTCTGCTTCCGGGAGCGGTGGTTTCCCTATACGGGGTTGAACAGCGCTGGGGCCGTTCCCGGAACGGCCGGGTATTTCTGGGACCGGATCCATCACCTGATTCTCCCGGTGCTGACGCTGACCGTCGCCGCCGCACCCTCCCGGTACCTGTTGATGCGGAACACCGTCCGACAGGTGACGGAAGAAAAATATGTGCTCTATGCCAAGGAACGGGGCTTATCCGACCGAAAAATCCAATTCGGCTATATTCTGAAGAACATTGCCCAGCCCTTTATCACCATGGTGGGCATGAGCGTCAGCACCTGTGTCGGTGGTTCCCTGGTTGTGGAGAAGCTGTTTTCCATCGGCGGTATGGGGAGCTTGCTCTCGGATGCCGTCTATACGTTGGATTACCCGCTGATGCAGGGCATCCTGTTTGTCACAACGGCGATTATGACGGTTTCCATTGTCGTGACGGATATGATCTGCATTCTTATTGACCCCAAGGTACGCTTTGGAGGTGATCCGGTTTGAGAAAACAGCATATTCCGCTTCTCCTTGGCATCGTGGTTTTGAGCCTTTTTCTGACCGCTGCATTATTTCCGACTGTGTTTACGGCTTACGGGCAGAAGGAAACGTTTGGCCCATGGCTCATACCGTCTGCGGAACACCTACTTGGCACCAATGCGTTGGGCTATGACATCTTTACGGAGTTGGTCTACGGGACCCGGCAGACGCTGCTGGTGGGCGTATCCAGCAGTATTCTGACATTGCTTTTGGGGAGCGTGATCGGTACGTTGGCTGCCGGGAAGGGCTTTTTGGGCGGCCTATCCAATGGCGTTATCAATATTTTTGTGCTGCTTCCGAAGCTGGTGACCATGATTGTGCTGGCGACTTTTCTGGGAAGCTCCAGCCGAAATCTGATCCTTCTGATTGCTGCATTCAGCTGGGTGGGGACGGCCCGGAATGTCCGGGCAAAGGTCATTCACCTGAATGCCCAGCCTTTTATTGAAAATTGCATGATCCAGGGATACAGTCGGAAGCATATCATTCTCCGCCATATTCTTCCGAATCTGTACGATGTATTGCTCTCCCGGTTTCTTCTGGGGGTCAACAGCTGCATTATGATGGAGTCCACCCTGAGCTTTTTGGGCTTTGGGGATCTTTATCATCCCACTTGGGGCACCATGATCAACTTTGCCTATAAACGAGGTGCCTTTCTTCGCCAGGCCTATGCCTATCTCCTCTCGCCGGGCGTGTGCATTATGATGCTATCACTGTCATTCTATCTCATCAGCCTGTATTTTGAACACCGACAGGCTGCCATTCAGGAAAAATAGGAGGTCATACGATGCAAAAGGAACTGGAATCTTTGTGGCAGCAATGTGTAGCATTCCATGGCCACGGCTGCGGTGGCCTTGCGGTCGGCTTTCGGGCAGTGCTGTATGTGTGGGAGCTGTTCGGATGTGATAGCCCATCCGAGAACGAGAAGATCGTGTGCGTTGCCGAGACTGACGCCTGCGGCGTGGATGCCATTCAGGCGCTGCTGTCCTGTACTGTGGGAAAAGGGAACTTGATTTTCAATCTACAGGGGAAAAACGCCTTCTCCTTTTATCGCCGTCCGGACGGAAAGTCCTTCCGCCTTGTTCTGCGCCCAACACCGGAGAAAACCAAGGACGAACGGCTGGCGTGGCTTATGGATGGGGACTTCCACGAGATGTTTGACGTGAAGGAAGCCCCAGAGCCGGTGCCGGAGGAGGCCCGGATCTTCAAGACCGTTACCTGCTCCGTGTGCGGAGAACGATTTGCCGAGAGCTTTGCCCACCTTCAAAACGGTGAAATCGTCTGCTCCGCCTGTTACCGTCCGTATACAAGGGGGCTGTGATGGAATACCCGTTTGATGCTCTGCACGCCGGGATAGAAAGCCAGATTCTCAATCTTCCCGCCGGAATTCCCGACTCCCAGGCAATCAGGCAGGCAAAGTCCTTGCCGGACTCCGTTGAAAAATTCCGTGCATTGGGGAAGGCTCTTTCCAGGCAGCTTCGCTACCGTGAGGCCGTTGCAGCTTATACGGAGGGGCTGAAGCTGGAGCCGGAAAATCTGTCCCTGCTCCGCCTTCGGGCGGGACGGTACCTGACGACGCTGCAAAGCAATCTTGCCATTACTGATTTTGAAAAATGTCTGTCCTTGGGTGCGGAAAAGCTGGACTGCCTCTATCGGATCGGCCTTGCCCAGTATTACGCCGGGCGGTACGAACAGGCAATGGAAGCTTTTGAGGGCTGTATGCCTTTATGCGATGATGAAATGGGGATTGCGGTTCTTTACTGGCACACGCTGAGCGCTGTCCGGACAGAGAAAGCGCCGACGCTTCTGAAGTACTATCGCCCGGATATGGCGGTGGGGCATCATACTGCTTACGAAAAGGCCATGCGGGTCTGGAGCGGTACAATGCCGCTTGCAGCGGCGCTGGAAATGCTGGAGAGGGAAGAAGACGATCTGGAATATGGCATTACCTTGTACGGCCTGCTTTGGTATCCCGACTGCGCCGAAAGAGAGCGCCTTTCCCAAATGCTTCTTCGCCGGGACGGTTTCTGGCCCAGCTTTGCGTACCTCGCTGCATGGAAGGATTGGGCAGGAGCCCAGTAAGCGTCTATCTTGATATTGGGATCAACCGAAATGAATCGGGGCTGTCTCAAAATGAAGCATTTCCAGAGGTTAGAGAAATAATCTTTATAAAAATTACTCAAGCTGCCGAGAGGGTTTACTATCTGCGAATTGCAGGCGACAAGCCGAAAGGCATCGCAACGGCGAAATCAACCGGGAGGACTACGACAAATGGCGTTATAACTACCCGAAATACGATGAGAACTCCGGCTATGTGAAAGTGCCATCCCAGCAGCTTAGCAATGCAATGGTGGAGGCTTTCAAAGACCGGCTAAAGGCTGATTAAAAAACAATAGAAAAAAGCGCTATCTGACTTGGCTTCAAATCAGATAGCGCCTTTTGTTATCGCAATCATTCAAATAATGTTGCCATTTTGTTGCCACAGCGGGCACTCATGGCGAAAAAGCCTTGGTATGACTGGGCTTTTCCTGGGATGCAATCATTCCCATTCGCTCCTCGAAGCCGTAACCTAAACGATTTTGTATAGACCGTTTAGCTCCGAGTATCGGGATTGTTTAGATTATCCAAGAATTACGGTGTATCATAATTCCTGTTGTCATTGTGTTGTCGGGCAGAGGGATGATCTGGTTGTGAAACTGCTTTTATACTCTTCGCCCCAGGCCCACATGGAATCCAGAATGGGCTTCAGGCTCTTGCCCAGTTCCGTCAGAGAATACTCTACTCTCGGCGGCACTTCGGCATAGACCTCACGGTGAACAAGCCTATTTGCCTCCATCCGCCAGCTGCTGGAGGATGTCGCACGGCGGACAGCCTGAAATTATGGCTCACCCTGCAGACGTTGGGGACGGATCAGATCAGTGATATGGTGACCCACGGCATCGACCTAGCCCAACAGACGGAGTCCTGGCTTCGGAGCCAGCCGGAATGGGAGGTTGTAACGCCTGCGCAGCTGGCCATTGTGAATTTTTGCTATGCGCCTCAGGGGCTCACACCCCAGCAGCAGGACGAACTATTTCTCAGCGCATGATGGAGGAAGGCTTTGCCTGCGTGCTGACCACCCAGCTGAAAGGCCGGACCGTTCTGCGGATCTGCCCGATCCACCCGGAGACAACGGAGGACGATATCCGCCATACGATACAGCGCATGTACCAATATGCCCGTGCGCTGAAAAAGGAACGTGTGCCGAACTTTTCTTGAATCATGTGCCATAAAGTAACACAAAAAAACAACAGACAGCCGCCACAATTCCGTAATGATTGATGCTTGACAGTCTCCTGAAAGAATGCTATAATAATGTGCGTAAAATTTGAGTGGGCTTTTCCGGATTCAGTCATCTTTTTGCCACACAGCTATCTTGTGATAGCCGTGTGGCTTTTTTGTTGTCTGCATCCTGGAAAATCTGGCAGAACGGAGGATGGAAGCTGCCGGACACTTTGGGGAGAGGAGGGAAAGTATGCAGACCAATAATAAAATGGCGGTCGCTCCTGTTGGAAAGCTCATCTGGCAAATGTCGATA
>DBGCDL010000080.1:0-6447 GCA_048358235.1 Oscillospiraceae bacterium
GTCTCGGTATTTGCGCATCGTTTTTCTGCTGGTGCTTTCATGCTTTCCAGCCAGAGTTTTCAGGCAGCTGTATTCCATCAAATATTCAAAATATTGAAGCTTGTTGAAATTGCTGGCTATGCTGTAATAGTTGCAAATACCGCGCAGCTCAGAGTTGTACGTTGATACAATCTCCAAGTCCGTACACCGAAAGATATATTTTCTTGCGGTAGGCTCTATTGTCCCGTCGCGTAGTTGCCGAATGACCGACTTCCTAAACAGGAAAGGCATAATTTTGTCCGCAAACGGAATGCACAGCTCAACAGACCCGTTGAGCGTGCGGGAAACGTGGTTTCCGTGCGGCTTTAGCTTCTGGTCTCTCCTCACACGGATGTCATAACCCAAAAATCTTGCATACTGGTTACTGTGCGTAATGAGTGTCTTTTGCTCTGAAAGCTCCATTTTCAGGGTTTGGCTGATGAAGTCGGACAGCTGTCTCTTGATACGCTCACAGTCCGCTTTATCGCCCTTCACGCCAAGAATAAAGTCGTCAGCATAACGGATGTATTTGATGACTTTGTCCGTTTGGGACATACAGGGCGTTTTATGCATGACTGCTTTTAATTGAGCGATTTTCTGCAACAAAGCTGTTTTTTCCTGACCCGTTGCAGTTTTCAGCTGTTTCTGAGCCTTTTTTATCTGCCATGTGACCTTATCGTATTCCGGGGTATGGTGCCTGTCCCTGCTTTTATAGAACTCTTTGGCGGTTTTTTCTACGAACTTGTCCAGCTCATTCAGGTAGATATTTGCGAGTATGGGCGAAACGATGCCGCCCTGCGGGCAGCCGGAGTAGGTAGCATGGTATTGCCAGTCCTCCATATAACCGGCTTTTAGGAATTTCCAGATGAGCTGAATCAACCGAGCATCTTTAATCTTGGCGTTTATGACGTTTGCTAAAACTTGGTGGTCAATGTTATCGAAACAGCCTTTAATATCGCCCTCAATAAACCACGACACACCTGAAAATTCTCTTTTCAAAGATTTCAGCGCAGTGTGGCAGCTCCTGTTGGGACGAAAGCCGTGAGAATTGTTTGAGAAGATTGGCTCGTAGACCGATTCCAATATCATTCTCAATACTTCCTGCACCAGCTTGTCCGTAAAGGTAGGAATTCCAAGAGGACGTTTTTTTGTGCTGTTCTGCTTTTTCTGGATGTATTTGCGGCGAACGGGATTCGGCGTATAGGTTCCGTCAGCCAGAGATTGGATGATCCGATCAACTTTTTCCTTGCTGAATCCGTCAGCCGTATCGTCATTCACGCCTTTTGTTCCCGCACCCTTGTTGGCGTAGAGGTTTTTGTACGCAAGATAATACAGATCGGGTCTTAATAGATAGCGGTAGAGCCTTGTGAAGATTTCCTCTTTGTTGTCCCTTGAATTTTTTCTGATTCTATCCAAAATCTCGATTGTTGGTTGCATTTGAGGCTTTCCTCCCTAATCAAATTTCAATTCTGGAATGCAATAACTGTTCTCCTTCGTCTGAAATACATGGCGTATTCCGTGAGAGTCGTTACTTCCCACAAAACTACTATGAGAACTCCGTTGCCATATCGGATATTCAGCGTCATCTTCCTTGCCTTTTGAGGGCTTGGAATTTATCACCCGCAGGGGCATTTCGCATAGCTCGTTTGAGCATTCCGACTTAGGCAATCCCCAGTTAGCGTAATAAGTAGGCAAGTGCGGATTGTCGGATACGCTTTCGTTTCGTTATTTCCAGTTCTCTGGTTTGTCACATGAATGGATTGATAACCCATCGCGCAAAGGCGAAACGCAATGTTATTCATGTCAGAGGTTGATGCCGCCGTATCTACGGTGGTTACATACACATTCCTCCGCCCGAACACAACGGGGACTTGAAACTCGCATTCAACATTCAGTAGTTCTATCCTCATATCCGCTTAACGTAGCAATTCAGTCGTGCTCTTGTGTATAGAGCAACTTATCGCTTTCCCGCCATGCTATGGTCCCGCATCAGCTTTCGCCTATCGGTTAGGCGGGTCGTTTCCACTGTTATCTGAGTGGGTAGTGCCTGATTCTACTTCTTACTACGCCCTATCTGGGCGCGCGCCTTTTGTGTTGGAAATGAGAGCGTCCACAAATTTAAGGATGTCGGCCTCGTTACGGATGTACGCCAGCGGGTTATAGTGCATGGATTTTGTGAAATCAATGGAATTGAACACCTTGATCCGATACCCACGCTTTTGCAGGAAGTGGCCCACCTGCCCGAGAACGCCTCCTTTGGGATCGACACACACATAGCTGCATCCGCCGTTTTTGTCTGCGCTGGCCTGCAAAATCTGCGGGGTAAGCCAGAACCTGGTTTTGCCGGAGCCGGACGAACCGATCACACAGGCATTGAGGTTGCGGGCGTTGGCCGGATTTTTCGGACGGGTATTCATGGTAAGGAACTCCGTCCCGGTCAGAATGATGTTGTTTTCAAACTTTGGATCTACGAAAGGGGCTATATCTTTCGGACAGCCCCAACGGGCTGATCCATACTCCTCATCCCGCCGAAATTTTTTGGCGTTTTTGCTTTTCACATAGACCATTACCCGGAACGCCACAGCCCCCACAATGCCAACGAGCCAGTCAAAGGGAGCAAGCCCCGGGGCAAAGTCGGCAAAGGCCGGGCCAATGGTCTGGCCCAGCCCCATGAGCTTATGAGCAAAATCCGCACCCGCCGCCAGACGGTAGGCCGTCCCCAGCTTGAGAAAGGCCCACAGAATAAACAGATACGGAATGTTAGGAATAAGGTATTTTTTGATGCTATCGTTCTTCACGAACCACCTCCTTTGTCCGTTCCTGTGTTTTGGGCGGTTCCTTTACAAGCTGTTCCGCCGCTTTTTTGAGTTGTTCCCGGATGGGGATGCGGCTGGATTTTGACTGTTCCAACAGCCTGCGGGAGTACCGCTCAAAACAGGCGGTAATTGCATCCGCCTGTCCTGCCTTGAAAAACAGCAGGTATTTGTCCGGCCCGGTTTTGTAAAAAGCATAGTCCACATTGAAACGGCGGGCCATGCGGTCAAAGAGCTTCGGGGCCTCCACCTCGATGCTGTTCACATTTTCGCCGTGGGCCATGAGCTTTTTCACGCTCTGCCTGCCGTGGGGCCTTTGGGCTTTCTTATGCCGTTTGGCGATCTGGCGGCCCGCCGCCCGGAGCACATAGGCCAGCCCCCGGGCTGTCAGCTTGCTGGCCCGGACAGAAATCGCTATGGAGCTCCGGGAAATTTCTTCATCAATCAGTTACACCGCCTCCTTTCGCCTTGGGACAAATTGTCTCGAAGTCCAGTTACCGTTCCTCATGGTGTTTTTCAGCCAGCCGCCGGAACCCCTCCTTTGAGGAACCGTCAATAATTTCTTGATAAGCGGCCATCTGCTCCCGGATCGAAAGCTGCGGGTAAGCAAAAACCCTGTGTTCAGCGGGGATGTCCTGGGGGCCGTGGTAGACCTCCCGGAAATCGTCACTCACCTTCGTCACATAGCCGCCCGGTGCAAAGTGTCCGTTTTCGTTGATGGAAATGTCCCGCCCGTATGCTTCAAAGTCAAAGTAGGGTTTTATATTGTCCGGCACTTCGAGACTTTCCATATCCTCCACATAAAGGCGGCCCAGCATTTCCTCATTGTCCACACCGGGATGCAGGTCGTAGCAGTCCAGATTTTGCGTAAGGTTGATCAAGTCCTGCACCGAGCCACAATGCTGGCCGCTGTCCATAACCGCCTCCAGCGTTTCCCGTTCTGATGGGGAGAGCTCCTTCAGCAGATGGGCCAGGTGGTTGAGCTCGTCAATGTTTTCATACTCGCCCAGATAGTCATAAAGGCCGAGAATGTCGCTGTCAAAGGAGATAATAAAGTATTCCTGGCAGCGCACCCCGTCCACGCCGATCCGCTTTAGGAGGGACTGCACCTCCTCCGTGTTGGTGGGGAAATGCAGCGTTTCCCCCACCAGATGCCCCGCACTGTAAAGGGCAGGATTTGAAATGAAAGCCTCAAAAACAGACTTCATCAGCGTTTGCCCTGTCCCTTGACGGTCAGGATGCCCTCAAGGGTGGTGGCGGTAATTCCCAGCCGCTGGGCCACGGCAATATCATTTTTCATGGCCTCGGTCATGGTGTGGCCGCAGACCACCAGCACATGGGAGCGGCGGAGCAGGTCACGGCCCATGTCGATGCCGCTTTTATGCTCCTCGGGTACTGCGTCATTGAGAAACAGGGGCAGATAAAGGGGCGGGCAGATTGGGGAAAAGCCTGCCTCATAAACCGCCCGGCAGTAGCGGGCGGCCTGTTCTGCGTTTTCACTGTCGCCGCTCAACCATGCGGCGGTAATGTATGCAAGGGGACGCTTCATAGTCAATACCTCCGATATTTTAATAAGAAAGTTCAACCCAATCCCCCCGCCCTTTCCCAATCATGGGAAAGGGGGCGGCTCTGGAGGATATACCCCGCCGCTTGCCGGGGAAATAGCACAGCCGGGGCAGACCGTCAAGGGCAGGCCGCCGTAAAACGGCGGTGCGATGCACCCTTGACAGCCCGCTCCCGGCTGTACGAAAAAACAGGCGGCGACGGGGGATATATACCACCAGAGCCATGATGCGGAGGGCAGGGCCCTCGGGACAAAATGTCTCGAAGTGGTTACTTGTCCTGCTCCATTTTTTTCGGAGCCTTCGCCAGCTCGGGCGGCTGTTTCTCTTTCCACTCGTCCAGCAAAGTCATGATCTGCTCCTTCATTTTGGCGGGAGTGGCCTCCTTGCCAAAATACTTTTCCAGTTCAGCGGTAGAAATAATCACGCCTCGATCCTCCTTTTTCTTTTCTGATAAGATGCCGTCAATGACATCACCATTGAGTTTCCCGTCCTTGTCCAGCTCCCGGAGCTTTTTCGCCTGGGCCAGAGAGGGGGATGCCTGTTCTCCGTCAATGGAAACAGCGATCAGCCGCTGGTTTTTGGGGCGGATATAGGAAATCTCCACAGCGGGCATAAAGCCCATTTTTTTATCGTCCACCTTGTCCAGCAGTTCCGGCACAAGGGAGTTCAGCCGCAGATAACGCATGACCTTTTTATAGTTCATGTCGTGCGCCTCGCCCACGATTTCAACGGAGCGTTTTCCAATATCGCCCTCGGCCACATTTTTCAGCCGCCCGCCCTGGTGCTTGATGTCCTCCACTTCCAGCTCCAGCAGGGCGGCCAGTTCGCTGGGGAGCGTCTGATCCCTCTGCTTGTTGCTGTCCTTCATAGCTTGTACCGCCTCGTGGTCAGTCATTTCCCGGACGATAAAGGGCATTTCCTCCAGCCCGGCCAGCTCACAACCATGATGGCGGCGATGGCCTGCCACAATTTCATAACCCTTGCCATCCTTTTCCGGGCGGGCAAGACCGGGAACCATTACGCCGTTTGCCTTGATGGACGCTACCGTTTCCTGCATTTTGGCATCGTCCCGCACCTTAAACGGGTGGGGGCGGAATGTGTGGAACGGATGCATTTCGGAAAGCTTCAGATAGACCAGCTTTCCTTCCTCCACAGGACGGGGCGGAGCGGCTGGCTCAGGCGGAGCCTGTTCCGGGGCCGGAGCCGCATTTTCGGGTGGGGCCTTTTCGGGTTCCGGGGCAGCTTTGACCTCCGCAGCCTTTTTCCCACTTCGGGACAATTTGTCTCGCTTAGTCGGCGTGGCCTCGCCGGGGGCCGCCTTATCCGCCTTGGGTGGGCGGCCCTTGCGGGGCTTCGCCGCCTCCTTGCCAGCAGGCTCCGCTTTTTCCTCTTTTGGGGGACGGCCCCGACGGGCCTTTTTAGGTTCATCATCCCCAGCGGTGGGAGGTTCCTCCTGCGTTTTCTCCTTCGGCTCTTTTGCCGCCTCCTCTTTTTCTACCTCGGCCCGGGCTATCTGCCGCTTTTCATTCATCAGCTCATTGATTTTGTCAAAGGACACCACCACATCACCGGGCTCGGGCTGGGCAGGCCCCTCCTGCTGGGGTGTGGGAGCGTCAGTTTGTTCGGGAGCCGGAGCCTGGGGCTCGTCAACCGTAACAGGAGCGGGAGCCTCCGGGAGCTTCTCCTCACCGGGGCCTGTGTTCAATTTTTCATCTGCCATTCACTATCCTCCTTTTCGTGAAAGTTGCACAATTTTGCGGGTTAAATTTCTGTAATTATTTTTTCGCCTCCTTCCGGTCTATCCACGCAAAAAAGCCGCCCGATTTGAACGCCGGACGGCTTTTTGTGTAATGTGATAGATCAAATATTATTTTTTGTAGTTCGTAGGCTCCGAAAAGCCTTGTATTTACAGCGTTCCTAATAGGAAACAATCATATGCTATGTATTGATAAATTTTGCTTCGTATGAGCAGATAGATAACTGCCCGAAAAAAGGACATAAAAAAATCCCTCCAAATTTAAAAACAAATTCAGAGGGTAATTTAGGGTATA
>DBGCDL010000081.1:0-23294 GCA_048358235.1 Oscillospiraceae bacterium
CTCGTCGCCCACGGAAAGGCGGGAGTAAAGGGCTGTAATTTTGCTATAATCAGTCATGTGCATAACCTCCTGTGCGTCCATGTATGTGTCATTTACACTTAAAATTATGCACTCCATCGGGCGCCGCCATACTCCATACCCTGGCGGTATTTCTTTGCGTTCTTGCCTTTGAAGTAGACAATGAGACGGATAATGACCGCTCCGACGATACCAATAACAAAGTCGAGGGGATGGAGGGAAAGGCCGAAACTTTCAAATGCCGCCGAGAAGCCGTTTCCCAGGTTCAAAACCTTTGCGGAGAGGTCTGCGCCTCCGGCAAGCCGGAACGCCTGGGCCACTTTATCGAAAAGGTAGATGAACAGCACATAGGGCAAATTCGGAAGAATGATTTTCTTGATATTTACCTGCTTCACAGCTCCGGCCCCCTGTCTTTCGTTTTGACTTTCTCCCGCTGGCGGGTTTTCTGCTTCGCTTTCTCACGCATTTGGGAGAGCAGCTTGCGGAGGGAAGGCTTTTTCTCATGGTCGAGGTTTTTAGCGGAAAACTCCTTAAAAGCCGCTGTCAGCACATCCGCGTCCCGCCCTTTGAAAAACACCATGTAACGGGGCGGCTCAACGGAAATATCCTTTTTCAGAGCGAAGTCGATACCGTACTTTTTTGCGGTCTGCTCAAACGCCTTGATATTGTCATTGGTAATCTCGATATTGGAAACGCCCGTATTCTGCTTCATAAGCTGCCGCAAGGTCTGTTTGCCCTTATGCGGTTGCTGGAGTTTATTTTTGCCTGCGGAGAGCAGCTTTTTCAAAACTTTCTGCAAAACAGAGGCGGTCAGCTTGCTCGCCTGGATGGATAATGCTATGGTCTTTTGGGTTACTTCCTCCTGCATGGGCTACCTCCTTTCGCCGCTGCCGTACATATCGTGATTGACAAGGGCGGAATAATAACTGTCCATCGTCACCGGCGCATTGAACAGCGCCGCCAGCAGATATTTCTTGATATTGCGAACATAGGTTGTGTTCTGCGCCATGCAGTCAAGCACATACTGGATGTGCCCGCTGTCCAGCTTCAAGAGCCGCGACTTCACCACCTCGGCGGGGAAGTCATCCCCGGCAACACGGATGGTCTGCCTCGCCGAGCAAACCGTATCAACAAGCAACTCCACGATTTCATCCAGCCGTTCCCGGTCAAGACGCTTGTCCTGCACGATGATGCCATACTCGATATTCTCCCAAATGATTTCACGATATGTGTCTCTCGCATCCATTCCTATCCCATCAGCCGAAGGCTCACAGGGATTTGATTGGATAGGATTTGATATTTGCGTAATTGATAAATCAGTTTTTGATTTTTGGTTACTTGATTTCTTAGTATTTAATTGTGCGGGATTTTCCAAGACAGAGTCGTCCAAGATTGGGTTATCCAAAACTGGATTTTCCCGTTTTGGTTTTTCCTGTTCTAGTAAAGGCGGTTGCGGCTGTTCACGGATGATATATTCAACCGTAGTCATCTGCCCCTTGTCGTTTCTCAGCCGCCGACGCTCAATATATCCGTGTTCCTCCAACTCCTTAACCGTGGAGCAGATACTATCCACGCCATCCTTGCAGATACGGGCGAGGCCTTTGGTGGTGTAATCCCAATCCTCCGGCAGAGATAGCATGAGGGAGAGAAGTCCTTTTGCTTTGAGCGAGAGCGCCGTATTACGCAGATGATGGTTCGCCATGACGGTGTAGTCTCTGGTCTTTTCTACTCGGAATACTGCCATTTGCGTGTCTCCTTTCTTAAAAATGGGCGCAAAAAAGACGCTCCGTTTTTGAAGCGTCTTTTGAAAAACTTGCGGTTATAACCGTAAAAACTATTTTAATTTTCGAGTTTTGCGGATATGATTATAATTCTCCAAATTGCCCATCCAGCCATGCATCAAATGACTTTCGAGAAATCCGAATGGCGTTGCCAATGCGAACAACTTTGAATTTTTCTTCCTTAATGAGATTATAGGCAGACGTTCTGCCGATTTCTAAAATCTCGGCAATTTCCTCCACCCGATAAGTGCGGGGTTGATTTACCGCCTCGTTCTGATTTATACTTTTTATATCGTTCATGTCATGACCTCCAATATATTTTTCACGTCAATTAGCTGATACAGTTTTGCTAAGAATTTGCTAATTGCGTGTTGTAATAACAGGCGAAAACAGGTCACAGGCTGCATTTTAGATTTGCAGTCTAACCGCCTCAAAAGCCTGTGTTATCAAGGGTTTTGTCTTGTTGGAAGTCATCGCGTCAAAGTTAGTGTTATGTGGTAAGCTATGCTCCTAAGCCCGAGGCCCCCGGTTCGAATCCGGGCAGGGACGCCAAAAGCAATGCCGAAAGCCTTGATTTATCAGGGCTTTCGGCTTTTCTTGTATCCGGAGGTCTGAGTGACCAGGCAGTTAAATCTTCTGATACAGACTTTTCAGTATCCGGTTTTAATGCACTGATACAATCAAAATTCCCAGCTAACAAATGTTAGCAGAAAAAACCGATTCTGCTAACAAAATCGCCGTTTTTGCAAACATGGGCAAAAAAACGGCTCAAAATATTGCTAACAAAAAAAGTGTTCGGCTGGAAGTTCAATGTGTAATGAGAAGTATATTAGCGTCCATATAGAGCGTCATCTTCATCCTCGTTATTGTGAAGTGACGCTCTTTTTTTGTGCCCCAAAGGAGGTGAGAATTTTGTAGTGCTTGAAATTTCCTTACCATAAAAGGACGGAGGTGAAACTTATGAATACGGTAATGGCAATAGCAAATCAGAAAGGCGGTGTGGGAAAGACAACCACCTGCGAAAATCTCGGCGTCGGCCTTGCAAACGAGGGAAAGAAAGTTCTCCTGATTGATGCTGACCCACAAGGCCGCCTGACGGCTGCCCTTGGGTATGCACAGCCCGATCAGCTCGACACCACTCTCTTTCCACCCTGCTCAGTAAAATTCTCACAGAGCAGCCCCGTGACACTATGGAGGGCATTCTGCATCATGATGAGGGCGTTGACCTGATGCCAGCGAACATTGAGCTGTCTGGCTTGGAAGTGTCGATGGTCAACGCGATGAACCGGGAACGGGTTCTCAGCCAGTATGTCGCTGAGGTCAAGCGCATTTACAATTACGTTCTGATCGATTGTATGCCATCTCTGGGGATGCTTACCGTCAACGCCCTGACGGCGGCTGACAGCGTACTGATTCCGGCTCAGCCGCAGTTCTTATCCGCAAAAGGATTAGAACTGCTTTTGCAGACCATCAATAAAGTGCTTCGGCAAATCAATAGCAACTCTTCTGAGTGTGACGAAGTATCTTGGCGTGATTTTGCAGAGTCAGGCAGATGAATTGGGAGTTAGCCACTATTGCGCCAGCTGACACTAAGACAGCAACCCATACGATAAATGTTACATTGGAAGATTGCAGAAGTGAACTGCTGTACAGACAGATAAACTGAATACTACATGAGAAATGTTGTTTACAACATATTCAGATACAAAAAAATTTAATCAATGTAGAATATAAACGCAGAAGAAACAAAGGCGGCGCGTAATTGGGACGTGTATGATTGCGGCAACAGAAAAGAGAATCCAATACTTTCCATAAAAATGTCACAACAATTATTCTGCAAAAGCCAAGGTAACAGCTTGCGGATACCTTTCGTAAAAGTTGAAAAGGCGATGACTTTTATAGGCTGTAAACCCGCTTTTCGTGGCTGTGATACGGGCATAAGCAAAGTCAAAGCAGACATCCAGTCCACAGCAGATAGCGCAACCGATTTTGAGCATAATACCGTCCTTTCAAATGGAGTTGAGAAAACAGGTATTGACTGGCCGCTCACTGAAAAACGAGCAGCTTATCTTTAAAGATAAGACCGCGGGGGACTAGCCCCCACGTATTTGTGCTTGAAAGAGCGGTCGGTACACATAAAATGCGGGTTCAGCGTGCGCTGTGCCTGCTCGCTTCCACATACTCTGTAGCGTCCTGTAACACACATTTTTGAAGTCTGCGTTACGGCACATGGGTTTCAGCCCCTCTTGTGCCTTGAACGCAGGGAAAGGAATGGTCATAAAATGAGTAAAATGAGTAAAATGAAGTTAAGTATGAAGGGAACACTGGCAACAGTGCTATGCATGGGTTTGTTCCTGAACCTGCTGTCGGCAAACGTTTTTGCCTCACCGCTTCCGGAAAGCAATACAAGCGAAGCTGTTGTTTCTGAAGTAAATCAGGAAACAGCGCCGCTGACGATTGCTGAGGAGCCTTCTCAGCCAGCTTTGGAAAATACAGAAGTAGCCGGCACGGCTTCTGAAGAAAGCGGTGGAGCGACACAGCCTGGGGGAAGTTCATCTGAGCAGAATACTGCGGAGAGCAGCACAACAGAGAGCTCCTTGAATGAATCCTCTGCAGAAAGCAGCGCTGATGGATTGTCTTCTTCCGCTGCCGCGGCTAAAGCACCTCTATTGGGCGTGCCTTCCCCGCTTGGTGTTATCTGCGCCGGACTTGATTCCCTTCCCAAGGACGGGGATACGATTCTTTATGGTATCGTCAACGACACGGCACAGACTTTTAATGTCAATGTACCGAAGGACCTTTTCGGCAATGGAGACATTACAATGACGGTAAGTCTTGCGGGCGTATACGGAATGGCCTTTACAGATAACCTGGCAAGTGATTTGAAGGAAAAAGCCCAGATCAGGGATGCGTTTTATACAGCAGATGCAAATGGCAACAACACCACATTGACAGTTGTAATCGATGGAACACTTACAGATAATTATCTGATGGCCTTGGGTACAAAATATGTGGTTCTAAATAATGGGCAGTGTGCTGATATAATTGCGAACGATTACACGGATGCCACTGTTACTTTTACAATTAAAAATGAAAATGGTGATGTCATTTCGTCCAATTCAAGTTATGTCCTGCGTCCCGAGACCTATACAAATTCGGACGTCAGAATCGATGAGCATAAATGGACGATCGGTACGGATTCTGCTTATCTTAACTGGAATACCTTAAGCGACGGCAACCCCCTCTATAACCACGAGCTCCTTGCGACAGACGCTTTTAAGATGACAGTTCCGGTTGTGTCAGTTGACGGCAACTGCCTGATGCAGCTTGGTCAGATCAAGGTATATGCCCCGGGTGATGAATTTATACTGAAAAGTATACAAAGGGGAGGACAGTACAGCGGCTGGGGCCCGTTGACCGGACCGAGCCTGTCTGGTGACTATTATTTTCTCGAGTATTTTAAATCAAGTGATAACTATACGGCTCATGATGATAATGACGGCAAGGGAGCATATTACCTTTTTGAGCCAAGAAGACCTTTGTACAACAACGGCACATCCACGCTGACAAGTTCGGTATCCTATTACGCCTACTTCAACTGGAATGTAAAACCCGGCATCGACTATCTTGAGGGCAACCATACATACGCAGCTGAAAATGAGATAATCAATTATACTGCTGAAGGCGACACCGCCGGGACAGTCGATTCAAATCCCGGTATGATCTACACAACGATGCCGATAGTTAAAAGAGACAGTGTTGTTTTCTACCCGAACAATGATTACCAAAAGTATACAGATAAAACAGGTGTTGAGACTACAAAGGAAAAATATGTTCCCGGTGCTTCCTATACGGGGAAACGTTTTAATATTGTAGGCAACCGCGGCGGCTATGGTACGGCGACTGTTGACGGACAGTCTCAGACAGTCGAATTCCAGACTGTAAAAGGAAAAACGGCCGAGACTTACAATTTTCCATATGAGGTTCAGCCGACGGCGATTAATTTCTCGCAGAGCTGGGAACGTTCCATCGTAGACAGCGTTTCATACACTATCACAAAGGCAAACGGCAGTACTCAGACATTCACTGCTTCACTAAATAAGTACTGTGCCGAGATAGGTTCACTCTCATTTTCTGATGCATTGGCGTCGGCAGGTGAGGACGCCAGAGTGAGCAATGTTGTGGTAAACTGGAGCCAGATAAAGGGAAACGGCGCTTACGCCACTTTCGATTACTTAGTCACTAAGACGCATAAAGATGGAAGCGCCTTCCAGGGCGGAGATCTGCTGCAGGTTGGATATAACGCCGTCTGTTCCGATGACGGAAAAACATTTGACACTGCCGCCAATCAGACAAGGTATTTCTATCTAAGCCTTGGCGGGCAGAAATGCCCGTGGCTGGTGGCAAACGGCAGCAGTTACCAGAGATATCGCGCACAGGATCTCGACAATGATGAGCTCAGCCTCTGCTCAGCACTTTTCCTGAAAGGTCTTTCCGGAGGTTCATACCGCAATTACCTGGAAAACCCGGTAATAAAGCTGGATGCCGCACTGGCCAGTGTTTACGGTATGGATGATCCCACCTGTATGCTTTCCGGCAATATGGTCATGACCAAAAACATGAGCGGCTGGAAATTCACTTATTCCATCGGAAATATCTCCGGGTGTCACATCAACCCGGCAGTATCGCTTGCCATGCTGATGAATGGCAAAATGACAGTGAAGGATTTTATTGGATATGCAGCGGCACAGTTTGCAGGTGGCATTTGCGGCGCTGCGATTTTGGGGTATCTTGCCGGCTGGGACTGCGGATTCGGCGCAAACGGATTGTATCAGGGCGATGTCTTGAAATCCCTGATCGTTGAAATGATCCTTACCTTTGTGTTTGTACTTGCTGTGCTCGGAGCGACAGCAAAAATGGAAAACAGCAGGGTCGCCGGGCTGGTGATCGGACTCTCACTGACCCTTGTTCACATTTTCGGCATTCACTTTACGGGGACCAGCGTAAATCCTGCCCGTTCGTTTGGGCCTGCGCTTTTTGCAGGAGGAGAAGCCCTCTCAAACGTCTGGGTGTTCTTGGTTGCACCATTGATGGGCGGGGTCGTTGCGGCGCTTGTATGGAAGGCGTGCTCTGATCAAAATAATTAGTTCATCTCAGGTAAGGATTGTGATGATAGATGCTCTTTGAAGTGCAAAATAATACAAGAAAAAAGGATATTTTTCGTTATTCTTAGTGTTGTTTTGCTAAGCTCTATATTAAGTCTTACCGGAATTGCAGCTTATGGAATTGGTGAAAGTGTGTACGCTGTAGCCGGGATCTCATTTGCAGAAGATACCTGCGCCTATACGTCAACGACCGCACTTAACAAGGCCTATTGCAATCAGTGCAGCTGTGGTTTATAAGAAGCATAAGAAGCAGAATGACAGGTAAACTGCTATTCGCCATGCAAGGGAGACGGCAGGCCGCCGTCTCCCTTGTACCGGCTTGTCGGAATATTTAATCGCATTGATTTTAAATGGAAAGGCGCACGTGGAATCTGCGTTTCCATACTTGGCATGATTGAAGGTAAACAATGGACATGATGCAATATATAGCTAACGATGAAACCATTTATACTACCCTATGCTGCTTCTGTAAAAATTCTGTAATTGGCAACGATGTGTCCTGCGTGCTTGGCTTTGCTTACAAGGGCCGATGCGCCCGGTTCGCATTAATATCCGATGTGCCGGCGAGAGAAAAAGAGCTTGTTGAAAAGCTTCCGGATCAATGCTGCCAATTCTGAATGAGAGAACCTTTTAAGGCATGGGGTATGCGCCGGAAAACAATGCGGAGAATTTTTGATTTTAGTCTCCTGTTTTGAGAAATGGAGTTTCCATTATAAGAGGGCATTGTTATGCCGGAAAAGCACAAAATCTCTGAAATGATTCACCGCAATGGGCCACAGGCTTTTTCCCTGCTTTTATTTCAATATGAATCTGGAGGGCGCAGTGTATGAATGATGAAGAAATTACAGTAAGCCAATATATCAAAAAACGTGAGATCAACCGTTTGATTACTTCGATTATCATTAAGTGCATATTATCTGCAGCCGCTGCCGTAGCGATTGCGCAGACAAAACTTTCAGGGATAGAGGCTGTCCTGGTTGGCGCCATTCTGTTCACCTTCATTTATGACCTTTGCAGCCTGTTCCAATTCAGCCTGCGTCTCACAGGAAATTATATTATAGCGATATTCCTTACGATTGCAATCCTTGCAGGCATCTTTTATCTTGGTTACTTGATTTTTAATTGTTTTGGATGGTTCGATAAACAATATCCCTTAAGCATTCAATATTTATTTTCATTGATTGTAATCCTGCTTATGGCAATACCACTCATCTATAATATATATACTGCAGTCCAAATGAAACGGCTCTGCTGAAATATGAGCAGACGAATTAAATTGGAAATGCGCCGGATGTATAAAAACTGCCTATTCAAAGGGGCACACTGCCGAGGCATTCCGGTATTTAATTTAAGTTCCAGCGGAGGATGTCTGGAGTGCTCTGAACTGGAAAGACGTGAGTATTGCCTGCCCCGCAGACAGAGCAGGCATCGGGGATATAAGCCCTACTTCCTGTCGCAGAAGCTCAAAACCTGAAAACTGAATAATTTACTTTATAATGCGTAAGGGAAGTCGGCTTTACCGTGACTTCCCAAGCATCCCATGAAGACAAGATAAGGGATTACTCTGTTTTGTTGCCATGTGGTGCTTTTTTGTGCCCGTTTACGCTTCATATGATGTTTAGAAGGTCCTTTCCGGCAATAGCCGGAAAGGACCTTCTTATGTGCACAGCATACTGAGGTACTATAGCCAAATGTCGTTAGTTTTTATATTTTTGATTTCTATCCAAATAAAAAGTTTAGAACACAGTATGGAAGGAGGCCACAGGTATTCCACACGAATTTAATTATTGCTTTTAAAGCCGCAGCAAAAAAACAGAAAAGCATGTGCAGTTTATGATACCACTTCCACCGCTTAATTCTTTCCTTTGTCTAACTTTTTGAGGTCAATTCGATCTTATTTCCGTCTTTATACCTTCATCATTCGGTAACCCACTCCGATGTGTGTCTGGATAAAAACCGGTGTGGATGAGTCAGGCTCAATCTTTTTCCGGAGCGTCGCCATAAAAACCCGGAGAGAGGCAATGTCGTTGTCCCATGCACTGCCCCAGACAGCACGTGTAATAAAAGTGTAGGTCAGCACTTTCCCCACATTTTTGGAAAGCAGGGTCAGAAGCTTATATTCAATCGGAGTAAGATGGACTTCCTTCTCATCAAGGAAAACACATCCGGCGGCATAGTCTATTTTCAGGCTGCCGTTCAAAAACACCGATTGCTCTTTTCCTACAGAATCCTGCATATAGGTAAGTCTGCGCAGTGTAACACGAAGCCTGGCAAGCAGTTCCTCCACGGAGAACGGCTTTGTCAGGTAATCATCCGCACCCGCATCCAGCGCATCAATTTTATCGGTATCTTCACTTCTGGCGCTGACTACAATAATCGGCATGGTGGACCAGGTGCGGATTTTTTTTATGATTTCAATTCCATCCATATCCGGCAGGCCCAAATCCAGCAGTACAACATCGGGATTATGGGAAACCGCTTCGAGAACCGCCGTTTCGCCTGTGGGTGCGGCATGAAAGCGATAGTCATGCGTTTCCAGCGTGGTCGTAATCAGGTTGCGGACTGCCGGATCATCCTCGACAACAAGGATCAAAGGCTTATTCATGAAGCTTCACCTCTTCCAGTGGTAGAGTAAAGGTAAAAACGGTGCCGGATGGTTTTCCGTCCGACACGGCAATTGTGCCCCCGTGGGCTGTGATAATGGACTTGCAGAGTGCAAGCCCGAGCCCTAAGCTCCTTCTGCTGTCCGCGATCTTTTCAGCGGTATAAAACATGTCGAAAATGTGGGGCTTTGCTTCGGCGGAAATGCCGGGGCCGTTGTCCGCAATGGATACAGTGGCGTTTTTGCCCTGCCGGAAACTGCTGATTTCAATTGTCGAACCCTCCGGAGTATACTTGATCGCGTTATCCACAATGTTGATAATGACCTGCATAATCAGGCGCGCGTCCATTTTGGCAAGCAGAAAATCTTCCGAGTGATGGACAACAAGACGGTGTTCCTTGCTTTTCCGGCTGATATGCCGGAGGGATTCGTCTATGATTTCATCCAGAAGCTCTGCCGTCAGCTTGAGGTGCATGGAGCCATCCTCAATTTTCGTAACGGCAAGCAGATTTTCCACAAGGTTGATCAGCCACAGGGAATCGTCGTATATGTTGCGGTAAAGCTGACTTTTTTTGTCCTGCGGCATAGCCTCTCCGCTTGCCATCAGAAGCCCTGCGTTTCCGGAAATGGAGGTAAGGGGGGTGCGCAGATCGTGGGAAATGGAGCGCAGCAGATTGGCACGGAGCTGCTCATTTTTGGCAAGTACCGCCGCCTGTTCTTTTTCCATGGCGGCCTGTTCGCTTTCCAGAGCGAGAGCGCCTTCACCCAGGATGGAAAGGAGAATGCTGTTTTCAAAAGAATCAAGCGGTTCCCCTTCCACGGCAATCCCGACTACGCCGTAAACCTTTTCGATGACACGGACGGCAAGGTACAGGCATTTGGAATCGGACAGTGTGGCCGTCGTGGCTCCCGCATGCTTGTTGTTCTGAAACACCCAGGCCGCAACGGCCCTTTCATTTTCCGAAATGCAGGCGGGATCAATTTCCGAACTGCTGTATGAAAAAGTGATCGGCTCCGAGAGGGAGGAATTTTCCGAAAGATAAAACACAATATCCCGATGTAAAAGCTTCATAAGCTGAGATGCCACGACCCGGACAATTTCTATTTTACTCTTTGCCGCGGAAAGCATCTGGCTGGTATCCAACAGGATTTTGGTACGGTATGCCGTCCCGGCGGATTGTCTGGCATGCTGTTTGATCTTGACGGCCAGGGTCCCTGTAATAAACGCGGAGATGAACATGATGAGGAAGGTGGCGGGATAGCCTGAATCGTAGGCGTTTAATGTGAAGCGCGGAACGGTAAAAAAGAAATTGAAAATCAGGACGCTGAGAATTGACGATACCAGACTGTAAATTCGCCGGTTTGTAACAACAGCGGTAACCAGCACCCCGAGAATATAGACTGTAATAATATTTGCTTCGCTGAAGCCAAGATGGTAAAACAAATATCCGATGAGAGTCGCGCCAATCAGTATTCCGACACTCTCCAGAATGTCGGACAGCACAAGGGCCTTGTCTTCTCTTTTACGTTTCCGTTCCCTGTAGCTGACCGTCGCATGGTCCGGAATGACATAGACATCCAGGTTGGGGGCATAGGCAATCAGTCTTTCCGTCAATGTCTGCTTGCTGAAGATCGTTTTCCTGTTTACGCTGCTTCTGCCCACAACAATTTTCGATACGCCGGAAAACCTTGCAAACTCTGAAATCTGGAGGGCAACGTCATCGCCATAGCTGGTTTCAACGGTTGCGCCCAGCTGTTCCGCCAGATGAATATTGGAACGCAGGCGGTTTTTGTTTTCCTCACTCATTGAGGAGAAGGAAGAGGTTTCTACAAACAGCGCGGTAAAACTGCCGTGAAAAGCCTTGGCCATACGCGCCGCATTCCGAATGATTTTCTGGTTGGTGGGAGAAGAGGACAGGCAGACAAGAATGTGTTCATCGGTATAATATTCGCTCCCGTTTTTGACCCGCGCCGCATCGGAAAGCCGGTTTACACGGTCTGCACATCGGCGCAGCGCGATTTCCCGCAGGGCGGTCAGATTCTCAATTGTAAAAAAATTGGAGACGGCCTGTCTGGCCTGCGCTTTCCGGTAGATTTTTCCCTCGTTCAGTCGCTCAAGCAACTCCTGCGGTTCAAGGTCCACAAGCTTTACCTGGTCGGAATCGTCGAACAGCTTATCCGGAATGCGTTCCCGGACTACTACTCCGGTGATGGAAGCTACCATATCATTGAGGCTTTCAATATGCTGGACATTGACCGTAGTATAAACGTCAATCCCCGCCGCCAGCAGCTCTTCCACATCCTGATACCGTTTTTCGTGGCGACAGCCTGCCGCATTGGTGTGGGCAAGCTCATCCACCAAAATAAGCTGGGGGTGGCGTATGAGCGCCGCGTCAAGATCAAATTCACGAAGCGCAATGCCCTCATGAAGGACTGTTTTCGCAGGCAGTACCTCAAGCCCTTCCAGCAGTGCGGAGGTGGCGGGGCGCATATGCGGTTCCACATATCCCACAACGGTGTCAAACCCGTTCTGGATGGTTTTATGTGCGGCTTTCAGCATGGCATAGGTCTTGCCGACGCCGGCCGCATAGCCGAAAAAGATATGAAGATGGCCGCGCGTCAAACGCCTGTTTTCCTCTTCAATCTTTTTCAGAAGCTGTTCGGGGTTTGCTCTGATCTCATCCATTCCGGGGTCACCACACTTTCTTTTGGGAAATCAATGTTTTTTGTATTATAATCCGTTTGGCAGGAAAGAGCAAGCGCATGGGAGAAATTGCCGGGGAATGGGGAAGCGTTTATTTCAGAATGCCGTCAAGCATCAGGTTGACCTTCAGCACATTGACCGCTTCTTCACCGAAAACGCCCAGAAATTTGCCGGTGGTACATTTGTCAATGATTTTCCGCACCTCATCCTCGCTTTGGCCGCGGGCCTTCGCAATTCTTGCCGCCTGATAGTCAGCGGCGGCAGGAGAAATGTCCGGATCAAGCCCGCTGCCGGAGCAGGTGACAAGATCTACGGGGACAGCGGTCCCGTCCATTTCAGGGTCGGCGGCACGAAGCTTTTCCACGCGCGCAGCCACAAGCGCCCGGTATTCGTCACTGGCGGGGCTTAAGTTTGACGGTGACGCATACATCAGCGTTTTACCGTTTTTATCCTGATAAGTGGTTACATCAAGATTCATGATGCGCCCCCACAGATGTCTCTCGTCCGTATATTGCTGGCCGAGCAGTTCACAGCCGTACTTTTGACCGTCAATTTCAAGGATGCTTCCGTTGGCCTGATGGGGAAAAATGAGCTGTGCGGCTCCGGTGACGACACCGGTATAGATCACGCCGCAGAGTACCGTAAAAATCAGAAAGAGTACAGCGGCTTTGGGCAGAACATTCTTTAATGTTTTCATTGGAACCAGCCTCCTTAAAAATGGAATGTTTCGTTTACAGACCGAACAGGGTCAGCAGCATATCAATCAGCTTTACAAAGAGAAAGGGGGCCGCCAGTCCGCCGAGCCCATAAACCAGAAGGTTGCGTGAGAGCAGTTTCCCAGCCGGCACTTCACGGTACTTCACGCCTTTCAGTGCCAGCGGAATCAGAGCCACGATAATCAGCGCATTGTAGATGATGGCGGAGAGCACCGCGCTCTGGGGTGAGTGGAGCCTCATGATATTCAGTGCGGCAAGTCCCGGATAAAGGCCCATGAACAGTGCCGGAATAATGGCAAAGTATTTTGCCACATCGTTTGCGATGGAGAATGTCGTCAGGCTTCCCCGGGTCATCAGCAGCTGCTTTCCGATGCGCACAATATCGATCAGCTTTGTGGGGGAGGAGTCCAGATCGACCATATTTCCGGCTTCCTTTGCCGCCTGCGTGCCGGTGTTCATGGCGACTGCAACATCCGCCTGGGCAAGGGCCGGAGCATCATTGGTTCCGTCCCCGGTCATTGCCACCAAATGCCCTTTGGACTGGAAATCACGGATCATTTTCAGTTTTCCTTCCGGGGTTGCCTCTGCAAGAAAATCGTCCACTCCCGCTTCTGCCGCAATGGCCGCGGCTGTCAGCGGGTTGTCGCCGGTAATCATGATGGTTTTGATCCCCATTTTCCGAAGATCTGAAAATTTTTCCTGCACCCCCTGCTTGATAATATCCTTCAGATGAATCACACCGAGGATTTTTTTATCTTTTGCAACGACAAGAGGGGTGCCACCCTGTTTGGCGATTTCTTTTACGGCTTTGCCGCACTGTCCGGAGTAGGTGCCTCCTGCTTCTTCCACATACGCCTTCACGGAATCCGCAGCGCCTTTCCGAATTTCGTGGCCGTCAAAATTCACCCCGCTCATTCTTGTTTTTGCGGTAAAGGGGATGAAAGTCATCTGCTTTTGGGAAAGACTTCGTTCACGGATATTGAATTTTTCTTTTGCAAGCACCACCACGCTCCGGCCCTCCGGCGTTTCGTCGGCAAGGGAGGAGAGCTGCGCCGCGTCCGCAAGCTCTTCCTCGCTTGCACCGTCCACTGGAATAAACGCGTAGGCCTGACGGTTGCCCAGAGTGATTGTTCCGGTTTTATCCAGCATCAGAATGTCCACATCGCCGGCCGCTTCAATGGCGCGTCCGCTCATGGCAAGAACATTTGCCTGGTTTAATCTGGACATTCCGGCGATGCCGATGGCAGAGAGCAGCGCACCGATGGTGGTGGGGGCGAGGCAGACAAGCAGTGCCACAAGTGTGGTGATCGAGGTGGGATTGTCAATCCCCGCCTGATTCGCGGAAAATACGGAGTAGGTATACAGGGACATGGTTACCAGAATAAAGATGATCGAAAGGGCCACCAGAAAAATCTGAAGTGCAATTTCGTTGGGCGTCTTTTTCCTTGAAGCGCCCTCTACCATGGAAATCATTTTGTCAAGAAAGCTTTCACCGGCCTCACTTGTTACCGTGACAACAATCCAATCGGAAAGTACCGTGGTGCCGCCGGTGACAGCGCTGCGGTCGCCGCCTGCTTCCCGGATGACGGGAGCGGATTCCCCGGTGATGGCGCTTTCATCCACGGATGCCGCTCCTTCGATGACTTCGCCGTCGGCAGGAATTTGTTCTCCCGCCTTCACCAATACAATGTCGCCTTTTTTCAGCGTTGCTGAGGATACGGATATGACCGAATCCTTTTGTTCGACAGATGGGATTTTATGCGCCTCCACATCCTTTTTGGCGGCGCGCAGGGCATCTGCCTGTGCTTTTCCCCGTCCTTCCGCAATTGCCTCCGCAAAGTTCGCAAACAGAACCGTGAACCAGAGAATGACCGAAATGGCAAAGGTATAGCCGCTCCCGGCATCCTTTAAGCCAAAGAGCGAGGCAATGAAAAGAAAGACAGTGAGAATTGCAGAAATGTAAACCAAAAACATAACCGGATTTTTTACCTGTGTTTTGGGATCCAGTTTCAGGAAGGAATCCTTTATGGCCCTGCCGAGCATTTTTTTATCGGCAAAGGCACTTGTCGTTTTTGATGCCATTTTAAAAGATCTCCTTTACGCAGTACAAAATGTCACATACTTGTGAAGAATTCGGCAATGGGTCCCAGCGCCAGCGCCGGGAAGAAGCTGAGTGCGCCAATCAGCAGCACAATCACGATCAGCAAAAATACAAACATGGCATTGCTGGTGGAAAGGGTTCCTGCGGTTGCGGCAATCCGCTTTTTTTCGGCCAGACTTCCGGCAATCGCCAAAGTGCCGAGGATGGGAACAAAACGTGCGAACAGCATGACAAGGCCCAGTGAAACATTCAGGAACGCCGTGTTTGCGTTAAACCCGGCAAAGGCGGAGCCGTTGTTGCCGCCGCATGAGGAATAGGCATAAAGCATTTCGGAAAAGCCGTGGGCACCCGTATTCGCAAGGCTGTCCGCAACGCCGGGGACAACGGCGGCAATTCCGCTCCCCACCAGAATGGCGATTGGCGTTGCCAGACAGACGAGCACCGACCATTTCATTTCATAGGGCTCAATTTTTTTGCCGAGAAATTCCGGGGTTCGACCGACCATCAGTCCGGCAATAAAAACGGTCAGTATCGCAAAAGCGAGCATTCCGTAAAGCCCGCAGCCAACGCCGCCGAAAATAACCTCGCCAAGCTGCATCAAAAGCATTGTGACCATTCCGCCCAGGGGAGTATAGCTGTCATGCATGGAATTGACCGAGCCGTTGGAGGCCGCGGTGGTAAACGCCGCCCATGTGGAGGAGGCCGCGATTCCGAACCTTGTTTCCTTGCCCTCCATGTTGCCGCCTGCCTGACCGGTCATGCTGATATTCACATTCCCGTCCTGTGCAAGCTGGGGTGTTGCCGCCTGTTCGCTGGCGGCAACGGATCCCACCGCAATCACAAGGCAGACAAACATTGCCATAAAAATGGCGGCACCCTGCTTCCTGTTTTTCACCGCTTTTCCAAAGGTAAAACACAAAGCGGCCGGAATCAGCAGAATGGAAAGCATTTCAAGCAGATTGGTAAAGGGCGACGGGTTTTCCAGCGGATGTGCGGAGTTGACTCCCATATAACCGCCGCCGTTGGTACCGGTCTGCTTGACGGCAATCTGGCTGGCGGCCGGACCCATGGGAACAAACTGTTCCGTGACGATTTCGGCATCCGGCACAATTTCACCGTTGACCGTTACTGTTCCGGCAGCCGCGTCAATCTCTGCGCCTTCCAGAATTTTTCCGTCTGTGCCGACCGCAACCGGCTCCAGAAGGGGAACCGTTTCAGCCCCTTTGAAGTTTTGAATGACACCGCCTGCCACAAGGCAGAGAGAAAGCACCAGATTCAGCGGAATCAAAATGTGAACCACGATACGTACCATGTCTGCCCAGAAGCTCCCGAGGCCTTTTTCTTTTACTTTGGTGAATCCGCGGATCAGGGCGAACAAAACGGCAATTCCGGCGGCAGCGGATACGAAGTTTTGGACAGTCAGGCCAAGCGCCTGTGTCAGGTAACTCAAAGTGGATTCCCCGCTGTAGGCCTGCCAGTTGGTGTTGGTGGCAAAACTGGCTGCGGTGTTGAAGGCCAGGTGCCAGGAGACTCCGGCAAGCCCCTGCGGGTTTCCGGGAAGTACTCCCTGCAAAAGCTGCAGCAGAAACAGAATGACAAATCCGATACCGGAAAAGGCCAGTACACAGACAGCGTATTTTTTCCATGTCATTTCTTCTCCCGGGTCTACATGCAGGGCCTTGTATGTGAGCTTTTCCAGAGGGGTTAAAACCTTAGACAGAAAAGTTTTTTCGCCGTACATCACTTTCTTTATGTAGGCTCCCAAGGGAATTGCAAGAAGCACGAGAACGGCAAGATATAATCCATACGGAACGACTGCGCCCATCACTGTTCATCCCCCGTCATGAGAATATGCACGTACCAGATCAGCAGCGCCCCGGCGATGATGCCGATCAGGGCAACGATGATTTGCATAAAAAGTCCTCCTTCATTTCTTTCGGTGAAACCATTTTACAGCACGGTTTTCAAAGATGGCATTAGTGTACAGCGCCATCCTATTAAGATTTTATAAAGATGACAGGAGAAGAATCGGGAGACCGGCAATGCATGCGCAAAGGCCTACAAGAGTCAATAGAAAAAGGGGAGCCCCGATAAACAGCAGAAACCAGGCCAGGCATGGGTGGCGGGCAGCAATGTTTTTAATAGAAGCGTTTCTTTGCAGCTTCTTAAAAGTACAGCATTTCATGATTCAGTACCTCCTACAAGAAAAGGATAGTCTGAATCGCATTAATTTGGGAAAAGCATTGTCCGAAACACATTAAGATTTGATAAGCAGGCAGGCGTAAATACAAAAAAGCCGCTTACTCTTAAAAAGAATAAGCGGCTGGGCGGAGCCGGATGATGTGGATTTCAGCCAAAACGGATATGCTGATGAAAGCGGGACGGTTCCAGCTTCCGGGCCGGAGCTCCCGGTCTATTCCGGATTTTCCATGCTCCTGCGAAACAGTTCCTCCACCATGCCCTTGCGCAGTTCGCAAAGCCGGTGGAACGGTTCCCGGATGTCATCCTTCATGCCGTTGTTCATCCATTCAATGATCTGGCCGAAGCATTCACATTTGTAGAACCGGATGATAATCTCCTGATCCCTTTCGGAGAGGGGAGCGTCCGGAAAAGCATTTTTAATGTATGCCGTGACCACATGCTGGCACACGTTGAGAAGATATTGCTCATACAGGTCGCGGTTGACGGAATTATAAATGTGCAGCGCCGCTTTCCTGTTTTGAAGGGCAAACTCTACCGCGACATCCAGACATTTTTCAATGGAATCAATGGAGGAATATTCCTGAATAATGCGGTCGGCCTCTTCGGTTACGATCTCCTCCACCAGAGAGGGGAGATCCTGAAAATGATAATAAAACGAGTTGCGGTTAATGCCGCAGTCCTCTACGATATCTTTGACCGTAATCTGGCTCAAGGGCCGTTCGTTCAGGAGCTTCATGAAAGATGCTTTAATTGCCTTCCGGGTAAAATTCGGCATAAATCCAAGTTCCTTTCTTCAGATCAATTTGCCGAAAAATGCGGCATTCTTGCGGGGGAGGCGCCTTTTTGTGCCTGATGACAACAATTATAAAATATTTTATGCATAAATGCAAATCCGTTTTCCTGTTTTAATGGCAATCGGCTTCCTTTTTTTGCTGTTTTCTTTTATAATAAGGACAACATAGAAAAGCATTTTGTCAGCCCCCCGACCAGCCCCGCCGCGGCGGGACTGGTCGGGGAAAACATGGTATGGGCCTCCCGCTGTGGGGCGGCACCTGCCCTGCCTGTGAAGCCTGAAAGACTGAAAGAGCATTTTAAAAGGAGGATCTTTATGGAACGTTATGCATGGAAGGCCGCTGTACGCGAAGGGATGCTGGAAGAATACCGGGGCCGCCACGCGGCCATCTGGCCGGAGCTGGTACAGGTGTTGAAGGAAGCAGGCATTTGCAATTACAGCATTTGGAATGTGGGAAACGAACTGTTCGGATACTATGAGTGTGAAAAGGGTGCGGATTATGCCGCCAAAATTCAGGCGGAAAGCCCGGTGGTTGCCCGGTGGAACGAGTACATGAAAGATATTCTGGTCATGAAAATGGATCCCCGAACCGGAGCGCAGCCCCTTCTTGAGCAGGTTTTTCTCATGGAGTAGTCCCCGCTGACCCGCAAAGACGCAGAAAACCACCGGATGGAGCTCCGAAAAAATTTCAGGCCCCGTCCGGTGGATGTACGGTTTATTGTTTTTTCAGCGTGCGATATTCCGACGGAGAATATCCGGAACGCTTTTTGAAAAATTCAGAAAAATAGTTCTGATTGGAAAACCCAAGTGAGAGCCCGATCTCTTTCACGCTCCGGTCAGAATGAACAAGCATTTCACGGGCGGCTTCCTCCTTGCGGTTCAGGACAAACTGAATGGGGGTTTCATGAAAATAGTTCCGGAAAACTTCGATAAAATAGTTCTGGTTGAGGCCTGCCTGAGCGGCGAGGGCATCAATAGAAAGGCTTTTGTCCAGATTTTTTGAGATGTAGTCCACAACCTGCCTCATCTGGGCGAATTTTTCCGTGTTGCACAAGCGGATTTCATCCTTGCACAGATGGAAGAAGTGGGCGGCCAGCTCGTACATAAGGCCGGTTACCCGAAGAGGGTCACCCAGCCGGCTGCCTGTCTGGCATTCAAAGATCTGCTCAAAGATGGCCATGGTTTCCCCGGGGGAGGGAACGGTGGTAAAAGCCGGAAAGGTCAGCTGTTCGGAAATGTGCCTCCCCCCCATGCTGACGATGAAATGCGTCCAGTATACATCCGCCGTTTCACCGATGGCATGGTGGGAATAAATCGCCATGGCTGGAATATAGTAAAGGCCGCCGCAGGGGACCCGTCTTTCCTGTCCGCTGACTTTCAGGTAAATTTCTCCCTGACGGATAAATCCGATGCTGTCATAGATAAAATGGCTGTCACAGCAGGCCCAGCTTGGCCCGCAGAGCTTATCGCCCGCGTCCTTAAACTGGATCTGAAAATTTTGCAGCATCTGATTGAGTATTTCTGTCGTATCGGTAGGCATGACATCATTCCTCTTAAAAGCCGGTCATTTATCCCCGGAAGGCGCCCCGGGGCGGAGAAAAACCAATTGGATTCCGCCGGAAAAGCGGAAATGACCGGCTTCTTAATAATCTGTAGAAGCTTCTTAATAAATTGTATATACTTTTGTCTCATTTCATTGTATCGTTAAAAGCGCAAAATTTCAACAGACAATCCTTTGTTTCCACAACGGAAATTGTTGTAATGGAAAGTGCCGCGGCCCGGCATTTTTAGAAAGGCAGACAAAAACGAGGCAGAAAGGACAAAGTATGATGACAGAGAGAGAACGTGTTTTAGCCGTGCTGAATCACAAGAAGCCGGATCAGCTTCCCTGGTTTGCGGACTTCGCCTATCTGATTCACTCCATGGAGGTGGACGGCACCTATCCGCCCGAATATCAAAACCGGCATCTGGACGACGGGCTTCAGAAGATGCACCGTGACTATGGAACCGGGTTTTATCTTCAGGGCTTCAGTCCGCTGCGGTCTGAAACCAAAAACGTGGAGATTCGCACAGAGACGAAGGGAGACGTAACGGTCAAAACGATTTCCACTCCTCTCGGCGATCTGCATGAAGTGCAGCAATACAGCCGGAAAAGCTACAGCCCCGGCATTACGGAACACCTGATCAAGGATATTGAGGATCTGAAAAAGTTTGTCTATTTCTGTGAGAACACCACCTACTATCCGGATTATGAGTTTGCCCGTCAGCGCTATGAGACCATCGGCGACAACGGCGTTGTCCTCTGCTATACTCCCAAAAGCCCGCTGATGGATCTGGTGGCCATTTACGCGGGGGTGGAAAACGTCACGTATATGATGATGGACGATGAGGAGGAATTCGGAGCCCTGCTGGATACCATGGAGCAAAAGTATGATGAGGCGTGCCGGCTGGTGGTGGAAAGTCCTGCGGAATGCATCATGATCCCCGAAAATATCTCTTCCGAGTGCGTCGTTCCCTTCTATCACAGCTACATGGAGCGGTACCACAAAAAGTGGACCTCACGGATTCGTGAAGCCGGAAAATATTCCTTTGTCCATCTGGACGGAACGGTTCGCGGGCTTGTCAGCCAGCTGTCCCGCTGCTCCGGATTTGACGTGATTGAAGCCGTGACCCCGCTGCCCGTCGGCGATGTGGCGATCGAGGAGGTCGGAGGGCTGGTGGATGATTCCACCATTATCTGGGGAGGAATTCCCGGCGGAATGTTCCATCCCTCCAGCGTCACAGACGAGGAATTCGATCAGCATGTGCTGAAATGCATTGAAGTGATGACCCAGTCTCCCCGGTATGTCCTCGGGGTGGCGGATCAGGTTGTGCCGGGCTCTTCTCCGGAGAGAATCAAGCGGGTGAGAGAACTGGTAAACCAATACGGACAATATCGTTAAAATATCGTTAGAATGTTTGAGAGAGAGAAAGGATGACTGGCAATGACTTCTCGTGAACTGGTAAAGGCAACTCTGGAATTCCGCAACGAAAACGGGCGTGCTCCCCGTCAGCTTTGGGCGCTGCCCTGGGCGGAGTATCACTATCCGGAGGAACTCCGGAAGATACAGGAGGAATTCCCCGGCGATTTCGGCGGCCCCAGCACAACCTACCGTGAGCACTGCCCGGTAACGGGATCTTCCACCGAAATCGGCACCTATGTGGACGAATGGAACTGCACCTTTGTAAACCTTCAGCGGGGCGTGGTCGGCGAGGTGAAAAACCCCCTGATTCCGGCGGAGGACTATGATTGGGAGAACGCTTCCCGGGTACATATTCCGGAAGAATGGCTGACCTTCGACGTGGATCAGGTGAACCGTTCCTGCGCGGAGAGCGATCTGTTCATGATGGGCGGCTGCTGCCCCAACCCCTTCGAGAGACTTCAGTACATCCGCGGCACCGAGAATCTCTATATGGATTTAATGTTCCCCACACAGGGCATGAAGGAGTTTTTCAAGAAGCTGCATGACTTTTACTGCCGTCTTATGGAAAAATGGGCAAAGACCGACGTGGACGCCCTGAATTATATGGACGACTGGGGCTCCCAGAAAAACCTGCTGATTAATCCGCAGATCTGGGAAGAGTTCTTTAAGCCCATGTACCGCGACTATTCCCAGATCGCTCACAGCCACGGAAAGAAGCTGTTCATGCATTCGGACGGAAATACCCTTCAGATTTATCCCCATTTGATCGAAATCGGTCTGGATGCCATGAACTCCCAGCTGTTCTGCATGGGAATTGAAAATCTCGAGCAGTTTAAAGGAAAGATCACATTCTGGGGCGAGATCGACCGTCAGCACATTCTGCCCTATGGAACGGAAGCGGATGTGGAGGCCGCCGTGGAAAAAGTGTACAATACCCTGTGGCAAAACGGCGGCTGCATTGCCCAGTGCGAGTTCAGCGCCGGAGGAAATCCCCGCAATGTCCGCAAGGTTTATGAAACCTGGGACAGACTTACCCGCAAATGATTTTTTCGGACAGATTCTTTTCGGCCTGCCGCTCAAAGCGGCAGGCCGAATCGTTTCCCAAACGGCATTTTCTCGGCTGAAATGTTGCGTTCGGCGGTCAAAAGTGGTATGGTAAAAGAAACGCTTACACCATATTTACGACAGCAAAGGAAGGGTTTCAGTGCTTATTGAAAACAACAGCAAACTGGTTATGATCGGCGACTCCATTACCGATTTTGATCGTGCCCGCCCTTATGGCGAGGGACGGGGAGAGGACATCGGAAAAAGCTATGTGATGCTGGTTGACGCCATGCTGAAGGCAGTCCAGCCGGAAGGACGCATCCGCGTCATCAACATGGGCGTCAGCGGAGATACTACCCGGGAGCTGAAAAAACGCTGGCAGACCGATGTGATGGACTTAAAGCCCGACTGGGTGTCCATCCTGATCGGAATCAACGACGTATGGCGGCAGTTTGACGTGCCGCTGCAGACGGAATGCCATGTGCTCCCGGAAGAATACGAATCGAATCTTCGTCAGCTCATCGAGACGACGCTCCCCGCGGTAAAGGGAATTGTTCTGATGTCCCCCTACTTTATGGAGCCAAACCGGGAGGATGCCATGCGCCGCAGGATGGATGAATACCGGGGCATCATGGAGAGGCTTGCCGGGGAGTACCGGCTTCCTTATGTAGATCTGCAGGCGGAGTTTGACCGCTATTTTCAGTATTATCACACCGCTTCCATGAACTGGGACCGGATTCATCCCGATATGGTGGGACATATGCTGATTGCCCGGGCATTTCTGAAAAAAATAGGGTTTTCCATGTAGTTTTGGGCGGCAGCCCGGTGACCCGGTTTTCTACAGGAAACTTTGCCTGTTGACAAAAGACGGAAGATTTTCTATAATAGTTTTGTCAGCTGAAGCCGACAGAATCCTGGCAGAAGTCAGGAAGCCATTTTCCCCAAGCGGGAGAATCAACTTCGCCCGGCATTTGCCATGGCGGACAATTTTTGTCGGAACCGGCGGCGAATCAGGATATCAGGAAGGTATCCGCTTTTTTAAAGCGGATACCTTTTTTGTTTGCAGGATGTGACATCGTTTCCTGCCCTTTCGGAAATCCTGCCGCTCTGACTCATCATCAAGGAGGGTGCTGAAATGAAACATTTCAATCAGACGAAAAATTTAGTGATTACCGGCCTTTGCATTGCACTTGGAGTGGTACTTC
>DBGCDL010000082.1:0-10570 GCA_048358235.1 Oscillospiraceae bacterium
TTTGATTTTTTGTTCTTGGTTGGCAGACCATCTTCATTTTATCAAAGGAGGATATTTTTTCTATGCATAGCTAAAGCTTTTTGGAACCACCGGCATTGCCGGTGGTTTTCTTTATACAACAAGGCGGCAGCAGCTTGCGCCGCTCCCGCCTTAAAATATTTTTGCTCTATTTTGCACCACAATTTAGCGTTTACACAAAATTTAGGACAGACCCCTTTGCAACTGGAGGTTAAAGCCCTTAATGACGTTGGTAGTGTAGCTCAATCTACACTATGCCCCAGTTTTCAGGCCATTGAGTACAGTTGCCCGGAATTTGGCTCTCTTATTTTTGCTATTGTCAGCCAATAATTTAAAACCCATAGGAATGCTGCCTCTAGTGTGTTCACCGCCGCTGTCTTCTCTCCCCTATACCTTTGCGGCCAGCAAAGGGCACTATGTAGTTTTGGTTTTTGCTTTAAAAGTCCGGGCCTGTATGTTGTAATAATTTAAATATCGATACAGCGTAGCACGGCTGACTCCAAGTTGTTTGCAAGCCTCTTTTGTATCTCCGTTGCATTGAGAAAGCGCTTGCTCGATTTTTTCCTTCTGCGCGGTGTCTTCTCCGGAATATTGTTTTGGTTGTGGTGTTCGCGTGTTTGATAACGGATGCAGCAAGTCATCCGGGAGATGTTCCGGCAAAATTACATCGTTTTTCCCACTGCAGTAGTAGGCACGCAAAATCACATTTTGCAATTCTCTCGCATTTCCGGGCCAAGTGTGTTGCTCTAGAATTCGCATACACTCCGGAGATATGATCTTGGACTCTCGTTCCCCTCTGCGGTTGATCTCCCCGATAAAATAGTTTGCTAAAAGAGGCACATCTCCAATCCGCTCCCGCAATGGGACAATGTGAAAAGAGAGCACATTGATGCGATAATATAAATCTTCTCGAAAATTATGATTTCTTACTTCTTTTTGTAAATCGCGGTTCGTTGCAGCAATGACTCTGATGTTTAAATTCTTTTCCGTTTTTCCTCCAATCCGAAAGATTCGGTGAGAGTCCAAAACGCGCAAAAGTTTGCTTTGGATTTCCAAAGGAAGTTCTCCGATCTCATCCAGAAAAATTGTTCCGCCATCAGCAAGTTCAAATTTTCCAGGATTACCTTGTCCAAGGGCTCCGGTAAACGCCCCCTTTTCATAGCCGAATAGTTCGCTTTCGACAAGAGAATGTGGCAGGGAGGCGCAGTTGACTGCAATAAACGGACCGTTTTTTCGATGGCTAGCACTGTGAATGGCATGGGCAAATAGCTCTTTTCCTGTTCCGCTCTCACCCTCTAATAGCACCGTACAATTCGTGGCCGCTATACTCTCCATTGTCTGGATCGTATGCAGGATTTGAGGCGCTTGGGTAATGATGGAGTCAAATACATACCGAGCGCGGTTCCCCATTACTTGATTGGCCAGAGCGTTGACCGAGCGGCTACGCCGGAGAAGCAAAACCGCCCCCTCCGGATGCTGTTCCACTGCAATAGGGAAAATAGAGATATTGCAAGAAATATGATGTCCCTCCACAAGCAGTTCTTCTTCTGCAAATGAGAAGGGGTTCATTTCCTTCTGCAAGCGGGATTGCAGTTCTTCATACCGAGCTCCGAACCATGTCGAAATTGAGCGCCCCAACAATTTCTCCTTGTTGGAACATAAAATTTGCTCTCCACCTCGGTTAATTCGTTGGATACATAGCTCATGATCCACCACAACAATTCCTTCTGAAATACTGGAAATTGCTGTGTCTACCAATTTGTAGGAATGTAACAATGTAAGATGATTTTCAATGGAAAAAGCCGCCAATGCCACAAGCCCCATGGTGTGAAGCGTTCCTGACCAGTCTTTTCCGGCCATGTTCAGCACACCGATAATTTTTCCATCTCTGTCATGGATCGGAGCGGCTGAACAAGTCCCGTCATGCTGGGCGGCACAATAATGCTCGGCCCCATAAACCTGGACGGGAGAATCTTCCAGCAAGGCCAGGGTAATTCCGTTTGTTCCGATATAGCGTTCATGCCAGCAAACACCCAGTGAAAACGAACTTTCATGCTCCATCTCGGCATAATATTCGTCCCCGCAAGAGTAAAGCATATAGCCGTCTGGGTTATGAAGAGAAATCAAATTTTTGGTTTTCCCGACCAAGGAATGCATTTTTTCCATAATGGGTTTCGCAAGATCAATCAGGGTTTGATTGGTCGCTTGCAGAGCTTGGAGCTCAGGACGGGATAAAATCGGAGCCCGAAGAGGCTTCATCATATCCACATGGAAGTCTCTGCTGCGCATCCAAGATGAAGCGATCATTGGCCTCACCTCTGGGGAAATTTCTCCGGTTTCCCGGAAAAGTGCCCATAGGTGTTTTAGATTCTGAAAATACTGCTGGTCCGTTGCATCTAACATTGCAAAACACCCCCTTTACAACATTATAACGTGTTTGCGCTACTTTGCAAGCAATTCTCTTCTTCTGACAGGAAAGCGGACGGGCAAAAAAGTCCCGTCCGCATTTTGCCGATTTATTTATATTACAGAATGGATTTCAGATACTCTACTACCTCTGCTTTGGGCGATGGGCGGAAAGAATTCCCTTGTGTTCCGCCCTCATGTATTGCATATTCCGCCATGGAGTCCAGCTGTTCCTCTGTGACGCCATAGTCGGAAAGACGCCCAATGCCGATCGAGCGGTTGAACGATTGCAGAGAATCGCTGACAATGCGACCGATCTCCTTTGGGGCGGCTTGGGCCTGGATTTCGGCGCCAAGAATTTTACCGATCCTTGCAATGCGGTCAGGAATGACCTCGCTCACCGATGAGAGGGCATAAGGCAGAACCAGAGCGCATGCGGTTCCATGATGGACGTGACCATATACACCTACGCCGTGAGCTATGGCATGACCCAAATGAAGGCCGACCTGAGTAAACGCCTGTCCGGCCATACAGGAGGCGATCAGCAACTGTTCCAGTTCCTCCAGATTGCCGGGTTCTTTCATTGCGGCAGGTAGATGCTTTACAATCATCTCCATGGAAGCGAGGGCTAGCGGTTCCATCATAACATTGGCGGCTTTGCAGGTATATGCTTCTGCACTGTGGGAAAATGCATCCATGGCTGTGGCTGCGATCATGGAGGGAGAAAGCGCAGTCAGCAGTACGGGATCCAAAATAGCCACATCGGGGCCGGCAAAGGGATTGGCAAAAATATACTTGTAATTTGCTTCCCGATCCAACACAACCCCAATGTCAGTGCTCTCTGACCCTGTACCGCAAGTGGTGGGGATGGCAAACAGCAGGTTGCTGCGGCGGATCGGCTTGATTTGTCCCTTGCAGTATGCGATGATATCCCCGTCTACGTCCAACATGCAGGCAATTGCTTTGGCTGTGTCCATGGCGCTGCCCCCGCCAAAGGCGACAATAGCAGACACGTCATGTTCTTTGGCATAGGTGATGCCGCTGCGCACAGTCTCCACCGGCGCGTCAGGCAGAGAGCCATGGAAGACACAAGGCGTGAAGCCTCCGCTGCGGATGCTGTCCAACAGAGAATTCAATAACCCAAGGGAATAGGTTTTATTGCCGCACACCACCATGATATTTTTGCCTGCGCCCCATTGGTTTAAAAGTTCCCCGGTTTGATGAACACTGTTTCTTCCCGCCACTACGAAAGACGGAGCATGAAAATTAAATTCGGTTAACATAAGAATTCCTCCTTACAATAATTAGGGACCCGCTACAAAATACCCAGCATAAAAGCTGCCAATTGTGTCTGCGGACAAAGATGGACAAAACAAGGAAAAATAGAGGTGCAAGTACATCGAATTATGACAGATTCGGTAAAACAGATCCATTCGATTGAAAATTTTGAGAATTTTATTGTCTCGCCATGAGAATTTTCTTGCGAAGGCTTATTCCATTTCGTGGGGAGACGTTTCTCAGCCCACTGGCTTTTGAGATGGACATACTGAACTCATCAGAATAGCCAAAAAAGAAATGGTTTTTTTATCAAATGATCCAAATTTCACTGGTTTACCAGATGTTCAGGCAAAAGGTGTCCGTTATGGCAAAGCGATTGCTTGTATTTTAGCAGGCACGCAAAGCGTGACCAAATATAAGGAGTGTGGTTTTATGCTGACGCAAGAAAAAGAGCGGGAACTGCAGAATTTTGCCCGTGAAATTCGGATCCAAACCATCCGACAGATTGGGATTCGGGGATTTGGACACATCGGTGGATGTATGTCAATCGCGGATCTACTGAGTGTCCTGTATGGGGAGGACATGAAGTACGATCCCCAAAATCCTTCCTGGGAGGGCCGGGACTGGTTGGTTTGCTCCAAGGGCCACGCGGGACCGGCCATCTATGCGGCACTGGCACTGAAAGGCTTTTTCCCGATGGAGTGGATGGAAACGTTGAACCAGCCCGGGACAAATTTACCCAGCCATTGTGATCGCCGGAAGACGCCGGGTATTGATATGACCACAGGCTCTCTGGGACAGGGGCTCTCAATTGCAGCCGGCATCGCGCAGGCATACCTTTTAAATGAAAAAAAGAACACTGTTTATTGCATTATGGGAGACGGGGAGTCCCAGGAGGGCCAAAATTGGGAAGCCATCCTGTATGCGGCACAGCAGAAGCTGGGAAATCTTATCCTCTTTGTGGATGACAATAAAGCCCAGATTGACGGCTACGTTAGTCAGATTAATGAGATGGAGAGCTATGTAGACAAATTTAAGAGCTTCCACTGGGATGCTGTTGAGATCAACGGACACGACTATAATGCCATTCATGAGGCAATTCTAAATGCCAAAGCGGTTCAGGATAAGCCCAGCGCCATTATTCTGCACACCATCAAAGGGAAAGGCTGCACATTTGCCGAGCGCACCTGGTGCCATCATATTTCTGTGTCCAAAGAGGATATGGAGGAAGCGCTTCAGGCGCTTCAAGCCTGATTTTGACAAAAAAAGGAGGAACATTTATGGGCTATCAAGTAATGAACAAGATTGAAATGGAGCCGTCCGGTCTGTCAGAGACTTATTTTCATACCATGATGCGTTTGATGGGTGAAAATCGTGATATCATGGAGCTGGAAGCTGACCTAGGCGTTTGCATTCTCGGCGGCGGATACAAGGAAATGGAACAAACCTACCCGAAACAGCTGTTCAACTGCGGGATTCAGGAAGCCAATATGGTCGGGGTCGCCTGTGGCTTGTCCGCGGTTGGGAAGATCCCCTTCTGTCATACCTTTGCACCGTTCTTGGCTCGCCGTGCCAATGATCAGATTTTTATTTCTGCCTGCTATGCAGGGGCCAATATTCGCTTGGTTGGATCTGATCCTGGCGTAATGGCTGCTTTCAATGGGGGTACGCACATGCCCTTTGAGGACGTTGCGGCTTTGCGCGCCTTCCCCGAATTGACAATTGTAGAACCCACCGATAGCGTGATGTTGGTCAACCTGATGGATCAACTGGCAAAACTCCAAGGTGTCTATTATATCCGTATGGCCCGAAAACCCATGGCCAAAGTTTATCAGGAAGGCTCTGATTTTACCATCGGAAAAGGCTGTGTGATTCGTCCGGGCTCGGATGTCACCATTGTTGCCGCTGGAATAATGGTCGCCGAAGCGATGGAGGCCGCAGAGTTGCTGGCAGCCGATGGAATTTCTGCCCGTGTGGTGGACATGTTTACGATCAAACCCATTGATGAAGATCTTTTAACAACCTGCGCGCAGGAGACAGGTGCAATTGTCACAGCTGAAAATCACAACATTATTGGAGGCCTGGGCAGCGCAGTCTGTGAGACGCTGGGCAGCAATTGCCCTGTCCCTGTTGAGCGTGTGGGCGTCAAGGACAGATTCGGCGAGGTTGGCCCCATTGACTATTTAAAACAGGTCATGGGCCTTACTGCCCAGGACATTGCCGTGGCAGCAAAAAAGTCAATTTCCCGGAAATAAAGTCGGAAGAAAAGGAGAAAACACGCGATGAAAAGGACAAGAGCCGTATTGGTTGCGCCTAAGCAGTTTGATTTTGTTCAGGAGGAAATCCCAAAGCTGAAAGAAAATGAAGTGCTGTATAAAACTATCAGTGTAGGGCTGTGCCATTCTGACATCCCCGCATATCGCGGAACCAGCGCCATGGGCTTCGGAAACAAACATGGCTATGACGCAATGATCAAGAACCCTCAGTTCCCCATGGGAATTGGGCATGAGCCAGTATGCGTTGTCGAGGATGTAGGCAGTGCCGTTACATGTTTCCGACCGGGCGATTTGGTGACGGGCGTACTCAGTACCTGTATTGCGGATTACAATGTAGCAGCCAACGCACAAATGATCAAGATCCCGGAGACATCAAAGCCGATCGACGCCTGCCTGGGTGAGCCGATGATGTGCGTGGCCAACATTGTGCGTGCCGTGGAGCCGAAAATGGGAGACCGGGTTGCTGTGATAGGGTGCGGTTTCATGGGGCTTATGGTTATTGCCGGACTGAAAAGTCGGGCTCTAGGCGATATTGTTGCCATCGACTTGGATGAAAAGCGCCTGGAAATGGCGGTCCAATACGGAGCGACCAAGACCATTAATCCTAAAAACGTGGATGTGGAGGACGTCTCGTTTGAACTGACCCACGGGAGGATGTATGATTGTATTGTTGAGATCACCGGGAGCTTGCGCGGATTGCAGACCGCTCTTTCGGTGGCAAAAATATCGGGCCGCGGCAAGATCCTTGCACCGTCTGTGTATTCAAAAAATGAGACATGGACAGAGGAGATGGCCTACAATATGATGTACCGTTCTCCCATTATCCATGTGGTTCATCCTTATTATACGAATGAATACATGCATACTCTGGAAATCGGAGTGGAAGCTTATGTCAAGGGTGTATTCCCCACAGAGGAATTGATCACCCACCGTATCCCATTCGAACGGGTTGACGAAGGCTTCCGGCTGCTGGATACGAACCCGCCCGGATATATTAAGGGAATTATTACATTTTAAGAATCTGCAGATTGATGAAAAAAGGAATAGAGAGGAGCGCCCATGAAAGAAACTGAATCCATCCAAACTGTGGATACAAATATTAAGATTCCTTTTTGGAAAGCGGCCTGCTTTGGGTTAGGAGATTTCGGAAATAACTTTGTTTGGACCTTTGTGGGATCCTATCTGATGATTTTCTATACAGATGTATTTGGGATCCCAATGGCGGCTGTCTCCTTGCTGATGCTGATTGCACGGGCATGGGACGCGATCAATGACCCGATTATCGGAGGTCTGTCCGACCGCACCAGGACCCGCTGGGGCCGCTACCGGCCTTGGGTGCTGCTGATGTCTTTCCCAACAGCAATCATTACGGTGCTGACGTTCTGGGCACACCCCGATTGGTCTAATACATCCAAGATTGTCTATATGTATGTGACATATGCACTGCTGGTATTCTGTTACACAGGAGTGAATATTCCATACAGCGCAATGACCAGTGTTTTAACTCAGAATACGGACGAACGGGCGAAGCTGTCCACTATGCGGATCACCCTTGCCAATATCTCTATTGCCGGAATTGGGATCATCGTTATTCCCATGGTCTCTGCTTTGGGCAAAGGGGATGCCGCGATGGGATACCGCCTGACTGCGGTCATTTTTGTGCTCATATTTATGTGCTGTTCCGCAGTCGTGTTTGCGACGCAGAAGGAAGTCGTTCCTCCTCCGGTCAAGCATAAGTACCCCCTTAGGGTTCAATTTAAATCCATGTTGGCAAATCGCCCATTTTTGATTGCATTCTGCGGCCAACTGCTCTGGGGCTTTTTTATCCACGGAAGAGGTTCCATGTATACTTACTACTTCAAGTATGTCCAGGGCGACGCAGGTCTGATGTCTCTATATAATCTTGTAGGACTTGTCCCTCTCGTTGCAGGCTGCTATCTGTTTAAAGCTTGGTATAATGTCGATGGCAATAAGGGGCGTGTCACCGCTTATGGATGTATCGGAGCCGGTATCGCCATGATCCTTATGCGATTTACCTCACCTATCGGTTCGCCTGTACTATTCTATGCGCTGTGTGCAATTTCTAAATTCTTTGAAGGGGTTTTGGCTTCTGGTATTTATGGCGTGATTCCCGACACGGTAGAATACGGGCAGCTGAAAACCGGGGTTCGAAACGACGGCTTTTTGTCTGCATTTATCTCGCTGGGAAATAAATTTGGCATTGCATTGGGCAGTGCCGGCGTGGCGGCCATTCTGGCAGTTTTGGGGTTCCAAGCGAATGTGACGCAGACTCCTTTGGTCAGCGGCACCATCAACAATTTCTTTACTGTAATTCCAGGAATCTTGTCTGTTCTGTGCGGAATTGTCTTCTTGTTCTACAAAATTGACCGAAAGACCTTCAATGATATTTTGTCAAAGCTGAACGACAAAGTGCAATCTAATGACCCAGATCTTGTTTAAAGTAAACTCGCTTCAACTAGATTTTTAGTCTCATAGCGGTCAGTCCGGCTCAAATGCTTCCAATTATTAGGATGGTATTTGAGTCGGGCTGTTCGCTTTTGGAATTTCAGATCATGAGACCATATTGCGGCACGGTTTCGATTCCTGTATGCTATAATAAAGAAAAACTGATTGTATGGTCCAATCCTCAAATTTGTCTTTCTCAATGTTTCGGCAAAAATCAGTTTCAGAGCCTCCCATACTAGACCATGCTCTTTGCAAGCAAGCAGTGGGTTCCACATGTGCAGGCAAAAAAACGATAATATACTTGCGACAGGAGATGATGTCTATGCTACAATCGCAAATTCATTGCCAGCAACAAATCCTATCAGCCGAAATGAGACAATCACTAAAAATCCTGCAGTTACCAATGGCTGGACTGCAGGCAGAATTAATCCAGTTTGCAGAAGAAAACCCAATGGTAGATCTGGACCAATTCTATAAAGATTGGCAGAACGGGGACTCCAATTCGCTTATGACTTTTTGTGAGGATTTTTCCGGTTCCATTTTTGAGACCGTGATCCCGTCCCGTCAGGCGGCCAATGAAAATGATTCTGCTCAGACTGCTGATGGCGGTTCAATACAACATCAGGAAACCTTTTCAGAGTATGTGAAGGAACAGCTTCCACAAATTTTGAAATATCTTCCATTTCGCTATGCGGCATGGTGCGAATACATCATTGACAGCCTGGACCATCGCGGATATCTAGACGAACCGCTCGATTTGTTGGCTTCCTTCATGGGAAGTTCAGTGGAAGAGGCCACGCAGGCTTTGTACGCTGTGCAGAGCTTAGCTCCGACCGGAGTGGGTGCTCGCTCTCTGGAGGAATGTTTAACCCTCCAATTAGCTCACAGTCCCTATTTTAACAAATATACTCTGAACATCATTCAGGATTATCTTCCCCTTCTGGCGAAAGGAAATATAGAAAAAATCTCAAAAGATCTGAAGATTCCTTTTGCTGAAGCACAACGCTACTGTCAAGTCATTCAAGCATTTAACCCGATTCCCAGCAATGGGTTTTTGCAGTCCAGCGATTTGCCCGTCTATATAATTCCGGATGCTGCTGTGGAAATCCAGGGCCAGGAAATTACGGTGTCTTACAACCAGCGGGCTCTGCCTAAAATTTCTCCGCTCCCGGAATATCTTGCTATAATAGAACAGCAGAAAACAACAAAATTAGGTGCTTATTTAGAAGATCAAAATCATCGAATCATAAGGATGCAACAGGATCTGGAGCGACGAGAATCTACCCTGATCAAAATGATTCGTTTTATTTTGGACAGACAAAAAGAATACCTCTTGGGGCAAGTCCCAGCCCCCGTTCCTCTGTCTGTTCAGGAAATCGCCCAAGAATTGCACTTCCATCAAAGTACCATCAGCCGCGGCATCAAAGACAAGTATATTTTCTTTTCTGGACACACGGTCCCGCTTCGGGAGTTTGTAAGCGGCAAGGTAGGAAATGGAGCGCCCGTAAACAAAAGAATGCTGAAAATCTGTTTTGACCGCATTATAGACGCAGAAGATAAATTGCATCCTTTGTCAGACGAAAGCTTGCGTCGAGTGCTGTCTTCCATGGATATAGAAGTGTCACGACGGACGGTGACTGAATACCGAAAAGAATTCGATATTCCATCCGCGGCATATCGGAAACGGAAAGAACGATAAAATTCTGAAAAGGTGGAGATTCATAAACGCCTCCATATATAAGCTAATGTTATCATTTTGTTATCGGTATTGATAACACTTGCTCAGTAGCTGTGGATAATAGCTATATGCTGTGGCTTAAATTATAAGCGAGTTTTTTTGTTTTTTTAATTCTATACCCACCAGGACAACAGATAGCACAAACGCTGAAAAATCAGCAACAGGCCCCGCTAGCAATACTCCCATAATTCCGAAACGAAGCGGGAGCAGCAGGGTAAGCGGAATCAAGAAAAAGGTCTGCCTTGTTAATGCCAACAGAGCACCTCTTAACGATTTTCCTATTGCGGTAAAAAAGCTGGAAGAAAGCAACTGCACACCATTTACCAACACCATGAAAAGATAGGTACGCATGAACAAAACAGCAAATTCAAAATACAGCTCGTCCCCG
>DBGCDL010000083.1:0-27424 GCA_048358235.1 Oscillospiraceae bacterium
TTCACCATTACCTTTCCGCCTTTCGAGTATAATGTTAACTAACATTATACTCAAGAGGCTATATTTGGTGGGGGATTTTTCTTTGCCATTATTGGTCCATTTTAGTTTACCAGTTACACTTTGCAGCTTTTGCCATTTGCTGCGCTGCTTGACCGTAATTATCTGCGCCATCGCCCATCTGCTGCTTTTGCGGCTCAGCCATAATTTACACCTCCTTAAACAAAAACAGCCGAACTGGCTTTTTACACCAATCCGGCTGTGTATCGTTACTTATCTTTTTCTTTTGGGCGGCTTGATCTCCATCTCGCCGCGGGGAGTCGGGTCACCGTATCTGGACGGTGTTGTGCGGTATCGGACCGTTTCCACGGATACCGTTTTTACGTTTTCGCCGTCATAGACAGGTTTTCCGTTCTCATATACAGGACGGCGTTCCACAGCAGGATCGCCATGGATTGCATACCACTGGCTGCCTCTGGCATCCTCGTAGACCTGATAATCTCCGCGGGGCGGCGAATACCTTGCGGTATCGTAGAACATGGTGCCACTGCCATCGCCGTGGCGAACTTCGAAATGTCCGTCCGCTCTCTGCGATCCATCCACAGAGGCAACCGCCTGTTCATAACCGGGCATAAAGCTTTGGAACTGTGCCTGATTATACTGCAGTGCGGATTCTCCGGGTTCAAAGGCAGGTGCTTCGGCGTTCTGCTGCATTGCGTACCAGTCAACACCGTTTGCAGACTGGATGACACTGTGCGGTGCATCCGGCTCGTCATAGTAAGCACTGTTGTACCACATGGTATTGCCCGCAGGCGAAGATGCTTCCATGACGCCCTCGCCCACACTGCGAAGGACGGTTCCTTCCTGTGCGTCCGGGAATGCAGCTGCCACCTGGGCAGCCTCTCCGGGACTTCCGGTGAAGTTCGGTGCATCGTAAAATGCGCCTGCACCGGCGCCGCTGGCCATCTGATACCACTGGCTGCCATCCGATGCCGTAACAACGGAATGGGGTGCATTTGGCTTTTCAAACTGCGCAGCGTTGTACATCTCCAGTGCGGTTTCCTTTCCGTCTGCTCCAATGGAGGTGGTACTGATCTGCCCGCCGGTTATCTGTGTGCCGGACAGCGTCTGGCCGTTCAAATGCGGCATATAATTGCCGAGACTGCGGTCTGCGATCTCTCCACCAATGCTGCCGGATACATTCGGTGTTCTGGAAGCTACGGAAGAAATGGATTCTCCTGTAAGGGTCGCGCCGTTTCTGGCAGCAATTCCGCCAAAGGCTCGTCCCACAAAACCAACCGTTCCTCCTGCGCCCATGCGTACACCTCCATCCACGACTGCATCCCGTACATAGGAATTACCCTTAAACCTGCTTGCAAAGCCCGACGCAAATCCTGCGGCAGAGCTTCCTGCTGCTCCGGTAGTGCCTGCGCCTCTGAACACACTTCCTGCGCTCCTGGCTCCACTGCTGACGCCGGTGATCACTCGTGCGGCCATCAGAAGCTCCATACCCATGCTGGAACCGGTCTGCGCCACGTTGAGGCCCATTGCGGCAAGATAGCTGTCAAATTTCTGTGCAGTCTTCAGGAAAGCCAATGCACAGAACAGCCACAGGAACACGCTGCCCTGTCCTGTGGAAAGGGCGCCTCCATTGCCGATGTACTGTCCCACAGAGGAGTTAAAGCCACGAAGGAACCATACATTCATCACCAAGAGCAATAGCTGTGAGCCAACCATACGGCACCAGCTTTTGAATACCGGGTTGGTTGCCTTGGATCCGCCCATACAAAACGCAAGGGGCGAAGTATAGCAAAGGACGCCAACAACGATGTAGCGCTCCACGGTTTCAAGAAGCAGCTTGAAATAGTTCCACCCCAGTGCGATTTCAAGGATGATGAGAAGCAATAGTCCCACACCGGATATGACTGAGATGATTGTAACAAGTCCGTTTGTCAGTGCTGCTTCAATCCCTGCAAAGGTAAAATCTTCTGCGGACATCGTGATGTCCATAAGGGCAGTGTACGGTGCTCTTGCAATATCCAGCGTCAGCATGAATATGGGTTTTGCATATCCGATGAGCAGCGCAAACAAAGCACTTCTGGCAATTAGCGACCACGGGTTTTCCGCCTCTGTGATAGGTCCGCCGTATACACGAAACAACTGCCAAACAGTGATGAGGAACAGCAATGCCCACGCTGTGTACTGCATAACATCAAAGGCCTTTCCAACAAACGGAAAGTATTCCTCCATGGCGGTCATATCTGTTCCGAGCGCATTGAGGAACAAGCCTGAGACGGCATCCATCAGCGTAGTTACGGTACTGCTGATCCATGTAATAATGCCTTCAAAGATCCAGTCAAGCAAGTTTCATCACCTCCAGTCTCGCTTGACCGGGAAAGTTAACCGGTGTACTGTCCGCCGGCAATGAGGGGCTGCAAGTATGCAACAATAAAGCCCAGCGAGTTGAGAACGATCCAGGTAACAACGATTCGCTTCAGCCAGCTGGTAGCTTCATCCACGGCACGCTGATTACGGGAGATCATTCTGACCACGAGTGCAACAGCCGCAACGGTTACTGCCACGATGGTGGAAATGCCGACCAGCTGACCGTACACGTCTTTCATGATGGCAGAGAAGCGATCCCAGATTGTATCTGCCATTATGGGCTGCAGGGAGATGATCGCCGAAGATACCATACCGACCACAGACCAGTACGCCGTCTTGAGCTTATTGCTCTTGCACAATTGTTTGACCATGCCAATACCTCCTTACTTCAAAATTTGGGCAACAAAAAAAGCCGCTTTCAAAGCTTTTTGCAAACTCTGAAAACGGCGTTCCGTTGACCAATCCCAACTTGGGATACTACAAGTTTATCATTTGTTTGTGCCACTGTCATTGCCATGGGTGTGCCAATTTCGTGCCAATTTTGTGCCGTCACTTACGCATCCTTTCCGAACAGGGTAAGCAGATCGAGCCAGATATCCAGCTCTGCGGTAGGTGCTCCCCACAGCCGGATGGAAAGGAAGCTCAGCGCCTGTTCACGAAGTCTGTAAAAATGCCTGCGCGATATGTCCAGACGATAGAGGATATCGTTTTGGTTCAGCTTCTCCGGGATGATGTAGGTCAGGTAAATGATCTCATAGAGACGCTCGCCGTTCTCCGGCTTCTTTTTCAGCAGGCTGAGCGCTTCGTTCACTCGGTCGATCAAGATGCGTGAACGTCTTACACTCTCCAGCCGCGCCTCCAAACGGCGATTGCCCATCCCAAGCTCGGCATCCACACGGCTTAGGATGGCGTCCAGATTTTGAAGCGGCAGATCCAGTTCTCTTGCCACATGGACGGCTTCATTCTCGGCCTGCCAAATGATATGCCGATAGTTTCGAAGCAGCATTTGGGTGTTGTGATAAGCGATCTTTTTGCGCTCCTGTTCTGTAAAGCGTCGTTTTTCGTCCTCAACCTGAATATCTCCGATGACACCGCGTTTGGTCAGCATGTCGATAAACTGCTCCGCTCTCTCCAAAATCTGCGCTTCCTGTTGCTCATATAGCGATTTTTGATTCTTCATATGTGAATTTCTCCTTTGCGATAATTGTGAGATCCACGGTCAAACACGGTCCGCGGATGTGAAAACCATCCTGCGTCACAGTTCGGTATATACTCTTACTGCTGCAGTCATAATTACAACTCTTACAATTCCTGCACTGAGAAAGATACGCGCGATATATAGGGCGCAAAAGTGCAACGCGGTTTTTCTGAGGATCGATCGAATCGATCCGTGCATGGTCCTCAAGAATTCTCTTGCTGAACCAGGCAACCATTCTGCTCATATGCTCATGCTCAGAGCCGCACTTGGTCACATTCGCCGCACAAATGCGTATTTCATCCAAAATACGCACAACTTCCTCGCAGGTAGGCAATGAAACCTCTGCTCCCGTCGGATACAGACGATTAAAAACAAGGCAGCCATAGGATCCGGGCAGACGGTACAGAGAGAAAACATCCCCATGCTTTTTCATAAATCTCCATACCTTTGTCTTTTCCCAATTCCATCGCTGTCCCAAAGTTTCCAATGTCAATATGGCTCCGAACTTTCCGAATTGGCAGACCGGCGCCAAAAACGAAAACGCATTTCTGGGATCCTCCGATACCGTGTGGCACCAAAGATCCAGCCATGCGTCCGCTTCCTCAAATATGTAGTTGTGTTCAACGAGGCGGTCTGTGATGTTTCGGGTCATACACAAAAAGCCATACCCATCGGTTGCATACACCGCTCCGTCCATACACTCCTCACCGGAGCATTCCATAACCCAATCTGCTATCTGATAGGTCAGTTTCCTTGTCTCTTCATTCAGCTCATATTGAACGTAGCCCAGCTCAGATAGCTTTTCAAGGGTTTCTAAGGCTTTTACGCGGCTTTTAAGGCCAAGGATACTCTTGAGCCCTACAACGCCTCCAGCCCACATTCCGGGGCTTACAGCGTTCCTGTGGCCGCAATAGGAGGCTTCTCCTTTGCGGAATGCAGCGCGTGCTGCAAGGCGAGCCCATGCGCCCATAATGCCTTTGCCTTCCGGCAGATGGGAGCGCATCAACTTCACCCATTTATATTTCAGCAAGCACTGCATTCTTTACACCTCCAATTTTTTGTTTTTTCAAAATCTTTATCCTCTGCCTGCAGCGAGCAGGTCCATAGATATCTCATCTCCCCGTCTTCATTGTGACCGGGCCGCGAATTACGGAAGTCTCATTATCTCCGAACGGATCATCGCGTTATGCGGTTGCAACCCGCATATTAGTGCTCATGGTTTTGCTCGCCACGCAATCGGATAGCCGCTCCCCGTTTCGGAACCGTAGAGGATAAAGACTATTCGGTTGTCAAGGTACAGAAGCATCCAAGTGCTTACACTTGGAAAAAGCCTCTGTATCCCGGCAATCTCGAATGAGCAGTAAAAAAATAAGGGCGGCAATTTTGCCGCCCTTGGTAATCAGCATTTGAGTTTTACGATAAGCCCGGGTAACTGATCAGTTGGGATCCCGGTAAGCCTCCAGCCATCCTTCATCTCTATTTTTGTTTGGACCCACTCTCCGTCTACGAACACTTCCAAACGAGTTCCATGGCGCAGTCCACCGAAGTAATCATCCAGTCCAAATCGAACATCAATCCTCCCTGTTTCTTCTTCCTCGACCAACACGCCTTCTCTGAACAAATTCTTTGGAGCCTCAGATGCTTCCCTTTCTTCTTCTTTCTTTCGCCATACGATCCTAAGGTATTCCTCAAATATCTCACGGCGAACAAGAACCTTCTTTCCGATTTTGTAGACGGCTCCTGCTTCATGGGCCATTCTTGTAAACACTTTCAAGCCCAATCCGTAATAATCAGCGCCCTGGTAATAGGTAATATAATCTCGTTTCAACATCTCAATGTCTTCATCGTCCAGCATGTCTGAAAACATCCAAAGATTTCCGCTCATTCCTCGCCCTCCTCCGTGATAAGGGTGCTGGGCTCATGGAACTGTTCCAGATACTCATCGAAAATATCCCGGTTGATCAGAACTGTGCCGTCCATCCGATAAATCGCCCCGGCTTTTCCCGCAAGCTCCAAAAGCTTCTTGTGCTGTATGCTGTAGACGATCTCAGCATCTTTATATCGCAGAAATTGTCTGCGCAGTCTTTTGGCACTTTCTCGCACATCGTTCCTCTGTTTCAATTCGTAATAAGCTTTTGTCCGTTCGTTAATCATGACAACAAATCCTTTCTTCTTGATTCTGACAGAGGTTGCCGCGGCAAATAAAAAAAAGAGGACACTTTTCTAAGATTTCTCTCAAAAAGTGTCCTCTCAGCAGTAGTGCTGTATTGCGTACGAAACTTGACAACAATTCATTTTGCTTCACAACGCTTCACATTCATCTGCGAATTTGTTGTCAATTTGTTGTCAACTTGGATTTGAGGGGCCGAAAACCCTTGTTATGACTGGGTTTTTCCCTCTTGAGGCTTCATTGTGGGGAAAAGCAGTACATCGCGGATAGAAGCGCTGTCCGTCAGCAGCATCACCAGCCGCTCCACACCGATTCCCAAGCCGCCTGTAGGCGGCATACCATATTCCATAGCAGTCAGGAAATCCTCATCCACTTCTGCATTGGCGCCCTGCGCACGTTTTGCGGCCACCTGACGCTCAAACCGGCCTCTTTGGTCAATGGGATCGTTCAGCTCGGAGAATGCATTGCCCATCTCGCGGCAATAGATAAAGAACTCGAAGCGCTCGGTAAAGGCAGGATTACCCGGCTTCCGTTTTGCCAGCGGAGAAATTTCCACGGGATAGTCGTAAATAAAGGTGGGCTGAATCAGCTTGTCCTCTACAAACTCATCAAAGAAGGCGGCCAGAACATCGCCTTTCGCAGCGGTGTCCTCTACTTCCACACCTCTTGCCTTGGCCGCTTTGCGGGCAGCCTCGTCATCGGTCCAGGAATTATAGTCCTCTCCTGAATATTTGAGCACAGCCTCGGCCATGGTCAGTCTCTGCCACGGGGCCTGCATATTAATTTCCGTTCCCTGGTAGGTAATGGTGGTGGTACCGCAGATCTTTTCGGCAATGGTGGTATACATATCCTCGACCAAATCCATCATCCCATGGAAATCGGTGTAAGCCTGGTACATCTCAACGGAAGTAAATTCCGGGTTGTGAGTGGTGTCCATTCCCTCATTGCGGAAAATGCGTCCTACTTCGTAAACCCGCTCAAAACCGCCTACAATCAGCCGTTTCAGGTGCAGCTCCGTCTCAATGCGGAGATACATATCAATGTCCAGCGTGTTGTGGTGGGTCATAAAGGGGCGGGCAGCCGCGCCGATTTCCAGCGTATTCAGAACAGGGGTTTCCACTTCCAGATAACCGTGAGAGTCCAGATAGTTGCGGATCTCCTTTAAAATCTGGCTGCGCTTTACAAATGTGTCGCGCACCTCGGGATTTACAATCAGATCCACATAGCGCTGGCGATAGCGGAGCTCCATATCCTTTAGACCATGAAATTTTTCCGGCAAGGGCAGGAGTGCTTTCGACAGAAGGGTAACCGCTTCCGCTTTTACGGAAATCTGACCCTTTTGAGTGCGAAATACCTCGCCGGTAACACCGACGATATCGCCCAAGTCATATTTCTTAAACATGGCATAGCTGTCTTCCCCCACATGGTCCTTCCGAACATAGGACTGGATCCGTCCGGAACCGTCCAAAAGATCAATAAAGCTTGCTTTTCCCATGTCCCGCTTGCTCATAATCCGTCCGGCAAGAGAAACTGTTTTGCCTTCCCATTGCTCAAACTGATCGTTGATCTCTTTGGCATGTGCGGTTACATCAAAGACCGTACGGGCAAAAGGATCCTGGCCGGCCTCCCGAAGAGCCGCCAGCTTTTCCCGTCTTACCCGAACCTGGTCGCCGTAATCCGCCTGATTCGTATCCTCGCCGAATCTATTTTCGTTGTTGTCGCTCATTGATACATCCTACTCCTTGTTTTGGCCTGTCGATATCCCGCGGAAATTATTTGGTAATATCGACAATTTTATAATTTACGGTTCCAACCGGTGTTTCAACTTCCACTGTTTCGCCCATTTTGTGTCCCAGCATGGCTTTGCCCACCGGAGATTCGTCAGAAATTTTCTTATCTTTCGGGGAAGCCTCAGTCGAACCTACAATTTTGTATGTATCGACCCGGTCGCTTTTCAGATTCTTTACTGTCACAACGGAGCCCACGCTGATGGTATCGGTGGTGATTCCCTCTTCATCCAGAACGGTTACCACTTTAAACATCTGCTCAATCTCAGCAATCCGTGCTTCCACCATCGCCTGTTCGTTCTTTGCTTCATCGTATTCGCTGTTCTCGGATAAGTCACCGAAAGAAAGAGCCACTTTAATTTTTTCCGATACTTCCTTGCGCCGAATGGTTTTCAGTTGTTCGAGCTCCTGCTCCAGCTTATGAAGTCCCTCGCTTGTCAGTACAATCGGTTTCAATGCCATGGTTTTGTCCTCCTAAAATCAGCCTTTATACTAAATTAAATTAGAGCAGTGAAATTTCTTTCCTGCTTGGATGGATTCATGGGGAATATTCTCGAAAAATCTGCGGCGCGGGACTGCAACTGCAATCCCGTGCCACTTAACTTTTAATTATATAGATGCGCGGATGGCTTGTCAACAGAAAATAGAAACATTTTCAATTCATTCATGCTTTTGTCTAAATTGCCGAGCCTTGCATGATCCGGAATTTGGCACGCCAACTTTCCCACGCCGCAGTATTCAAACAATGCTGCCTGAAATGCATGAGAATCCACCCCCTCCGGGACGGAAATCAGACCGGGCGGCATCGGCGCCCGGAAGGAAGAGATCACGGGGGCGGCAACCTCCGCTTCAAGCTTCTCCCCCACAATCACCGGAACCCTTCCGGTGCTCATCTCCGGGAAAAGGATCCCATCCGGGGAAACATAAAGATCAGGCGGTTTTCCCTCTTTTATACTCTCCGACAGCAAAACAGCCGCGCCGCACTCGTAAAGCTTCGAGGCGGAATAGTGGCGGTACAGCTCACAGTTTTTGGTTACAATCCTCACTGTACGGAAAAAGCGCACCAGAAGGTCGGCAAAAGCCTGATGGCGGCAATTCAGATCCACCAAAAGCGCGGATCGGGAGGCGGCACATTCCCGATTGGCGGCGAGCAGCTCATTTAAGCCGTTCAGCGCCAGCAGCCGCGAATACCTTCCGCAGTTGATCAAAGTAATTCCGCTGCCGGGAGGAGGAGATATTCCGTCTCCCAAAAGGACTCGTCCGCAGCTGTCGCCCAGCTTTTTCCGGATCAGACACCAATCCGCCCTGTGGGGCCTTTTCAAATATAAAGCCGCAAATGCCGCACCGTCCTGTGCCGTATACACCAGTCGGCATTTTGGAGAAAACAGTCTTTTACGGCCTGGATCCGCCGTGATAATCGTAAACATAAGACCTCCGGAGCCCTAAAAAGGAATATTGAATAAGCCGTCAAGCGGCTTATTCAATACTTATTCAGCCTTATGTCCGGTTAGACTATTGACCGGCTTTTTTTGAATTGACAACCTCCGCTGCTTTCTTGATCTGCGGATCGGTATCGTCTGTCAGTTGGTCGTAAGCCTGTTCCTGTTCCGTGGTTAGTTTGACCTCATAATCCGGCTTTATGCCTGTTCCGGCAATGTCAGTCCCTTCCGGAGTAACGAAATGGGCAGTCGTCAATTTGAGAGCACTTCCGTCAGTGAGAGGGCGGAGTTCCTGAAGCGCGGACTTTCCCATGCTCTGGGTTCCCACCAGCTGGGCACGTTTCAGGCTTTCTGTGCCCTGTTTAAAATCCCGGAGCACTGCGGCAAAATACTCTGCCGCACAGCCGGTCTTTCCATTCATAATGACAGCCATGGGAAGCGCCACTTCATATTTGTCCGAAACAGCGGCATTCTTCAAGTTGACGTCCTGACCCTTTTTCACAACTTCTCCCAGAGAACCGCTGGGAAGAAGCATATCCAGCATATCGTTGGCCGCATCGATGGAATCCGAGTTGTTGTCACGGACATCAAAAATCAAACCTGTAGCGCCCTGACGAATCAGTTCTTCCACTGCTTTTTTGAACTGTTCAAAGGTTCGGCTGTTAAATTCGGAAATTTTAATATAGCCGTTTGTGTCCAGCATCCGGTATTCCACAAATTCCATTTCCAGCTCCTTACGCTGGATCTCACTTTTTGTATCCACGCCATCCCGCCGGTACACAATGGAAACCTTGGTGCCGGGTTGGCCTTTGAGAAGCCGCTGGCCGTTAACGAGGCTCTGAGTTTTCAAATCTGTTCCGTCAATGGAGATGAGCAGGTCTCCCGGCTTCAAACCGTTCTGTTCGGCCGGAGAAGCTGCCAGTACCTTCTTAATCTTCAGATATCCGGTGGCATCCTTTTCAACGGTTACACCGATTGACACCCGCTGACCGGCAGCCTCCTGCAGGATCTCCTCATACTCATCCTTGGTCAGGTAGGAGGAATACTTGTCTCCCAGTCCGCGCACATACCCGCTGGAAATGGAATCGGAAAGGACTTCCTCGTCGATCTGTCCCGCATAGTTCTGCCGGGATTCCCGGTCCACATCCGACAGCTTCTTATAAACGGCTGCACGTTCGTTTACATTAAGAACCATCGTATTGAAATAGTTCTGGGACACCATCATCGTGATGCAGAACGTAATTCCCGCTACAATAATCATAAATGTGAGCGCCGCACCCAATGGTATTTTCTTATTCATCGGAACCTCCATGCTGTAATGGGAATTGTTTCTGTCCAGTCAAAATTCTGCTTGGAATGGGCACATTTTCTCGGCACTGTCCTGCGGCAGGCCATACTATAGTGTTTACCGGAAACGCCAGCCTATGTATTTCCGGCAAAGCGCAAATTTTTTGGCCGCCATAACTTATGCGGCCAAAAAATGCATTATAAAAAGTTGTTTGACTATCTGGGCACCTTTACATAGTTCAGCGGGTTCGTCTGGGTGTTGTTGACACGCACCTCAAAATGGAGATGATTTCCGGTAGAGTTTCCGGTTGTGCCGACTCCCGCAATGGTCTGCCCCTTCTGAACAATGTCCCCGGTGTTCACATCAATTCTGCTGGCGTGGGCGTACAGCGTCACAATGCCGGCGCCGTGGTCAATGACCACATGCCAGCCATATCCGGTGCTGGATTTTTTCACCAGAATGACCTTGCCGTTATCCGCCGCCTTGATGTTGGTTCCTGCCGCCGCACCGATGTCAACACCGGTATGGAAGTCCCGTTTTCCAAAAAGGACACGCCATCCAAACGGAGAAGTGATCCGGGAAATTCCGGGCAGAGGCCACATCAGAACGCCGTCACCATAAGCGTCCGCAACGGATTGCTCAGCGATAATACGCTGAATTTCCGCCTCCAAGGCAGCGTCTTCCTTCTTATACTTCTCCTTGTTGGCCATATATTGCTTTTCTGCTTTCAAAAGCTCGCTTTCCGTGCTTTGGCTCTGGGACAAAAGGGAATTCAGACTGTTATTCTTGGCGGTATACTCATTCTTGGTAGCGGCCAAATCGGCCCGCTCCGCTTCCAGATTCTTCTTCAGCTCTTCCAGCTCACTCTTCTCGCGGTTGAGCTTGTCAATCATCGTCTGATCGGATTCGGAAACCCGCTTCATGATTTCCGTCTGATTCAAAAGATCGGAAAGGCTCTGTGCAGTGAGGAGGCTGGACAGCATGGAATTGGAGGTGTTGCTGATGTACATGGCACGTACACGCTTGGCAAACTGCTCCTCGCCTTCGGCCACCTCTTTCTCCTTGTCTGAAATTTCGACTTCCTTCTGGGAAATTGCCGCGTCAGTCATGTCAATTTTCGTCAGATACAGGGCAATCTGATCCTGAACAGTGGAAATCTGACTGGTAAGGTTGGCCTGCTTGTTGGCCTCGGCTTTTTTCTGGGCATTGATATCCTTCAGACTGTTTTCCAGGCTCTGAATTTTTTTGTCCAGTTCTTTTCTTTCTTTTTCCAGCTGTGAAATGGACTTGTCTTCTGCCTGCACAGGAACCGCCTCTGAGACTGTTCCCATAATGGCAACGGACAGCAGGCATACCGCCAGACCGGCGGAAATAAGTTTCTTCCAGTTGCGTCTGAACAACCGTGTCAGCATAAAATGACCTTCCTTTCCGGACTCACACGCTCCCACGAAGCGCATATCACTTGTTTCGGCAGCCTCGCAGACCGCCCTTTTCCAATACGCATCTCTACACTTTCACATGATTCCGAACACTGATGGAGCTTCCCACCGTTCCTAAAACAGTCCCCGTCACACCGAAGAAAATGGCCAGATTGGATGCGATCTGCTCAAAGGGGACAATGTTGCGGAATACGGACTGCAGAAAGCTGGAAGCATCACCGATCAAGGCCTGCGACAGGTAATGGTAGCTTCCCCACACAATCAGGAAGGCCAGCAGTGCGGAAATAAAGCCCAGCATAAAGCCTTCCACAAGAAAGGGAATTCGGATGAAGGCGTTGGTCGCGCCTACAAATTTCATAATATTGATCTCTTTGCGGCGGGCGAAAATGGTGGCCCGGATGGTATTTACAATGATAACCAGCGAGATTACCGCCAGCGCCAGAATAATGGCGGTACCCAAAGTCCCGATAATTTTCTGGAGGCTGGTAAAGGTATCCGCTACCTCTACAGAAGCATTCACGGTTTCCACTCCGTCGATGGCCCTCAGCTGGGTCTGAGTCTCCGCAGTGAGGGAGATATCCTTTACCGTGACCACATAGACGTCCGGAATGGGATTATACGGAAGTCCTTCCAGCAGTGCGCCGTCATCTCCCATGGCGGCCTTCTGGTTTTCCAGACCCTGCTCCTTGGAAATATAGGTCACAGTCTGCACGTTGGTGTTTTTCTTGATTGCGGCGCCAATCTGATCCACCAGCGCCTGATCCGCGTCCTGCTTGACAATAACGCTCATTTCGCTCTGGTCTTCCACATAACTGACCATACTGTTTACGTTCACGGTAACCAGATAGGCCGCTCCAACCAACAGCAGACAAGTCATCAGCACTCCGATGGAGGTAATCGCCATGACACGGTTTGTCCAAAGGTTGCGGATGCCTGTTTTCAGCAAATAACGGAAACTGGAGGTCTTCATAGGGCAGCACCTACCAATCTGCCGTCCGGCTCCACCACATCGTCAAACACTACCCGCCCGCTGTCAATGGTGACAATTCTGCCGCCGAAATGGCGTACCATTTCCTGTTCATGAGTCACCATCAGAATCGTGGTGCCGCACTGGTTGATTCCCTGCAGCAGTTCCACAATCTCATAGGAAAGCTCAGGGTCAATGTTGCCCGTGGGCTCATCTGCTATAATAATCGGCGGATCGTTCACCAGCGCCCGTGCAAGAGCAACACGCTGCTGCTCGCCGCCGGAAATTTCATGGGGAAATCGTTTGGCCTTGTGTTCAAGGCCCATCAGATTCAGTATGTAGGGCACTCTGTTTCGGATAAACTTATTTGAGGTATCGGTAACCCGTAAGCTGAACGCTACATTATCAAAGACCGTCATATCAGGAATTAAGCGGAAATCCTGAAACACGACGCCTAATTTTCTGCGGTAATAGGGAATCTGGCGCTGCTTTAAACGGCCCACATTTACGCCGTTTACGCTGACAATGCCGCCAGAGGCAACCTTCTCCCGGAGCAAAAGCTTGATGATCGAACTTTTACCGGCACCGGAAGCGCCTACAATAAACACAAACTCACCACTGTCTACATGAAGGGTGATGTCCTGCAGAGCCGTTGTCATTTTGTCGTACTTAAGTGATACATGGCTTAAATCAATCACTGCAACCGCTCCTTATTCTTTTTCATCGCTTTTCTCCCGCAGTCTCGGCTGCGGCAGGAAAGCCCCCCGGAAAATCCGGTTGATTCCTCCGTTCTTCCGGAAATACTACCATTCTTTCTTTCTGTCTGATCCACTGATGGCAGGAAACGGAAGCGATTCTCCCATATCCTGTAAAAATGCTTTATACGAAGTTCAAGGCAACCGGGTGCGGCCGTCCCCTATATGGACGGCCGCACAGATCCGATTGCCATCAGTCTGCCGCCGGTCGGCGCCAAATTAAAATTTCGTGGGATTGGAGGTCAGATACTTCTTCACCATAAGGGCAATCTTAAATACGATCGCGTGGTCAAACTCCCGCAGATCCAGACCGGTAAGCTTTTTGATCTTTTCCAGACGGTATACCAGCGTATTCCGGTGAACGAAAAGCTTTCTGGAGGTTTCGGACACGTTCAGGTTATTTTCGAAGAACTTGTGGATGGTGAAAAGTGTCTCCTGATCCAGAGACTCGATTGAGCCCTGTTTGAAGATTTCCTTCAGGAAGGTTTCGCAGAGGGTGGTGGGAAGCTGATAAATCAGCCGTGCGATTCCCAGATTATCATAGCAGACGATATTCTGCTCCGTGTCAAACACCTTTCCGACTTCCAGCGCGATCTGGGCCTCTTTAAAGGAGCGGGCGAGATCCTTCAGACCCACTACAGTTGTGCCGATTCCTACGGAAGCCTTGGTATAAAACTCGCTGCTCAGAGTATCCACGATGGAGCCGGCCAGCTTTTCCAGATCCTTCGCTTCAATTCCTGCTTTTGTTTCCTTAATGAGAACGATATCGGACTCGTTGATGCTGAAGACGTAGTCCTTCTGTTTGTCCGGGAAGAGGTTCTGAATCACATCGTAAGCGGAGACCTCGTTGGTGGAAAGAATACGGATCAGCAGTGCCACCCGGCTGACTTCATTGGAAAAATGAAGCTCGCGGGCCTTCACATAGACGTCGCCGGGAAGAATATTGTCCAGAACAATGTTTTTGATAAAATTGTTCTTATCATATTTTTCATCATAATACTGTTTGATGCTTGTCAGGGAAATAGCGATCACCTGAGCAAATTTCGACGCCTGCTCGTCAATTCCCTCCACAAAGACCGCATATTCGGGCTTTGTATGAGAACCGAAAGGCTTGTAGGTGTACCCGTCGCGGACAAACACGTCGCTGTTTTCCACAATATCCAAAGCGATATATTCATTCGTGGTTCCGATTTTGGAAAGCTCACTGCAGGCAATGATAGTAGCGGTATCGTCAACAACGCCGATTACCCTGCTGATGGTGTCGCGCATCTGATGAACAACGCCCTGGAAAAGTCTGTTTGACATAAGATTACCCCTCTTACATACCATAAATTTTGGAAAACAAATTGATAAACAGAAACCGCATGATAACGAAGACCCTGTCGCATGAAGGAACGTGGTTTCGCATGGTTTTTCCAGCTGCCCGGTGACATTTTTCAATTTGATTTTAGGAAAGAAGAAACAGCGTGAAACTGTATCAGGAACAGCAACAGCATTACTTAGATTTATTTTACCGAATTCATGCCTGTTTTGCAAGTCAAAACATGTAATTTATTACAAAAAGATGTCAATTGAGCCAATATCTTTTCCAATCAGGCAAGTAAAGCAAGAGTAACGGCTGATATATTACAAATTGTAACATATTCAGGATGGATTTGTGTGAACGAACTGTTAAGAATCCGTCATATTTACCTGTAATGCAGGAAAAGGGACATCTCATTATTGGCAGTTTCTCCCTTTTTAAACAGCATGTTTTTCTGATTTACAGTTTCCAAGCGGCTGTCTTACAACAAACTGTTTTTTTTCGTACACTTCTGTTCAAATGTGATTGACAAAGATAATTTTTCTGCATATACTATTCATATCAAAATAAATTGATGTGAGGTGATGTGGCCTGGAGAGCATTTACGAAGAAAATGCCCGGGTATTTAAGGCGTTCTGTGACGAAAAGCGTCTTGCTATTCTGGAGCTTTTGCGCAGCGGCGAAAAATGTGCCTGCGTTCTCATTGATCAAATGGAAATCGGGCAGTCCTCCTTGTCCTATCACATGAAAATTTTATGTGAGTCCGGCATTGTGGAAAGCAGGCAGGAGGGCAAATGGACTCACTATCGTTTGAGTGAATCCGGCAGCAAATACGCCGCATCCCTTCTGAAAGAACTGACCACACCCTATTCGGAGCAAATCCCGGATGTATGCACAGCCGAAGAAAAGCCATCTGCTCTATAAAGATGGTTTTTCTTTCGGACAACAGATCAAATTTTTTTGATTTATAGGAAAGAGGGGGCTCCAATTGCAGATATTACAATCCATATGGCTGTTTTTTCAAGATCAAATACTGGGCATGAAGTGGTTAAACACTCTGATTGGCAGTTTGCTTGCCGCCATTGGCGCGGACACCGGCAGCCGCCTGTGGGGCAGCGTTCAGTTTTTTCTCTATGATGTGGTAAAAATCACCGTCCTGCTGTGCACTCTCATTTTCATCATTTCCTACATTCAGAGCTACTTTCCCCCCGAGCGAAGCAAAAAAATACTGGGCCGTTTTCATGGGATCGGCGCCAATTGTATTGCCGCCCTGCTGGGCACGGTAACGCCTTTTTGCTCCTGCTCGTCTATCCCGCTGTTTATCGGTTTCACCAGTGCGGGACTGCCGCTGGGCGTGACCTTTTCTTTCCTGATTTCCTCGCCGATGGTTGACCTCGGCAGTCTTGTTTTGCTGATGAGCATCTTCGGTACCAAGGTGGCCGTGGTCTATGTGGTAGTGGGGCTCATCATTGCAGTGACCGGTGGAACGCTGATTGAAAAGTTCAAAATGGAGCAGTATGTGGAGGAATTCATCCGTAATGCCAGCGGCGCAGATATCGACTTCCCCACCCTCACCCAAAAGGAACGGATGATTTATGCAAAGGATCAGGTGGCTGCCACGTTCAAAAAAGTGTTTCCTTACATTTTGGTGGGAGTCGGAATCGGTGCGGTTATTCATAACTGGATTCCGGAACACTGGATTGAGGCGGTTCTGGGAAGCAGCAATCCCTTCGGCGTAATTTTGGCCACGCTCATTGGAATTCCCATGTACGCGGATATTTTCGGCACAATTCCTGTCGCAGAGGCCTTGCTGTTCAAAGGGGCCCAGCTCGGTACCATTCTTAGCTTCATGATGGCTGTGACTACGCTTAGCCTGCCCTCTATGATTATGCTCCGCAAGGCAGTCAAGCCGAAGCTGCTGGGCGTGTTCATCGGTATTTGCGCCATCGGAATTATTGTGGTGGGCTATCTGTTTAACGCATTTCAATTTTTGCTCATTTAAGGCAGTACCGTATTATCTGCAGCCGGCGGATAGCCTTGCCTGCAAATTACACGGCATTGCCCTGACTTTAAGGAGGTTTTTTAAATGGATCTGTTTGGACTTAGCAAAAAGAAGAACGCAGAGAAAGAATCTGCAAAATGTGATTGCGGCGGAATGCGCACTTCCCCGGAAACCGCAGTAAAAAAGGCTGCCGGATGCTGCTGCGGCGGGAATTGCAGCGCCGAAACGATGGCGTCAGCACAGCAGGCGAAAAGCAGCGGTGCGTCCGTCAAAGTGCTGGGTTCCGGCTGTGCCAAGTGCCATGCGCTGGAAGCCGCGACAAAGCAGGCACTTGCAGAGCTTCACATGGATGCCGCCATTGACCATGTAACTGATTTTGCCCAGATTGCGTCCTATGGCGTGATGACTACACCTGCTTTGGTGGTGGATGGCAAGGTGGTCTCTTTTGGCAAGGTTTTGAAAAAAGAGGAAGTGAAAGAAATTCTGAACCGAGTCCGGGGGTAATCCAGTGAAAAAACCGAAGGTAGCTTTTATCTGCGTACACAATTCCTGCCGCAGCCAAATCGCAGAAGCTCTGGGCAAGCATCTCGCTTTCGATGTCTTTGAAAGCTATTCCGCAGGGACGGAAACAAAGCCGCAGATCAATCCGGACGCAGTGAGGCTGATGATACAGCTTTACGGCATCAATATGGAATGTACACAGCACTCCAAGCTGTTGAGGGACATTCCTCCGGCAGATATTGTTGTAGCTATGGGCTGCAATGTTCAATGTCCGTCCCTTCCCTGCAAGCACCGGGAGAACTGGGAGCTGGACGATCCAAGTGGAAAGAGCGACGAGGCCTTCACTGAAATTATCTCTCAGATTGAGCGCAAAATATCAGACCTGAAACAGCGAATTCAGGCCGGGACATTGCAACATTTGCTGAAAAATTAAAAAAAGGCAAAAAATGAAAAAATGTCTGAACCTGCCGGAAAGACAATTTTCCGGCAGGTTCAGACATTACTTTATTTGGCGTATTCCCGCAAAGGACAACTCCCGGGATAACCGGTTATGCCAGCAGGCTTGTTCCGTCCATTTCTGCCGGCTTAGGCAGCTCCAGAACCTCCAGCATGGTGGGCGCAATGTCCGCCAGCTTTCCGCCCTCACGCAGCTTCACATCGGTACCCATACCCACAATCAGGAACGGCACCGGATTGGTAGTATGAGCGGTAAAGGGAGAGCCGTCGTTCTCATACATCTTGTCTGCATTTCCGTGGTCGGCAGTAATCATTGCAACACCGCCCTGGGCAAGAATGGCGTCTACCGTACGTCCCACGCAGGCATCCACAGCCTCAACGGCTTTGACAGCAGCGTCAAACACGCCGGTATGGCCCACCATATCGCAGTTTGCATAGTTCAGGATAATCACGTCGTATTTCTGGGATTCAATGCGTTTTACCGCTTCGTCACAAACCTCATAGGCGCTCATTTCCGGCTTCAGATCATAGGTGGCAACCTTCGGGGAATTAATCAGGGCTCTGTCCTCGCCCGGGAAGGTCGCTTCCACGCCGCCGTTGAAGAAGAAGGTGACATGGGCATATTTCTCGGTTTCGGCAATCCGCAGCTGCGTCAGATGATTGTCGCTCAGATATTCGCCCATGGTATTTTTCAGAGACTGAGGATGAAATGCCACGGTCACATTGGGCATGGTGACGTCGTACTGAGTCATGCAGACAAAGTTCAGCGGAAAACGTCCGTTTTTCCGGGCGAATCCGTCAAAATTATCATCCACCAGAGTTCGGGTGATTTCGCGGGCACGGTCAGGGCGGAAGTTAAAGAAAATCACGCTGTCCCCGGGCTTGATGGAAGCTGCGCCGGCAATCACCGTAGGAATTACGAATTCGTCGGTAACCTCTGCGTCATAGGACTTCTGCATGGCATCGGCAGCGCAATCGCTGTGGTTCCCCTCACCGTATACCATAGCGGCATAGGCTTTTTCCACACGGTCCCAGCGGTTGTCACGATCCATCGCGTAGTAGCGTCCCATCACGGTCGCAATTTTTCCGACACCGATTTCCTTCATTTTGGCATACAGCTGCTCAACGAAAGACTTTCCGGAAGAAGGCGGCACATCCCGTCCGTCCATAAAGCAATGGACATAAACTTCGGTCAGGCCTTTCTTCTTTGCCATTTCCAGCAGTCCGTACAAATGCTCGTTATGACTGTGAACGCCGCCGTCGGAAAGCAGTCCCATCAAATGCAGCGCGGTGTTCTTCTCCTTGCAGGAGTCCATCGCGGCACAAAGTGCTTCATTCCGGAAGAAATCCCCGTCCTGAATGGATTTGGTAATGCGGGTCAGCTCCTGATAAACGACACGGCCTGCGCCGATGTTGGTGTGGCCCACCTCGGAGTTGCCCATCTGTCCGTCCGGCAGACCCACGTTCATGCCGGAAGCCCCGATCTGGGTCTCGCTTCCCATTGCGAACAGCCGGTCCAGATTGGGCTTTTTGGCCGCCGCGATGGCGTTGCCGTATTCGCCGTTGTTGATGCCGAAGCCATCCATAATAATTAAAGCCAGCGGTTTTTTCATAATCAATTCTTGCCTTTCTTTTGGAAATTTTCCCGCCTTTTTTGCTGACCAATCAGCAAAAAAGGCGGGAAGCTGTCAGCAAAATCAGCCGTTTGAAGCGGCCTTTACAATCACGGTGAAATCCGGAGCCTTCAGAGAAGCGCCGCCGATCAGGCCGCCGTCCACGTCGGGCTTGGAGAGGAGCTCCGCCGCATTGCCTGCGTTCATGGAACCGCCATACTGGATGGTCATGGCATCCGCCGCATCTTTTCCGTAAAGCTGGCCGATGGTGGAGCGGATCAGCGCGCAAACCTCATTGGCCTGATCTGCGGTAGCGGTTTTTCCGGTACCGATGGCCCATACGGGCTCATAAGCGATAATCACTTTGGAAAGGTCCTCTTTGGAAACCCCGTTGAGGGCAACCTTGGTCTGAAGTGCAACCAGCTCAGCGGTAATGCCCTGCTCTCTCTGCTCCAGCATTTCGCCTACGCAGAGGATCGCGGTCATGCCGGAAGCGATAACGGCTTTCAGGCGCTTGTTTACGGTAACATCGGTCTCACCAAAATACTGGCGGCGCTCACTGTGGCCGATCACGACATATTCCACGCCCATCTCATTGAGCATATCCGCAGAAATTTCGCCGGTGAAAGCGCCCTTCGCCTCAAAATGGCAGTTCTGCGCACCGACTTTGATGTTGGTGCCTTTGGTCAGCTCCACAGCGGTCTGCAGATCAGTAAAGGGAACGCAGATGACCACACCGCAGGCGGCATCCTTTACCATGGGGATCAGTTCCTCGACCAGCGCTTTGGTCTGTGCACGATTGTTGTTCATTTTCCAGTTGCCGGCAATAACGGCTTTTCTAAGAGCTTTATTCATATTGATTTCCTATCCTTTCCATTTCGGCCATACTGTCAGGGATGTTGCTGCGGCCGACTTTCTCAATTCCAATAAACCACAAGTCGCGCACGGAAATTGTGCGCGACTTGTGTGCGTTTGGGCACTTATTTATCGTTCATCGCGGCAATGCCGGGCAGCTCTTTGCCTTCCAGGAATTCCAGGGAAGCTCCGCCGCCGGTGGAGATGTGAGTCATCTTGTCGCCAAAGCCCAGAGTGTTTACAGCAGCTGCGGAATCGCCGCCGCCGATCACAGTGATTGCATCCGTTTCCGCCATTGCTTTGGCAACGGCAATGGTGCCTTCCGCCAGTACGGGGTTCTCGAACACGCCCATCGGGCCGTTCCATACAACCGTCTTGGCCTCTTTTACGGCATTGGCAAAGAGAGCGGCAGTCTTTTCGCCGATATCCAGTCCCATATAATCGCCGGGGATTTTGTCCACGTCAACGGTTTTCACTTCAATGGGAGCGTCAATGGGATCGGGGAAATCCTTGGCAATTTTGCAATCAACCGGCAGAAGCAGCTTTACGCCCTTCTCTTCCGCCTTTTTCAGCATATCCTTGCAGTAATCAATCTTCTCGCTGTCGAGCAGAGAGGTTCCCACGTTATATCCCTTGGCCGCCAGGAAGGTGTATGCCATACCTCCGCCGATGATGAGGGTGTCGGCCTTGCTCAGCAGGTTTTCAATGACGCTCAGCTTGTCGGCAACCTTTGCGCCGCCCAGAATGGTAACGAAAGGACGGGCAGGATTTTCCACAGCGCCGCCCAGATATTTCAGTTCCTTGCCCATCAGGTAGCCTACGACTGCCTCTTTCACGAAAGAAGCAACGCCCACGGTGGAGCAGTGAGCTCTGTGTGCAGCGCCGAACGCATCGTTTACGAAAGCGTCGCAGAGGCTTGCGAGCTCTTTGGAGAACGCTTCGCCGTTTTTGGTTTCTTCCGCACGATAACGGGTATTCTCCAGCAGAACCACGTCGCCGTCTTTCATGTCGGCAACCGCTTTTTTCGCGTTTTCGCCTACAACGGTGTCGTCAGCGGCAAAAACGACTTCCTTGCCCAGAAGCTCGGACAAACGTTTCGCAACGGGAGCAAGGGACAGCTCCGGCTTCGGCTCGCCCTTCGGTTTGCCCAGATGAGAGCAGAGAATGACCTTTGCTCCATCGTTAATCAGTTTCTGAATGGTGGGAAGAGCGGCAACGATTCTGTTTTCATCAGTGATAACACCGTTTTTCAGCGGTACGTTGAAGTCGCAGCGGACGAGGACGCGTTTGCCCTTCGCATTGAGATCGTCAACCGATTTTTTATTCATCGCGTTCATTTGAAATCCCCTTTTCGTTATTATATTCTTACTTGTTATTCATTTAACAACCAACCTATATTTTACCCTATTCTTCCACAATTTTCAAGGGAAATTCAGAAAAAACAGGGAATTTTATCGGGTTTCACAAAAGGCTGTCACTCCGTCCTGCGGTTCTTGCCTTTTACGATAATGGCGGCCATTTTGGGGCCTGCATTGATGGCGATGGCCGCACCTGCGGAATAGATTCCCACCGCTTCATAGCCGAACTGCTTTTTGGATTTTTCAAAAAGGTCTTCCCCCTCGGCCTTCAGCGTTCCCCGCACAATGAGATAGGGCGTATGGGGCACCATGGAGGCCTGTCCGTAGCGGAGCAGCGCGGGAATAATGGCTTTTTCTCCCCGTACCTTTTCAATCACTCTGGTTTCTCCGTCAATCATGGAGATAATCGGCTTGAGGCCCAGCAGCTCTCCCATAAAGGCCGCAGCACAGGGAATGCGTCCGGACTTTTTCGCGAATTCCAGCGTGTATGGAGCAAGATAAACCTCCACACTGTCAAACCAGTCCTCAAGGTAGGCGAGAATTTCCGCAGATCCCGCACCGCGAGCCGCCTTTTTGGCAGCCTCTATCACAGGATAACCGTAAGCCAGACAATAGGTTTTGGAATCCACCACATGTATTTGAAAGCGTTCTTTCCAGTCGGGATGCTCTTCGTACAGCTGATCCCGCGCCATCAAAGCATTGCTGTAGGAGGCGGAACCGCCTCCGTTAATGGATACGTAAATCAGTTCTTCAAAGCCCTCTTTCTGAACCGCCTCAAATTCCTCATAAAAACGAATTGCGGTAATTTGAGAAGTTGCCGGAATTCTGGGAGCGGACAGCAGGATATCATAAAATTCCTCCGGGGTAAAATCCACCCGCTCCAGATAGCCGTCATCCCCCACCGTAACCGGAAACGGCAGGATGCGGATGCCGTATTCCTCTTCCTGTTCCGCCGGTATGTCGCTGGCAGAGTCGGTCATAATCTTAATTCTAATCATCTGGCAACTTGTCCTTTCTTCTTTCAATGAGGCGGCTGTCCCGGTCTGAAACAGCCCCGCTTTCCGGGGATGCCGTCTCCCCGGTCACCAACTGTATTTCCGCAGATTTCCTTTGGTCTCAAGCTCCGGGAAGCCCCATTGCCTCAGGGCTTCATAGGCAGAAAGAGCAACCGTATTGGACAGATTCAGGCTCCGTGCCGAAGAGATCATGGGAATCCTTACACAGCTGTCGGGATTATGATAGAGCAGCTCCTCGTCCAGTCCCGCATCCTCTCTTCCGAACACCAGATAGCACCCGGAAGGATAAGCCACATCCGAGTATATCTTTCTGCCCTTGGTGGTAAAATAGAAAAAGGGGCCGTGGTTTTTGGCGAAGAAATCCTCAATTCCATCATAGTAGGTAATGTCCAGCAGATGCCAGTAATCCAGCCCTGCCCGTTTCAGCTTTTTATCGTCAATGGTAAATCCGAGAGGCCCCACCAAATGAAGGCGGGCGCCGGTGGCCGCACATGTTCTGGCGATATTTCCGGTATTCTGGGGAATCTGCGGTTCCACAAGCACAATATTCAGCTCGCTCAATCGAATGAAGCCTCCTGTACAATTTTTTTCAGAATGGATTCCTGTATTAGGATATCAGATTTTTTTTAAAATTACAACCGCCCTCCTTCGGGCGCATGGGGTAAGGTTTCCGGAAAATGCAGCAATTTTCAGGATTTTTCCTGATTTGTAGCCGATTTGTAAACATTTTTCGCCGACGGTTGACGGGCAGTCCCCTATGTCGGTATACTGGATATGTGAATCCTGTGGAGATTCAACGACATTGGAGGAGCAAGTTTGAAAAGCTTTTCAAACTTTGGTTTTGTGTCCCCTTCGTTTTACCGGAGAAGCGGACACGACTCCCGGAAAGGAAAAGTTAGAATGACTCAAATGGTTCTGCGAAAGTTCACATCCGCTGACCGCTCTGTATTTCTGGAAATGTGCGAGGATTTTTACAGTTCCGGCGCAGCGCTGGAGCCGATCCCCGTCCGGCAGATGGAGGAGACTTTTGAAAAGGCAGTGGCCGGTTCTCCCTACGTAATGGGCTTTATCATGGAGGCGGAGGGCAAAACAGCCGGCTACGGCATTGTCTATCCCTTCTACTCCAACGAAGCGGGCGGTCTCTGCCTGATGCTTGAGGAAATTTACGTCAAGCCTGAATTCCGAAGCCACAGGCTCGGTTCTCAATATCTCGAGCGGATCGCCCAGACGGTCAGCTCAGATGTGATCGGACTGAAACTGGAAATCTGCATATCCAACGAGGGTGCCCGCAGACTGTACGAAAAGCATGGATTCCAACCACTAAGATACGGCATCATGGTAAAGAAGCTGTAATACCGCTCTTCCCAGGCGCTTCTGCCCGCCCCTGCCTGACGGCAGGGGCGGTTTTTGGAAAAACGCCTTCTTTTCGTTGGTTTCTTCGCTGATTCCGCAGTTTTTCCGTCATATATTTACAATTTTTTAACTCATTGCCGGGTATTTTCCTGTAGAATGAAATGGTCGTAATCCGGGCGGCCAAAAGCCCGGATGGTTCTCCGGCTCATCTTGCCAGAAAGGGGTCGTCCATGTTCGGGTATATCAAACCCTGTAAACCGGAAATGAAGGTCAAGGAATTCGATACCTTCAAAGCTGTTTACTGCGGCTTGTGCAAGGAGCTCTCCTACGTATACGGCCCTTTTGCCAGCCTGACTCTCAGTTATGATTTCACTTTTATCGCTACGGTATCCCTGGGGCTTTCCGAAAGCTGCTCCGGGTTTCAAAAATGTTCATGCGTGGCAAATCCGTTCCGAAAAAAGCCCTGCCTCCGCCCCTGCGGCGACCTGACATACTGCGGGGCCGCTGCCATGCTGATGATTTATTACAAGCTCAAAGATGACATTGCGGATTCCGGCTTTTTCCGTCGAATGGGATGTTATCTGCTGCTGCCTTTTCTGTCTCACGCCAGAAAAAAGGCTGCCCGTCTTTATCCCGACGCCGATCAGGCTCTCTCCGATTTTATCCGAAGCCAGAATGAGCTGGAACGGAACGGATGCACCAGTATCGACCGGGCCGCAGATCCCACTGCAAATGCTCTGGCCTTTCTCTGCCGAAAGCTTTCCGCAGACGAGACCCAGCAAAAAATTCTGAACCGCTTCGGCTACTTCGTAGGGCGTTACGTCTACTTTGCCGATGCTCTGGATGACCTTGAGGACGATCGAAAAACCGGTTCTTACAATCCGTTTCTGAAGCATTTTGAAGGGGATTCCAAATCGCTTGAGGAGATTCGGGAATATGCCCATCAGGTGTTGAATCTGACTGTGGCTGAAATCGCTCCGGCGTATGAGCTGCTGGAGCTGAAGCGCTACAAAGAGATTTTGGACAACATTATTTACCTTGGATTTCACAATGAGATCCATTCCATTTTATGTAAAACCAATCAGAGCGAAGGAAAATGCGGCAGAAAAAAGAGAGGCCCCGGCAAAGAGGAATCGGAGCTTCTGATTTCCTGAATGCTCCGCCGCCGGATCTGCGAAAAGAGCGCACCGCAGCCACCGCTTCATATAGCCGCTCCGTCTTTCGGAGAATCCGAAAGCAGTATTTATTCATTCTGGGAAGGAAATGGTACTTTCAATGAACAATCCCTACAGTGTCCTTGGAGTCAGCCCCAATGCCAGCGACGAAGAAATCAAAACCGCCTATCGGGATCTTGCCAAAAAATACCATCCCGATAACTACGCCGACAGCCCCCTCAAGGATGTAGCCGACGAAAAGATGGCGGAAATCAACGCCGCTTTCGACGCCATCATGAACGAACGGCGGCAGAACGGCTATGTTCCGGGGGCAGCCACATCCGGTCAGCAGTATACCGCTTCCTCCAACTTTGGCGACATCCGCGGCATGATTCAGGCCAACCGTCTGGTGGAAGCCGAGGAGCTTCTGGACGGTGTGCCGTTGAGCAAGCGGGATGCGGAATGGTATTTTCTCAAGGGCAGTGTCTATTATTCCCGGGGCTGGCTGGAAGACGCGCTGAATAATTTTCAGGCAGCCTGCCGTCTGAACCCCAACAACGCGGAATATCGGGCGGCGCTGAACCGCATGGGCTGGCAGCGCCAGGGCAACATGGGCGGTTACGGGCAGGGACAGTATCGTCCGGTACAGCCCAACATGGGCGGCTGTACCCCCTGCGACATCTGCTACGGCATGATGTGTGCGGACTGCTGCTGCGACTGTCTCGGTTCCGGCGGCTGCTGCTAGGAATGCCGGGCGGGAACGAATGACCTGCGCCCCGGCTCGGACTTTCGAACGGTATCCATTGCTTTTTTCAATAATAAAAACAGTATCCGGCACGGCCAAAAGCCGTGCCGGATACTTTCCGAAAAGTTTTTCCTGCATCGCAGAAAAGGATGGTCATCATAATGAGCAAACATGGCATGAATGTCCGCAAGATCGCGTTCGGAGGCGTCCTCTCCGCGTTAAGCCTCGTCTGTATGTTTCTTTCCGCCCTTTTCCCATTTGCCGAATACACCTGCCCGGCACTGGCGGGAATCCTGCTGATCGCACTGGTAATCGATTTCGGGAAAAAGACCGCATGGACAGCATACGGAGCGGTTTCCCTGCTCTCCCTGCTGGTTGTTCCAAACAAGGAATCCGCTTTGCTGTTTCTCCTGTTTTTCGGCTGTTACCCCATTCTGAAGTCCAATCTGGAGCATCTGAAAAGCAGGAGTGCGGAATGGACGGTCAAGATCCTTTTCTTCAACATTTCTGTACTTGCGGCGTACTGGGCGGTCATCTACATCTTCGGCATGACAGAAGTTCTGGATGATATGACCTTGGGATTAAAATACGGGGCGCTGCTCCTTCTGCTGCTGGGGAACGTGGTTTTTGTCATTTACGATATGGCACTGTCCCGGCTGGTCGCGCTCTATTGTTCCTCCCTCCGTCCGAAGCTGCGCCCACTTTTAAAATTCTGAAGGGAAAGCCTGCCGGCGGATTCTTCGGGACTTCAATCCGAATTCATCCCCGTTCTATGGCTCCGCACGAAAGGGCTTTCCGCCATAGGGAGCCCGGCGTCCGGGGCAGTTGGGTATGGGGCAGTAGACACAGTTTTCGTAATGGCTTTTCGGGGAGAAGAAGAAACCGGAACAGGATTTGGAGGGAAGCATCAGAAAAGACGGCGTCAGCCTGACCCCGATGTCTTCTTCAACGCTTCCGAACATTCCAAAAATGCAGGCCTGCTGTGTAATCGGCCATGCTGCAAGGGACCCCGGACTCATGGCGGACATATCGCCTCCGGGAAAATATTCCGCCTTTACACGGTGACTGAGCTCCTGCCTGATTTTCCCGAGAAGCACCATCTTGATTCCATCCGCCCAATAGCTTTCCAGAGGGTCGCTGTACCGCCGGGACCACTCTTCCGCCTCAGCACCGCAGGTCGCCACATAAGGAATGATCCGGTTTGCCTGATCCAGATTCTGCCGTACCAGCGCGGACTGCACCCGCACACCCTCGGAAATCACGAAATCAGCGCCCTTTTCCTCAATGGCGGCAATGCCGTAAAGCGCTTTGGGATTGGCGGTTTTCATGCACTCCTCCATCATTGCGCCGATGGCCTTTTCATCCTCGGGAGCAGTCTCCGCCGGCATTTTCAATGTCTTAAGGAGTTCTTCCTTTGTGATTTTCAGGGGAACTCCCTGAAGAATGTATTTTTCCATCATTTCCCCTCCATTTCAATTGGTTCCACTAGGGCAATACCGTACAATTCTAGGTGCCGGATTGCGCCGGCAAATTTTTTGTCAGATAAGACAAAAACCACAGCCAATACTTTGTGTATTGGCGAGGATTTTTGTAAAATATGACGGAAAATTGGCAAGCAAGACGGTGCTTAAGGCGTTAGCCGT
>DBGCDL010000084.1:0-28084 GCA_048358235.1 Oscillospiraceae bacterium
GTCATGGGATTTTATGACGGAATCGGCGCCTCCTCCGCAGAGGCGTCCTCATGGGATATCAGCCAACGTCTGGGAATTCCGGCCGTGCTGGTGGTGAGCTGTCAGGGAATGTCCCTGTCGCTGGGAGCTGTTGTCAAAGGCTACAGGAAATTTATGGACAACCGGATTCAGGGAGTGATCATCAACGGGTGCAGTGCCATGATGTATCCCCGCTATCGGGAAATGATCCGGGAGCACACAGGGCTTGAGACCTATGGCTATTTGCCCAATATGCCGGAAGCGGCCATTGAAAGCCGTCATCTAGGCTTGGTGACTGCTGAAGAAATCGGCGGTCTGCAGGAAAAGATCCGTCTGTTGGGAGAAGCCGCGGAGAAATCGCTGGATCTTGACGGACTTCTGACTTTGGCGGAAAGTGCAGAACCCTTTGCATACGAGGAGATGCCTGTGGTGCAAAAAGGACATTTCCGAATCGGTGTGGCACGTGACAGGGCATTTTGCTTTTACTATGAGGACAGTCTGGATTTACTGCGCCGGATGGGGGCAGAGCTTGTGGAATTTTCTCCTCTTGCCGATGAGAAGATTCCCGAGAATTTGGACGGGCTGATCTTCGGAGGGGGATATCCAGAACTGTATCCCAAGAAACTAAGTGAAAATGAAAGGATGCTTCAAAGCATCCGCCGTGCTGCCGGACAGGGGATCCCCATCTATGGGGAATGCGGGGGCTTCATGTATCTGCAGGAGGCCATCGCTGACGGAGAGGGAAATTCCTACCCTATGGTGGGAATATTTCCCGGGGAATCCCGGCTGGGAAACCACTTGTCCCGGTTCGGATATGTGACCCTTACCGCCGGTGAGGATACGCTGCTCTGCCGGAAGGGGGAGCAGATCAACGCCCATGAATTTCACTATTCCGACAGCACGCAAAACGGAAAAGCATTCCACGCCCAAAAGCCATCCTCGGTCCGGGGATGGGACTGCATTCAGTCTGAGAAAAACCGGATGGCAGGATTCCCCCATATCCATTTTTGGGGAAATCCCGGATTTGCGGAACAATTTGCGGACCGGGCACTGGAATATCAGGCTTTCCACCGCAGATAAGGCGGTATTTTCCGGAAGAAAAGGAAGAGGTTGCAACGATGGAATATATCAAACCCATGGACATAGAGAAGCGGAGCTTTGAAATCATTACGGCCGAGTTGGGAGACCGGGTACTGGATGAAGAGAAGGCTCCCATTATCAAGCGGGTCATTCATACCACGGCTGACTTTGAGTATGCCGATACGCTCTGTTTCTCAGACGGAGTGGTAGAAAGGGCACTTGCCGCCCTGAAAGCGGGAGCAAAAATCGTTACCGACACCAAAATGGCATGGTCGGGAATCAACAAGCCGGGGCTGGAAAGATGCGGCGGTCAGGCCTACTGCTATATGTCCGATGTGGATGTGGCGGAAGCTGCCAAAAGCCGGGGAATCACCCGTGCGGCAGTCTGCATGGAAAAGGCAGCCGAACTGGCCGGGCCTGTCATTATTGCGGTGGGGAATGCTCCCACCGCCCTCATTCGGCTGGATGAACTGATCCGGGAAGGAAAAATCCGTCCGGCCCTGGTGATCGGTGTTCCGGTGGGATTTGTAAATGTGGTGGAGTCCAAAGAGATTATCATGAAATCCGGCATTCCTTATATTGTGGCAAGGGGAAGAAAAGGCGGAAGCAACGTTGCCGCCTCCATTGTGAATGCACTCCTTTATCTGGCAAGTCCCCGGGAAAACTAGGACACCCCTGATTTATTCCTTATTTCGGCTTGATTCCGGCTTTCAAACCGCAAATTTGCTTAAGAGAGCGGCTATAGAAACCATTGAATCTGAGAATCCATGGAGAACCCCGGAAAGATGCCCTGATGATTGAAACTCATCAGGGCATCTTTCCTGCACGGAGCGGAGGCTGTGCCGGTTCCTGTCAAAGCAGCACTTTCCATGAATTTTTCAGCGGAAAATGTTGACAAAAGTCAAAGAAACAGCAATACTAGAAGAGAGCAGAGAATACCGGCAAAAGGATTCAAAATGACAATCGGGAAAGGTATGAGGAAAATGACAAAAGTGGAAAAGGCGATTCCCAACCTGAAGGTGAATACGCTGTGTCTGTCGGCCTGTTACATTGCTATCGGTACGGTATTGCTGGCCCTTCCCGTTGAAATTGCCAACATGGTGAGCATCTGCTACGGGATCGGGATTGCGGCCATTATTGTAGGGCTGATTAACGTGGCGATCTACTTCATCCGCAAGGGATATCTTCAGGAGAACAATCTTGGCTTTTCTGTGGGAGTGGCAGCAGTCATCTTCGGGCTGTTCGCCGTGCTCCAGACGGAAAATTTTGCGGTGGCCTTCACACAGGTGCTTGCTTTCTGCATGATTGCGGACAGTATTATTAAGCTGCAGTTTTCCATGGATCTGCTCAGACTCAAGGGAAAATGGTGGTGGATTGTGCTGATTGCGGCGCTGACCTCTGCGGGGTTGGCTATGATGATCCTTCTAAGCCCCTTTCAGTCCGAGGATACGAAACATCTCTACACTTATATCGTGTTAATCGTAGACGGACTGCTGAATATCGGCACCATCGCGTATCTGTCCTGGCAGCTGAAACGCTTTCGCTCAGGTGCGCTCCAAAAGCAGGAGGACGTGCCGGAAGATGCCGGGGATGAAGAAAAATAAAGAATTTGTCAAAATCTATTGACAAATAGAAGACGACCGCATATAATAAAGAAAATCAAATAAGAAAACCGCTGAATAAGAAGAGTAGGCGCACATTTTATTTTACAGAGAGCCGCTGGCTGGTGGAAAGCGGCAAATGAATCTGCGTTGAATGGACTTATGAGGGCAGGACGAAACGCTTTTTAGGAAGCCTAGTAGTGCCTGACGGGATCTCTGCCCGTTATCAAGAGAGCATGTATGATTGTACATGGAGTAAGTGGGAAAGATTTTCTTTCCAATTTGGGTGGTACCGCAGAAGCAAGGCTTTTGTCCCAGCGTGAGCTGAGACAAAAGCCTTTTTTGATTTATTTACTATTTTGAAGGAGTTGTTACCAATGAGCAAAATTCCACACAGACTTTATTTGACCGAGGACCAGATGCCGAAGCAATGGTATAACCTCCGTGCCGATATGCCGGAACAGCCGGACCCCATGATTAACCCTGCTACCATGAAACCGGCTGTTGCCGAAGATTTGTATCCGGTGTTCTGTGAAAAGCTGGCACAGCAGGAGATGGATTCCACCACACGTTTTTTCGACATTCCCGAAGAGGTGCAGGAAATCTACAAAATGTACCGTCCTTCGCCGCTGATCCGGGCTTACAGTCTGGAGAAGGCGCTGGGAACCCCCGCAAAGATCTATTACAAATTTGAGGGGAATAATACTTCAGGCAGTCATAAACTGAACTCCGCTATTGCCCAGGCCTATTATGCGAAAGAACAGGGCGTCACCAGCCTTACCACCGAAACCGGTGCAGGACAGTGGGGAACCGCTCTTTCGGAAGCGTGTTCCTATTTCGGGCTGCCGCTGACGGTGTTTATGGTAAAGACCTCTTATCTCCAGAAGCCTCACCGGAAATCGGTGATGCAGACCTTTGGAGCCGATGTCATTCCCAGCCCCAGCAATACGACCAATGCCGGACGTCAGATTCTGGCTGCAGACCCGAACGTGGGCGGAAGTCTTGGATGCGCCATCAGTGAAGCCGTGGAGAAGGCTGTCACCACTCCCGGCTGCCGTTACGTACTGGGCTCCGTTTTGAATCAGGTTTTGCTGCATCAGTCCATAATCGGTCTGGAATGCCAGACTGCGATGGAAATTTTGGGTGAGTATCCTGATGTGATTATCGGCTGCGCAGGCGGAGGCTCCAATCTGGGCGGTTTAATTGCGCCGTTTATGCGGGATAAGCTGTCCGGAAGGGCGGATCCCCGGATTGTAGCGGTAGAACCGGCATCCTGCCCCTCCCTGACCAGAGGCAGGTATGCTTATGACTTCTGCGATACCGGAAAGGTAACTCCTCTCGCCAGAATGTATACCCTGGGCAGCGGCTTCATGCCTTCTCCCAATCATGCGGGCGGGCTTCGGTATCACGGGATGTCCCCCATCCTTTCCAAGCTGTATCATGACGGCTATATGGAAGCTGTATCGGTGGAGCAGACCAAAGTGTTCGAGGCAGCCGTCTATTTTGCAAAGCATGAGACCATCCTTCCCGCGCCGGAGTCAGCCCATGCCATTCGTGCAGCAATTGATGAGGCGCTGCGCTGCAAGGAAAGCGGGGAAGCCAAGACAATCTTGTTTGGTCTGACCGGAACCGGTTATTTCGATATGACTGCCTACGCTTCCTACAATGAGGGCACCATGAGCGACTATATTCCTACGGATGCCGATTTGCAGAAAGGTTTTGACGCTCTTCCAAAGATCGGGTAACGGATGGCAGAAAAATAAAATTGAAATATTTAATTTTGATTTATTCAAAAAAGCATTGACATTTTAAATATTCTGGAATATACTCTTGTTAACAACAAAAAAATGAATGCATCAAGCGATAAGGCTTCAAAAAGGAAGTTCTTTCGGACAATGGCGTCTGGTACCAGGCGCACTGTCCGAAAGAACTTTTTCTTTTTTCCCAAGGAACTGCAGATCAGAAAATGAATGAGCAGTTTCTGAATCACTCTCCGTATGGGGATCGAAAAAAGACGTTTTTCGGATGCCGCGCAGTCAGAATGTTTGCAAAGGGGCAGGCAGTAATCCTTCCTGCGGCTTGAAGCAGACATTTTGTTGCAATACATGAGAAGGGTGATTGTTATGAAAGAGATTGTGGAAGGACTGTCTTCCGTAAACACCTTGTGGGTATTGGTTGGATCGGCGCTTGTGTTTTTTATGCAGGCAGGATTTGCCATGGTGGAAACAGGATTTACCCGTGCAAAAAACGCCGGCAATATCATCATGAAAAATCTGATGGATTTTGCAATCGGTACGCCTGTGTTCTGGCTGCTGGGGTTTGGCATCATGTTTGCCGGAAGCGGAGCGCTTTTCGGCGGGTTTGATCCGGCAATTCGCGGTGACTATTCGGCGATTCTTCCGGATGGCGTTCCTCTGATGGCATTTATTATTTTTCAAACTGTGTTTTGTGCTACTGCGGCGACCATTGTTTCCGGCGCAATGGCGGAGCGTACCAAATTTTCTTCCTACTGCCTCTACAGCCTTATCATTTCGGCACTGATCTATCCTGTTTCAGGACACTGGATCTGGGGCGGCGGATGGCTGGCAAGCCTTGGATTCCATGATTTTGCCGGATCTGCTGCGGTCCATATGGTAGGGGGCGTGGCAGCGCTGGTCGGCGCTAAAATACTTGGGCCCCGAATCGGCAAATACGAGAAAGACGGCACACCGAAAGCAATTCCCGGCCACAGCTTAACGCTGGGAGCGCTTGGAGTATTTATTCTCTGGTTCTGCTGGTTTGGATTTAACGGTGCTTCCACGGTTTCCATGGAGGGCGAAGCCATTCTTACTGCGAGCAGCGTTTTTGTCACCACCAACCTTGCAGCGGCCTGCGCCACAGTGGCGGCAATGCTCTTCACATGGTGGAGATACAAAAAGCCGGATGTTTCCATGACCCTTAACGGTTCACTGGCCGGTCTGGTGGCAATCACCGCCGGATGCGATGCGGTATCTCCGGTGGGAGCGGCAATTATCGGCGCTCTGGCGGGAATTCTGGTCGTTCTGGCGATTGAGTTTGTAGATAAGGTACTGAAAATTGATGATCCCGTAGGTGCCATTGGAGTTCACGGCTGTTGCGGCGCTTTCGGCACATTGATGACGGGCTTCTTCGATACTTCCAAGGGCGTATTTTATGGCGGTGGTTTTGAATTTTTGGGTGTTCAGGCGCTGGGCGTAATTTCCGTAGCTGCCTGGGTAGCTGCAACCATGACCATTGTATTTCTTGTCATTAAGAAAACGATCGGTCTCCGGGTGGAGAAGGAAGTGGAAATTTCCGGTCTGGACATTGCGGAGCACGGTCTTGCCTCCAGCTATGCGGATTTTATGCCCGCTGCAGGCGTAGGAATGACAGACGCAGGCACCGATGCGGCAGAATCTTTGGATGCAGGTCCGGAAGAAGCGGTTCCGGTACAGATAATTCCTTCTTTGGGTGATGCGGTATCGGATGTGAAGATCAGCAAAATCGCCATTGTCTGCAAACAAAGCAAGTTTGAAGAACTGAAAACCGCTTTGGCAAACGTGGGAATTACCGGTATTACGGTGACGCAGGTGCTGGGCTGCGGCGCGCAGAAGGGCCGCACGGATTATTACCGCGGGGTTCCGATGGACATTAACCTTCTGCCTAAAATCAAGGTTGAAGTGATTGTCTGCAAAGTCCCGGTGCGTACTGTGATTCACGCCGCAAAACAGGCATTGTATACCGGGCATATCGGCGACGGAAAAATCTTCGTTTATCATGTGGAAAATGTGATTAAAGTCCGCACCGGTGAGGAAGGGTTTGACGCTCTGCAGGACTCGTCCTCGTTCTGATTCGATTTCCAGTTTTATCATATGTTGTCAACCGGATAAAGACTTCGGCATATTGCCGAAGTCTTTATCCATTTAGCGTCATAAATTTTGCAGGATTTTAAAAAGAAAAATTCAAAATGTAGTTGCTTTTTTCTTCAAACCTGTGTATAATAATATCGATGTGACGCTTGTCTTGTTTATGGGTTGACAGCTGAAAATTCGGCAGACTGCAGGAACATCAGTTCCCGGCAGTCACCGAGCAATGAAAGGAATGTGTGCAGATATGTCTTATGTTGATGAAATCATTGAATCGGTAGAACGCAAAAACCCCGGTGAGCCGGAATTCCATCAGGCCGTTCGGGAGGTGTTGGATTCTCTCCGCCCCGTAATCGACGAGCATGAGGAAGAATACCGCCATGAAGCGCTGCTGGAGCGGATGGTTGAGCCGGAGCGTCAGATCAAATTCCGCGTTCCGTGGGTTGACGACAAAGGCCAGGCCAGAGTAAACGTTGGTTACCGGATTCAGTTCAACAGTGCCATCGGCCCGTTTAAAGGCGGTCTGCGTTTCCGCGACAACGTAAATGCCAGCATTATTAAATTCCTTGGCTTTGAGCAGATTTTCAAGAATTCTCTTACCGGACTGCCCATCGGCGGCGGCAAGGGCGGTTCTGACTTTGATCCCAAAGGCAAATCCGACCGTGAAGTGATGGCATTCTGCCAGAGCTTTATGACCGAGCTTGCGAAACATATCGGCGCGGATCTTGACGTTCCTGCCGGCGACATCGGCGTAGGTGCCCGTGAAATCGGCTATATGTTCGGCCAGTATCGCAAGATGAAGAATTGCTATGAGGGTTCTCTCACCGGAAAAGGCCTGACTTACGGCGGTTCTCTGGCCCGGAAGGAAGCAACCGGTTATGGTTTGCTGTACCTCCTGCATGAGATGCTCAAGTGCCATGGCATTGAGCTTTCCGGAAAGACCGTTGCCATTTCCGGTGCCGGAAACGTAGCAATTTACGCTACCGAGAAAGCCCAGCAGCTGGGTGCCAAGGTTGTTACTTTGAGCGATTCCACCGGATGGATCTATGATGCCGAGGGCATTGATCTGGCTGCAGTGAAAGAGATCAAAGAAGTGAAAAAGGCTCGTCTGAGCGAGTATACCAAGTATCGTCCCAATGCCAAATATTCTACCGAAGGCAATGTGTGGAGTGTTGTCTGTGATGTCGCGCTTCCCTGCGCCACCCAGAATGAGCTGAATCTGGAAGACGCCAAGACACTGCTGAAGAATGGCTGCATTGCTGTTGCGGAAGGCGCCAACATGCCCTCCACCAGAGAAGCCACCGACTATTTCCTGGAGCAGAAGATCCTGTTTGCCCCCGGAAAAGCTGCCAATGCAGGCGGCGTAGCCACTTCCGCACTGGAAATGTCCCAGAACAGCGAACGGTTAAGCTGGTCCTTCGAGGAAGTTGACCAGAAGCTGAACGGCATCATGGTGAATATCTATCATAAGATTGACGAGGCGGCTGCCCGTTACAATATGAAAGACAACTATGTCATGGGCGCGAATATTGCGGGCTTTGAAAAAGTCGCCAACGCAATGCTTGCACAGGGCATCTGATCGACCGGAAACCAATAAAAAAGAGAGCGCAATGCGCTCTCTTTTTTATTGGCCGGAAAGTGGGATCATGACAGAAGCATGAAAATGAGTTCCCTCGGGGGAAAAATCGGCCAATCCTCCATATTTTTCCGCAATGGCAGACACTGACTGAAGTCCCAACCCATATCCGGCGTGCTTGGTAGACAGGTAATGGCCATCGTGAATCTGTATTTTCCCATCAAAGCTGTTCTCCACCACCAGCCCAAACCGACCGTCCGAGGCATCACCGCGAAGATACAGCTGCCGTTCCCCCGGAAGATTGGCCATGGCTTCCAGGGCATTTTCCAGAAGATTCCCCAGAATAATGCAGAGCTCATCGTCCGGAAAGTTCAGATCCGGCGGGATAGACAGGCGTACATCATAGACGGCCCCGATTTTCCTTGCAGCCGCCGCATAATAAGATAAGATCGCGTCGGCAGTGGGATGGGCGGAAAAGGTAGTCACCTCCCGCTCCGCCAAGTGGGGTTCATAAGCGTCCAGATACGCAAGGATCTTTTCTGTTTCGGACTGCTGGGCCATTGTCCGAAGAGCTCTCATATGATGTCTGAGATCATGTACAGCTTCCCGCGTGCGTTCCACCTGGCCGGAAAGCTGTTTGTAATGCTCTTTCTGCATGGAAAGCCGCCGTTCCATCTGATGGTATTCCTCTTCGTAGCGCAGGCGAAAACGATAGGCATTCATGGCGTCGTTCCAGAGTACCGCAGCCAAGCCAAGGGAAAGAAACACTGCACCGAATTCGACAAACCAACCTCCTACAATCGGCTCGTAAAGGGGAAACAGACGGTCAAACAGCAGGAAGCCGGCAAGGCTGATGGAGGCGCAGAACAAAGGCGCAGAATACTGTGTTCCTTTTCCCAGCGCCCATGCGGACAGGCCGATCAGGCAGAGAGCCGAATAGAGCTTTACAAGATCGAATGCCCCGGAAAAGATAAGGCTGACCGGCCGGCTCCAAAAAGAAGCGCCTATCGACTGCATCAGGGAGAGAATGAGCCCGATTCCGCAAGGCACTGCCAGAAGCAGCGAAAATTTTCCGGGAAGTTTGCATAAATCGCATTGAAGCAGTACTGCCAACAGCAGAAGAAGATATAAACTTCCGATTTCAATGGAATACCATGGCTGATATCCTGTAACAAAGAAGGTGTGAAGAAGGGGATAGCCGGTAATTCCAATGAGGCAAAGGCAGCACAGCGTGAATAGAATACCCCGTTTGCGGTTGCCTTTGATTCCGAAGCAAATGGAAAGGATCATTCCGGAAAAGGCCGTCAGAACGCCCGAGGAATGTACCAGAAGCCGTATATCGCGCAGCGTCAGAACCGCGCTGGGCTTTCCGAATACGGGTGGATAGGTAAGGCCGCTGTAAATTCCGGAGTAATCGCTGACAGCGAGTACAAGTTCCGTTCGTCCCGACGCCGTAAAGGTAATCATCCGGGAAGCAATTTGCGGTCGGTAGCGCATGGGATCCGGTTCTCCCATTTGCAGAACCTGTTCTCCATTGACATAAAACCGGTAAGCAGAAAAAATTTCAGGAAGCTCCAAGGCATAATTTGTTTCAGCATCGGGGAGAAGCAGCGTCAGGCGATACGTCCCGGCGCCATTCGTTAAGTAAGAGATTTCGCCGATGTCCAGATAAGTGCGGTAGCTTTCCGAACGGCCGAGCTCTTCCGGGGAGGCAAGAAGCCCCGGATAATACTCCCATTCCCGGGTCAGGAAACGAACCGGAGTGCGTTCCAGATCAGATGCGGGAAGGAAGAGCAGCCCGCTGATGGGCTGAAGGGAGGGCTGGGTGTACTTGTTGTCGAACCGATAAAGTAGCAGGCAAAGAGATGAGGTCAGAAGCAGGGTAATGACTGCAAGAAAAATCCCCTTTTTCTTATTCATGTCGTTTTCTCCTGATTGCCTCCATTCCAAAGGCGGCGGAAAGCAGAACAGCGGAAAGCAACAGGGACGAATGGGATTCGGACGATGAATTTTGGGGGACAGCGGAAACATTCCTGACGGCAGGGGCTTTGGCATCCGAAGGAGACTGCAGCCGAAAAGTTCCGGTGGAGTGAATGGTGCAGGAAATCATTCCGGTTTCAGAGCTGTAAACGGCTGGATTTTTCTGACTTCCTGTGGAATCAACGCATTCCGGCATAGTTTCTGATTTCTTCCACGGAATGCGGACGGTGGTGTCCGGAAGCTCTGTTACGGGTTTGCCGTTCGCCACAACCGTCAGCCGAAAGCTGTCCGGCTGGGGCTGCTCAATGGTGACTTCCAGCAATTCCTCATCTCCAAGAGAAAGAGTATTCAAAAAGGAGGAGAACAGCTCCACAGCAATCCCCTTTTTTTCAAACAGGACAGTTTTAGAGGAAGCTGCCAGCTGACGGAGGCGGATTCCGGAAAGCGTTGTGGAAATGTCCGTCACACGTTCTAACACCGGCGCTTTTACGGCAGGAGACTGTGCGTCTGCAACGACAGAAGCTTGAGCGTGGGCTTCGGTTGACAGAGGAACAGCAGGCTTCTCCCTGCCGGGATCTGTCGGCTTTGTTTCCAAAGGCTTGGCCTGATCGGAATTGGAATGGGGAAGGGTCGAATCAGCCAAACCCCCGAATTCTTCACTTGGGGGAGAGGAAGGGTCTGCATCGTCCTTTCCGGTGGTCAGCGGTGCCATATCCGAGGGAGAAATTGTCTGGTCATATCCGGGAATTTGCTGGTTTTCCTGATCGTCACCATCCCGGTCGCCCCCAGATATGCCCGGAAGCAGGCCGGGATCTCCGGGCGCAGGCTGTGACACGGGAGGAAGCAGCCCGCCGTTTTGATCCGACCCATCCCGATCGCCTCCCATGCCGCTTGCCTGAAAAGTGGGCTCATTGCCATCCGTACGAAGGCAGATGGTATTGGAGATTTGATTTTCGTCATAGGTAAGACGAAAATAGTAGTTCTTACCAGGCTCCAGCCTGCTCAAATCAAAATTGATATACTTGCTCCAGGAGGCATAATAGGCATAATACATTTTTCCCGGCTCGGTGGAAGGGTCGGGCAGCCACGGTCCGTTTTCACCCTGCAGAGAATACTCCAGCTTTACCGAGTTTTGATCCTGAATGGAGTACAGCCACCGGCAGTGAATATATCCGGGAAAACTGTTTGCTTCACCGGCAGAGAGATCAACATAATCCGGGGAAACTATGCCTGACTCTGTCTCAAAGCCGTTAAAATCGGGGGGGAAAACAATTTCATCGGAAAGATTCGGCGTCCCGTAAACCGGATACCTTCCGGGAATCGCCATATCAACCGCTCCGAAATCCCAGGAAATGTCACATTTGACAAATTCGCCGAACGTTTCCGTCAAGCCGTAAGCGGTGCCGCAGTCGATGTTCAGACTGTCGGTCCGGCTGCCTGTGGGAACCAGAAAGGAATCGGGCAGCTCATAAAATATTTCCTTCAGCTCCAGCTTTGTTTCAGGATCAGGCCCTTCAACGTAAACCGGGTACCTTACGTTGGGAGAAAGCCCTTCCGCAAGGGAGTATCCCCCTTCCGGCTGCAGAAGCCCCGGAATGTAGTGAAGGCCGGGCTTTGAGGAGTCAAGCGCCGCCAAATTCCATTCTACGGGGCAGGAATATCCCCAGCGCCCGTTTTTAACGCAGACATAAGAATCCGGCAGCTCCAGAGACGCCGGATCTCCATTTTGAGAAAGAAAAAGAATCTGAACGGAGGTTGGATTGATCGGGTCACCGACAGAAGTAATAACGGAGACCGGAGGAGCCTCCGCCGAGCACAGCGGGCTTGAAAAAGAAAGCAATAGTAAGAGTGACAGAAACGCTGCCAAAAATCGTTTCATTTTTACAATCATCCCTTTCCGTCCCGCACGTCAGATGACGGATTTAAAGGCGGGAAACTGTGTGACAGTACCTGAAAATGCCGGAGTATCGCCTTAATTTTGACTCTGCTTACGCAAGGATTTTACGGAGTATTGCAGAAAAGCTTTTTTTACGCCGCTCCGGCCGCGCTGGCGGATCGGGACGGTTTGACCGTTCTTCAAAAGAAAATCATCTTTGAGAATCCGACTGATCCAGTCCATATTGACTGTTGTGTTTCGGTTGCAGTTCAAAAAACGGTCGTCGGCAGCCAAGTGCTCGAGAATGGTACATACCCGCTCGTCCACGTTGAGAATTCTGTCCGAAAGATGGAGGCAGGACTGCTTTACCATGCAGTCCATGAATAAAATATCGGAAAAAAGCACCTGCAGTAAAATCCCCTCGCTGTGCACCTCAAGACAGCGGTTATTCCGCTGGAGCAGGGAACACACCGCATCCATTGCGGTACAAAAACGCTGGTAATCCAAGGGCTTGGTCAAATAATAAGAGGCTTGTACCGTGTAGCTTTCGACCGCATGAACATAACTTGTAGTAAAGAAGATCAAACGGCAGGCCGGATCCATCTGACGAAGCTGATGTGCGGCTTCCATTCCGGTGATGCCGGACATATAGATGTCGAGAAACAGGATATCCCACTGTCCGGGCTTAAAATCCGCCATCAGCTCTTCGGCGGAACGGTACGTCTGGTATTGGGCAGTCAGCTGCCGTTCTTTGGCATAGCGTGTCAGTAATTCCGACAATTCGGCACGATCAGCGGAATCGTCGTCAACAATTGCGATTCGCATCAACCGGCCCCCTTTTTCGACGTTTATTTTCAATCTGTGATTTTGCTCTGTGATACAAACACATTGCCGCCCATAGGGAGGAGGAAACGCGAAGCGTGACAGCAGATTCTGCTGAGAAACAAAATGCGAAGCATTTTGTTTTATTATACCATATTTCGGCAAAATAGTCATCTCAATTTTGCAGCAGAAGCGATTTTCTCACAGAAGAAATCCGGTATTGGCTGGGGGAAACAAAATAGTATTTTTTAAAGGTTTTACTGAAGTGGAATTCATCATAAAACCCAAGATTTTTTGCAATTTCGGATAAAGGCATTTCAGGATATTCCTGTAAAAGAATGCGTGCCTTCGCAAGTTTTGCTTCCATTTGATAGCGCGTAAATGTTTTATGATACGCGGCAAAAAAATGATTTCGAAACGTCCGTCCCGATACATAGAGCTGGGATGCCAGTTCATCCGTCCGGAAAATTTTATTGGGATTGTTCTCCATTAAAGCAAATGCTTTTTCCAGCAGCATGCTTTGAACCGTTGTTTCGCCGGCGTTTGCCATTTCAATCAACAAAAGTTGAAAAAGGCAGCTGATTTTCTGCTCTCTCTGAAAGCAGTCTGTTTTAAAAGCAAGAATAATTTTTTGAAAAAGCAATTGAACATTTGGAGCGTTCTGACAGTGAATTACCGTGTCAAGCTGTACTCCGGATTCCGCACAGTCGGTAGGACAGTCCGATGCGAAACCATCGGCGCTGTCATTATTTACATGAATATACATGGTACGGGTCCCAGGCGAACAGGGGGTCAGCCCGAAGTGATGTTGCTGCGCATGAAGGAGAATGACATCACCTGGATGCAGCAGATAGCGGTCGTTTTCCTGAAAGATTTCCCAGTTCCCTTCAATTATGTAAACGAAATCATGTTCTTCCATGACCCTGTCAGGATGTTTTGCACCGGTAAGATAAAAATTTTGGTATGCAGCAGAAATCTTTCGTGCAGCGGTCACACTGTAATAATCCACATTTTCCACCATCCTTTTCCATATTGTACATGGAATGATTCCGGAATGTCAATGGATTTATAAACTGAAAAACAATATAATTAAGGAACAATAGGACAGATTTTCAGAAGAGAAAGGATGATCGCAGTAATGAAAAAGCTTAATGTGGCGGTAGTGGGTCTGGGGTTTGGAGGTTCATTTGTAGAGATTTACAAGAACCATCCCAATGTGGGCAAGGTGAAACTGTGCGACACAAACCAGGAACAATTGCAAAAATTTGTAAAAATGGGAGGAATCAGCCAGGCGTATACTGATTTTCAGGATGTACTGAATGACCCGGAAATTGATGCGGTGCATCTGGTAACCCCAATTCCGCTTCATGAAGATCAGACAGTTCAGGTGCTGGAGTCTGGAAAGCACTGTGCCTGCACGGTGCCAATGGCAACCAGCCTGGAGGGAATCCGCCGAATTACTGAAGCAGTTCGAAGGACGGGCAAAAAGTACATGATGATGGAAACGACTCTGTACACCTATCATTTCTTTTATGTAAAGGAAATGATCGAGACCGGAAAGTTGGGAAAAATACAATTTTTGCGAGGATCTCATTATCAGGATATGAGCTGTTGGCCCGATTATTGGATGGGGCTTCCGCCAATGTACTATGGCACTCATGCAATATCGCCGATGACAGCGCTTTCCGGTTCACGCATAAAAAAGGTACACTGCTTGGGATCTGGGACAATGGCGGAATGGCTTACCCAACGGTACGGAAATCCATTTCCGGTAGAAAGCGCCTTGTTTGAGTTTGAAAATGGAATGAAAGGGGAGGCAACCCGTTCCCTGTTTGAAACGGCCAGAGCTTACCAGGAAGGGCTGTTTGTTTACGGCAGTGAGGCCAGTTTTGAATGGGGACTTTCAGATGGCGATATGCCCTACATTACTACTCTCACTTCCGCGGAAAACGGGCGAGGACGCAGATCTGTCACGGAGGTATTGGAACGAATCCCCAACCATTGCCAATCGCTCCCCAAAGAAATCCAAAGATTTACAGTGGGCGGAAACTTTGATCCGCTGAATCCGCAGGAGTCGTTAAAATTTGGCGCAGGTGCCGGACATCACGGTTCCCATCCCCATTTGGTGCATGAGTTTCTTTCCAGTATTGTTGAGGACAGAAAGCCCCGGATTGACGAGGTGTTTGCGGGTAATATTACCGCTGGATGCGTTTGTGCCCATGAGTCAGCGATGAAGGACGGGGAAGGAATCGAAATACCAACTTTCTGACAGCTCTTATATCTAACAGTCAGCAAAAGCCCTCCGGCGTTTAAAACGCCGGAGGGCTTTTCTCCAACCAGGGTATAAAAAACTCTGAATTTACTTGTTCGCTTCCTCAACCGCAACCGCACAGGCGACGGTGGCGCCGACCATGGGGTTGTTGCCCATGCCGATCAGGCCCATCATCTCAACGTGAGCGGGAACAGAGGAAGAACCGGCAAACTGAGCATCACCGTGCATACGGCCCATGGAGTCGGTCAGACCGTAGGAAGCGGGACCTGCTGCAACGTTGTCCGGATGCAGGGTACGGCCGGTGCCGCCGCCGGAAGCAACAGAGAAGTATTTTACGTTGTTTTCGGTAGCCCACTTTTTGTAGGTACCGGCAACCAGATGCTGGAAGCGGGTGGGGTTGGTGGAGTTGCCGGTAATGGAAACGTCAACCTTTTCCTTCTTCATGATGGCAACGCCTTCCAGAACGTCGTTTGCACCATAGCATTTTACAGCGGCTTTCTCACCTTTGGAGAAGGGAACCTCACGGACCACCTTCAGCTCGCCGGTAGCAAAGTCGTAATCAGTCTCTACATAGGTAAAGCCGTTGATTCTGGAAATGATATAAGCGGCGTCCTTGCCGAGACCGTTCAGGATAACGCGCAGGGGAGATTTACGGGCTTTGTTGGCAGTTCTGGCGATGCCGATTGCGCCTTCCGCAGCGGCAAAGGACTCATGTCCGGCCAGGAAGCAGAAGCAGTCGGTTTCTTCACGAAGGAGCATTGCGCCCAGATTGCCGTGGCCCAGACCAACGTTTCTCTGCTCCGCAACAGAACCGGGAACGCAGAATGCCTGCAGTCCGATACCAATTGCCTCGGAAGCGTCGGCAGCCTTTTTAATGCCTTTTTTCAGGGCAACCGCTGTACCGAGGGTATAAGCCCATACAGCGTTCTCAAAAGCGATGGGCTGCACACCCTTTACGATGCTCTCTACATCAATGCCTTTGGATAAGCAGTAATCTTTGGTCTCGTCGATGGAAGAGAAGCCGTATTCCGCAAGACATTTTTCAATCTTGGGCATTCTTCTTTCCTGACCTTCAAATTTTGCCATTATATTGTACCTCCTTTAAGCTTTCAATCAATTATTCTTCGCGGGGATCGATGAACTTTACAGCGCCGTCATCTTTGCTGAAACGTCCGTAAGTGCCGACGTTCTTTTCGTATGCGGTTTTGGGATCTGTGCCGTGACGGATGTCTTCAAGCATTTTGCCGACTCTCACGAACTGATAACCGATTGCTTCGCCGTTTTCGTCAACGGCGACTTTCAGGATGTAGCCTTCCGCCATTTCCATGTAGCGAACGCCTTTTTTGGTGGTGGAGAAAATAGTACCGATCTGAGAACGCAGGCCTTTACCCAGATCCTCCAGGCTGGCGCCTACCGGCAGGCCGTCTTCGGAGAAAGCGGTCTGGGTTCTGCCGTATACCAGCTGCAGGAAAATTTCCCGCATGGCAACGTTGATTGCGTCGCAGACCAGGTCGGTATTCAATGCTTCCATAATGGTCTTTCCGGGAAGAATTTCGCCGGCCATAGCGGCGGAATGAGTCATGCCGGAGCAGCCCAGAGTTTCCACCAGAGCTTCTTCGATGATGCCGTTTTTCACGTTCAGGGTCAGTTTGCAGGTGCCCTGCTGAGGCGCACACCAGCCCACGCCGTGAGAAAGACCGGAAATATCGGTAACATTATAAGCTTTTACCCATCTGCCTTCTTCGGGAATGGGCGCGGGACCATGTTTCGGACCCTTTGTGAGAGTACACATTCTCTCAACTTCATGAGAATAGTTCATATGAATGCTCCTTTCGTTTTACCTTTCCAAAAAGAAAGGGTGAAACCGCGATAAACTTCCTGCGTTAAGTGATACCGTACTTATTATAATCAATTTTTACTTTGAAAGCAATAGTCAGGCTGTTATATTTTTAACGGTTTTTATTCCTAAAATAGGATAATATGAGCGAACCCTTCGGCTGCTTCTCCGGAGAAAAGCACCATGGAAATGTTTGACTCATTCATTCATGGGTGGCTAATTTGCCGAATTCACAAAAAAGCCTTGAAACTATGGCATACTACATATATAATGGATAAGGAAATTGTGAGGATTAATGTGCAGGATTGATCTTCAGGCGTTATTATTAACGATACAGTCCGGCCTGTGGCAACAGTGCCGGGGTTTTGTCCGTCGTGTACGGGACAAAGCTGGAAAGGAATGAAACAATAGATGTCTTTTTTGGAAAGAATATTTGGATCCTACAGCAAAAAGGAACTTGCCCGGATCGAACCGATCAAGCAAAAAGTTCTGGATCTGGAATCCAAATATGAAGCGATGGGAACCAAGGAGCTTCAATCGCAGACGGATGTTTTGCGGGACCGTTTGGAACACGGAGAAACTCTGGACGATATCCTTCCGGATGCTTTTGCCGTCTGCCGTGAGGCGCAGTGGCGCACCATCGGCATGAAGGCGTTTCCGGTTCAGATCATCGGCGGTGTCGTGCTTCATCAGGGGCGTATCGCCGAGATGAAAACCGGCGAAGGAAAAACTCTGACCGCCACCATGCCGGCATATCTGAACGCATTGGCCGGCAAGGGCGTTCATATTGTTACGGTCAATGAATATCTGGCCAAATACCAGTCTGAACTGATGGGAAAAATCTATAAATATCTCGGCATGTCCGTAGGTTTGATCGTTCACGACATGTCCAATGCGGAAAAGCGGAAGGCTTACGCGGCGGATATTACCTACGGCACCAACAACGAGATGGGCTTCGATTATCTGCGGGACAACATGGTGACCTATAAGGCCGACATGGTACAGCGCGGGTTCCATTACGCCATCGTGGATGAGGTTGACTCCATCCTGATTGATGAGGCCAGAACGCCTCTGATTATTTCCGGCCCCGGCGACAAATCCACGGAAATGTATAATCTGGTCGATAAATTTGCCGCCCGTCTGACCGCTTTTCGTGTGGTTGAGGAAGACACCAAAGAACTTCACGATGACATTGATGCGGACTACATCGTGGACGAAAAGGCAAAGACAGTCACTCTGACTCCCAACGGTGTCAAGAAGGCCGAGAGCTATTTTAATGTGGAAAACCTGATGGATTCCGAAAACATGACCCTTCTTCACCATATCAATCAGGCGATTCGCGCTCATGGCATCATGAAGCGGGACGTGGATTACGTAATCAAGGACGGCGAGATCCTCATTGTCGATGAATTTACCGGACGTCTGATGATCGGCCGCCGCTACAGCGAAGGCCTGCATCAGGCCATCGAGGCGAAGGAGGGCGTGCAGGTCGCCCGGGAGTCCAAGACTCTGGCCACCATTACCTTCCAGAATTACTTCCGCCTTTACGAGAAGCTGTCCGGTATGACCGGTACCGCCATGACGGAAGAAGCGGAGTTCGGTGAAATTTACAAGCTGGATATTATCGAAGTTCCCACCAATAAGCCGATGATCCGCCACGACTGGGACGATGTGATTTATAAGACGGTACAGGCCAAATACAACGCTGTCATCGATCAGGTCGTGGAATGCCACGCCAAGGGCCAGCCGGTGCTGGTCGGTACGGTTTCCATCGACAAATCCGAGATTTTGAGTGCCATGCTCAAGCGGCGCGGAGTCAAGCACGAGGTGCTGAACGCGAAGCAGCACGAGCGTGAGGCCCAGATTGTGGCACAGGCCGGTAAGAAGGGCGCTGTTACCATCGCCACCAACATGGCCGGACGTGGTACGGACATCATGCTGGGAGGCAACGCGGAATTCCTTGCAGTAGCTGCCATGCGGAAAAAGGGCTATACCGATGAACAGATCGATCTGGCCACCAGCTACAGTGAAACGGAAGATGAAGAAGTAATTGCTCTGCGTGAGGAGTATCATCAGCTGGAAAATGAATTCAAAGAGGAAATTAAACCTGAGGCGGACGAGGTTCGGGCTGCCGGAGGACTGTTTATCATCGGTACCGAGCGTCATGAGTCCCGCCGTATTGATAACCAGCTGCGGGGCCGTTCCGGCCGTCAGGGCGACCCGGGTGAGAGCCGGTTTTACATCTCGCTGGAAGATGATCTGATGCGTCTGTTCGGCGGTGAGCGGATCCAGAGCCTGATGGACCGGCTGAATGTGGACGAGGATCAGCCCATTGAAACCAAAATGCTGACCAATTCCATTGAGTCTGCCCAGAGAAAGGTAGAGGGCAGAAACTTTGACGTCCGTAAGAGCGTGCTGAAATACGACGACGTTATGAACAACCAGCGTGCCATTATTTATGGCCAGCGGCTGAAAGTCCTCAACAATGACAGTCTGAAGGACATTATCCAGAAGATGCTGGAGGATACCATACAGTCGGATGTGGATACGTACCTTGCGAATGGAGACGTCCATGATGACTGGAATATCACAGGACTGCGGGACCATTATCTGGGATGGCTGACCACTCCCGAAGATCTCAATTACTCTACCGCGGAACTGGCGGATCAGAATAAAAAAGATATCGCCAATACACTCATTGAGCGTGCGAAGAAGATCTATGCTGAAAGGGAAGCGGAATTCGGCGAAGAGCTTATGCGTGAGCTGGAGCGGGTGATTCTGCTGAAGAATGTGGATGTCAAGTGGATCGATCATATCGATGCCATGGATCAGCTCCGGAAGGGAATCGGTCTTCGTGCCTACGGGCAGAAGGATCCTGTCATCTCTTACCGTGAAGAAGGATTCGATATGTTCGACGAAATGATCGCCTCCATTCAGGAGGATACGGTTCGGATGCTTCTGACGGTTCGCCTCAAGAAGGAAGCTCCTGTGGAGCGGGAACAGGTGGCCAAACCCACCACAGCCGTCCATGGTGAGTCGGACGGAACCGTGAAAAAGCAGCCTGTCCGGAAAGTTCATGTGGGCGATAACGATCCCTGTCCCTGCGGAAGCGGCAAAAAGTATAAAAAGTGCTGCGGAATGAAAAACGAATAAGAACAAGCCCTCCGGCCCAAATCCGGAGGGCTTGTTTTATGTTTGACAATGTGATATACTTTTTCCGCAGGTTTTCCTGCAGTCAGTCGCAACATCCTGACTGAAGCGATTTTCTACAGTGCTTCCGTATGGCACCGTAAAAGCCGCTTCGATAAAACTACGGAGGAATGAACATGGAAAGAGGAACAAAAACACGAAAAATCGTGCAGTCCGCAATGATAGCGGGACTGTACGCCGCACTGACACTGGCGATTGCCCCCATTGCGTTCAGCGCGGTTCAATTCCGGGTCAGCGAGGCACTGACCGTACTGCCGGCCTTTACGGCCACCGCCATACCGGGGCTTTCCCTGGGCTGTGCGCTGGCGAATCTGGCAGGCTTTTTTCTGGGGATGAATCCTCTTGGGCTCATCGATGCTGTGGTGGGTACTCTGGCAACACTGATTGCCACATTGTTAAGCCGTCAGGCAGGAAAAATGAAAGGCAAGTGGATGCGGCGACTTCTGGTACCGCTGCCGCCGGTATTGGTCAACGCTGTGATCGTGGGCCTGGAGCTTACCTTTGTGTTTGGCCCCGCATCGGTTCCCGGATTTGCGGCTTATGCAGTATCCGTTCTGATTGGCGAAGCAGTGATTTGCTATGGCCTTGGAATTCCGCTGATGCTGATTTTGGAGCGTAAAGATCTCTATCAGAAAATATTTCGATGATTTGCGGAAGATCCCGCATAGATGTTGCGTTTTGCTTGCATTCTCCTCCCATTTTTGTTAATATAAATGTAACAGGTGAAAAGGAGTGTGCGTCAATATGAAATGTGTAGTGAAAATTCTCTGTGCTCTTGGAGGCGTTTTGTTGCTCGTAAAGCTTGCGCAGGTTTTAGTTGACGTTCTTTATGATAATTACGGAAAGAAATATATCGTAACCGAAGAAACAGACGAGTAAATAGAACACAAAAGGTCAATTACGATCGGATTTCCGACCGTAATTGATTTTTTTGTTCCAAAAAAGCAGAAATTCCATGAAATCAGCGGCTGTCCGGCGACATGCCGTAAGACAGAAAGGAACGGTCACAAGAATGAAAATACTGAATTTCGGCTCCTTGAATATTGATAATGTCTACGCAATGGAGCATTTTGTCCGTCCGGGCGAAACGGTTTCTTCCCTTTCCCTTCAGAATTTTGCCGGAGGAAAGGGTCTGAATCAGTCGGTTGCCTTGGCCTGTGCCGGAGCGAAAGTTTACCATGCGGGCGCAGTCGGGGAGGATGGCGAATTTCTCGTGGAACTGCTTCGCTCCAAAGGGGTGAACACCGACTATATCCGCCGTACGGAAGGGAAGACCGGCCACGCCATCATTCAGGTGGAACAAGGCGGACAGAACTGCATCATTCTTTATGGCGGCTCAAACCAGCAGATTACCGAGCAGCAGGTGGACGAGACACTGGCCCACTTTGAAAAGGGTGATATTCTTCTGCTGCAGAACGAGATCAACGGCAACGGATACATCATTGACAAAGCGTATGAGAAGGGAATGAAAATCGCAATCAATCCTTCTCCCATCAACGAAAAGATCACGGAGCTCCATTTGGAAAAGGTGACCTATTTTATTATGAATGAAATTGAGGGAAAGGAACTGACCGGCAAAGAAAAGCCCGATGATATCATCGCAGAAATGAAACAAAGGTACCCCGCCAGCCAGACGGTGCTGACCTTGGGAAAAGCAGGAGCTGTGGCATGCGACGGAAAAGAATGCTGCTCCCATGGCATTTATCAGGTAAAGGTGGTGGACACCACGGCTGCGGGCGATACCTTTACAGGCTTTTATTTAAGCTCTGTGGCCGACGGGCTTTCCATGCAGAGGGCGTTGGAACTTGCCTCCAAGGCTTCTTCCATTGCGGTGGGAATTAAGGGCGCGGCCAATTCTATCCCTACGATGCAGACTGTTTTGGAAGCGGATTTGAAATTACAGTGAAATTCCGCTCTTCCCTTGTGAAAACGGGTGTTTTATGATACAATAAATCAATGCGGACGCTGTGAATCACTTCCTTTTGTGTGGGTAGCGTCCCGTGTAAAACAATATTGGATTTGTACCGTGAGGGGAATGCCGCAGCGTTTCTCCGCTGAATCAGGCCGCATCGGTCTTTGGGCTGAAAGGGTCTGCTACTGTACAATGTTCAGGAGGTTTCAAAATAAATGAAGAATTCCTATGAAAGTCCGTTCAGCACCAGATATGCCAGCGATGAGATGCAGTATCTTTTTTCCGCTGACAAAAAGTTCAAAACCTGGCGCAGATTGTGGCTGGCGCTGGCCCGGGCGGAAATGAAGCTGGGGCTTCCCATTACCAACGAACAGGTAGAGGAGCTGGAACAGCATCTGGACGATATCAACTATGATGTGGCGGAAGCCAGAGAAAAGCTGGTCCGGCATGATGTGATGTCCCACGTTTATGCCTATGGCGTACAGTGTCCCAAGGCGAAGGGAATCATTCATCTGGGTGCTACATCCTGTTATGTAGGCGATAACACGGATATTATCATCATGCGGGAAGCACTTCAGGTGGTTCGGCGAAAGCTGATCAATATTATCGATCTTCTGGGAAAATTTGCTGAGGAATATAAGGCGCTGCCCTGTCTGGCATACACCCATCTGCAGCCGGCACAGCTGACCACAGTGGGAAAGCGGGCGACTCTGTGGATGAACGAGCTTCTGATGGATCTTCAGGACATCGAGTTCCGCATTGCCAATTTGCAGCTTCTCGGTTCCAAAGGCACCACAGGTACGCAGGCAAGCTTTGTGGAGCTCTTTGACGGAGACAGCCGGAAAATCAACAAGCTGGAGGAGTATATTGCCAAGGAAATGGGTTTTGACAGCGTAGTTCCGGTTTCCGGACAAACCTATTCCCGGAAAATCGACTCCCAGGTGCTGGCGGCATTGGCCGGAGTAGCCCAGAGCACCAGCAAATTTTCAAACGACATGCGGATCCTCCAGAATTTCAAAGAGATGGAAGAACCCTTTGAAAAGAATCAGATCGGTTCCAGCGCCATGCCTTATAAGCGGAATCCCATGCGCTGCGAACGCATTACTTCTCTGTCCCGCTATGTCATGATTGACTGCCTGAATCCGATGTTTACCGCCGGAACGCAGTGGTTTGAACGAACGCTGGACGACAGCGCCAACAAGCGGATTGCTGTGGCAGAGGCTTTCCTTGCGGTAGATTCCATTCTCAATATCATGCTGAATGTCTGCGACGGGCTGGTGGTATACCCCAAGGTAGTCAGTCAGCGGGTGTTAAGGGAATTGCCTTTTATGGCTACAGAGAACATTATGATGGAAGCTGTAAAAAAGGGAGGCGACCGTCAGGAGCTCCATGAGAAACTGCGGGAGCATTCCATTGCCGCTGCGAGAGTGGTAAAGGAAGAGGGAGGAGAAAACGACCTTCTGGATCGAATCTGCGGGGATGAGGCTTTCGGACTGACCCGGGAAGAGCTGGATGCCATCATGGTTCCCTCCAGCTTTATTGGGCGGAGTACCGAACAGGTGGAGGAATTTATCGACGATTATATTGCTCCCCTCCGCAGGGAAAATAAGGATATTTTAGGCGAAAATGCGGAACTTTCCGTGTAGAATTTCGTTGACTTTTCCCGCTGTTTCCCATATAATAAACTTTATGAGTGCTAATTTGCCTTTGAGTGAATTCCATCGGTCCGAAGGGCTTTTCTGTTTCGGACGGATCGGATGCGGGTTCGGAAAAAGGTTTGGAATTAGTGTGTGTGTGCCTTGCACAACAGCGGACACGCACGTCAAAATAAATGCTGGCAGCAGCATACAGGAGGAGCTAGGTTCATGAAGCGTATAGGCAAACCGGTAGTATTTATCATTGCGATCAGCATCATTGTCTTTACTGTTCTTTCCTTTACCGGTATCAGCACCATGTACGGCGACAAAAAGATCACCTACATCAAGGGCGGAAATGATATCCGGTGGGGTATTGATATCAGAGGCGGTGTTGACGTTACTTTTACACCCGCGGGTGACATAAAGGCAACTGCAGAGCAGATTAATACTGCTTCCGAGGTTATGAAGCAGAGAATGGTGTCTCTGAATATTACAGACTATGAAGTGTATGCGGATACCAAAAACGGCCGTATTATTGTTCGTTTTCCGTGGAAGGTTGGAGAATCCGACTTCGATCCGGAAAAAGCAATCAAGGAGTTGGGTGACACCGCCATTCTGACTTTCCGCAAGGGCGGCGAGACAGACAAGGACGGTAAGCCCACCGGCGAAACAGAAACGGTGATTCTGGAGGGCAAAAACGTAAAAGAAGCCAAAGCGCTTTACGGCCCGGTCAGTGAAACCAGCGGAAACATCCATTACGTAAGCCTGGAACTGGACAGCGTGGGTGCGAAAGCGTTTGGCGACGCTACCACTGAGCTGGCGGGAAAAGGCGCAATTTCCATTTGGATGGACAATGAAATGATCTCCTATGCCAATGTCAACACAGCGATTACCGATGGCAAAGCGGTCATTTCCGGTAACTTTACCGAAGCAAGTGCAAAGGAACTGGCCAATAAAATCAATGACGGCGCCCTTCCTTTTAAACTGGATACCGAAACCTACAGCACCATTACCCCAACCCTCGGCATGGGTGCTCTGGATGCCATGGTTTTATCCGGCATTATTGCCTTTGTTCTGATCTGCGCCTATATGATCGCAATATATCGCTTGCCCGGCATCATTGCCAGCATTGCCCTTGTGGGACATGTCGGCGGTATGATTGCAGCGGTTTCCGGCTTCCTGCCCGGCTTCAACAGCTTTACGCTGACGATTCCCGGTATCGCCGGTATCATTCTCTCCATTGGTATGGGCGTTGACGCAAACGTAATTACCGCGGAACGTATTAAGGAAGAGGTCAATTCCGGAAAATCCATTGACGGCGCAATTGATGCCGGTTTCAGACGTGGTTTTACAGCCATCTTTGACGGTAACGTAACGGTCATCATTGTGGCGATTATTCTGATGGGCTCCTTTGGTGCTCCCTCCAGCTTCTTCTCTCAAATGCTGTCATGGCTCTTCTTTATGTTCGGCCCCTCGACACAGGGCGCAATTTATTCCTTCGGATATACTCTGCTGGTAGGTGTTGCCCTGAACTTCCTGTTCAGCGTGCTCTCCACCCGGCTGATGACCAAGTCCTTGTCCAGATTCAAGGCATTCCGTAATCCGAAGCTCTATGGGGGTGCGAAGAACAATGGCTAAGAAAATAAGTTTTGACTTTATACGTAACCGGAAGATCTATTTTATCTTTTCCGGGTGTCTGGTCGCACTGATCCTGATTTTCTCTCTGATTTTCGGAGTGAAGCTGGATATTCAGTTTAAGGGCGGTACCATTGTAACCTATACTTACAGCGGCACAATTGACAATGGCGCGGTAAAGTCTCTGGCAGAAGAGACCATCGGACAGAAGGTTACTGTCAATATGAAGGATGCGCTTCAGGGCGAAAACAGCTTTGAGGTTGTTCTGGTTGAGGACAAAGGACTTTCTGCTGATAAGCAGTCAGAACTGACAGACGCCTTGAGCTCCAAATTTGCGGATAACAAGATCACTCTGCTGTCCAATACCAGCGTTGACCCTGTCATCGGTCATGAGTTCTTTGCCAAGAGCTTGGTGGCTGTGGGATTTGCCGCATTGATCCTGGTAATTTACATTGCTCTGCGGTTTAAGAAGATCAGCGGATGGTCTGCCGGTGTAATGGCGATTATCGCTTTGCTGAATGACCTGATTACGGTATTTGGCGTATTTGTTGTTTTCCGTATTCCTCTTGACTATAACTTCATCGCAGTTTTGCTGACCATTTTGGGCTATTCTGTCAACGACACGATTGTTATCTATGACCGTATCCGTGAGAATAACCGCCTCTATGGCAAGAATTTGGGACGGCATGAGCTGGTCAATAACAGTATTAACGAAACACTGACCCGTACCATTAACACCACCGTGACCACACTGACAGCGATGATTGTCGTTTCCGTGGTTTCTCTGATTATGGGTGTAAGCTCGATCATGAGCTTTGCATTCCCCATGACAATCGGCTTGATTTCCGGTACTTATACGACAATCTGTCTGGCTGGTCCCATGTGGGTGACTTGGCAGGATTATAAGGAGAAAAAGGGCTGGGGAAGAAAGAAAAAGTAATTTCTTTCCAAGAAGATTGATTTCTGTCAGAAAAAGAGTGTACAGCATTTGCTGTGCACTCTTTTGTGCTTTAAACCTGCCAAAGAGATAAATTCTGCATGGACTATCATTTTGCGTCTCTTCTTTTCTGAAATCTCATATTCTGTAGTATGAAATGATTTCGGGGTACCGGCAGTGTCCGGTGTTGCCGGAATACAGGAAATACGACGGGAGGGCAAAGTGAATGTCCGCTTTAATGGAAATTCCCTACGATAGGGAAAAGGCAGTGGCCTATGCCCATCAATGGGCATATTTAAGAAACCCCAATTACTATGATTTCAGTGAAATCGGAGGAGACTGTACCAATTTTGCTTCCCAGTGCATTTATACCGGCTGTGGCGTGATGAACTTTAAGCCCACATATGGATGGTATTACACCAATTTGAACGACCGGGCACCCGCGTGGACCAGCGTGATGTATCTGTACCGCTTTCTGACAACAAATACAGGCCCCGGACCCTATGGAACCAATGTAGCGATCACTGACGTATTGCCTGGGGATATCGCACAGATTCGTTTCATCGGCAAGGAAGAGTTCGGCCATACGCCTGTGATTACTGCCATCCGGCCTCCCATTAATATCGACAATGTTTGGATTGCAGCTCATTCCATGGACTGTGACTGCAGGCCGCTGTCCACCTATAAGAATGTCGCGGAGCTGAGATTTGTGCATATTGAGGGGGCCAGAGAGCTGGTCTGAATTTTTAAACAAATTTTTCTGGTTCATATTACCAGCATAGAATTTCATTCCAACGCCAATACTTTCGTTGAGCAAGACAGAAAGAAAAATGACTGAACGGAAGCTTAGATTTTGGCAAGGCGAGGGAATGGAATGGCTTATTGTAAAGTCGAAATATGCGGGGTAAATACGGCAAAGCTGAAAACGCTGCGGGAAAAAGAAAAAATGGAGCTTTTAAAGCAAGTCAAGCAGGGTGATGCTGTCGCCAGGGAAAAGCTGGTCAGCGGGAATCTTCGTCTGGTACTGAGTGTGATACAGCGTTTCGTGAATCGGGGGGAAAACCTGGATGATTTGTTTCAGATCGGATGCATTGGGCTCATTAAGGCGATTGATAACTTTGACATCACCCAGCCGGTAAGATTTTCCACATATGCAGTGCCTATGATTCAAGGAGAGATTCGCCGGTATTTGCGGGACTTTAACTCGGTTCGTGTCAGTCGATCCCTGAAGGATATTGCCTATCGTGCCATGCAGGTGAAAGAACAGCTGACCAACGAAACCGCAAGGGAACCCAGCATTGATGAAATCGCGGGGAAAATGAAGATGCCGAAAAGCAAAGTTGTGCTGGCATTGGAAGCAATTGTGGAGCCTGTGTCTCTGTATGAGCCCGTCTATTCCGATGGGGGGGACACCATCTATGTGATGGATCAGATCGGGGACAAGAGCACCGACGAAAGCTGGCTGGAGGAAATCGTATTAAAAGAGGCCATTAAAAACCTGAATGGAAGGGAAAAAGCGATTTTGGAGCTTCGCTTTTTCAGGGGGAAAACACAGGTTGAAGTGGCGGATGAAATCGGAATCAGCCAGGCACAGGTTTCCCGCCTGGAAAAAGGAGCGCTCAGTAAAATCAAGGATCAGGTATGAGAAGAAACAAAACCTGCGCCCATATGAAAAAGGCTGCTGTCATCATTGGACAGCAGCCTTTCCGATGGTATAAAATCCACCAGCTAAGCTGGTGGGTAAAAAGCTTTAGCTATGGACAAAATAAAAGCTCCTGTATATATTAATGTTAAGGTCTGCCAACCTAACAAAAAACATACAGGAGGT
>DBGCDL010000085.1:0-17501 GCA_048358235.1 Oscillospiraceae bacterium
GACCTTTGAGCAGGCAAACCACCTGATTGATGATTATATCCATTTCTACAATTTCGAGCGTTACCAATTAAAATACCGCCTGACCCCATTTGAAAAACGGACCCAGACGGCGTAAATCATTGATATTCTACGACTTGCTTTTCTTTTTCGTGTCTATTCCTTCTGGGGCGGTTCAATTGGCAAAGTAGGCCGCCGCTTTTTTTAATATTTCATTTTCTTCCTGTAAATCCCGTATCTGACGCCGTAGCCGATTCAGTTCCGCCTCTTCCGGCGCTAGTTTGCCACTGCCAACAAAACCTGTTCCGTTGGTTTTAATGTATCGTTCTTTCCACGTGTACAGTGTATTTTCACTGATTCCCAGTTCACGTCCGACGGCGGCCACGCTCTCATGGCCATCAATGATTCGACGGCACACCTCCGTTTTGAATGCCTTGTCATATACCTTTGACACTTTTCAACACACCTTTCTTCTCCTATTCTATCGTGTGTTTACCGTGTCCGTCAAATCGGGTCCAGGTCATGGAAAGCAAAGATACGGGACAGAGCCATAGATGGGCAGGAATGCAGATGTTGTGAAGACGAGTTCCATGCGACTGTTCCCCAACTGCTTGTAATGCTGTATGCCAGTCGGAAGGGCGCGCAGGTGATTACAAACACAGACACGGCTCTTGGGGTTCCGCTTGCGCTATACATACCGGAGCTTGGGCTTGCGATTGATTACCTAAGCTCACAGTATCCAAGGCCGTAGGCAACAGGCATCATGAAGGAGTATATGTGCGGCAAACGGGGTGTAAAGTATGTGTGGGTTCCGCACCAGAAAGGCGCATCTGAAATCGAATATGCCCGAAAGATAAAGGCGGAATTTCAGACTGTCCATGTATATCTGTCATCAGACGAAGAAGAGGATATAGAACTCATACATAGAAAATTTTGGGAGTGGAGAGCAAAATAGCTTCAATCTATTGAAAACGCATCGAATTTGTGATATGATATATCAATGTAATTGTGAAAAGCTCATAATTTGAGGCTTGCACCACTTACACCATGCCCTACTCAGTGCTTTCAGACCCATCATAGGAAGTCGTAGTAAATCGTAGGACAGTAAAAGCGCATAGCCATTAGAAAGCAGGGAATCATATGGCGATGTACTCGGTCAAACAAAGCACCGTCGAAATCCCGACGATGAAGCCCGATAGTAAGAAATAAGAAACAAAATGAGCAGCCTGAAGGAAGTGTAAAAGATGAATGACATGGATTTGCACAAAAAAGAATTGCAGGAGCTCATTGAGGCGAGGAAGATAAAAAACACTGTCCCCGATTCGGAGCTTGCAACAAAACCGGCCGAGGACGACCCCCACATTGTTCCAAAGACCTTCAAGGAGAAGTGGGCCAACTACTGGTTTCATTACAAAACCGCTACCTTTGCCAGCATAATCGGCGCCGTTCTTATTTTTGCTTTTGTCTGGCAGATCACTCATCCTGTGGTTTACGATACCACAGTTTCCATTGTCTCATCCCTGCCGTTTGATTCTCTGAGTGAATCCATCAGTCCTGTTTTTCAGAAATACCTGAAGGATTATACAGGAAACGGCAAAGTGGAGCTGGAACTTGCCACCTATACCTTGGCAAATCCGGAGGATACCGAATCAACCACTGACCCGCAGATGGCAATGACCATGCAGATGAAGCTGGTGGCCCGCATGTCGATGGGCGAGGATTATCTCTTCATGGTGAATGACTTCGGCTATGATTCGCTGAAAAACATGTCAGCCACTTTCGTGGATTTGTCCCAGTATTCAGACAGCTCCAACGTGACCGGGGACAAATATCTCTTAAACGGCACCAATCTGATGAAAGAGCTGGGACTGGACGGGCTGAAAGATAATATGTATCTTTGCTTCCTGGACATCAGCGCTTATCAGGACAAGGTGAAAAATAATGAGAAGATTCAGAAAAAATATGCTGAGGCATTGGAGTATCTGCAGACGCTGCTGGATGTGAAATGATTGCCGGCTGAAAAGCCATCCGTACCGGACTCGGTACGGATGGCTTTTATCTTACAAGGAATGTTATCCCTTTAACCGATTTGTAACTTGCTCTTCCTACCGGTTTTCAGTATAATGAAGTCATGTCGCAGCGCAAGAGCATTCGGATGTGCAGTGTAAGGAAGGGAGATGGTAAATGTGATATACCATAAATTCCTTGCTGAAGAATTGGCGCTCCGCCCATGGCGGAGGAAGCGCAAAGTGCGACAGCTCAATTCTTCCGAGAAACCAAATGCAGCGCATTTGGTTCTATTATACCATAGAAGCTCCCTTCGGATGGGAAGCACTTTGGGAGTGCTTCTTTGTGCTTGCCTTTTTCTGTCCTTTTTCTCCCCAGTCTCTGCGCTGGCGGATTCGTCCGACGTTTCCGGGGAGTGTACGGATATTACGAAGGAAGCCCGGGTCTTCCTCAACGGTGTTCCCGGTGATTATACCGCTTTGCGGGATCGCTCCATCAGTACGAAGCAGAAAATTCAAGCCGGTGACACTCTGAAAATTACTTGTGAGGATCCCGCTGCCTATCTTTATATGAAATTCAACCGGCCCCCGAAGCCCTACTCTTTGACCGCGGGAGAAACGGAAATACGCTGCGGGGAAAACGGCTTTCTGCATGAATTGATTCCGCTGGATACTCCAACAAGGGAAATGACGCTTCAACTGGATCAGACGGAAATCTGTGAACTGACCCTGTATTCTCCGGGAAATCTGCCGAAGGAGGTGCAGCGGTGGAATCCGCCTTATGAAGATGCGGATCTTCTGCTCCTTCCCACCCACGCAGATGACGAGCACATATATTTCGGCGGGATTATGCCTCTGTATGCCGGAGAGCTGGGGAAAAAGGTGCAGGTGGCTTATCTGACCAATCATTGGGGAGAACCCTATCGCCCCCATGAGCTGCTGGACGGCCTTTGGGAGGTGGGAGTGACCGCATACCCGGTTCTCTCCGAATTCCCGGACTATTATTCCGAAAGCCTTGAGCATGCTAGGACGCTTTATGATATGGAAAAAATGCTGGGGTATCAGGTGGAACTGCTTCGCCGTTTTCGTCCCGAAGTGGTGGTAGGACATGATGTGAACGGGGAATACGGGCACGGCGTCCACCGGTTGAACACATGGCTGCTGATGCAGGCGATAGAACAGAGTGAAGATGCTTCCTGCTACCCGGATTCTGCTCTTCGTTATGGCACTTTTCAAATTCAGAAGACATATCTGCATCTTTATCCCGAGCATCCGCTTACTATGGAAATTGACACACCTCTTTCTGCATTCGGAGGAAAAACCGCCTATGAAAAGGCCGTGGAGGGATTTTCCAGACATACCTCCCAGCAGAAATATTTTACCGTCCGGGAAGACGGAAAATACGACTGCCGGAAATTCGGGCTTTACCGAACGACAGTGGGATTTGATACGAGAAACGACCTGCTGGAGCATGTAACATTTTCGGATATTCCGGATGTTCCGGAATCTTCGGAAATGACTTCCTCGGAACCGGTGCCTTCGGAAGTCCCTCCGGTGAGCTCCTCACCGGTTTCTTTCCCGGAGACGGGCGGAAATGCAGAAGATGAGAGGCCTTTTCGGATGATTCTGATTCTTTGCGGTGGATTGCTGGCGGCAGTCCTGATTCTCTTTTTTGTCCAGCACAGGCTGAGAAAGAAAAAAAGACGATAATTTTTTGAAATTCTCAAATCGGGGTACTTGCATTTCCAGACCTGATTGGAGAAAGCAGGCCGAATTCGCAGGAAAAACGCAGAAAGGAAGGGCTCTTTCCATGAAAAGTTCATCCAACGACGGACAGAAAACCGAAAAAGCCATCAGGGCAATCGGCATGATCGCCTCACTTTTTGGCGTTTTGCTTTTATCCCTTCTCATTACAGCCTATGGTCTCATCTGGGTGATCTGCAAAGGTCCCTCACCCTCCGCAAGGGATCTCTTTGTGACGACCTGCATGGAAACCAGCTTTGCCAAGCTGTTCCCGCCTCTGGTGCTGTCCCGCGGGGAAATCGCGGAAATTCTGGAGGCCAATGCAGTGGTTCCCACCGGGGCCGTCACCAACGATACGGCGGATTTCTCCAAGCCGGACGAGCTTAAAAAGGATCCCGAACAGGCGGAGATTGAGGTTCTTGACGTCACCGGACCCACCTATAAGGGGAAAATGATGATTGTAAAGGATCCAAGCCGCATAATCGTTGGAACCCCTCCCGCCTTTGGCAAGGAGGCAGACGGCATCAAACTGGATAAAATGGTGGAAAACGCCGGAGCGGTGGCAGGAATCAATGCCGGAGGCTTCGAGGATGACAACGGTGTCGGTACCGGAGGAGTGCCCATCGGTATTGTCATTCGGGATGGGAAGCTGGTGTTTGGCAAGGAAACGGCGAAAACGGTGGTCATTGGACTGGACGACAAAAATGCGCTTCATGTGGGAACGATGACCGCAAGGGAGGCGCTTGACAAGGGAATGCGGGATGCCGTAAGCTTCGGCCCGGTGCTGATTGTAAACGGTGAACCTGTGGAATTTGTGGGGAACAGCAGCGGTTTGAACCCGCGCACTGCCATCGGACAGCGAAAGGATGGTTCGGTTCTGCTGCTGGTCATTGATGGACGTCAGCCCCACAGCATTGGCGCTACCTACAAAGACCTTGTGGACGTGATGCAGAAGTTTGGAGCGGTCAATGCCGGAAATCTGGACGGCGGCTCTTCCAGTATGCTTTACTATAACGGGAAATTGATGAATACCTGCGCTTCTCTTTATGGACCCAGAAAAATTTCGACCGGGTTTCTGGTCAGAAAGTAGCGGAAACAATGCCTTATAAGAAAAAATCAAGACTGATCCTTCATGTCAGTTTGCTGGCCTTATCCGTTTGTCTGCTGGTTGGGCTCGGCGGGCTAAGCTGGGTTTGGAATTACCTGGTGGAATACGAAAAGTCCAATCCGCAGCACGCGGTAAGAGAAATTCTGACGCTGTATCAGGCGGGGGATTATGCCGGAGCAATGGCGCGGGCGGGCGTAAAAGAAAGCGGCTTTTTTACCGCTTCCGAGTATGAGGCCTATGTGAAAAAGGCGCTGGGCGATCTCGATGAGGTGAAAATTTACGAAACCCAGGCGGAAGGGGAAAAAGCCTATCGGCTGAAAGGCAGCTCCGGCTCCGGTATTCGGTTTGTGCTGGACGAAATGAGCGGAAAGCTCAAATATGGTCTGCCCCTGTATCAGGCAAAAGAGGATACCGTGGCGACTCAAAGCTGGCAGATTTATGCGCCCCCTCATGTGAAGGTCAATGTGAACGGGACCGAACTGACGCAGGAATACCGGACTCAGAACGCAAAGGGATGCAGCGCTTTTGACGGACTGAAGGATGCAGGTCTTGCACCGGTACAGTCGGTCTACAAGATTACGGGGCTTATTAATCCTCCCGAAATATCCCTGTTGGGCATTCCGAAGGAAGAATACCATATGCAGGCCTCTGATGGCACAATCTCCATTACCCTGTATCCCTCTGATGCAAAACGGGTACTTTATGAAGAGATTGCATTGGAAACGGCGAAAACCTATGCGAAATTCGTCTCCCGGGACGCGAAATTTGCGGAACTGAAAAAGTATCTTTATCCCGAGACTAAATTTTATGATTCTATCCGGAATTACTCCAATTATTGGTATATCGAGCACGACAGTATTTCCTTTGAAAATGTAAAGGTTCAAAATACTGTGGAATATTCCGAAACACATTTCTCCACGGAGGTTTCTTTTGACTTTGTGGTGAACAAATCCGCCACAGAAAAGATGCGTGCGTTTTCACGTACCTATCCCACCGGCTACCGGCTGTCCTTTTTAAAAATCGAAAACGGGTGGCAGGCGGCCAACATTGAAATTTTGTAACGGCTGACCGAAGCTTCCTACTTTTGTTAATCAAACAAAGTGCCCCCGGCAATGGATCGGTGTTGGAATTCCGCCGATCCATTGCCGGGGGCCTTATTGAATCAATTTCAGGAAAGAGCCACCTTTTCAAGAATGCCGTTCAGCTTTGCCAGCAGCACACCATAGTTGGTGATGGGGACACCCTGCCCCTTTGCCTGTTCTATCCGGGACAGCAGATATTTTCGGTTAAACATACATCCGCCGCAATGAACAATCAAGTCATAGCCGGACAGGTCGGCGGGAAAATTCCCGCCTGAGGTAATGTCTACGGTCAGCCCCTGTCCAAACCGTTTGCGAAGAAGGGCGGGAATTTTTACCCGGCCGATATCCTCGGAAAGGGGGGCGTGGGTGCAGGCCTCGGCAATCAGCACCCGGGATGCTTCTGTCAGAGAATCCACTGCTTCCGCCCCACGGATGTACTCTTTCAGGTCACCTTTGTAGGCCGCGAACAAAATGGAAAAGGAGGTAAGCCGGCTTTGGGGCGGAGTTATTGCCGAAACCTCCCGGAAAGCCTGCGAATCAGTGATAATCAGGGCCGGGGGTTCCTTCAGCGCCGCCAGTGCGCCCGGCATGGCGGCCGGGGTCACGCTCACAATGATGCAGCTTTGGTCCAGCAGATCCCGGGTGGTCTGCACCTGCGGAAGAATCAGTCGGCCTTTGGGAGCCTCGCTGTCCTGGGGCATGACCAGCATCACTACGTCACCGGGGCGTACCAGCGCACCGGTGATGCCGGCAGCTTCGTAATCCTCGGGGAGCAGCCCGGCCAGCCGGGTCAGCAGCCCGTCGATTCCCTGACGGGTGACAGCGCTGACGATGACAGGCTCCGTCTCCCATTCCTGCCGTACTTTTTCGGCAAGAGAAGAGGTGTCCGAACAGTCAGCCTTACTGATGACAACGACGGTGGGAATGTGCCGCTCCTTGAGAGCGGCATACCATTCCCGCTCCATCGAATCCTCGCCTCCGGAGAGCACCAGCAGAGCGATGTCCGCTTTGGCAACGGTCTGCCGGGTCTTTTCCGTCCTCAGGGAGCCAAGCTCCCCCTCATCGTCGAAGCCTGCCGTGTCGATCAGCACGCACGCACCCAGACCCCGCACCTCCATGGCTTTAAAAACGGGGTCGGTAGTGGTGCCGGCCACAGGGGATACCAGCGCCGTATCCTGATTGGTGAGGGCGTTAATCAGAGAGGATTTGCCGCTGTTGCGTTTTCCGTAGATGGCGATGTGAAGCCGGTTGGCGGAAGGGGTTTCGTTCAGGGTTTGTGACATGGATGATCCAGCCTTTCTGTAGCAAAATCAGAAACGGAAATCCCGTTTGCCTTCATTCAGGTCATGCAGGTGTTCCAGAGCAATCTGTTTTACCTTGGGGTTCGGAATTTTTTCCACTTCTTTGTCGATGAGCTCCAGCGCCAGCCGTTTGGTGTCCGGGGAGGCGTAATCCTCGGCATATTCCTTCAGCGTCATCAAAGCGTTGGGCTGACAGCAGTTCTTGATCTGTCCCGCCTTTACCAGCTGCATAAAGCGGTCACCGGTACGTCCTTCCCGGTAACATGCAGTGCAGAAGCTGGGAATGTATCCGAGCTCCAGAAGCCAGTGCACCACCTCGTCCAAGGTACGGTTGTCGCTGACTTCAAACTGTGCGGAGTCATCCTCCTCACACTCCGGCTGGGCGTAGCCGCCGACGCTGGTTTTGGAAGCGCCGCTGATCTGGGATACACCGTATTTGATGACCATCTCCCGGGTACGCTTGGACTCACGGGTAGAAACGATCAGTCCGGTATAGGGAACGGCAATCCGGAGAATCGCTACAATCTTCTGGAACAGTTCATCGGAAATGGAGTTGGTAAAAGAAGAGGCGTCGATGTCGTCCGCATTGCGGATACGGGGCACGCTGATGGTGTGAGGGCCAACGCCGTGGACAGCTTCCAGATGCTCCGCATGCATCAGCAGTCCAACAAAGTCATACTTATAGAGGTTCAGACCAAAGAGAACGCCGCATCCTACATCGTCAATTCCGCCCTCCATGGCGCGGTCCATTGCCTCTGTGTGATAGTCGTAGTTGTGCTTCGGGCCGGTGGGGTGAAGAATTTCATACTGCTTTTTGTTGTAGGTTTCCTGGAAAAGAATATAGGTGCCGATGCCGGCTTCCTTCAGCTTGCGGTAGTTTTCCACAGTAGTGGCGGCGATGTTGACATTTACCCGGCGGATGGCACCGTTTTTATGCTGGATGGAATAGATGGTTTTAATGCTTTCCAGCACATATTCAATGGGGCAGTTGACCGGATCCTCTCCGGTTTCAATGGCCAGACGTTTATGCCCCATGTCCTGCAGGGCGATGACCTCACGGCGGATATCCTCCTGGGAGAGCTGCTTTCTGGCAATATGCTTGTTTTTGGCATGATAGGGGCAGTAGACACAGCCGTTGACGCAATAGTTGGACAGATACAGGGGGGCAAACATTACAATTCGGTTGCCGTAAAATTCCTGTTTGATTTTAGTTGCCAGATGGAACATCTTCTGAATCATTTCGGGATCTTCACAGTGAAGCAGAAGCGCGGCCTCCCGGTGGGTCAGTCCCTTGCAGTCGGCGGCACGCTCCAGCAGAGACTCCATCAGACCCAGATTATCTTTGTTTTCTTCTGCCCAGCGGAGTGTGTCCTGAATTTCTCCGTCGTCGATAAATTCGGGGGCGGACATGGATTTGGGATTGTACATGAAAATACGACCTTTCTGTTGTCAATTTATCATAAATAGGATGAGCAAATGAAAAGAAGCGATTATACCGGAACCCGTCCGAGGCGAAGAATCTCCTCTTCTACCGCTCTGCGCCCGTCCCGGATGCTCACATCGGTAAGGTGAGAAGGGTAGATCTCATACAGCCGCTTTACCTGATTGGGAGTCACCTTCTGCATAATAACATTGGCTCCGCAGTCAAACACACTCCGTTTCTGTGTCATATCCAATACCCCAAGCGCAGTGGTGGCCGGAAGATTGGCGTTTGGCAGCAGGAGTCTTGCCAGCGCTACCGCGCGTTTGGTCAGTTCGGTGTCCCCGGGAGAGGCGTCCCGCAGGGGAGTGTCCGGATGGGGAATGAAGGGGCCGATCCCCGCCATGTCACAGCCGATTTCCCGGAGCAGGAGCAGATCGGCGGCAATGGTGGCTAAGGTTTGGCCGGGAAGCCCGATCATGAACCCCCCGCCGGTTTCCATTCCGACCGCCTTGATATCCCGCAGACACTGTACCCGGGCTTCCAGAGTGCTGTCCGGATGCAGGGCCGCATAGAGCAGCGGGTCAGCTGTTTCGTGCTTCAGAAGGTAACGGTCTGCTCCGCAGGAATGCCAGTACTCGTAAACCTCCCTGGGATATTCCCCGCAGGACAGCGTAATGGCTGCCCCGGATTTTCGGATGGATTTCACCATGTCCCCGATGACCTGAGGGGTATACCACCGATCCTCGCCCGACTGAAGCACAATGGTACGGTAACCCGCCTCCGCCGCCTCCAGCGCGGTTTCGACGATTTGGGAAGGCTCCAGCCGGAACCGGGTCAGCTTCCGGTTGCTGCAGTTGAGTCCGCAGTACCGGCAGCTTCGGGAGCAAAAGCTGGAAAATTCCAGCAATCCACGAATCAGGATGTCATTTCCTTTGGTCTTCCGGCGGAGCAGGTCGGCCTGATGAAAAATTTCCTCAAAATCAGTTTTTTCCAGCAGGGAAACCAGCTCCTGCGCCGTGGGAGAAGCATCGGTGAAAATCAAATTCATTGGGGGGACCCTGCTTTCTGATAAATGGTTTTCACGGTGAGCCCCTCCAGCATTCCCAGCTTGCCCGAAAGCGAGCTGATTACGCTGTTGGGGGCGTCTACTACGATGCTGATGATACTGACGCCCCGGTCACGATAGGGAATGCCCATTCGTCCTACGATGTATTCGCTGTACTGATGGAGAATGTGATTCAGCTGCTCGGTCATCTCCAGGTTTTCTACGATAATGCCCACCAGAGCAATACGTTTTTCCATGAAAATCTTCCTTTCTTCCTTCTATGTATTGGGAAACTCATATGCAAGGAACAAATAAAAAACTCCGTGCAAGGCACGGAGTTACAGACGATCGGAGACATCCCGCATGGATTCCGGCCCTTACAGGCGCAGCAATGTCGGGAAATCAAGTTCTATAACAGCCGCCTTCTTCCGTGGTACCGTTTCTTCGGCCCTTGCAATCAGGACAGGTATTTTTGAAAGGATACGTTCCGCTTCCTTCCCCTCCGGAAATCCCATCGGGGTGGGCGCATAAGAAACGCAGCCTTTATCTGATATTATTTTATCAATCTGAAATCAAAAAGTCAATTACTTAGGAAAAATTTTTTCTCGCGGCGCTTAGGAAAGATCATCCTGATTCAGGGAAAAATAATTTTTCCGGAAGGTCAGGATGCCCTCCTGACGCATCTTGGAAAGCTCGTTGGACATGGCACTGCGGTCTACGCCCAGATAATCGGCCAGCTGCTGGCGGTCAAAGGGAATTGTAAACTGCCGGGAGCCGTTTTGCATCACCTGCTGGGAAAAATAGGACAGCAGCCGCCCCCGAATGGATTTCGATGAGGTGTGAAGAATCCGTCTGGAAAGGTTGAGGTTTTTTCGGGCCGAGATTTGCAGCAGGTTTCGGATGAGCCGGTGGTGGTATGCGCAGGCGGTTGAGCAGGTCTGAAGAAGCTTGGCGGCGTTGAGAAAGAGAATTTCGGTTTTTTCCGTGGCGGTTACGCTGACCATAAGCGGTTCCCCGGGAATGCAGGCGTACGTTTCCGCAAAAATCTGTCCTGCTTCAGCATGATCAAGAATACTCTTATTTCCCCAGATGTCATCGTTTTCAATGTTTACACTTCCGGACAGCACAAAACCCATGCATTCCACCGTCTCGCCAGCAGAATAAACAGTCTGCCCCTTGGCGTAATTTTTTATGTGGGCATCCAGGCAGTGAAGCATGGCTTCGGCTTCGGATTCGGTAGTGCCGCGAAACAAAAGGGACTGGGTGAGCAGTGAATAATTCATTTTTTCCTCCGACATGTTGTTATGACAACATACTTATCATTGCCATTATAGTAAGCTGATATCAGAAAGTCAAGAAGGCACCGCATGAAATCCGATTTTTGCCGGTGCCGTTTCAAATTACAGATTGGAGGATTTGTTATGAAGAGACGTGTCATTGAAATCAATGAGGAAAAATGCAACGGGTGCGGTGCATGCGCTTCCGCCTGCCACGAAGGAGCAATCGGAATGGTGAACGGCAAGGCGAAGCTGCTGCGGGACGATTACTGCGACGGACTGGGGGATTGTCTTCCCACCTGTCCTACCGGGGCAATTACTTTTGTGGAGCGGGAAGCTGCGGAATATGACCGGGCGGCTGTAATGGAGAATCAGCAGAAAAAGGCACATAAGGCCGGGGCAGGCCTGCCCTGCGGATGCCCCGGAACACAGGCGCGCAGCATTGCCCGTGAGGAAGAAACGACGGCTGCCGTCTCCGGTCGGGAGTTTCCGTCCCAGCTCCGTCAGTGGCCTGTTCAGATTAAGCTGGTGCCCACTGCAGCGCCCTATTTCAAGAACGCCAAGCTGCTGATTGCGGCTGACTGCACCGCATATGCCTACGCGAATTTCCATGAAAAATTCATCCGGGGGCATATTACGCTGGTGGGCTGCCCCAAGCTGGACAGTGTGGACTATTCCGAAAAGCTTACGGAAATCATCCGAAACAACGACATCCAAAGTCTGACCATTGTCCGGATGGAGGTACCCTGCTGCGGCGGGCTGGAGCAGGCTGTCAAAACTGCTTTACAGAACAGCGGAAAGTTTATTCCGTGGCAGGTGGTTACCATTTCAACGGACGGACGCATCCTTGACTGAAAAAAAGAAAGAGACAGATGTTGACATTCCCAAAGCTTTCGCATATAATAGCAGGTAATCTCTTTGCACTGCATTACATTCGAACCGAATGCGAGATCAACAGTACAAACTGAGCAGGCGATGCCCGAAAGGGTGTGGGGCCGGGCCGCCCAACTGGCGGCAGCGGATTGCGTTCGATGCACATCTGTGGGACAGTAGTATGTTCCGCCGGTGTGCTGTTTTTATGTCATGGAAATCCGTGGAAAGAAGGCTTTTCACGGAATATGAACATTACTTTTACGGATTTTCCTGACAGACAAATGAATACTTGCGGAGCAACCGACCTCAAATGGAGTGCCAAATGGCATCTCATGAGAATGCCATAGGAGAAATCATGACACCGCTGCAGCAGCAGCGGGAAACGGAGGATTCTTTTATGACAAACGCCCCGAAACAAATGGGCCTTTCCACCGGCGAGGCCAAGCGCAGACAGCAGCAATTTGGGAAAAATGAACTGACGCCGCAAAAAAAAGAGAGCTTTTTTCGAAAAGCCCTTCACATTCTTTGCGAGCCTATGTTCCTTTTGCTTATGATTGCCGCTGTCATTTATTTTTTCCTCGGCGAGCCCCGGGACGGCGCCATCATGCTCATCTTCGTGGTGGGCATCATCAGCATTGACGTAATTCAGGAATGGAAAACAGACAAAACACTCAATGCCCTCAAGGATTTGTCTGCGCCCCGCATTGACGTAATCCGTGACGGAAAAGAGCAGCGAATTGCCAGCGCCGACCTGGTGCCGGGGGATGTTATGCTGATTCATGAGGGTGTGAAAATTCCGGCGGACGGAACAGTGATCCATTGCGCCGATCTGTGTGTGGACGAATCCTCTCTCACCGGAGAAGCGGAGGGAGTTTGGAAGGTTCCGCAGGAGAGCGGCGACTCCACGGAATATTGGCGCCGCGATTATTGCTATGCCGGTACGCTGGTCACTCAGGGAAGCGCTGCCGTAGAAGTAAATCAAATCGGCGCCGGAACCGAATACGGAAAGATCGGCATGGGTGTGGCAGCCGCGCCTCAGGAGGAGACCCCACTGCAAAAGCAGACCGGGAAGCTGGTGAAAACCTGCGCGGTGATTGCCGGGGTTTTGTTCCTGCTGGTTGGGATTTTTACCTGGTTCAACATTCCGGATCACAAGTTTTCTGACCGTCTGATTGAGAGCGTCCTTTCCGGAATTACACTGGCCATGGCCATGATACCGGAGGAATTTCCGGTTATTCTGGCAGTGTTTTTGTCCATGGGCGCATGGAGACTCGCGAAAAAGAATTCGCTGGTGCGCAAGCTGCCCAGCGTGGAGACTCTGGGTGCTGTTTCGGTCCTCTGCGTGGATAAGACCGGCACCATTACCATGAACCAGATGACCGTACAGGAGGTATGGACTGCAGACGGCACAGAGCAGGCGCTGATTGAAACCATGGGCTTGGGATGTGAAACGGACGCCTACGACCCTATGGAAAAGGCCATGCTGGCCTATTGCGGGCAGCACGGCTTTCCCAAAGAAAAATTGTTTGCCGATGAACTGGTTTCTGAATACGCTTTTACCAATGATCTGAAAATGATGGGGCATGTCTGGCGCAGAAACGGGGAACTGACGATTGCGGCGAAGGGCAGCCCGGAGCATATCTTTACCATCTGCGAATTGACAGATAAACAACGCCAAAGTGCACAAACCCAGATGAATGAGATGTCTGCCCAAGGACTGCGGGTAATCGCCGTGGCGTCGGCTGCTCCTGCTGAGGAGGCCGATGTTCCGGCGTCCATCACCGACTGCCGTCTGACCCTGCTGGGGTTGGTAGGCTTGGCGGATCCTCCCCGTGAGGGCGTGAAAAATGATATCGCCGTCTGCGGCCGTGCCGGTATTCGGGTAGTCATGATTACCGGTGACAACGGTGCCACAGCGTCCGCTATTGCCAAAAAGATCGGTATTCCCGGCAGTGACCGCATTATCACCGGAACGATGCTGGAGAATATGAGTGATGAGGAGCTTCGGGAGGCAGTCAGAGATGTTTCTATTTTTTCCCGTGTCATTCCCGAGCATAAGATGCGCATCGTCAGGGCTTTCAAGGAAAACGGCGAAATCGTGGCGATGACAGGAGACGGGGTCAACGACGCACCTGCACTGAAATATGCGGATATCGGCATTGCCATGGGAAAACGGGGCAGCGAAGTTTCCCGGGAGGCCGCGGACTTGATTCTGATGGATGACAATTTTACGACAATCGTGGAAACAGTCAAGGATGGCAGACGTATTTATGACAATATCCGCAAAGCGGTGGGCTACGTGTTTACGATCCATATTCCCATTGCTTTTGCGTCTCTGCTTGCGCCGTTTCTCGGCATTGCACCGGCTGCTCTTCTTCTTCTGCCCCTCCATGTAGTACTGCTGGAAGTGCTGATCGATCCTACCTGTTCGATTGTACTGGAACGTCAGCCTGCGGAAGAAGACATCATGGACCGGCATCCCAGAAATCCCGGGGAAAAACTGCTGACGGCCGGCCTTCTGGCGAAGAGCGTACTGCAGGGGCTGGCTGTGTTTGCAGCGTCCTTTGGTGCCTATTTCGTCACTCTGGCGGGGAATCCCGGCAACGCCCCCGCTGCACGGGCGATGGGGCTTGCTGTGATTATGCTGGCAAATCTGTTCCTTGTTCAGGTAAACAGTTCCGATCATGATTTCGCGTTCCGGTCTGCAATGCGTCTTGCCGGGGATAAGGTCATGTGGGCTGTCAACCTTGGCACTCTGGTGCTGCTGGCGGTCATCATTTACACGCCGCTGGCCGGATTTCTGAAACTGGCACCGCTGTCCGCCGGGCAGATGCTGACAGCACTGGGACTTTCCATGGCCTCTGTCCTTTGGTATGAATTGGTGAAGCTTGTCCGCAAATACCGGCGCCGTCCCCACATCGGCTGATGTGAGAGAAGGGCCGGGATGGAAAGAAAGGCTGACAGATTTCTAATGGAAATCTGTCAGCCTTTCTCAGCACATATGTATCCGGATAAACCTATTTTCGTGCCCGTGTCAGTTCAATGGACTCTTTCCCCGTCAGGTGTTCCACATTGATTTTCACAATGCAGACCCGTTCCCACTGCGCCTCTACTTCCCGATTGCGTCCTTCTTCGAGGCCTGGCGAATATTTTTCCGCCAGTTTGGCAAGGGCCGCCCGCTTTTCGGTCGGCACGGTTACGACTTCGGCTCTGCCAAACAGAATCACGCTTTGAAAATAGGTGGTGTATTCTTCCGGAATGACCCGGTCCGAACCGATCACGCAGAAGGAAACCTTCTCATTTCTCCCGATCCCGTCCAGCTTATGGCCTGTATTGGCGCAATGAAAATAAATTTTGGAATTTTCCCAGACAAAACTTACCGGAACGGCATAAGGATATCCGTCGTCACCCGAAACAGCCAGAACACCCGATGTGGCAGAACGAAGAATTGCATCGCAGTCTTCCGGGGACAGCTTCTGATTCTTTCGGCGCATTTCCCGAAACATAAAAAGACCTCTTTTCTTTTAATTTAAAATTTATGAATGATCTCCGGCGGACGCCGGAAAAGAAGAAACGCCCCCAGCAGGGCGGTGAGTCCCTCGGTAACGGGAAACGCCAGCCACACTCCTGTAATGCCCGCCAGCGCAGACAGCGTAAACGCCATGGGAACGATGAGAAACAGCCCCCGCAGCAGAGAAAGAATATGGGCCGGGACAGCCCGCTCCGTAGATGTAAAAAATGCGGAAAGAGTGATGTTGAAGCCTACAAAAAGGGCAGATGTGAAATACAGCCGCAGCCCGGCGGGAGCAATGTCCTGCAGCAGAGGATCACTTGCGCTGTTGAAAATTCCGGTAATAGGGTCAGCAAAGAAAAACACCCCCAGATAAACTGCGCACGCGCAGGCTGCCACGGAAGTCATGGCATAACGCAGTGTCAGAACGGCTTTTTTGCGGTCGCCATGTCCGTAGGCGCTGCTGACCAGCGGCTGGATGCCTTGAGCTATGCCTGTAAATATTGCTGTGACCACAAGGGAAAGGTTGGCAATGACCCCATAAGCGGCGACCCCTGCATTGCCCTGAAGTCCCAGAATGATTTTGTTAAAAACGATGATTACGATGCCTGCGGATAGTTCCGTAATCAGAGAAGGGAAGCCCAGTGACAAGGCAGAAGGAAGAAGAGAAAAATCTGTTTTCTTCTTACTGATGTGAAAGCCGTTTTTCTTTTTCAGCTGGTGGGGCAGCAAAATAAGCATGCTGATGAGGGAAGCGAGACCGGTGGCCAATACTGCGCCGAATATTCCCATCCCCAGCGGGAAAATGAAGATATAATCCAAAAGCACGTTGGAAAGACTGCCCCCCAGCATGGCCAGCATAGACAATCTGGGATTTCCATCGTTCCTTACGAAGCAGATCAGTATGTCATTCAGGATGAATGCGGGGGAGAACAGCAAAATGACTTTGAGATAAGTGTTGGCCATTTCAAATACCTGTGCATCTGCTCCCAAAAGGGAGGTCAGAAATTCGGAAAAAAGCACTCCGACGGCGACGAGCCCTCCGGAAAAAAGGGAGACCAGAAGTATGCAGGTAAAAACGGCATCGGATTCCTGCTGACGCTTCTGGCTTTTAAAAATGGAAAATTTCGTTGCACCTCCCATTCCGAGCATCAGACCGATGCCGTGAACAAAGCTGTATACGGGAATTGCTAAATTCAACGCGGCCAAGCCGTTTGCTCCCAGCCCCCGGGAAACAAAAAAAGTATCCGCCAGGATATAGCAGGATAAGCCGATCATTCCCAGAACGTTCAGGAGAGAATACCGGACAAATTCTTTTAAGCAGGATTGACCTTGCATATTGGTACCGTTCCTTTCCTTCTTCAATATCATTGAGAAACGGCAGCATAGGGCCACAGGCCGATCCCAAACGGTTAAATCATCGGACGCCGGAACAGCAAAAAAGCGTCGGGACTTCCTATCTGCAAAGACCTGACGATAGGAAACCTGACGCCCAAACCCTCTTACCCGGTGGCAAGAAAGCTTCCGATATGATTCAATTAGAGGTTATTTTCAGTATAATATAAAAAAAGCGAAAAGTCAATTGCTTTCTCAAGCCGGACAGATTGACCGTTTTTGAAACAGATAAAATAGAACGTTTCCGTTTCGTCATTCATACTATGAAGTGAATGGGAGGTGTTCTTATCAATAATAAATACGTAACTTATTGTGATGACGCCGACAGAGAAAAATTTGCCAGCTGTCTGAGCAAAACAAATATTTGGAAATGTAATGATACAAGGCATTGCTGTGATGACCACTGTTGCTGCTGCTGTTGCCGCGGCCCGGCAGGAGCAACCGGCCCCGCAGGAGCAACGGGCCCCGCAGGAGCGACCGGCCCCGCAGGAGCGACCGGCCCGGCAGGAGCGACCGGCCCCGCAGGAGCAACCGGCCCGGCAGGAGCGACCGGCCCGGCAGGAGCAACCGGCCCCGCAGGAGCAACCGGCCCGGCAGGAGCAACCGGTCCGGCAGGAGCGACCGGCCCCGCAGGAGCGACGGGTCCCGCAGGAGCGACCGGCCCCGCAGGAGCAACGGGCCCCGCAGGAGCAACGGGCCCCGCAGGAGCAACCGGCCCGGCAGGCCCTGACAGCAATGCT
>DBGCDL010000086.1:0-2622 GCA_048358235.1 Oscillospiraceae bacterium
ATGGGAGACATCTTGACCACGGGCTCATTCTATATGCACCGAAAACCGACCGGTATCACCCTTTGTATCCTCTGCCGAAAAAACATAATCCCAACATTCTCGGAAAACCTAACTAAAAACAAGCGAGGTGTATCAAATGGCTGCGTCCCACAAAGGATCTATTTCTTTCGGCCTGGTTCATATTCCCCTCGCCTTATACACGGCTACCCAGGACGCGGCAAGGAAATTACAAACAAAGATATTGTTAAGGGCTTTGAATATGACAAGGACAAACATGTGATTGTTACCGGTGATGATTTTGAAAAGATTAAAGCTGAAAAGGATCGGCCTATTCAAATTCTGCATTTTAATGATTTAAGTTCGATCCATCCCCATTTATTACGATAAAACCTACCATACAGTGCCGGAAACTGGCGGTGGTAAGGCTTTTGAACTTCTGCAGCAGGCCAAACAAAATCGCGGTTGCGAAAACCGTAATGGGGCAAAAGGAAATGCTTCTTGCTGTCATTCCAACCGATGACGGTATCCTGATAGAAACCATGTTTTACGCTGACGAAATCAAAGAGCTTCCTAAAGAGTACACTCATCCGGCAGTAAACGAAGCGGAACTTACTATGGCTAAAATCCTCATTAATTCCATGGAACAAGAATTCCAGCCTGCACTATAATATCAGGAACGGCTGAAGGCTTTGATCGAGCAGAAGACCGCCGGCAAGGAGATTGTTTATTTCCCCTCCCATGCCAGTGATTGAAGGCCACGGAAATGAGAACGCCGTTTGGCTCTCCCCCGCTCTGGTATGCGTTATGAAGTATATGATGAAAACAGATTCCGGCTCCCTGCGGCAGCCCGTATTCAAGGGGCTCAGATATGATAAATCCCCTTTGGAGTGCGTGACATATTGACGTTCAGTTTCTGTTTTCCTTTCAAACAGTGGGATAACTTTGAAAAATCGGCCCTGAAAAACCTAGAAACCTACCTTTTTGTAAGGTTAACTATCGCTGTTTTATCATCTATATTATGGCATAATCATTAAAGGCACAACAAAAAAGCAGGTACAGAGAAACAATGGCAGAACAAAATCTGCCAGCATTTCTCTGTACCTGCTCTTTATTGCAGTGACTGTGTCATTTCATATCCGCCTACAAAACGGATTTGTATTTGCTCTTTGGACAGAACCGTAATTCTTTCAATAATTCTATATACTAAGGCTTCGGAGTATTCTTCTAAGCTTAGATTTTCTGAGGAGATCAGTTCCCGAATCTTCCTATGCTTTTCTTCGACAGCGTTTCGCCTTTCTTCTGAATGCTCCAATTCCTGATCCTTTTCTTTCAGTTCCCGCATTTCCTTTCCGATCTGCTCTAGCTTTCGGTCTGCAATTTCATTTCCTTCTCCGGCCATAATCAGTAATTGGTCAAATTCCTGTTCCAATTTTTTCAGTTTGTTTTTGATTGCTTCCGGGGGGAAGTTCATCCAAATTATCGGAGAAACTATCCAGCAGAGCGTTTTCCAGATTGGCTGCCAATCTTTCTGACGGTTCTGAACCAAGGACCGGATCGCTTCCAATATCGCATGATGCAGAACCTCTTCCGGGATACTCGGGGAATCTCCGCAGTATCGTTTTCCAAATTCTACCCGGTTAATACACCGCCAGACCACCTGTTTCCTTCCATGAATATCCCAGGTGATTCGCCGGTAATAGCAGCCGCAGTTTCCGCAAAACAGTCTTTCCGATAGGGGGTATTTGCTGGTCAACCGTCCGCGGTTCGTCTTTGCCTTTTTCTGTGTGACCGGTTTCTTGCTGTTTCGCCTGGCCAGTTCTTCCTGTGCTAACTGGAACATTTCCCTTGAGACAATAGCCGGATGGTGATTCTTGATATAGTATTGGGTAACTTCTCCATTGTTTTTCTTATGTTTTCCTTCGAACAGGTTTGGGGTATAGGTTTTCTGCAGCAGTACATCACCCATGTATTTCTCATTTTTCAGGATTCGTACAATATCCATTCCGTATGACCGGTTGGCGTCAGAATTCCCTTGTTTTCAAGGCATTGCTTAATATCGTCTATGCTGTCCCCATTGAGAAAGTTCTCAAAAATCATTCGGATAGTCTTTGCCTCTTCCGGGTGAATTTCAGGCTTTCCATCCGCTCCTTTTCGGTACCCCAGGCAGTTTGTGTATCGGAAACTAAACCGCCCGTTTTCGTAACCCATTCGAATGCCTTTGGTAACATTGCCGCTGATAGATTCGCTTTCCGCCTGGGCAAAGGCACTCAGGCAGGTCAGAATCATCTCGCTGTTCATATCAGAGGTGTCTATTCCCTCTTTTTCAAAAATTACGGAAATTCCCCAGCTTTTCAAAAGCCTCACATGATGGATACAATCCAGTGTGTTACGGGCGAACCGGGAAACCGATTTGGTTTGTCCTGCCAGCACACGTTCCACCTGGGCGTCGGTAACGGACAAGCCTGTCTCCCGGCGGACCTGTTCCTTCGCTTCATCGATGCAGCGGATCATGCCTAACTCCAGGCTCCGGCAGGCGGAAGCGTTCGGGATTCCATTGACCAGCCGCATGAGGCCCACAGTCCAGCCACCTATGTCCATAAGGAGCACAGAGGGTTCTCCCTA
>DBGCDL010000087.1:0-38745 GCA_048358235.1 Oscillospiraceae bacterium
GACTACAATACAAACAAAAAATGCCGGCCAGGGGCAAAATCCGCCGATATCCCGAAGGATATCCGAAATTTTGCCGAAGTCCGGCATTTCCCGACCTTATCAAAAGATGCTTGCCAACGCTGCGGAGGTGCTGCCCTAGATCAGTCCGGCCCGGATCATAATCTCCTTCAGCTTCCGAACCTGGCTTTCCTCCATGGACACCAGCGGCAGGCGGCACTCGCCCACTTCCCAGCCCATCAGGTTCATTGCCTCTTTCACAGGAATGGGGTTCACATCCATGAACAGCGCATTGATGAGTTCCAGCAGCTTCAACTGAAGAGCCGCCGCACCGGCTGTGTCGCCGTCAAAGAATTTCTGGCAGATCATGTGGGTTTCCTTCGGCATCACATTGGACAGCACAGAGATGACACCTACACCGCCGAGAGACAGAATGGGGACGATCTGATCATCGTTGCCGGAATAAAGATCAAGGTTGTCGCCGCAGAGAGCTTTCACCTGAGCAATGTGGGAAATGTTGCCGCTGGCTTCCTTCGCCGCGGCAATATTCGGATGCCCGGAAAGAATCTGATAGGTTGCAGGAGCAATGTTGGTGCCGGTACGGCTTGGCACATTATACAGGATAACCGGCAGATCTGTTGCGTCGGCAATTCTGGTGAAATGCTGAATCAGTCCCCGCTGGGACGTTTTGTTGTAGTAAGGCGTCACATGGAGCAGCGCATCGGCCCCCAGATTCTTTGCTTCTTTGGAAAGCTCCACCGCATAGCCGGTATCGTTGCTTCCCGCTCCCGCAACAACCGGGATACGTCCGTTCACCTTCCGAACCGCATAGGAGATGCAGTCGATATGTTCCTGATCGGTCATACAGGCCGACTCGCCTGTGGTGCCGCAGATAATGATCGCGTCGGTATTTCCCGCGATCTGATCCTCAATGATCTGGCCCAGCTTATCATAATTGATGGAGCCGTCCGGATACATGGGAGTAATGATCGCAACGCCGGCGCCTTTAAAAATATGTTGTTTCAACAAAGGATCCTCCTTATAATAATGTAGGCTTTTCCGCCGCGGGGCGGGCTTCCTACCCTATCTTATGCCGGACTGCAGGGTTTGTGTGAAGCTTGCAGAGGACAGTTTGCAAAAAACTCCGCCTAGTCCAGATACCCTTTGGCAGCCAGAAGCTCCGCCATCAGAACCGCACCGCCAGCCGCGCCGCGGCAGGTATTATGGGACAGGCAGACAAATTTGTAGTCATACTGGGTATCGGGGCGGAGACGGCCGATGGAAACAGCCATTCCGTTTTCAAGGTCACGGTCCAGCTTTGTCTGGGGCCGGTTCTCCTCCTCAAAATAATGCAAAAACTGTTTGGGAGCGGAAGGAAGCTCCAGTTCCTGTGGCTCGCCTTTGAAGGATGCCCATCTTTCCTTGATCTGGTCCATGGTAGGCTTCTTGTCGAAGCTGACAAAAACAGCGCCCATGTGGCCGTCGCTCACGGGAACGCGCAGGCACTGCGCGGTAATGGACGGTTTGGAGGCACAGACAATTTCTCCGTCCTTCAGAGTACCCCAGATTTTCAGGGGCTCCTTCTCACTCTTTTCTTCTTCCCCACCGATGTAGGGAATTACATTGTCCATGATTTCAGGAAAAGTCTCAAAGGTTTTTCCCGCCCCGGAAATTGCCTGGTAGGTGCAGACCAACGCCGCCTTCACGCCAAATTCCGCCATCAGCGGATGAAGGGCAGGAACGTAGCTCTGGAGGGAGCAGTTGGACTTTACCGCAATGAACCCCCGCTTTGTTCCCAATCGTTTCCGCTGGGACTCGATGACTGCGGCATGGTCGGCATTGATCTCCGGTACGATCATGGGGACATCGGGAGTGAAGCGGTTGGCCGAATTATTGGAAATAACCGGGCACTCCGCTTTGGCATAAGCCTCTTCCAGCTTTTTGATTTCTTCCTTCGGCATATCCACTGCGCAGAACACAAAATCCACCTGAGAAGCAATTTTGTCAATGTCCGCCGTGGCATCCAGAATCACCAGATTCTCCATTGCCTTCGGCATGGGCTTCGGCATTGCCCAGCGGTTTCCCACAGCCTCCTTGTACGTCTTTCCGGCGCTTCTGGAAGAAGCTGCCAGAGTCGTTACATGAAACCACGGATGGTTCTCCAGCAGAATAGCAAATCGCTGTCCCACCATGCCGGTCGCACCGATAATTCCCACATTAAAATTTTTCATTCTGATTCCCATTCCTCTCTGAAACTGTTATTTGCAATGAATCCAACGCAGATCGTCGGAAACAGTATTCCCTACGCCATTTCAGCCGGTCATGAACCCTCAAAACGCCCTCAATATTCCAGAGCTTTTACCCAGTCACAGGACATCGGCTGTTCCGTCCGGATCACTGGCGCCACATAATTCACCGCATTGCAGATTACCTGCTGAATTTTTTCGTTATGATACACGGGATAGGTCTCGTGACCGGGCTGGAAATAGAATATTTTCCCGGCACCCCGATTGAATACACATCCGCTGCGGAACACTTCTCCACCCTTGTACCAACTGATGAATACCAGCTCATCGGGCTGCGGAATATCAAAAGGCTCGCTGTACATTTCCTCCTGGGGAAGGTCAATGTACCTGCCGATTCCCTGAACGATAGGATGGGCGGGATTCACCGGCCACACCCGCGAATTGGTTCCATCCTCCCGCCAGCTCAAATTGCAGGTAGTTCCCATCAGACGGCGAAAAATTTTGGACTGGTGGCCGGAATGAAGCACAATCAGTCCCATTCCGCACAGAACCCGGTTTACCACCTTTTCCGCAATTTCATCCGACACTTCCTCGTGGGCCTGGTGTCCCCACCAGCACAGCACGTCGGTATTGTCCAGAACTTTCTCCGTCAGGCCGTGTTCCGGCTCATCCAGAGTAGCGGTTCCGGTCTGAAAGCCGCCTTTTTCTTTTAACATTGCCGCCAGACATCCATGAATTCCGTCCGGATAAATCGCGCCCACTTCCTCCGAGCTTTTCTCATGGCGAAACTCATTCCAAACGGTTACCCGAATCTTTTTTCCCTGACTCATCTGTCTCCCCCATTCCTTCGCAGCATTTTCCCTGAAAAAACTTTGATTGACCCATTGCATTACGGCTGTTTTTGGGACTTTCACGCAAGCAGCCACATCAATTGCTTTTTTAAAATGCGTATAAAAAAAACCGGTTGAAAACCGGCTCATCTTATACTATAATAGAAAACGTTGACCTGCGAACAAGCTGCCTCTGCCGGCGCACACGGACGGCGGACTGTATCCTGTTTCTAGCCGATAGCTCTCCATCACATCATATGATGACAATCCCAGAGTTATTCACTCTAAGACCAGAAAAAAAGCTGCCGACTTTTTTTCTTCGGCGAAGTCCCCTTTTATGATCCGTCCTTCGGCTTGGCAGCCTGCGGCATCACTACTTTTGAACATTCGCACCTCTATCCGATTGTGCTTTTATCATAGCATGGGCCGCCGCAGATGTCAATTGGAATTTGTCACAGAAGATGCGTCGGCCCGGAGAAGGATTCTATTAATCAAATACATATGTATTTGATACAAGGACATATTTCCGACAATGCCCCACCTATTACCAATATCAAGAAACGAGGCCTCCCTGATGAAAACCAGCGACTTTTACTACGATCTTCCCCATGAGCTTATCGCCCAGACTCCCGTTGAACCACGGGATTCCTCACGGCTGATGATATTGAACCGGCGGACGGGCGACATCCTCCACCGGCATTTTTATGACATTCTGGACTATCTCAACCCCGGAGATCTCCTTGTGGTAAACAATTCCCGCGTCATTCCGGCCCGGCTCTATGGCAAACGGCAGGATACCGGCGCCGATGTGGAGCTCCTTCTGCTGGAACAGAAATCCCCCAACCGGTGGGAAACGCTGGTAAAGCCGGGAAAGCGTGCCAAAGAAGGCGTAAAGCTGGTCTTCGGGAACGGAATCCTGACCGGCGAGATTGTGACTGTGCAGGAGGATGGCAACCGCATCATCGAATTCACCTGTGAAGAGAACATTTTCACTGTCCTGGATCGGATCGGCCAGATGCCTCTGCCCCCTTACATCACGGAAAAGCTCTCCGACAAGGAGCGCTACCAGACCGTTTATTCCAAGGATCTGGGGTCTGCCGCGGCGCCCACTGCGGGACTTCATTTCACCAAGGAGCTGATGGCCAAAGCCAAGGAAAAGGGAGTTGACATTGCCGAAATTACCCTTCATGTAGGGCTCGGCACCTTTCGCCCGGTGAAGGTGGACGACGTAAATCAGCATAAAATGCACTCCGAGCACTATTTTATGCCCCAGGAAGCCGCCGAAAAAATCAACCGCACCAAGGCGCAGGGCGGACGGGTCATCGCTGTAGGAACCACCTCCTGCCGCACTTTGGAAAGCGTTGCCACATTTCAGGGAGAAATCAAAGAATGCAGCGGCTACACGGATATTTTTATCTATCCCGGGTATGAATTTAAGTGTATCGATGGACTGATTACCAATTTCCATCTTCCCGAAAGCACACTGATCATGCTGGTTTCGGCCTTCTGCGGATTCGACCATACCATGAATGCTTATCATACCGCCGTGGAAGAAAAATACCGGTTTTTCTCCTTCGGGGACGCAATGCTGATCCTTTGACAGAATTTTTCTTAGGTATTCAGCAAAAATAACCGGCATACCGCCGACCAAAGAAAGGCAATTTTTACTATGTACCGATTGATTAAGAAACAGGGCCACGCCCGCCGCGGGGAATTCGCCACGGTTCACGGCGTCGTCCAAACTCCCGCCTTTATGAATGTAGGCACTGCCGCCGCTATTAAAGGAGGCGTTTCCTCCTACGATCTGGTGGACTTAAAGTGTCAGGTGGAGCTTTGCAACACCTACCACCTCCATGTCCGCCCGGGCGATGACGTGATTTACCGCCGGGGCGGCCTCCACAAATTCATGGGATGGCAGCGCCCGATTCTCACCGACAGCGGTGGATTCCAGGTGTTTTCGCTGGCAAAGCTGCGGAAGATTACCGAAGAGGGCGTTCATTTCAATTCCCATGTGGACGGAAAGAAAATCTTTATGTCTCCCGAGGTCAGTATGCAGATTCAATCTCATCTGGGCTCTACCATTGCCATGGCCTTTGACGAATGCGTGGAAAACCCCGCGCCCTACGCCTATTCCAAGGCCAGCTGTGACCGCACGACACGCTGGCTCATCCGCTGCAAGGAAGAAATGAAGCGTCTCAATTCTCTGCCGGACACCATCAATCCCAATCAGCTGCTCTTCGGAATCAATCAGGGCTGCACGTTTGATGAGCTGCGCATTCAGCACATGAAGGACATCGCTGAGCTGGATCTGGACGGCTACGCCATCGGCGGTCTTGCCGTGGGCGAGCCAAAGGAGGAAATGTACCGGATTATCGACTCGGTGGAACCTTTCATGCCCGCAGATAAAATCCGCTATCTGATGGGGGTGGGAACTCCCTCCAACATCATTGAAAGTGTGGCGCGGGGCGTGGACATCTTTGACTGCGTAATGCCCTCCCGGAACGCCCGCCACGGTCACCTGAACACATGGAAAGGGATCATCAACATCTCCAACGCCAAGTATATGGAAGACGACCGTCCCATTGACGAAGAATGTGACTGTCCCACCTGCCGCCGCCACAGCCGTGCTTATATCCGCCATCTTATCAAAGCCAACGAGATGCTGGGGATGCGTCTGGCTGTCATGCACAATCTCTATTTCTACAACACACTGATGGAAAAAATCCGTCAGGCGCTGGATGAGGATCGGTTTGACGAATTCCGCGCACAATATTCGGAGCTTCTTGATACCCGCATATAGTCTCCGAAATTCAAATATATAATATAGCTGAACCGCTTTTACTGCTCGGCGGTGCTGCCGCTAAAAAAGGATGGAATTACAATTATGAATGCAACATTATTTCTTCAGGTTCTTCTGATCGGCATCGGACTTTCCATGGATGCCGCCGCCGTTTCCGCCACCAACGGCATGTGCTACAAAATGGACTGGAAACGGACTTTGGCTACCGGATTCGCGTTCGGTACCTTTCAGGCTCTCATGCCGCTGATCGGCTACTACGCCGGTTCACTTTTCGCCCAGCAGATTTCCGCTTTCGACCATTGGATCGCCCTGATTCTTCTGGCACTGATCGGTGGGAAAATGATCTGGGACGGTCTCCATCATGATTCTACCTGCTCTACCAAGCCCTTTTCTCTGACGATGCTGCTGGTACAGGCCATCGCCACCAGTATTGACGCCCTGGCTGTGGGCGTCAGCCTTGTTGCCATGGACGGCCTTTCCATCTTCCCGGCTGTCCTCCTCATTGCCGCTACCACCTTCGTTTTGAGCGTCATTTTTGTTCGGCTGGGAATCAAAATCGGCGATAAGCTCAACTCCAAAGCGGAAATTTTCGGAGGCACCATTCTGATTCTGATCGGCATCAAAATTTTTGTAGAACATATGTGGCTGTAAAATCCCCGGTTGCAGCCTGGTCGCGCTAAGCTCTGAAAAGGGAAAGCCTTCGGCGTTTCACGCCGAAGGCTTTCCCTTTTGCTATTCTGTCAAAGGAAGAAGGGAGCCCACGTCAATCAGCTCTTCCCCGCTTCCTTCCACCGGTTCGATTCCCCTTATTTCAAGAAATTTCCTGATCCGCACGGCATCAGGATGCCGAAGCTTCCCGGTGAAATACATCCGGTCGCGGCTGATCTTTCCTCCGCATCCGCCGATAAAGCCGGTATCATAGCTCTCCAGCAGAATCTTTCCGGGAGAAATCAGCAAGGCCTCCATTTCTTCCTCTTCCAAAGCGGCGGCAATACCGGCGTCGGAAGTAATCGCGGAACGCTCGTCCACAATAAGGGTCGAGCATTTGGTATATCCCTGACGAACATTTCTCACTCGCCCGCATTCCCGCAGCAAAACGGGATCGGTAGAGCTCTCCCGGCAGAACAGTCGGTCTCCCATCCGAGCCGCGCACAGCGCCGTATCGGCAGGATACTTTTTCCCTGCAGGAACGGTGGGACGCAAAAGCTCCATCCCCAATTTTTTCAGCGCATTGTCCAGCGCGGGATTGCCGGGATAAACCAAAATCCGGTTTCCCCCCAAATGGTGGCAGACAAGATCCGGATGGCACGCCACCGGTTCGGGCAGTTTCGGATATGCTTCCACCGGAATGGCAAGGACGCCCAGTCTTTCCAGGTCTTCGGCCACAAATGGATACCGGGCAGACACCAGCATAACCCGCATCCCCGGCTCACTGTGCAGGGAGCGCGGGAGATTGGGACTTGCAAGAAAATTCAAAGGAATCCCCCATTTATCGTCATGATGTCATTATTCGTAGCGAAGTGCTTCCACCGGCCTCATCATGGCTGCCTTGCGGGCAGGATACACTCCGAACACAATACCGATGCAGACGGAAAAAAGAATGCAGAACCCTACCGTTCCCAAATTGATAACAAGGGGAAATCCGGCAAACATACATCCCAGCCCGCCAAGGGCAATTCCGGCTGCTGAACCAATTATACTGCCTATGAGGGACAAAAGCAAAGATTCCGACAAAAATTCCAGAAGAATGATCCTGCGGCTGGCGCCGATGGATTTTTTGATGCCGATCTCCCGCGTTCTCTCGTTGACGGTGACCAGCATCACCGTCATAATGGATAGCCCCGCTACAATCAGGGAAATTCCCCCGATAATGGAGAGGATCGTTGTGATGAGATTTAGGATTCCGTTCAGCTTATCCTTCTGCTGGTTGAGGTTTTCCACTTTCACCTTTCCCGTTCCGCCCATCTGACCGTTCAGCTCCTGTACAATACTGCCGGCCGCCACCGTCTCATCTGCAGAATCCTTAAGCTTTGCTACAATCTGGGAGAATTTTTCGTTCTTGGAAAGTCCGGTAACCGTGGTGTACGGAGCATAAAGAAAAGTGGGCACCATCTCCCCCATCAAACTCTGGAGCAGGTTTCCTCCGGATTCCACAACCCCCACTACCGTAAAGGGGACGTACCTGCCGTCAATCAGCAGATTGAGGCTTTTGCCCACAATATTGCTCCGCTTGTAGATCAGTTTCGCGAAGGATTCATCTACCACGCAGATCTGCGCTTTGGAATTGATGTCACTTTTGTTGATTAACCGCCCGTACATCAGTTCCATGGAAACAATGCTGGACGCATTGGAGTCAATTCCCCACACGACTGCCTGGGTCCGCAGCCCCCGGGAAACAATGCTGGTCATGTCGGTGATGAGCGGGGTGGCCTGACTGACGCTGGAGTTTTTCTGCACCACTTCAAGTTCCGTGCGGGAAAGAACTTTATTTCCGCTGTCATCCCCTGTGGCCCGCACGCAAAGCCCGCCGATTCCCATACTGTTCAGTTCCGAATTGACCGTAACCTTTCCCACCTCGCCAATGATGGAAATAATAATCACGGAAAGAACCCCGATGGCAATTCCCCCGATTGTCAGGAGGGACCGCAGCTTCTTCCGCATAATATTTTTCATTCCGCCCGCCAAAAAATTCATTTTTCAGTCATTCCTTTCCGAAGCCTTCCGGAAGTCACTTGTTTTTGATGACTGCCAGCGTTCCGTCATCCGGAATGAGGGAGGCATCTGTAATCAAAAGGTCCTGCGAGGTAAGTCCGGCGGTCACCTCAGCGCCGTAAGAGAATTCCTGTCCCGTGGAAATGTTGCGGCGGACTGCCCGGGATTTTTGAAAAATGTAAACGTACTCCTGATTGTCCTCGTCCTGGGAGATCGCTTCATAGGGAATGATCATCACTTTTTTTTCACTGGGCTTGCGAATCACCCCGTTGACGGAATAGCCGGGCTTCAGCCGGCTGGTGTTTCCCAGAATGTCTACATACATTCCCACCACCGTCTGGCGCGAGGTGCCTACTACGGTTTCCACAGCCGAAGGAAAAATCCGTTCCACTTTGCCTGCGTAATTCTCATCGCCGGTGGCGTTGGCTTTGAATACTACACTGTCGCCTGCATTGACCTGATCCGCCCAATCCTCGCCCACCGACATTTTGAGCCGGAGAGAGTCGGTTTTTGAGATGGTGCAGAGAGCGGTTTTGGGGAGAGACAGCGTTCCCGGCACCATATTGATGGAAGTGACAACTCCGCTGGCCGGCGCAAGAATCTGGGTTGGAATCAAATCCTGCGAAAGATAGTTCTGTGCTTCCTCCAGGCCAAGCTGTGACAGGCCTGAAATACTTCCCATGGCGGAAATATACTCCTTGGGGATGAGATCGCTGGAGCCGATCAGGTTCAGAATGGCCCCGCGGGTTGCTTCGGTATCCACCATTGCCAAGACCTGATTGACCTCCACTGAATCCCCCACAGAGACATTTACCTGCCCGGCTACAACCGGAATTTCTACCGTAACGTCCTGACGTCCCTTCGCTTCCACTGTTCCGCTCACCGTAATATCCGTATTGGCGCTGCGTACCGCAGGATGCATCACCTGCACCTGCACCACCGTATTTTCAAATATGACGGGCATGGAAAGCAAAAACGCAACCGCCAGAAGGGTTGCCGCTGACAGAGCGAAGTATTTCTTCATAATGAACGATCCATCCTTTTCGCAGAGACTGGGATTTGGGCCTGTGAGCCTTCCCCCGCAAAACAGGCCGTTTGGGAGACAAAAGCACCGTTTGAAAAACATCGTTTCAAACGGCATCCGCAAACCGGCTTTCTATCGTTTAGTCTTACAGTTTCTGTTGAAATTTATACCACGCAAAATATGCCACCGATGATTTTGTCCTTTGCCTGCCACCGGAGAATATTCTGAATTTCACGGCCCCATACTAACGGCAGGAAGTACTGTCGGACTGGAAGAATGAAATTCATTTTCCGCTCACGGAAGAGAAAGGAACGGCGATCATTTTGAATTTGATTACCTGCTCGGAAGACTGCCAATATCAGGAGGAAGGATACTGTAAGCTTCGTGAAGGCGCTCATATCAGCGCAGTAACCGTCAATGGATGCAGCTATTATCAAAAAAGGCGTCCGGCTGCCTCAAGATCCCGCTATGAAACGCTTTCCGCCCCCTTAGATTGCCCCAAAACAGAGGAAAATCCTCATCTCCCAGAATTTCACTGAACCGTTTCGGCAGGGCTGCCGCAATTGGAAGGTTTCCTTACATGAAAAAAGAAATAATTTGCACTGCTTCGCTTTTCTATTGACATCCGGAAAAAAGGTTCTATAATTTTTATAATTGATGTTAACCATGCGGCAGCACCGCATTGGAATATGGCGGCAGAACGCTTTTTTGCATCATCACATTAAGGAGATGGAATCATGATTCATTTTGGAACCGGCGGCTTCCGGGCTGTCATCGGCGAGGAGTTTACACGAGCCAATATCAATCTTCTTACGCAGGCATTGGCCAACAAAATGAAAGCGGAGCAGGTTTCGGGCAAGGATTTTATCATCGGATACGACCGTCGCTTTATGTCGGACATTGCAGCAAAATGGGTCTGTGATGTTCTCGCCGGAAACGGAATTCACACCAAACTCATCAATCAGGATGCACCGACCCCGCTGATTATGTTTACCGTAAAGCAGACAGGGGCCGCATACGGCATGGCGGTTACCGCTTCTCACAATCCCGCCGAATACAATGGCATTAAGGTTTTTACCTCGGGAGGAAGGGATGCAACCGCCGGGGTTACCTCTGAAATTGAAGCGGAAATTTCCAAGATCACGCAGGATGACGTGAAGCATATGGAGTATGAGGAGGCGCTGGCCCGGGGGCTGGTTCAGGAAATCAATCCCCGCAACCAGTACATTGACAGCATTCTCAATATACTGGATGTGGAAAAAATCAAAGCCCGCAATCTCCGGGTTCTGGTTGATCCCATGTACGGCGTCAGCAAGACTTCCCTGCTTACGATTCTGCTGACATGCCGCTGCGATGTGGAAGTAATTAATGACCGGCATGACGCCCTGTTCGGCGGTCGGCTTCCCTCCCCTTCCGCCAAAACACTGCAGCGCCTGTCTCAGATGGTGGTGGAAAACCGCTTTGATCTGGGGGTTGCCACTGATGGCGATGCCGACCGGATCGGGGTGATCGACAGCAAAGGCAATTTTATTCATCCCAATGATATTCTGGTACTCCTGTACTACTATCTGGTCAAGTACAAAGGATGGCAAGGCCCTGCTGTGCGCAACATTGCCACAACTCACCTTTTGGATAAAATGGCGGCGAAATTCGGCCAGACCTGTTATGAAGTGCCTGTAGGCTTTAAGTATATTTCCGAAAAGATGGATGAAACCGGCGCACTGATCGGCGGAGAAAGTTCCGGCGGTCTTACCGTACGGGGACATATCAGCGGAAAGGACGGTATTTATGCGGCCGCACTTCTGGTGGAAATGGTCTGTGTGATTGGCAAACCGTTAACCGACATTCTTCATGAAATCAAACAGGAATTCGGCCCTCATGAAATGAGCGAATATGACACCCGTTTTTCTCACGAAAAAAAGGCGGAGCTTCAGGAGCTTCTCTTTACGGAAAAGAAGCTGCCTGATTTTGGTATGGAAGTTGAAAAGGTGTCTTACCTGGATGGCTGTAAGGTTTACTTTAAAAACGGAGGCTGGATTATCTGCCGTTTCTCCGGTACAGAGCCGCTCATTCGTGTATTCTGCGAAATGGACACCTTGGAAAAAGCCAATGCCGTTTCCCGGCTTATGTTGGAGTTTCTCGGGCTCTAAGCTGACAAAACGCTCTTGGAAACTCATGCACATTACTGAAAAAGCCCGGTTTGAAAATCCATGCGGATTTTCAAACCGGGCTTTTGGTTCGTCGGGACGAAATCAAGCAAGATAAATCTCGCTTACAGGCCGCGTTTTACATAGGTGGTATGCAGAATCGCATGAGCCTTGTGACTTCCGGGCTTCTCCAGATAGGTATTATAGAGCTCCTGAATCACCGGATTCTCATGGGACTTACGGAGAGGCAGATTCTTATCCCCGTTATAAAGAACGCTGGCGCGGAGTGCCTTAATGTCCTTATTATTGCGGACAGAAGCGGGCTGAATGGGCTGACCGCCGCCATTGACGCAGCCACCGGGGCAAGCCATGATTTCGATAAAGTCGTAGCTTGCTTTGCCTTCGCGGATGCTGTCCAGCAACGCTCTTGCATTAGCCAGACCGGAAGCTACCGCTACGCGGACATTCAGGTCGCCTACTTTATAAGTGGCTTCCTTCACGCCCTGGGTGCCGCGCACGTCGGTGAAGTCCAGTGCGGCGCCTTCCAGCTTAGTGCCGGTCAGAGTTTCCACAGCCGTACGGAGAGCAGCCTCCATAACGCCACCGGTAGCGCCGAAGATCATGCCGGCGCCGGAACCGATGCCCAGAGGCAGGTCGTATTCTTCATCCGGCAGCTCGGTGAAGAGCAGACCGGCCTTTTTAATCATCTTGGCCAGCTCACGGGTGGTAAGAACCGCATCAATGTCGGCAACGCCGGCAGCAGACTGATCGTCACGGCCCTTTTCAAACTTCTTCGCGGTGCAGGGCATCACGGAAACAACATAAATGTCCTTGGGATCAATGCCGTTCTTCTCAGCATAGTAAGTCTTGACGATGGCGCCGAACATCTGCTGAGGAGATTTGCAGGAGGACAGATTGTCGATAAAGTCCGGATAATAATGCTCGCAGAATTTTACCCAGCCGGGAGAGCAGGAGGTAATCAGCGGCAGCTTTCCGCCGGTTTTGACACGCTCAATAAACTCATTGGCCTCTTCCATAATGGTCAGGTCAGCCGAGAAATCGGTGTCAAACACCTTATCAAAGCCCAGGCGGCGGAGGGCAGCAACCATCTTGCCCTGAACGTTGGTGCCGATGGGCAGATCGAATGCCTCACCCAGTGCGGCGCGGACGGCGGGAGCAGTCTGTACAACCACATGCTTGGAAGGATCATTCAGAGCGGCAAAGACATCGGCAGTAGCGTCTTTCTCATAAAGAGCGCCGGTGGGGCAGACAGCGATGCACTGTCCGCAGGAAACGCAGGCGGTATCCGCCAGGTCTTCCTCAAATGCACAACCGATGTGAGCTTTAAAGCCACGCTGATTGGCACCGATAACGCCGATCCCCTGCACCTTAGCGCAGGCGGCAACGCAGCGGCGGCACAGGATGCACTTATTGTTGTCGCGGATCATGTGAGCCGCAGAGGTATCCAGCTCATACTGGTTCATTGTGCCCGCATACTTATCCGTATCCTCGATGCCGTACTGACGGCACAGAGCCTGCAGTTCGCAGTTACCGCTGCGGGAGCAGGACAGACATTTTTTGTCGTGGGTGGAGAGCACCAGTTCCAGCGTATTTTTCCGGTTACGCACCAGAGCGGGAGTGTTGGTGAACACTTCCATTCCCTCGCCTACCGGCTGAACGCAGGCTGCCGCAAAGCTGCGGGCGCCCTTAATCTCAACCAGGCACATACGGCACGCGCCGATTTCGTTGATCCCCTTCAGGTAACAGAGGGTCGGGATATTAATTCCCGCTGTCCGGGCCGCTTCGATAATCGTGGTATTCTTCGGCACGGTTACAGGAATATTATTGATTTTCAATGTTACATTTTCCATAATCCGGCAATCTCCTCTATTTCTTTGAAATTGCACCAAACCGGCATTTCTCCATGCAGGCGCCGCACTTGATGCACTTGGACTTGTCGATGACGTGTGGCTGTTTCACGGTGCCGCTGATGGCGCCGACCGGGCACTGACGTGCGCAGAGGGTGCATCCTTTGCACTTGTCGGCGTCGATCTCGTAGGTCAGCAGGTCTTTGCAGACGCCGGCCGGACATTTCTTGTCCACAACGTGAGCAACATACTCGTCACGGAAATATTTCAGAGTGGAGAGCACCGGGTTGGGAGCTGTCTGACCCAGAGCGCAGAGAGAGCCGGCTTTGATTTCATAGCACAGCGCTTCCAGCTTGTCGATGTCTTCCAGCGTTGCGTTGCCCTTGCAGATCTGGGACAGCATCTCGTACATCCGCTTGGTACCGATCCGGCAGGGGGCACATTTGCCGCAGGATTCATCTACGGTGAATTCCAGGAAGAACTTGGCGATATCCACCATGCAGGTGTCCTCGTCCATTACAATCAGACCGCCGGAGCCCATCATGGAGCCGATTGCGATCAGGCTGTCGTAATCAATGGGGGTGTCGATCAAAGAAGCGGGAATGCATCCGCCGGAAGGACCTCCGGTCTGTGCTGCCTTAAACTTCTTGCCATTGGGAATGCCGCCGCCGATCTCTTCAATGATTTCCCGCAGGGTAGTTCCCATGGGAACCTCAACCAGACCGGTATTGTGAATCTTGCCGCCCAGTGCGAACACCTTGGTGCCCTTGGAGCCTTCGGTACCGATGGTACGGAACCAGTCAGAGCCTTTATTGATGATCTGGGGAATATTTGCCCAGGTTTCCACGTTATTGAGGATGGTGGGCTTGCCGAACAGACCCTTGACTGCCGGGAACGGAGGACGGGGTCTCGGCTCACCGCGATGGCCTTCAATGGAGGTCATCAGAGCAGTCTCCTCGCCGCATACGAAAGCGCCTGCGCCCAGGCGGATTTCAACGTCGAAGGAGAAGTCTGTGCCGAAAATGTGGTCGCCCAGCAGGCCGTATTCACGAGCCTGACCGATGGCAATTTCCAGTCGTTTTACTGCGATGGGGTACTCTGCACGAACGTAAATGTAGCCCTGATTTGCGCCGATGGCATAGCCGGCAATGGCCATTGCCTCCAGAACAACGTGGGGATCGCCTTCCAAAATGGAACGGTCCATGAACGCACCCGGGTCGCCCTCATCCGCGTTGCAGCAGACATATTTCTGATCGGCAGCATTTGCCGCGGCAAACGCCCATTTCCGACCGGTGGGGAATCCTCCGCCGCCGCGTCCCCGCAGACCGCTGTCGGTGATGATCTTGATGACATCCTCGGGAGTCATCTCGGTCAAAACCTTGCCCAAAGCGGCGTAACCGTCAAACGCTATGTATTCTTCAATATTTTCGGGATCAATGACGCCGCAGTTGTTGAGCGCAATTCTCTGCTGTTTTTTATAGAACTGAGTCTCGTTCAGGGACTTTACGCTGTCCTCCTGAACCGTCTCGGAATACAGCAGACGCTTTACAATACGGCCCTTCAGCAGGTGCTCGGAAACGATTTCCGGAATATCCTCAACCTTGACGGCAGAGTAGAAGCTTCCCTCCGGGTAAATTACCATAATCGGGCCCAGCGCGCAGAGACCGAAGCAGCCGGTCTTGACAACTTTTACTTCATTTTCCAACCCGTTGCGGGCAATTTCCTGCTCGAGGGTTGTGATGATCTGCTGACTGCCCGAAGAGGTACAGCCGGTACCGCCGCAGACTAATACATGGGAACGATACATTCTTTATCCTCCTCTTATTTCGCAACGCTGCCAATGGTGTATTCGGCAACTACATTTCCGTTCACCAGGTGGTTTGCCACTACCTGAACCGCCTTTTCCGCGGTCATTTTCACATATGTGGTTTTCTGGCCGTCGGGGGTGTAAACCTCGACAACGGGCTCATACTGGCAAATGCCGATGCAGCCTGTCTGGGCTACGGAAACGTTCGAAAGATTTCTCTTTGCCACTTCTTCGGTAAAGGCGTTCAGCACCGGACGGGCGCCAGCGGCGATACCGCAGGTTGCCATACCGACAACCACACGGATCTTATCCTCATCGTCGTTCCGAACATTCATCTGATTTTTCATTTTATCACGAATCGCCTGAAGTTCTGCCAAGCTTTTCATACGAATCCTCATTCCTTTCTAAAATTACCGTTTTAAAAACTGCAGGAAACAGTCTAAGGGGCTGTGTTGGCCGCATGATCGATTTCCGACTGGTTTTCCACGATCATATCCCGGATAAATCCCAGAACCTCCGGAGAATTCACCGGAGCGCCCTCCAAAACCGCTTTCACCTCCCGGGTGTCCACGGAAAAAGAAGTCTCATCGCGGGAATAGGAATAGACAAAATCGATTGCGGGGTTGACGCTGATCATCGCGGTCATGGTTGCCGCCATATCCCCCAGCGGGAGCATATCGATATGCTCATAGCAATATTCCGCCCAAACGGCGGTGCCCTTTCCGATGACGCTTTCAATGCCGAAGCTTCCGCCCGTCATTTCCGCCGACATCTTGAAAAAAGGTACTCCCAAGCCAACCTTACGGGTGGTGCGTGTGGTATAAAAGGGATCGACGACCCGCTCCGTCTGTTCCTTTGTCATGCCGCAGCCATTGTCCTCAATCCGAATCACAAGGCGTTTTCGGGCAGTGTCCCGCCGCAGCGCCACCGTGACAAGAGAAGCCCCGGCCTTGATGGAATTCTGGGCGATATCGAGAACATTCAGAGACAGCTCAGTCATCATCGCAAATCAAGCCTCCCCCGCCGCAGACACTTACTCGGCGTATTTCGCGAGAATCGTATCCACGTCGTCAACAGTCACCTTGCCGTACACCTCGTCGTTAACGGTAAGCACGGGAGCAAGTCCGCAGGCACCTACACAGCGGCAGGCATCCAGAGAGTAGCGTCCGTCGGGAGTGCACTGTCCGCTCTTCAGATTCAGCTTTTTGCAGAGACGGTCAAACACATCGCCGGAACCCTTTACATAGCAGGCGGTTCCCAGGCACACGCTGATTTTATATTTTCCCTTCGGATAAAGAGAGAACTGGCTATAGAAGGTGGCGACGCCGTAAACCTCCTCCAGCGGAACGTTAAGTCCTGCCGCGATCATTTTCTGCACTTCAATAGGAAGATATCCGTAAATTCCCTGTGCTTTCTGCAGTACCGGCATCAGCGCGCCCTTGTCGTGCCCATGCTCGGCGATCACCTGCTGCAGCTCTTTTTCCTGTTCCGGAGTGCCGGAAAAAGGAACGGTGCCCGTAGTTTTAGCCATGCAAAAACCTCCTTGAAATATCTCTTCATTTCATATGGTATCGTAAACTGGTCATGTCCCGGCCAACGACATTCCTGACAGTGCCGCTCTCGCAAAACATTGTTAAAAAATAAACAAATGTTCCCGAAAACAGCCGGGCGTAACAGCAAAGTTTACACACAATTGGTATTATATCACTTATTTCGACAAAAAGCTAGTAAGTTTCTGATAAAAAGGTACCCCTTTTTTTTAGCTATTCCAAACAAAATACCATTCTTCAAATTTAGTATATTGCACTTATGGACTGTACAATGCTATAATGGTCATATATTTATTAATATGACCCCAAATCCAGTGCTTTTACGTATTTTCCTGTCGATAAAAAGAGGAACGGGCCGTTCCTGCGTCCCCTTACCCCAAATTTGATTTTCCTATTTTATTGGAGGCTATTGTATATGACTGTCAACGATATTAAAACGATTCTGGACTGTGAGGTAATTACCGGCGCTCCCTATTTAAATCAGGAAGTTCACATCGCCTGCGGGTCGGATATGATGAGCGACGTGCTCGCCTATGTGAAGGATCAGTCCATCCTCCTCACCGGTTTGGTCAACTGTCAGGTGATTCGCACCGCCGATATGATGGACATGCTCTGTGTAATTTTTGTCCGCGGAAAAAAACCGGATGAGGACATGATCCGGCTGGCGGATGAGCGAGGAATCGCTCTCATGACCACCACCCACCGTATGTTTACAGCCTGCGGACTTCTGTGGGAAAACGGACTGCGAGGAGGAAATCAGCTCTAATGAATTCCATCAAACTGCACTATGATGTGGACGGCGAGGATTTTACCCGTGCCGGAGAAGCTTCCGCCTCGGTGAAAAAGACCCTGCGGCAGCTGGGAGTCGATCCGGGAGCGATCCGCAAGGTGGCAATCGCCTTGTATGAAGGGGAAATCAATATGGTCATCCACGCTCACGGCGGTGTCATTGATGTGGAGATCTCGCCCGAATGGGTCACCATGACCCTGGCGGATCACGGCAAGGGCATCCCCGATATTGAGCTCGCCATGCAGGAAGGCTATTCCACCGCACCGGACGAGGTTCGTTCCCTCGGCTTCGGCGCCGGAATGGGGCTTTCCAACATGAAAAAGAATTCCGATGTAATGAAGATTGACTCCACCGTGGGAGTCGGCACCACCGTGTTCATGAAGGTCAAGCTGTCGTCATAACACGAAACTGCCGGAAAAGCCGGAAGAAGAAAGAAACATTTCCTCTTCGTCCGACCCATAATGGAAAGGGAACGGTGATTGATTTGAACAGCTTTTTTCATTCCGTCACACTGGACAGGGATAAATGCAAGGGCTGCATCAACTGCATCAAGCGATGTCCGACGGAAGCCATCCGCGTTCGGGACGGAAAGGCTACCATCATTGCAGAGCGGTGCATTGACTGCGGCGAATGCATCCGTGTCTGTCCTCATCATGCCAAGAAAGCCATCTACGACTCCCTTGACATTCTCCAAAACTTTAAATATACCATTGCTCTGCCCGCCCCCACTCTGTATGCCCAGTTCAACAATCTGGAAGATGTGGAAATCGTCCTCAACGCTTTGCTGGAGATAGGCTTTGACAGCGTTTATGAGGTGGCCAAAGCAGCGGAAATCGTCTCCGATGCCACCCGGAAATACATGAAATCCCCCGACATCATCAAGCCTGTCATCAGCTCGGCCTGCCCTGCGGTTACCCGGCTGATCCGGGTTCGGTTTCCCAATCTGATCGAACACGTTCTTCCCCTCAACGCCCCGGTGGAGGTGGCGGCACGGCTGTCCCGGGAAGAGGCACAGCGAAAAACCGGACTGCCCCTGGAGGATATCGGCGCCATTTTCATCTCCCCCTGCCCGGCCAAGGTGACCGCCTCCAAAATGCCGCTGGGAACGGAAAAAAGCTGGGTATCCGGAGTCGTTGCCATCAGCGACGTATATCCCACGCTTCTCAAGCACATGCACGCTGACGCCCATTCCCCCATCGCCGCCCAATCCGGAAAGATCGGCGTCTCCTGGGCCAGCAGCTCCGGAGAGGCATCGGCACTTCTCAACGATAACTATCTGGCGGCGGACGGCATCGAAAACGTGATCCGTGTTCTGGAAGATCTGGAGGACGAAAAGTTCGAGCATCTGGACTTTATCGAGCTCAACGCCTGCAACGCGGGCTGCATCGGCGGCGTCATGACGGTGGAGAACCCCTACATTGCCCGCACCAAGCTGAAACGTCTCCGAAAATACCTGCCGGTTTCGCTGAACCACGCCGGCAGCATCAAAAAAGAGCTGGAATGGGATACTCCGCTGGAATACACGCCGGTTCTGAAGCTGGATCAGGACATCAATATTGCCATGCAGAAAATGAACGATATGGAGAAACTGGAAGCCACTCTTCCGGGACTGGACTGCGGCTCCTGCGGTGCACCCACCTGTCACGCTCTGGCGGAGGATGTGGTCCGCGGAGTGGCCTCCCCGGACGAATGCATTTACCGGTACAAGGAAAACATGAATTCTCTGATTTTCAATCTGCAGAAGCTGAACCGATACATACCGGAACATTTACGAAAGCCGGAAAATGACAGCGAAAACAACGGCGAAGGAGAAGAAACACATGACACCAATCGAACTGGCAAACCATCTGAACCTGAAAATCGTTAACGCCGGTGAAGGCGCGGAACGGGAAATTCACGGCGTATACTGCTGTGATCTGCTCAGCATCGTCATGGGACGGGCAAAAACAGACGATGCATGGATCACTGTAATGGGAAACATGAATTCCATTGCTGTGGCAATATTGAGCGACGTCAGCTGCATCATTCTTTCTGAAAATATTCCGCTGGACAAAGACGGGGCAGAAAAAGCCAGGGCCCAGAATGTCTGTGTGCTGGCAAGCGATCTCCCGACCTTTGAACTGAGCCGGAAGATCGCTCTGGCTGTGGGGCTGGAACAGCCCTCCCTTTCATGAGGGTTTCCTACGATCTCCATATCCACTCCTGCCTGTCCCCCTGCGGAAGCGATGACATGACCCCCAACAACATTGTCAATATGGCAGCGCTGCTGGGAACAGATGTGATTGCCGTCAGCGACCACAATTCCTCCCGCAATCTTCCTGCGGTATGTGCGGCTGCGACGAAGCTTTCCCCGGCAGGTCAGGAGCTTCTGGTTGTTCCGGCCGTAGAAGCCTGTACCAGTGAGGAAGTTCATATGCTCTGCCTGTTTGAAACGCTGGAGGGGGCATTGGCATTCGGAAATGAGATTTACCGCTTTCTTCCCCCAATTCCCAATCAGACTGATGTGTTCGGCAATCAGCTGATATTAAATGAAGCGGACGAGCTTATCGGAGTGGAGGAGCGGCTCCTGATCAACGCGCTGACACTTGGCATCGAAAAGCTGATTCCGCTGGCGGCAGAGTACGGCGGGGTTGCCATTCCCGCCCATGCCAACAAGCGCGCCAACTCCATTGTGGCAAACCTGGGCTTTATCCCGCCGGAATACGGATTCGCCGCCATTGAGGTAAATCCTCCCGACGACAGTCTTGCCTTTGCGGGGCGGCGCATTTCAGATTCGGACGCCCACGATCTGGAGCATATGCGCGAGCCTTCCTTTTTTATGGAGATTGCCGAAAAAACGCCCAAATGCGTGGTAAACTATCTTCGGGGACTGTAACCCATGCCATGAAAAACAACACGCCGCAAGAGGCATCCTTGCATTCGGAAAGGAATTTATATATGGAAAAAATCGCAAGTTTTCAGGTCAATCACGATAAGCTGACGGTAGGAATGTACACCTCCCGGATTGACGGGGACATTACCACCTACGACATCCGTATGGTAAAACCCAACGGCGGTATCTATCTGGAAAATGCCGCCATTCATACCTTCGAGCATCTTTTTGCCACTTACGTGCGCAGCAGCCGCTGGAAAGATCAGATTATCTATGCGGGACCCATGGGATGCCGGACGGGCTTTTACTTTCTGGTCCGTTCTCTCCCCGCAGAGGATGCCATCCGCCTGGTTCAGGAGACAATGGACTTTATTGCCGGATACGAAGGGGAGATTCCGGGCGCATCCCGGATCGAATGCGGAAATTATCTTGAGCATGACCTGCAGGGCGCAAAGAAAATCGCCGCGGACATGCAGCCGGTGCTAAAGGATTGGACTGTGGAAAAGCTGGCTTATTGATTGTATAAATTCATGGATTCGCACAAAGAGCGGCGCCGTTTCAAAACGGCGCCGCTCTGCTTGTTTATCGAACCGGTTAAATCTTCGAGTAGCCATACGAGTTGACGATTGCGTCGATCTTGCGTTTTTCTCTGCAGTCGGGGCAGTCATTGAATGCGTAGGAATGATAATCTGTAATGTCTGCGCTGGTGAACAAGGCATTGACCGGAATTCCGTCTTTTTCGGCAATTGCGCTGAAAATTGCCGAAATTCCGGCAACGGTACCGCCGTAATACTTGATGCACTCCATGCTGCGGGCAATGGTTTTTCCGGTAGTGGCGGAAGCCAGAAGCAGAAGGATATTCTTGCCCCAGACCATTCTCTGAATATTATCCCGGAAAATAATCTGACCGCTGGAATTAAATTCCGGAGTTACCAGATACATATCTCCTTTGGTATTCACGGAAAACTGTCCGCCTTTGGTCAGTTCACGGGCGAGGAATCCGCCGATAATCTCGCATCCGTCCATACAGATAATGGTATCAATGGGCTGGGTCAGATAATTTCCCGCCATTTGAATTCCTGCTTCACGGGCCATGGTAAGCTGATACTTGATGCTGGTCATGTCGATGTAGTAGTTGACATGAGAGTGGTTGGTTGCGAAATGTCCGGGAATAATGTTGATGAAAATCCGGCTGTCAGCATGTGATTTAATCTGTATCGCTCTTTTTTCCATAGGTTCCTCCGCTCCCAGCGGCTCAAAAAGGCCGCCGATTTTTGATAGGCGTCCGTTTCCACCCCCCGCACAGTCTATGGCGCAAACCACAGATCACACGAGGTTGCCCTATTGAAATTATAGCGCTATATCTGAAAAAAATCAATAAAAATATGAAGTTATAGCCTGTTTGCACAACATTATATTGGAGCTCAAATTTTACTACCGGTTATCTTCCATACAACGGTCAAAAATTTCCGCGCACAGAACGGTATCTGCATGGGGGATTACCGGACTTTCCATCTCGCCGCTTTCGGCGCAGCGAATCAACTCCGCCACCTCATATTCAAAGCCGTTTTCCCGTCTCTGGAAAAATTTCTCCGCCAGACCTTTGTCGTCATACAGCTCACAGGTGTCCGCAAATATGGGTTCGGGAATCCGAATCCGTCCTTTCGTCCCGTAAATGTTAAGCGTGCTTTCCACCCCTGCGGAAATCGTCAGCTGAAGCCCGGCCACACAGTTTTCGTATCCCAGTGTGATGCAGTCCACCTTATCCACCCCCTGTACCGTTTTGGTCAGCTGGGAGGATATCTTCTCGAGCTTTTGGGGAATCAGGTAATTCATCAGTTCAATGGCGTAAACACCGATATCATAAAGTGCACCGCCCGCCAGATCCGGATTGAGGATTCTGCCCTTGGGATCGGGATCGCAGCGGAATCCGATCACGCAATTCGCCATTTCAATCTCTCCTAAGCGCCCGCTCTGCGTCCATTTCCGGGCCTGCTGAACAGCCGGCAGAAACCGGCTCCACATGGCTTCCATGCAAACCAGCCTTTTCTCCCGGGCCAGTGCGAACACCTCCTCCGCCTGCGCTTTGGTCAGCACCATCGCCTTTTCACACAGTACGTGCTTGCCGTGATTCAGAGCAAGCAGGATATTCTCGTAGTGAAAATTGTGGGTCGTGGCAATGTAAACAGCGTCGATCTCCTTTCGGGAGACCAGCTCCTCATAGGTCCGGCATACCGTCTCAATCCCGTTCTCCTCGGCAAACCGCTCCCCCTTTCCCGGTGTACGGCTGGCCACGGCGCTGACCCGGGCATGATCCACCATACGGACTGCATCGCAAAATCGTTTTGCGATGTTGCCCGCCCCTATAATCCCGAATTGAAACACTTTTTCCATTTTGCTTCTCATCCTTTCTGTTTTTCGGTAAAACGTACCATGCTTCTATTCATTCCAGATTCCACAGCAGGAAATACCGGAATCTCCCCCAGAGAGACAGACCATCGGCCACGCGTTTTTCCAACGCCCGATCGTATTCCAGAAGAAGCGTCAAATTTTCTTGGGAGTAAGGCCGCCCTCCCCCGAAACGCGCTTCCTCGGCCGCCACGGTTACTCTTAGCAGACTCTTTCCCTGAGGCAGGCCGTTCCATTCCTTTTCCAGACGGGCAGCGAATTCCCGCGGGGTCTCGTTCCCCGGTTCCTGCCCGGCGAAGGCCAGCAGTCTTTCCACATGGCGGTACACCGCCAATGCCGCCTGACGGGAGTCGGGGCCGGCATATTCCCTTTTCCTGCGGTTCAGCGCCAGCCTGCGGCGCAGCCAGAGAATCCCGGCAAGCAACAGCAGGACTCCGACGATAGTGCCGGACGCTGCCAGCCCCTTTACCGCCGCAGGAGACAGCTTTTCCTCAGGCGGGATCACATCGCTGCTTTCTCCTGTTCCGCCGGAATCCGTCTGGCTGGAGGGAAGGGGCTGGGCGGCGGATGCCTCGGCAGAGGACAAGGGTTCCGAGGAAGCTTCCCCCTCCGAAACCTCGGACGCGGCTTCGGAAGCCTCCGAAGACTCCGCGCTTTCCTCCGGCCGGGAAGTATTATATTCCGGCGGGGCAATGGAGTCTCCCGAGAATCCGGGCGTCGTTTCAATGGGGACCCATCCATAGGGGGCAACATAAATTTCCGTCCACGCATGGGCGTTCCGGTCATAGATTTCTGCCATATCAGAAGAGACATAGTCCTTGTCGGTGACAATGTACCCTTCCACATAGCGGGCGGGGATTCCCGCCGCACGGAACATCAGGGTTGCCGCGGTAGCGAAATGCATACAGTAGCCCTTCTTATTCCGGTAAAGAAAATACTCGGCGAAATCCTGATCGGAGGGGGTTCTTCCCGGTGCCAAATCGTAAGAAGCCATCCTGGCGAGATCCTCACAGATTTTTTTGGCTGCCTGATAGACCGGCGAATGCTCTGTTCCACCGGCCGCCTGAATCTGCCCGGGAGAATATTCCGACTTGATCCGCTCCACTCCCCTTGAGGGAAGCTGTAAATATTCTTCTCTGACAAAATCGCCATATTCCTGCATTAACCGGATGCCGGCACTGTTTGACGCATCATAATAGTCCATCAAGGTCCCCGCAGAGTCCAGATCGGAAAGCCAGTAAAGGGAGGCTGCCTTCCGGTAATACTCCATGGTGTATTTTTCGTGTACCGTGGGCGGACTTTTCAGCATGGTATCCCGGATAAAGCTGGACGCTTTCCATTCGCTGTTAAAGGGAGTGGTGAAGAGACAGTAGGGATTGTAGGCATAGGCGCGGTTGGCGTTGACATTTTCCACTGTAAGGGACGTTTTCTGAAACTGTATGTGGTTCAAACGGGCGAAGTCAGCGCTGGAACTCCCATCAGTCCCCCATTGCTGTCCCGCTTCATCCCATTGGGGCTTTCCGACAACGTCCGCATCAAAATCATTATAAAAAGGATAGGATAGCGTCAGAGGAGTCAGCTGATTTTCCGCAATCCGGTCAAACAGCTCCCGGTTTTCCCGATATGCCGAATTCGGAAGCGCTTTCCAGCTGTGTCCGTCATAGACGCTTCCCACAAATCCACGCAGGTACAAGGGAGCTTGAGGATTTTCCACCTGAACCCGCAGGTGCAGCGTTCCCTGAAGCTCCACACGGTCAACGGTTCCCAGGCTGCCGTAACCGATTCCCTGATGGCCCTTATGAGCAAACGGATTGGGGAGGTTTTGGAAAAATTCCAAAGGGTCCTGATTGAATTCGGCCAGAGTTTCGTTCCACTGATACTGCTCCCTTGGAAAAACCAGCCCGGTAGCCAGCATCACCGCCAGCGATACCGACAGCACCGACAGCGCGCCGCTGACAATAATATTTGAACTTTTGGAAGCGTTTGCCATCCGATGAATCTGCGCTTTTCTTCCCTTTCCCGGCGCGAAATCCCCTGTGAGCTGTTTTGGGGAGCCGGCAGGACTGGCGCACTTCATTGCATAAACCATCAGCAGGCTCAAGGTGAACAGCAAAATCGGCGGCAGCAGCGTACTGTCCGCAAGGTTAATCGCCATCCAGAAAAAGACACACTCCACCAAAGCGAGCTCCATCATGCTGCGTGTGCAGACAATAGCGGCTCCGCCGGTAAACGCCAGAAAGAAAAGCAGTACCAGCTCTGCGGGAAGAAGCTTCTGGGCCAAAACATCAGCTGCGAGATCCAGTTCCTCAGCCAAAAAACAGGCGGCAAAATAACTGTTCAGCTTCAGCGCCAACTGATTCCAAATAAGAAGGCTGCCCTCCCGAACGGCGTCCCAATTCAAATAGATCAGGAGAAGATAGCCGGTTCCCGTCCCTGCCAATCCCAGCCACCGGAAACGCGGCAGATGATACAGCAGAGGAATCAGTGCAGAAAAGGCCAATGCAGAACAAAGAAGCGGTCTGCCCACCGGAAGCCCAATGGCTCCTTCCAGCGTCAGCAGTACTCCGCACAGCAAAAACAGCAAGATGACCCCTTCCGCAACAGCGACGGGGTAACGGCGTTCTTTTTCATTTGTCAGCCGGATTGCATCCCCGAGGAAAAGTCCGCCCTCCCGCCTGTTCACGGATTTCTTACCCATTCTATGACCATCCTTATTTCATTCGCCTTCGGAAAGGCTTCAATCCTTTGATTTTCGGGAAACGCGGCTCTCCTGCTCCCCGCTTTCTTCCGGCAGAATTACCTCGACCCCTCCGTCTCCCAGACTGTCTGCCGCCTCGGAAGCGCAGGCACAAACCACCGTCACCGGCATCATTTCCCGAATGGTCAGCAGTTTTGCTGCCTGACCAGCGGACAGCTCGTCTGTCAGATAAAGCAATACGGAACAGCCTGACAGGCCGGAGCCAAGCAGACTGTCCAGCAGAGGCGATTCCTCGTCTGATGGAATTGTTCCGTCCAGGCGGAGCACCTTCCCCAAGGCAGTAAAGTATTCTTCTTTACAGGTAATTGTCTGGCACTCGGTACTCTTGATTTCCGGGGAATACCAGCAGAATTCGTGATGAATCCCCTGCCGCTGATACCATTCGGAAAAGGAGGCGCCGGCGGACAGCAGAAAGTCCCGTTTGTCCCTGCTGTCCGCTTCGGCGGCGGGCAGCTCCATCGCGATCCGGCAGCGGCTTTCCATCGGAAGAGAATATTCCTTGACCATCATCCGGGAAAGTTTCTGGGAAAGCTTCCAATGAATATCCTTTCGCTTGTCGCCGTCCCGGTATTCATGATAATCAAATACCTGCGAGGGATCATCGCCCCTCTGATAAGGGGAGTAAACATCGCTGTCCATCCCGGAGGCAGCGGAAATCACGGCATTTCCCCCAAGTTCCGTGATTTCCGGGAAAAAGGCAGCCTCTTCCCGCAGGGAAAAGGGTCTCCATACCGCTGTAATTCCCAGCGGATCATAGAGCCAAATTCCCTTCATCCGGATTTCCGTACAGCCGCAGTGCCGGGAATACAGTGGAAGCTCCAGCGTTGTCCGATTGGATCCTCCAATGGGAAAAAGCAATATTTCCCGGCGGCTCTCACCGGAAAACCGATTATGAAAGCACAGCGGCAGCTTAGCAGAGGAAACCGGAAAAAAAGAGCGGTTTTCCACTGTCACACGGACGGGAATTTCCGTATTCCGCATTCCGGTTCCACCTGATCCTTCCAACCGGATTCGGAGCAGAAAAGCCGCCGGAAGCGTCAAAAGAAACAACACCGCAGGAAGCGCCAGTGTCAGAACAAGGGCGGCAAACGCGATATAGTCCCAATAAAAAACATAAAAAAGAACTGCGGCAAGGAGCATCACCGCATAAACAATCCGCCGTCGCTTCACAGGATTCCACCTTTCGGGAGCCGTTTTTCACTGTGCACCACAGTTCAGCCAATCCGGGGAGCAGGTACGCTGTCCCGAATCTCACACAGAATGTCTGCCGGGGTTCTCTCCAGAGATCTGGCCTTCGGTTTCAGCACCAGCCTGTGCCCCCATGCAGGGAGAAGCAGCCGCCTCGCATCCTCCGGAATCACATAATCCCGCCCGGAGATCAGCGCCTTGGCTTTGGAGAGCCTCATCAGGGCGATCGTCCCCCGGGGTGACACACCAAGTTCTACCAGCTCATGTTCCCGGGTTTTCGCGGCCAGGTCAATGAGATAGCGGTAAATACTGTCGTCCATAAACACCCGGTCGGCTTCCTCCTGCATTCTTAGGATGTCCTGCGCGGCAAGCAGCGGACTGGGCTGTTCGCTTTTCTCCCCGCCGGACTTGCTCTTCAAGATGGCCATTTCACTGGACTTGTCCGGATATCCCATGGAAAGCCGTACCAGAAACCGGTCCAGCTGGGATTCCGGCAGCATCTGCGTTCCCGCATAGCCAACCGGATTCTGGGTGGCTATCACAGTAAATGGCTTAGGAGTCTCGTACCGTTTGAGGTCTACGGTGACAGCGCCCTCCTCCATCACTTCCAGCAGTGCGGACTGGGTTTTGCTGGAGGTACGGTTGATCTCATCTGCCAGGAAAAGATTGCACAGCGCCGCGCCCTTTACAAATTCAAAAGCATTTTCCTTTTTATTGTACATGGAAAATCCGGTCACATCACTGGGCATCACGTCAGGCGTAAACTGCACCCGGTTATATTCCAGCTGCATCACCCTGGAAAAGGCCAATGCCAACGTGGTTTTCCCCACTCCGGGGATATCTTCCAACAGGATATGCCCACGGGACAATATGGCCAAAAGAGTTTGCTCAATTACATCGTCTTTTCCCTTAACCGCTTTTTTGATTTCATTGATTACCAGTTCCGCCGCTTTGGCGCATTGTTCCGTCATAGACATTCTCAATCAAACCCCTTTTTCCGCTCATCCTGCAATTTTCTATAAAAACGGCCCATCATACGCACATACCCGTCCCAAAGACGAAAAAAACGCAAATACGCCATCCGGTCTCCTATAAACACAATGCAAAGTATTTTACTCTATTATTAAATTTCTTGCTGAAGAATCAGCGCGCCGCCACAGGGCAGAGAAAACGCGAAGCGTGACAGCTGGTTTTTCCAATGAAGAACAAAACGCCGCGCGTTTTGTTCTATTATAGCATGATTTCCTTGTGAAAAACGCGGTGCCGCCTCAGGCGGAGGAAGCACGGAGTGCGACAGCGTTTTTTCAATGAGGAACAAAACGCTGCGCGTTTTGTTCTATTATAGCATAAAAAGTCCATTTTGCGGAACGCAAAATGGGTTCCCGCGCTAAAATGTTCTCGTCATGGCGGAAATCTATGACTTCGGCCATAGAGGTTATTATAGCATATGGCTCCACCTTTTTATACCCCTCTGCCGAAAAATCCCTCTGCCGAAAACGGCAGAGGGATTTCAGAAATTGAGATTTGTTCCAACGGTATCCGCTGCAAAATTTGCTGAAAAACAGGAAGCCATTGCAGGCCACGCGACACCGTCCGCTATTTTCCTCCGCAGGTCTCCTTTTTAATAGAGGAAAGACAGATCTGCGATGGATGAGACCAATTGTAATCACCCCTGGCCCCTTCATAAAGCATGACATATTGCGCCTGCGTCTCGATCAGCGCAGGAAACCAGATCGCTCCCCCATCCTCCGCTCCTTTTGCTCCGCAGCCGAAGATAGGATTGCCGGGATGGCGCTCCCAGTGAACCAGATCCGTAGATCTGGCCAGGCCAAAATAGTCCGGCTGGTCAACTTTGCTGGGGTTTCCTCCGTAAAGCATGTAATAGTGCTCTCCCTGCTGAAACAGCCGTGCAGTCGCAATCTGGCAATCCCAGTTGTTGCTTTCCGAAGCATTGAAAACAGGGGTGGAGAATACCTGAGTAAAGTGCACGCCGTCCGGTGACTGCGCCAGATAGAATCCTCTGTAGCCTCCACCGTAGCCTTTGTCACCCTCCAGCTGGTAGATCATTTGAATCATACCATCCTTGACAACCACATCCGGCGCTCTTCCCCGAAGAACATTCCCCTTCTTTTCAAAATGGATTCCATCTTCACTCACAGCAAGCCCCACCGAATCAGGGCCATTTCCGATTGCGGAATAGTAAAGAAACACCTTTCCCTCAAATTCCACCGCCGCGGGATCAAGGACGTCGCGGTCATCGAATTCGCCGGGATCACCCACGTCAATCACATAATTCGCTTCATTCAGATCACGGCAGACAATACTGTCGTCATCTATTTCCAGCATTTCGGCAACGGCAATTCTGTCATGATTGTGCTGGGTATCCTTTGGGGAAACACCGTTTCCCCGATAGTAGATCAGCTTTTTCCCTGCAAATTCAATGTAATCCGGGTTTGCCGTCCAATTCTTTTTCCAGGAGGTTCCTTCAGGGGGCATTACCGGGTTCTTCCCCGAGTGCTTCCATGACAAACAATTGACTCTGAAATCGTCGCAGAAAATGTCCCAGAAAAGCACCTTTTTTTGGTCTGCATTCTTCTCTTCCATAAGCTGTTCACTCATTTCGGAACGTATTTTTACGGGTTACGCCATGTCATCAATCAAAAGCGGCTTTTGCCTTAGTCGTCCAGGATACCGTGGATGGCATTGTTCTTCATCGGCATAGAACGCTCATATTTGGATTCCAGCTCTATTGTTTTGCGGGCATCGCTGCTCTTCTGAATGGTTTCCATGATTTCCAGCACATGATAGGTCTGATGGTAATTGGGACGGAATTCCCGTCCGGTGCGCAGTGCCTTTGCCATATCGGCAAGCCCCAGCGCACGGCTGTTTTCCTTATAGTCGAAGGTCAGCGGCATCTCCATGGCATCCCCCTGTTCCGGTCGGATCAGCTTGATGGGGCCACCGAAGCCATTGGGATCCGGAACGATCAGCGTGCCCTTCGTGCCATAGACCTCCAGACGAGCCTGTGAATCATAGTACACGTCAAAGGTAGTGAAAATTGTACCCACTGCGCCGTTGTCGAACTGCAGAATTCCCGTCACATAGGTGGGGACGTCTACATCAATCACCTGTCCGCACTTGGGTTCGCTGGTGATGATTCTCTGATTGAAGGATTTCCTGGTCACGCCGGTCACCGCGGAAACGCCTCCCAGCAGGTTAACCAGAGCGGTCAGATAGTAGGGGCCCATATCCATCATAGGGCCGCCGCCGTGCTTGTAGTAAAACTCAGGGTCCGGATGCCAGGACTCATGTCCGTGGCAAATCATGAATGCCGCGGCGCCCACCGGTTCACCGATATAGCCGTCGTCAATCAGCTTGCGGCAGGTCTGGATACCTGCGCCCATAAAGGTATCGGGAGCCCCGCCCAGCATCAGTCCCTTTGACTCTGCCAGTGCCACCAGCGCTTTTCCCTCTTCCAATGTAGCCGCCAGCGGTTTCTCGGAATAGACATTCTTGCCTGCTTCCAAAGCCGCTTTGCTCACGTCGAAATGTTCATAAGGCCGGGTCAGGTTTAAAACGATGTCCACTTCTTCATCTGCAAAAACATCGTACATGGTCTCATAAAGCTTGGGAATGTTGTATTTTTCCACCGCTTTTTCCGCACGCTCACGAATCAGGTCGCAGACGCCGATGATCTCAATTTCCTGAAAGGTATTGGTGATATTCTCAAGATAGATGCCGCTGATGGCGCCGACGCCGACAAATGCAATTTTTACCGGTTTCATATCCTGTCATCCTCTTTTCTCTATGTTTTATTATGGATCAATACATCTTGGCGGTATTCTCAAAGCGCTCAGTGGTCAGTCCGTGTTCCTTCGCATAGGCCTTTCCTTCAGCTGCCCACAGCATTCCCCGCCGCATCAGTACAGCCGCATTGGGAGAATTGTCGAACACGTCGTCGTGATGTCCCAGGGAAGTATAAAACACTCTGCCGTTACCCCAGTATTTTGTCCATGCCACCGGCATATCCACCGGCTTGTTGCTGATGTGATAGTAAGTGATGAGGGGAAAACGAGTCGTGGCAAGCACTTCAATAGAGGGGTCAACATGCAGGTAATAGTGCTCACTCTTCACCGGGAAATCTTCCAGACCTTCCACAATGGGGCTTGAGCCATGGCAGACGTTGACCGTATATTCCACGCCGTCTCCGCCGGGATGGCTGACCCACTGACCGCCGGTGATAAACTGCCATTCCGTATCCTGACGGAAGGAATCGCACATGCCGCCATGGCATCCCGCAATTCCCACACCGGAGCCGATGGCTTTGGACAGATTCTCCACGTACTCATGCTTGATTTCACCCATTGTCCAGCAGGCAACCACCAGATCGAGGCCCATCAGGTAATCCAGATCTGCCAGCACATCCAGCGTATCGCTGATTTTTACTTCGAATCCGGCTTCCTCCAGCATTCCCCCAAACCGTTTGGAGGTAAGATCCGGCTCGTGGCCGTCCCATCCGCCCTTTAAAATCAATGCTTGCTTCGCCATAAACGTTCCTTCCTTTCTGTTGCATCACGCAATTTTTCAGATATTGCAGGCTATGCCTTTTCCGGTTCGATCCGATTCAAAAATGGTATCAATGACCTTCATTACCCGGAGCGCCTGCTCCGGCTTTACAATCAGCTTTTCTTTTCCGTCCAGCACCGCAGCGATATTTTTGTAATAGTCCGACCAGTCAACCTGCACTTCGGGCAGTTCCAGCTGCTTTGTGGTCTGTACCGGACGGGGAGCCATAGTACGTGTGGGACCGGCTTCCGTATAAACGATATCTTCATCCCACGCCATTTTGGCATCGGTATTCAGCTGAACCATCCTGCCCTTGCAGCTCCAGTCCGTAACCTCGGCAGTGCCGTCATCACAGCTTACATGCCAGCGGGGCAGGTTAATGAAGCAGTTGGTGGACATCTCCAGCAAAGCGGAAACGCCGTTCTCAAACCGCAGCATGATCTTGATATTGTCGTCCACCTCATCCGAGAAGATGGTAAACAGGTTTGCATAAACGGAAACGACCTTTTCCGGAATCAGATCCATCATCTGGTCGATCAGATGAACACCCCAGTCCAGCACCATTCCGCCGCCATTCAGCTTATGTCCCCGCCAGCCGTTCATGGCGCCCCGGGAGCCCTGTACACGGCTTTCAATAAAGTAGGGCTTGCCGATCGTGCCCTCCTTCAGAATGGTTTTGACAATGTTATAGTCCCTATCCCACCGGCGGTTCTGATGAATGGAAAACAGCTTTCCGGACTCGTCCCTCGCCGCAATAATTTCCTCCAGCTCGGCCGCGTTCAGGGTGACGGGCTTTTCACTGATGACGTTTTTTCCGCCCATCAGGCACTGAATTGCCAGAGGTTTATGAAAATTGTTCGGAGTGGCGATGGTGACGAGATCAATCTCCGGATCCGCCAGAATCTCTTCTACACTGCTGTAGGTGTATAAGCCCTTTTCACGCGCTTTCTCCAGAGCCTCGGGGCGGATATCATAAACGCCCTTGACCCGGATTTCATGAACCCGTTCCCGAATATTATCACAATGCCAGCCACCCATGCCTCCAAAGCCGATAATTGCCAACGTATGTGTCACTGTTCTTCCTCCCTTTTTGTCTGATAACCGGTTTTCTCTTTTCTGCTGTCCGATTCCGTTCAGACACTATTTCAGTTGCATTGTACCACACAATATGATAAAATACAGGTCAAAAGAAATCACATTCTAGCCATATATTGCTGTTTTCGATCGGACAGGACAGAAGGAGTGAAGATTTTTTATGATTCCCTATTATGAGGAACGAACCTCTGAAATTCAGATTTTCCGTGCTGCCAATATGCAGTTTGCGCTCCATCTTCACGACCATATCGAACTGTTGTATCTTATGGAGGGCAAGTTGGAGGTTCTTGTGGGGCAGACCGTTCACGTGCTGGAAAGCGGTGATTTCATTGCTGTTTTTCCAAACAGCATCCACAGTTACAACACCCCGCCCGGAGATTCAAACGCCGTCTGCATCACCATTGCCTCTCCGCGGCTGACCGGCACATTTTCCGGAAGGGTACAAAAAAACCATCCTGTCAATCCGGTCATTCGGAGAAAGCACCTCCACAGGGACATTCCTTACGCAATGAAGAATCTTCAGAAAGAGGACGATTCCGATTCCTGTGACGAAGCGGTGGTTTCCGCCTATCTGCAGCTGATTCTTGCCCGGGCGTTTCCCTGCTTTACATTGGAGAAGAACACCGACTCCACCTATTTTGATCTGACCTATCAGATTGTAAATTACGTTTCCCAGAATTTTCGCCAGCCGTTTTCTCTCGACATCATGGCCCGTGATCTGGGCATCAGCAAGTATCACCTTTCCCGGGTTTTTTCCTCACGGCTGCACACCAGTTTTTCCGATTACCTCGGCAGTATCCGGGTCACTCTGGCGGAAAACCTCCTCCGCACCACTGCCGACTCCATCACAAAAATTGCCTTTGACTGCGGCTTTGAAAGTCAGCGCACCTTTAACCGGATTTTCCGTGAAAAAACCGGCCAAACCCCATCGGAATACCGCAGATCGCTGCTTCCATAGTCCGCAGCCTGCCGGCATTCCAACGAAGACAAAAGCAGATTTCCCGTTGTGAAACGGGAAATCTGCTTTTGTTTCCGTTTTATTCCGTGCCCGGACATTTCTGCTCCAGCGCCAGCAGTGCTTCTTTCACCGGAATTCCGCAGGCATATCCCACCATCCGGCCCCCGGTTCCGACTACCCGATGGCAGGGAATCACAATGAGCAGAGGATTCCGATGGTTCGCCGCCCCCACTGCCCGGCAGGCTTTGGGATTTCCCACCTGCCCCGCAATCTGCCGGTACGTTCGCGTTTCCCCGTAAGGAATGGTTTCCAGTGCCGCCCAGACCTTTTGCTGAAACTCTGTGCCGGAAGGGGAAAGTGAAAATTCGAAGCGCTTTCTTTCCCCCGCAAAATATTCTGTCAATTCCCGGCACGCCTGCCGCAAAAGAGGAGTTTCCTCACATTCGTACCCCACAGGCAAGCCGGAAACAAGAGAAATTCTGCTGATTCCGCCGTTGGACTCCTCAATCAGAAGTGTTCCGATGGGCGAATGCAAAAAGCCGGTTTTTTTCACTGTATCGTCCTCCCGTGACAGCAATCATCTGCTTTTAGTTTACCAGATCCCGTCAAAAAAGAACAGGGAGTTTTCCTAAAAAGTCAATTTCAGGCGTCTGGCCGCTTCCGCAGTGGCTTCCCGGCTTCCGAAGGCCGTGAGACGGAAAAATCGCCTGCCGTTTTGGCCGAAGCCGCTTCCCGGGGTTCCCACAACGCCTGCCTCATTGAGCAGGAAGTCAAAGTACTCCCAGGATTCCATTCCTCCGGGGCATTTCATCCAAAGATAGGGCGAATTCTCTCCTCCGGTAAACCAGACTCCGGAATTCCTCAATGCCCGGGCAATGATTGCGGCGTTTTCCCGGTAATAGTCGATGGCTTCTTTTGTCTGGCGAATCCCTTCCGCAGTCAAAACCGCCTGAGCGCCCCGCTGGACAATATAGGGAACCCCGTTAAACTTGGTGGTTTGCCGGCGAAGCCAAAACCGGTTCAGAGAATGCCCTTCGAATTGGAGTGCATCCGGAACCACTGTCCAGCCGCACCGGGTTCCGGTAAATCCTGCCGTTTTCGAAAACGAACAGAATTCCACGGCACATTTCTTCGCGCCCTCAATTTCATAGATGCTTCTGGGAAGTGACTCGTCCCGGATGAAAGCCTCATACGCCGCATCGTAAAGGATAACGGCCTGATGCTCCAGTGCATAATCCACCCATTTTTTCAGTCCATCCCGGTCATATGCGGCACCGGTGGGATTGTTGGGAGAACAGAGATAGATAATGTCCGCATGGACAGATTCCTCCGGCAGCGGCAGAAATCCGTTTTTTTCGGAAGCTTCCATATAAAGGATTTTTCGTCCGGCCATGATATTGGTATCTACATAAACCGGATACACGGGGTCGGGGATCAGCACGGCATTTTCCGGGGAAAAAAGATCCAGAATGTTTCCCAGATCGCTTTTCGCGCCGTCGCTGATAAAAATTTCCGACGGATTTAGTTCTACCCCGGAGTCTGCTCTCCGGGTACGGTAATAATTCTGAATTGCCTCCCGCAGGAAATCATAACCCTGCTCCGGGCCGTAGCCACGGAAGGTTTCCGCTCTGCCCAGCTCGCCGCAGGCTTTCTCCATGGCGGAAACGGCCGCACCACACAGAGGCAGTGTCACGTCCCCGATTCCCAGCCGGATGATATCCTTTTCGGGATGGGCCTTTTTGTATTCTGCCACCTTTTTTCCGACAGTGGAAAACAAATAGCTTTCCTGCAGCTTCAGATAATTGTCGTTGAGCTTCATACTCTCTCCTCCAGTCAGTTTTCTCTTTCAGCATTTTCCCGCTGCGGCAGCGACAAATTCACGGAACAGGGGATGCGCGTGGTTGGGACGGCTTTTGAATTCAGGATGGAACTGAACGCCCAGATAGAAGGGGCGGTCTGTCAGCTCCACTGCCTCCACCAGCCGCCCGTCGGGAGATGTACCGGATATGGTAAGCCCCGCTTCCTCGATCTCCTGACGATATTCATTGCTGAACTCATAGCGGTGACGGTGACGTTCGGAAATCTGGGGTTTCTGATAGGCACGCATCATGACCGTGCCCTGCTTTACCGAGCAGGGGTAGGCTCCCAGCCGCATCGTGCCGCCCTTGGGCAAATTTCCCTGCTGGTCGGGCATCAGGTCGATTACCTTGTGCGTACTGGTTTCAGAAAATTCGCTGGAATGGCTGTCTTCCCACGAGAGCGCATGCCGCGCATATTCAATCACTGCGATCTGCATACCGAGACAAATTCCGAAATAAGGCACCCGATTTACTCTGGCGTATTCCGCCGCGGCAATCATTCCTTCAATTCCCCTCTGGCCAAAGCCGCCGGGAATAATGACGCCGTCGCAGCTTCCCAGAATGACCGGTGCGGTTTCCCGGGTAATGGACTCGCTGTCCACCCACTGGATGGTCACATGGACGCCGTTTTCCCATCCCGCATGAGCAAGAGCCTCTGCCACGGACAAATAGGCATCGTGCAGCTTGACGTATTTTCCCACCAGTGCGATTTTCACTTCACCCGTGCTGTTTTCCACCCGTTCCAGCATTGTCTGCCAGTCGGAAAGGTCGGGAGTCCTGTTTTCCAGCTTCAGTTCCCGGCACACAATTTCGGGCAGCCCGTTTTCTTCCAGCATCACCGGCGCCTGATAGAGCACGGGAAGCGTGATGTTCTCAATGACACAATCCTCTTTCACATTGCAGAAAAGGGCGATCTTTCGCATTACCTCGGGAGCGATCGGCTCATCGCAGCGGGTAACGATGATGTCTGGCATAATACCGAAGGACTGAAGCTCCTTGACAGAGTGCTGGGTGGGTTTCGACTTGTGCTCGCCGGATGATTTGATATAGGGCACCAGCGTTACATGAATGAAGAGGCAGTTTTCCCTGCCCACCTCATGGGACACCTGACGGATTGCCTCCAGAAACGGCTGGGATTCGATGTCTCCAGTGGTGCCGCCGATTTCGGTAATCACAATATCCGCGTCGGTTTTTTTGCCGACGCTGTAAATGAAGGATTTGATCTCATTGGTAATATGGGGAATCACCTGCACGGTTTCGCCCAAATATTCTCCGGCCCGTTCCTTTTGCAGAACGTTCCAGTAGACCTTTCCGGTGGTCAAATTGGAATATTGGTTTAAGTCTTCATCGATAAACCGTTCATAATGTCCCAGATCCAGATCGGTTTCCGCCCCATCGTCGGTGACGAACACCTCGCCATGCTGGTAGGGGCTCATGGTGCCGGGGTCCACGTTAATATAGGGATCAAGCTTCTGGGCCGCAATTTTATATCCCCTCGCTTTCAGAAGCCGCCCCAGCGATGCCGCCGTAATGCCCTTTCCCAGTCCGGAAACCACACCGCCTGTTACAAAAATGTACTTTGTCATATTGAGATCTTCCTTCCTTCTATCGTTACCAAAATGCTTTCTCTGTCCGTTCTGAGTATTTATTTATTTTCCGGCTGGAGCTCCACTTCACCGGTAAAGACCGTTTCGGCCGGTCCGGTCATAGATACCGTTTTTTCCGTGCAGCGAATCGTCAGCACACCGCCGCGAAGCTCCACAGTAATATCTTCATCCGGATCGCAGAAGCCGTTCCGGACCGCTGCGACAGCAGAAGCGCAGGCTCCGGTTCCGCAGGCCAGTGTCTCACCGCTTCCCCGCTCCCATACCCGCATCTCGAGATGATTCCGCTCCACTACCCTTACAAATTCGGTATTGACACTTTCGGGAAAGAGGGGACTTTTTTCAAATGGAACGCCGATCTCTTCCAAATCCAGTTCCGCTACATTCTCACAGAATACAACGCAATGGGGATTTCCCATGGAAACGCAGGTGATGTTCCACTGCCTGCCCCCCACTTCTGCCGGATAATTGACAATGGCTTCTCCGGTCAGGCATACGGGAATTTTTTCAGGAGTCAGCACCGCATTCCCCATATCGACCTGTGCACCTACGGCCTTTCCGCCGCGAATCTGCATTCTCAAAAGCTTTACGCCGCTTAGGGTATCCACCCGGATTTCTTCCCGAGGCGCAATTCCGCTGTCGTACAGGTATTTCCCCACGCAGCGCACTCCGTTGCCGCACATTTTTCCTTCACTGCCGTCAGCGTTAAAAATCCGCATTTTTGCGTCCGCAATTTTTGAGGGGCAGATGAGGATGATGCCGTCCCCGCCGATGCCGAAATGCCGGTCGGACAGGCGAATGCTCAATTTTGCCGGGTCAGGCGGCTCCTCTTCCATACAGTTCAGATAAATGTAGTCATTGCCGCACCCCTGCATTTTTGTAAACGACAGCTTCATACGGGTTCATCCTCTCTCTTTCAAATAGATATTGATATGGGCTGCCCGCCCAAACCCGGTTTTTCTCTTCGTCTTTTGGGCTGCTCGCCCAAACCCAGCCATATTTCTTTGCGCCGCCAAAGAAATATGGAAAAGAAAGCGGCTCAAGGGAGCACCCTTGAGAATCCCCTTCGCCCCGCCCAGCCTCTCTTCTTTGGCGAGCATCCCTCCGCGTCTCGGACACACGCGCCCCTCTTCCTGCAAAAAAGGCAGGCAGGCGAGCAGGTACGAAGCTCCATATTCTGCTGTCTACCTCGCGGCTTCCCCTTTGTGCGAAGCCGAAAGTATTCCATACAGTGTCCTCAACATTGAGGCCTCGCTGTTTGTGGGTTTGAGGATATCGTAACCACAGTTTCGTTTCGGGGAAAAGGGCTTGCGAAAGAAACTTACGATAAACCAAGAATCTACCGCAAAACCTCACAAGCCGAAGGCTTCCGTCTCCAAGATACGCACGCCATAACGTCCGCGGGCACGCAATATCTTGATTTGCAATGTCTTCCGGCGCGCCCCCCGCATCGGGGGGCGCATTTTCTTCCTCTATTCTTTTGGGCGGAACCAAAAGAATAGAGCCGGGCGCGGGCGGGCAGCCCGCAAAAGAAACTTACGATAAACAAAAAATCCATCCAAAAACCTCGCAAGCCGAAGGCCTCCGCCTCCAAGATACGCACGCCATAACGTCCGCGGGCACGCAATATCTTGATTTGCAATGTCTTCAAGCGCGCCCCCGCAT
>DBGCDL010000088.1:0-24042 GCA_048358235.1 Oscillospiraceae bacterium
CGCACACCATGACAGGGCCGCTGAAGAAACGGTTCAGCCCCTCAATAAAAGCTTCCATGAACATTTCCGCCTATCCGCAAAAGATTTCCGTCGGAAACCCCCGGCGGATATTCTATGCTTATGCGAAAACAGGTGGAGCCATTCAAAGCCCGGGCCGCAGCTCATGAAGGATGGCATGCCGTTTCAAAGAATGAATCAAGGTCCTTAAGTATTTTTGTCAACCTGATGGAAGGTTTTCAGGTTTCCCATCTTTTGGCTGCGCTCCCGAAGAACAGCTTCCACCAAATCCACCGGAACTTCCCGATCCTTCATCAGAACCAGCACATGATATACCAGATCGGCAATCTCCCCTGCCAGCTCTTCCTTACTGTCATTTTTGGCGGCGATAATCATCTCGGCGCATTCCTCACCGCACTTTTTCAGGATTTTATCGGTTCCCTTTTCAAACAGATAACAGGTATAGGAGCCTTCCTCCGACTGTCCCTTTCGCTGGTCAATGACTCCGGCCAGCTCGCGGATTACATTTGTATCATTCATTCCCTGATAACCACCTTTTCACGGACACGCCTGAAAGATTTCTTTCAGGCGTGTCCGTTCATTTTTTCTCATTCTTTCCAAGCGGCACAGCACCATTCTCTGCCCGCCATTCCCAAATCAAGATTCAAAAACAGTTTTGAAGAAGCAGGAGCGGCTTCCGGTATGACAGGCGGGGCCGGTCTGCTTCACCCGGATGAGCAGAGTATCGTCATCGCAGTCTGCTTTCACGGACATCACACGCTGCACATGGCCGCTGGTAGCCCCCTTATTCCAAAGCTCCTGACGGGAACGGGAATAAAACCAGGTATACCCCGTTTCCAGCGTTTTTCCCATACTTTCTTCGTTCATATAGGCGAGCATCAGCACTTCGCCGTTCTCGTCATCCACAACTATGGCGGGAATGAGCTCCGATTTTCGGAAATAGCGGGACAAATCCGGCTTCAGAGAAAATCCGGCAGTCAGCCGGACAGGGATTCCCCTTTCCGCCAGATGTTCCTTTACCTGACCCACCGTCAGCTCCCGGTAATGAAACAGGGAAGCCGCCAGCGCGGCATCCGCCCCCGAGCATTCGAACACTTCAGAAAAATGTTCCAGCTTTCCGCAGCCTCCCGAAGCAATAACCGGAATATGTACTGCGGCGCAAACCGCATTTAAAAGTGGAATATCAAACCCATTTTTGGTTCCGTCCGCGTCCATACTGGTCAGGAGGATCTCCCCTGCGCCCAGCTCCTGAACCCGCACCGCCCACTCCACCGCATTCAGACCGGTATCGATGCGTCCGCCGTTGATGACCACATGAAAGCTGCCATCCTCCGCCCTTCGAGCGTCGATGGCAACCACCACACACTGGCTGCCGAACTTGTCCGCAGCCTCCCGGATCAGCTGGGGGTCCCTCACCGCTGCGGAATTAACGGATACCTTGTCTGCGCCGACACGAAGGAGCTTGCGGAAATCCTCAATACTCCGGATTCCCCCGCCCACGGTCAGAGGCACAAATACCTGCCGGGCGGTATCCCGCACCACATCCACAATGGTATCCCTGTCCTCATTGGTGGCAGTAATATCCAAAAACACAATTTCATCGGCTCCCTGCCGGTTGTAGGCTTTGGCGCATTCCACCGGGTCGCCTACATCCTGAAGCCCGACAAAATTGACGCCCTTTACCACCCTGCCGTTTTTCACGTCAAGGCAGGGAATAATTCTTTTGGAAAGCATAACGCTTGTTCCCTTTCTATGAGAAACTCTGTGAGAAGTCAAGCCAAAAAGCCTGTCAGCAAACGATTTCAGCAGTTATTCCGGCTTTTTTCCGCCGGGAGCGGGACGGTTTTCCCCTGACGGCCGGTTTCCCGCCGTCTGACCGGATTTCCCGTTTTCAGGGCGGCCGCCCTGCTTTGTTCCGTTTGGACGGGGGCCTCCGCGGCGGGAATTATTTCTCTGCTGATTGGCAGGCTTGCCGCCTTTTCCATCAGGTCTGGGGCCGTTTTGCTTGGGAGCGCCCTGCTTCTGGGAGTTGTCCTGCCTGTTTGCGGAAGGCTTGCTGTCTGTCCTGGGAGCGCCCTGCTTCTGGGAAGAGCCTGCAGGTCTCTGTCCTCCCTGTTTGGGGTTGTTTCCACGGTTTCCCGGGGCTTTTCCGCCCTGATAAGGCTGCTGCGCCTTTTGCGTGCCCTCTGTCCGGGGAGTTTCCTGCCGTGCCGGAACATCGTTCTGACCAGACGGACGGCTGCGCTCCTGCCGGGGACGTCCCGCTGCAGGGCCGCGCTGCTGTGGTGTGCTCTCCTGCGGCTTGGGAAGCCCTACCGGCTTGGAAGGCTCCGTGGCAGGGTCATCGGTCTCGGGAATATCGTCCCAAGTCTCCTTCGGAAGAGAGGATGCGCCCACCTCAATGGCTTCCTTCAGATCAAGCGTCTGCCGGTAAAGGGACTTTCCGCAGATAGCGCCGTACAGCTTCAGATCAGCCAGTGCCTGAATATCCCCGATGTTGCTGATACCTCCGGATGCGATGATATTCATTCCCACGCTTTCCTGCAGAAGCTTCAGATTTTCCAGATTCGGGCCGGAAAGGGTTCCGTCCCGGGAAATATCCGTATAAACCACATGACGGACGCCGATGTACGCCATCTGCTTTGCCAGCGACAGAAAGCTGACCTTTCCGGCACCAAGCCACCCGTCGATTTTTACCATACCGTTTTCGGCGTCAATCCCCACGACGATCCGATCGCCGTACATCCGCACCAGTTCCGCCACCAGCTTGGGATTTCTTACCGCCAGAGACCCCAGAATAATCCGTTCGATCCCGTTTTCGAGATAATAGGTTGCAGTCTTTTCGTCCCGGATGCCGCCCCCCAGCTGAATTTTCATCTCGGTTGCACGGGCCACCCGGATAAACACATCCCGGTTCTGCATCTGGGCGGTTTTGGCTCCGTCCAGATCCACCATGTGAAGCCATTCCGCCCCGGCTTCTTTAAATGCCAGCGCCGTTTCCACCGCATCATCCGCAACCCGCTCTGCTGTGGCAAAATCTCCTTTGGTCAGACGTACGCACTCGCCGTCCTGAATATCAATGGCAGGAAAAATGATCATATTGTAAGTCCTCCGAAATTTCGTAATATGGCAAGGCCCACCTCGCCGCTTTTTTCAGGATGAAACTGTGCACCAAAAAGGAACCCCCGCTGAACCAGCGCAGGAATTTTAACCCCGTAATCACAATAAGCCGCCACGAAATCCGGGGCGGTATCAGCCATGTAGGAATGGACGAAATAAACGCAGGATTTTTCCGGTATTCCCTTAAGTAAAGGAGAAGCCAGATGAAATTCCAGCTCATTGTAGCCCATATGCGGAATTTTCCGGTCGGTTTGGATTCGGTCAACCCTTCCCGGAATCAATCCGAGTCCTGCTGTCTCTTCAAATTCCATACCGGTTTCAAACAATATCTGCATCCCAAGGCAGATTCCCAAAAGGGGTTTCTTTTCCGTCTGCCTGCGGATCACTTCAGTCAGCCCGGCCCGGTTCAGCATTTTCATCGCGTCCGGAAACGCGCCTACTCCCGGCAGGATCAGTCCGTCCGCCTTTTCCAGCTCCGCCGGATCGCTGGTAACAAGGTTTTCCAGTCCCAGATAATCCAAGGCATTTTTCACGCTGAACAGATTCCCCGCCCCATAGTCAATAATTGAGATCAATCCCGTTTCTCCTTTCGGCTGCCGCTTTTTCCTGGATTAGAGAACGCCTTTGGTGGACAGCGGCTGATCGCTGCCGCTCTTTGCGGCGGCGGATTTCAGCGCATGGGCAAACGCTTTGAACAAGGCTTCCGCCTTATGATGATCGTTCTCTCCATACAGCACGTTCAAGTGCAGGGTAATCCCGCTGTGGAACGCCGCCGCACGGAAAAACTCCTCCACCATCTGGGTATCCATGCCCCCGACGGCGGGCGCCTTGAATTCTCCGTGAAAAACCAGATAAGGCCGGCCGCTGATGTCCAGCGCGGCAAAGGCGAGAGCCTCATCCATGGGAACATAGGCACTGCCATACCTCCGGATGCCGGACTTGTCTCCCAGCGCGGCATTCAGTGCCTGCCCTATCACAATTCCCACATCCTCAATGGTGTGATGGCAGTCCACCTCCAGATCCCCCTTGCAGGAAACCTCCAGCTTCATTCCGCCATGAACGGCCAGAGCGGTCAGCATATGATCGAAAAAGCCGATTCCCGTCTGAACGGAAGCGCCGGGGGCGCCGTCCAGATCCAGCCGGACAGTGATATCGGTCTCTTTGGTTTTACGGGTAATTTCTGCACAGCGCATCCTTCATTCACTCCATATCTGCCATGATTTCTTCCAGCGCGTCCAGCACCGCTTCATTTTCCACCTTGGAACCTGCAGTAATCCGCAGGTAATCTCCCATACAGCGGATGGCAATGGAGCGGTCCAGCAGCTCCTCGTAAATATACTGGGCGCAGGGAGTCTTGATAAACACAAAATTGGTTGTAGTGGGATATACCATGTCGAATACCTTATGCCGCATATGCAGCCCAAGGATTCCGTTATACAGGCTGTCCCGGGAACGGATGATCTTCTCAATGCAGTTCACCACATATTCCCCATCGGACAGGATCTGATAACCGATGCTCTGGGTCATATCGTTGACATTATAGGGGGATTTTACCGCACGGAGCGCCTTTGTAATCGTATCCCCCGCCACGGCAAACCCCAGCCGGATGGCGGCAAGTCCCACGGCCTTGGAGCAGGTTTTCAGGACGATCAAATTTTCATAATGATGTACCTTATCCAGAATGGACTCATCCGCAAAATCCATGTAAGCCTCGTCCACGATTACAAGGCAGTCAGGCACCGACTCTATCAGCCGAAGCACCTGCCTCCGATCCAGGCAGAGCGAGGTCGGATTGCAGGGATTGGAAAAAATCAGTCCCTTGGCGCCGGAACGGTTGATGTACTCCGCCAAAGCGTCCACATCGACGGTCAGATCGTCCCGTTTCGGGAAAATGGATGTTTTTACGCCGTATACGCTGCCGTAAAAACGGTACATGGAGAAATCATTCGCCAGTGTGACCAGCTCCTCACCGGGCATGAAAAACGCTCCGGTAATTAAAGAGATCAGTTCATCCGAACCGTTTCCCGCCGTCACATAACAGGATTTTATATCATAGAAGTCCCCAAACGCACCGCAGAGCTTTTCCGCATAGGGGTCCGGGTACCGATTGATCCGGTTGTTGAGCACGTCCAGCGCCGCCGATTCAAACTGTTCGGCCGGAAGGCGCAGAAAGGATTCATTAGCGTCCAGCCGAACCCGGTAATCCCCTTCAATGGGCTGATAAGGCTCCAAATTTCTTATTTTTTCGTTCAAGGTATACGCCACAAAAAAGACCATCCTTTCCAGCGGCAGTTTCAAAGCAAACCGCCGCCAAGGGCAAATCCGCCCGCGATTATCGTCGACCGTCCGTAAAGCGTACCTGCCCGCGCCCGAAACAGTTCATGCCGGACAAAATCGTACTACTTCTCTCTTATTATGATAGAATTTGCGTGAGCGGTCAAGCCCTCTTTTTGTGCCAGCACAACAATATCTCCGGAAGCTTCCCGCAGAGCGTCCGCGGTATAATAAATAAAGCTGGATTTTTTCACAAATGCGTCCACGGACAGCGGCGAAAAAAATCTTGCTGTGCCGCTGGTGGGAAGAACGTGATTCGGCCCCGCATAGTAGTCCCCCAAAGGTTCGGGAGAATACTGCCCGAGGAAAACGCTTCCCGCATTGTCCAGCCGTCCCACATACTGCATGGGATTGTCCAGCATTACTTCCAGATGTTCGGGAGCCAGCTCATTGGCCATGGAAACCGCCTCTTCAACGGTATCACAGACAAAAATCGCTCCGTAATTTTTCAAAGATTCCCGAATGATGTCTCTGCGGGACAGGGTTTCCGACTGCCGATCCAATTCCGCGGCGGTTTCCTCGGCCACTTTCCGGGAAGTGGTCACCAGAATTGCCGATGCCAGACGGTCATGCTCCGCCTGACTCATCAGGTCGGCGGCAAGGTAGGCTGGGTTGGCGGTTTCGTCCGCCAGCACCAGTATCTCACTGGGGCCCGCAATCATGTCGATATCCACCTGACCAAACAAAAGCTTTTTGGCCGTGGCCACAAAAATATTCCCCGGGCCTACGATTTTGTCTACCTTGGGAACGGATTCCGTACCGTAGGCCAGCGCCGCCACAGCCTGTGCACCGCCCAGAAGGAACACCCGGTCTACTCCGCAGACCGCTGCGGCCGCTAAAATATCAGGATTGGCCCGCCCGTCCTTCAGCGGCGGAGTCACCATGACAATCTCTTTTACTCCGGCAATTTTGGCGGGAATGGCGTTCATCAGCACGGAGGAGGGATAAGCCGCCGTTCCACCCGGCACGTAGATTCCCACCCGGTTCAGCCCACGGATGCGGGAACCCAGAATCACGCCGTTTTCGTGGGTGTCGATAAACGACTGCTGCTTTTGCCGGTTGTGAAAGGCGGAAATATTTTCTACCGCGTTGAGCATGGCGCTGATGAATTCCGGATCCGCCTCGGTAAGCGCGTCGTTGATTTCGTCCCGGCTCACTTCCAGAGCGGTGGGCAGACTCCCATCAAATTTCAGGGTATACTCCTTTACCGCCTCATCGCCCCGATCCCGAACCGATGCAATAATTTCGGAGACTGTCCGGGTAACGGTTTCATTTACCGAGCTGCTTCTCTCCTGCAGCTTTTTCAAAAAAGCGACCTCGTCGCTCCCGTTTACTTTTACGATATCGATCATATCAATGGTCATCCTTTCCCGGCGTTTCAGCGCAAAAATCAGGCATTTTGCCCCAGCGCGCCTTCAATCTGTCCGATCAGAGTCTCGATTTCCTTCTTATACAGCTTCAGGCTTACCGTATTGACAATCAGCCGTGCCGACACGGGCGCCACATCCTCAATTACTACAAGCCCGTTTTCCTTTAAAGTGGAGCCGGTTTCCACGATATCTACAATTCCGTCCGCCAATCCCAGCAGCGGAGCCAGCTCCACACTGCCCTCAATTTTTACGATCCGGACGTCCATTCCCTTCGTTTTGAAAAAATTCCGGGCTACATTCGGATATTTGGTGGCGATGGTTTTTTCCGCGTAGCCGGAATAAAAATCCGTACCCGCTTTCCCTGCCAGAGCAAACCGGCATCTGCCGAAGCCCAGATCGGCTACCTCGAAAAAGGAGCCACCGTATTCCATGATGGTATCCTTCCCCACCACACCGATGTCGCAGACGCCGTTTTCGATATAGGTAATGACATCGGCCGCCTTGGCAAGCACCACCTCAAGGTTGGTCCCGGGAATCTCCAGAATCAGTTTCCGCCCTTTGTGAACCAGCGCGTCACAGTCATACCCGATCTTCTGGAACAATTCTACCGTCTTTTGTTCCAGCCTTCCCTTGGTCAAAGCAATCCGAATCGGTTTCATACGGTTCCCCCCGTTTCTGCGGCAACAGACTGTACTCCGGCGGAAGAAAGAACATCCAACCGGGAAATTCCGTTTTTGCGGGCATTATTCAGTGCCTCTTCTTTTGTATCAAACAGGGCAAACTCTGCTCGGATTCCCTGCTGGGTAAGGCTGTTTAAATGCGCCAGCGCCTCCATTTCAAATCCGGCTTCTCCGTAAACCAGCACTTCCACCGGTGAAATTTCAATGCCTCTTTGATTGAGCAGTGCCCGGGCTACGGCATCCACATTGACCGCAAAGCCAATTGCGCCGGCGTCCTCGCCAAACTGGGACATCAGGCTGTCATACCGTCCTCCGGACAGTACTTCTTCCCCATGTCCTTCTATGTAGCCTTTGAATACCACGCCCGTATAGTAATCGGTACGGTTTACGATTCCAAGATCCACCGCGATGCTGTCCTTCATGCCCAGCTTTTGGAGGTTCCGGTAAATTGTCTGCAGATAGGCAAGCGTTCCGGCTGCGGATTCATTTCCGCCAAGCAGGGAAGCCGCCTTTTCAAACACTTCCGCCCCTCCGAACAGCCGGGGAAGCTGCTTTAATACCGCTGCGGCTTCCCGGTCGGAATAGGCGTCCAGCATATCCCCAAGCGCAGGATAATTTTTCGATTCAATCATGAGCCGAAGTTCCTCCCGGGCATTTTCATCCAGCTGCAGCTGATCGGCCAGTGCATTAAAGATGCCGATATGTCCGATCTCCAACCGGAAATTTTCCAAAAGACAGCTGTCCCTTCCGCACTCGGTCAATGCCTGCACGGCAGTGGAGATAATCTCCAGATCGGCTTTCATGGAACAGGAACCGATCAGTTCCACCCCCGCCTGCATGGATTCATCGCTCCGCCCCCGCAGAGTGCGGTTGGCGGAATAGACCGGCTGGTTATAATAAAGCCTTAAAGGAAGCCCGCTGCCTTTCAGCCGTGTAGCGCAGAGCCGGGCAATGGGCATGGTGGAATCCGGACGAAGTACCATCAGCCGGCCCTTATGATCGGTAAGCTTATACATATAATCAACGGGAATGCTGTGCCCCTTCACAGAGAACACATCCAAAAATTCCAGTCCGGGAGTAATCACCTCGGAAAACCCCCGGCTTTCAAACAGTTCCCGCAGATTCTTTTTCACCTTCTGCTGCGCGGCAGCTTCCGCAAACAGGTAATCTTTGGTTCCCTCCGGAGTAATCAGTTGGTTTTTCAGCATGAAGCCTCAAGCCTCTCTTGTATTTATTCGCTTTATCATAGTAACGTGTTATCATGATAGCATAAGAAATATATGGTGTCAAGTGTACAAGATCACTGAAGTTATATGGTTCTCCTGCGGATGATTTTACAAATCATGAAGAGGCTGCGGCCTCGGCGGCTGGGGGCTCACCCCAATTCACCCGATTTGTCTCTTCTCTCCGTTTCAGCGCATGCTGAAACGGCAATGGGATTCCAAAGGGGCCGGCCCCTTTGGCGTGCCCATTACCGTTTAAAAAAACGTCATCTGACTTGTCTTGGGCATATTTCCAAACGCGCCGGCATCCTCCAGCATTTCAATCACCGATTTGGATACGCCGGAACGATTCTGCACTTCATCCACCGAGATATAATTTCCCTCGCGGGCCGCCTCCTGCAGACTTCGGGCAGCCGCCTCACCTACCCCCTTCAGAGCATTGAAAGGCAGACGGATCTTCCCATCCTCAATGATATAGTCCGTGGCATGAGAACGGTACAAATCCACCGGCAGGAACCCATATCCCCGGCAAAGCATCTCGTTGGTGATCTGCAAAATGGTGAAGGTGTCCTCTTCCTTCACACTCCGGTCGTTTCCCTTAGCTTTCAGCGCTTCCAGCCGCTGTTTCACAGCCGCTTTTCCCTGAACCGCCGATTCCGCCTCGAAATCCCCGCCCCGAACCGTAAAGAAAGAAGCATAATAGGCCAGAGGGTGGTAAACCTTGTACCATCCAAGCTTGCAGGCCGCGATAACATATGCGGCAGCATGAGCCTTCGGGAACATATACTTGATCTTGAGGCAGGAATCTACGTACCATTGAGGAACTCCATGTTCCTTCATGGCGGCATAGTGTTCCTCTGTAAAGAGCTTGGAGGCGTTTCCCTTACGGGTAATCTCCATGATCTTAAACGCCATTTTGGGAGGAAGCCCCTTATGGAGCAAATACACCATGATGCTGTCACGGGTTCCGATTACCTCGGAAATGGTGCAGGTTTTATCCTTAATCAGCTCCTGCGCGTTGCCCAGCCAAACATCCGTACCATGGGAAAGGCCGGATATCTGCAAAAGATCCGAAAACTTCTTCGGCTGGGACTCCATCAGCATTCCCCGGACAAAATTGGTGCCCATTTCCGGCAGAGAAAGCGTTCCCGTCTCACTGTAGATTTCCTCGGGTGTAACGTCAAGCGCATCTGTGGAGGTAAACAGGCTGATTACTTTGTCGTCCATGGCGGGAACGTCCGCAATCATGATGCCGGTCAGATCCTCCAAATGCTTATACAAGGTCGGCACATCGTGTCCCAGCTCGTCCAGCTTCAGAATCGTATCATGAAGAGAATGGAAGTCGAAATGAGTGGTGATGACTCCGGACTCCTTGGAATCCGCCGGGTGCTGCACCGGGGTAAAATCGTAAACCTCGTCCTTGCTGGGAATGACCACCATGCCGCCGGGATGCTGACCGGTGGTGCGCTTTACTCCGGTGCATCCCAGTGTGAGCCGGTTGGCCTCGGCGTTATGAGCGACCATCCCCTTTTCCTCCAGATACTTCATGACAAAACCGTAGGCGGTTTTGGAAGCGACTGTGGAAATGGTTCCTGCCTTGAATACATGGTCCTTACCGAAAAGGTCCTCTGTGTAACGATGGGACTGGGACTGGTATTCACCCGAAAAGTTCAGGTCGATATCAGGCGCTTTGTCGCCGTCAAAGCCCAAAAACGTCTCAAAAGGAATATCGTGTCCGTCACGGTTCATAGGAATGCTGCAGTGAGGACAGTCCTTGGCCGGCAGGTCAAAGCCGGAGCCCACCGAACCATCCGTAATAAATTCGCTGTACTTGCATTTGGGGCAGACATAATGGGGTGGCAGAGGATTTACTTCCGAAATTCCCGCCATAATGGCAACGAAAGAAGATCCGACCGATCCACGGGAGCCTACATGATAACCATGCTCTTCCGAGTTGGCCACCAGCTTTTGGGCAATCATGTACAGCACGGCGAAACCGTGCTTGATAATGGAAGTGAGCTCCCGTTCCAGCCGGGTGGACACGATTTCCGGCGGGGGGTCACCGTACATATCTCTGGCCTTTTCCCATGTAATCCGGCGGAGATCCTCCTCAGAACCCGGAATTTCGGGAGTAAAGGTTCCGTTTGGAATGGGACGGATGTCCGGGTCGATCATATCGGCAATTTTATTGGGGTTGGTAATCACCACTTCCCGCGCTTTTTCCTCGCCCAGATAGCTGAATTCCTCCAGCATTTCTTCGGTGGTGCGAAAATACAGCGGGGGCTGATTGGCAAAATCCTTGAATTTCATGCCGGCAAGCAAAATTTCCCGGTAAACGCTGTCCGCGCTGTTCAGAAAATGCACGTCGCAGGTGGCGACCACCGGGATGTTCAGCTGATCTCCCAGATTGACGACAGTGCGGTTAAACTCACGAATACGTTCCTCGCTGTCTACAATTCCGGTGCGGATCATAAACTCGTTGTTCCCCACCGGCTGAATTTCCAGATAATCGTAAAATTTCGCAATATCGCACAGCTCATTCCATGGCTTTCCTGCTACAATCGCCTTGTAAAGCTCTCCCGCTTCACAGGCGCTTCCCACCAAAAGCCCCTCCCGGTGCTTCATCAGGACGCTTTTCGGTACCCGGGGATGTTTAAAATAATAATCCAGATGCCCATAGGACACCAACTTGTAAAGGTTCTTCAGCCCCGCAGCATTCCTCACCAGCAGAATCTGGTGATTGTCCGGGGCATGCTTCGGGTCAATTCCGGAACATACGGTATTGATCTTTTGGAAGGTATTGCACTCCCGCTCCTTCAGCAGTACCATCAGCTTCAGAAAAATCATGGCCAGCATTCTGGCATCGTCTGAAGCGCGGTGATGATTGAAGTCTCCCAAGCCCAGGTGCTCCGCCACCAGATTCAGCTTCACTTTTTTCAACTGAGGAAGCAGATTACGACAAAGCGGCACCGTGTCCAGCGAAGTATATACCTTGTCAATCCCGGCACGGTTCAATGCCGCATTCAGGAACGACATGTCAAAGGGCGCGTTGTGGGCAATCAGAATGTGATCGCCGCAGAATTCCAGAAAACTGCGCACCGCCTCCCCCTCGCTGGGGGCATCCTTCACCATATCGTCGGTGATTCCGGTCAGCTCGGTGATCTTTTGGGGAATCGGTTTCCCGGGGTTGACGAAGGTGTTGAATTCCTCCACAACCTCTCCGTTCCTCACCCGTACCGCGCCGATCTCAGTCATTCGTTCGGAAGCTGCGGAAAGACCGGTTGTTTCGGTATCGAACACGATAAATTCTCCGTCCAGAGATTCTTCCTGTTCGCCGGTGACTACCTCCACCGTATCGTTGACAAAGTAGTCCTCGACACCGTAAATGACTTTGAATTCTCCGCCGCCCTTCCGGATTTTGTCCACAGCGTTCATGGCGTCCGGGAAAGCCTGTACCACGCCATGATCCGTGATTGCCACCGCCTTGTGTCCCCAGCGAAACGCGGTTTTGACCACCTCATCCGGCTTGGTGGTGGCATCCATGGAGGACATGATGGTGTGCATATGCAGTTCGACCCGTTTTTCGGCAGCCTCGTCTTTTCGTTCTGCTTTCTGATAGGTCATAACGTCATAGGGGCGGATTGTGACCTCATGGTCATATTTATCGTAAGATGCCTCCCCGCGCAGAAGCAGTACGGCACCCACGGACATCTTTTCAAACTGCTGCTCTTTTTTGGAATCTTCGATGATCTTAAGGGTGCTGGAGCCGGTGTAGTCGGTGATATCAATGGATAGAATCAGCTTGCTGTTGTCCCGGCTGTACCGGATTTCCCGGGAAAATACCTCACCGCAGACAACGACACGTCCGCTTTCACCACTGACATCGGAAAGATGGATCGGCTGCTCGGTCACTCTTTTTCCCATAACCAGTTCACCGTCACCGCAGGCAAAGGGGACCTTGGAAAGATTCAGCCGCACCGCTCTCTCCTTCGGTGCCGAAGGACGCGGGCGCGTAGGTTCCGGTGCCGGATAGCTGCTTTCAGGCGGAGGATCACCGTAGTCATATGTCACCAGAGGCGCAATGGGAATCGGCGAGAATTTCTCCGCATCTACTTCCAATACGCCGGAGAATTTCACCTCAGGCCGGAAGGAAAATTCCTCGGCCACAAACTTGGCGACTTCCCGGTCAACGCCGCACTGCAGCATAAGATCAGCGCCGCCATGCTGCAGCTCAATGGTCAAAAGCCGTGTTTGGGCCTCATAGGTGCAGACAGCATCATCAAAATAGCCGTTGACCATGGCGACCGTGCGCTTCAGTGCCGCTACAATTTCGGGAAAATAGTCCACGTTGAACATGGAGGGCAGGTATTTCGTCAGAATTTTTGTCCTGTTCAAGCCAAACGCATTCTGAATTTCCAGCTGCACCGGAAAGATGGATGCTTTTTCCAAGATCACCGACGGTTTTACGGTAATTTCCATTTCTCCCGCTTCCCGGCGGGTATCCAGAAACAGCACTTCCGCATTGGCCAGCTCCTGCGAATATTCACTTTCTATGTAAGCGCCGAAGAGATCGGCAAATTGATTGCTCAATGAGTCTCGTCCTTTCCAGAGGGAGTGAAAAGCCCGGCAGCACGCCGATTCTTGTGTGTAAAGGTGATTTGCTTTTCAGATAAAATTACAGAAGATCAATTTCTTTCAGCAGCTCCGGCAGGATTTGATCCTCATCCACCTTCCGAAGAATTTCGCCTTTTTTGAAAAGCAGTCCGCATCCCTGCCCTCCGGCGACGCCGATGTCTGCTTCTCTGGCCTCACCCGGACCGTTGACCACGCAGCCCATCACAGCAACTTTGATCTCCTTTGGGCAGTCCTTCAGGCTTTCCTCTACCTGTTTCGCCAGAGAGATCAGGTCAATCTGAGTCCGCCCGCAGGTGGGGCAGGAAATGATTTCCGGTCCTCTTTTCCGTATTCCTGCGGCTTTGAGAATGTCATAAGCGGCACGGACTTCCTCGACAGGATCATCCGTCAGGGAAACCCGGATGGTATCGCCGATGCCATCCATCAAAAGACTGCCGATTCCCATGGCGCTTTTGATGATGCCCATCCGTGCGGTGCCTGCCTCAGTGACTCCCAGATGGAGTGGGTAATCACACTGTTGGGCCAGCATGCGGTATGCCTCGATCATGGTTTTTACATGGGAAGATTTGATTGAGACAACAATATCCTGAAAATCAAATTTTTCCAAAAGACGGATATGATAAAGGGCGCTTTCCACCAGTGCTTCCGGTGTGGGTGCCCCATATTTGGCAAGGATCTGCTTTTCCAGCGACCCCGCATTCACCCCGATCCGGATGGGGACGCCATGGCTCCGGCAGGCATTCGCCACCACCTTCACCCGGTCATCCTCGCCGATATTTCCGGGGTTGATTCGTATCTTGTCAATTCCCCGCTCAACCGCGCCCAGCGCCAGCCTGTAGTCAAAATGAATGTCCGCCACCAAAGGAACCTTCACGGCGGATTTCAGCGCCGGAATCAGGTCCAGCGCCTCGCAGTCCGGAATTGCCGCCCGGATAATTTCACAGCCGGCATTTTCCAATGCTTCGGCCTGCCGTACATTCCCCATGATATCATGGGCGGGAACCGACAGCATGGACTGGACGGTAATCGTTCCATTTCCCATGACACTGTTCCCGACTTTTACTTCACGCACATTACGCACCAAGCGCACCTCCTGATTTTTTCTGTCAGCGGGGAATTAAAACTCCGAAAACAGCCCGAAGCCCCTGCTGTTATGGAAACACCGGATAATATGGCCTACGGCGAAGGCAATTTTGCCTTCGCCGTCCCGCTTTAAAACAGTCCGAGAATATCCTTAAAAGTAACGGCAATCATCAGCCCAAAGAGAATCACGAGCCCTGCCGTGTTGATATATCCCTCCCATTTGGGATTGATGGGCTTGCGCCGGATCACCTCAATCAGCAGGAAAAGAATTCTTCCGCCGTCCAGCGCCGGGAATGGCAAAAGATTAAACATTCCGATGCTGATGGAAATAAACGCCGCAATGGACAGCAGGCTGGAAAATCCTACCTTAGCCGCCTCACCTACAAACTTACCCACTCCCACCGGTCCGGACAGCTCGCTGAATCCGATCTTACCGGTAAACAGTGCCGCCACCGAAAGCCATGAATTCCGGGCGGTGGACAGAGTCTCCTTTGCCGACTCTCCAATCGCTCCGAAGAAGGAGGGCTGAATGGGATAAACGTAAAAGCCCAGTGCAATCCCCTTGGTGCCGTCCGTTCCCGTCACGGTGAAGTCCACATCCTTGAGTACAATCTTTTCTCCGTTTCGCCGTACTGTAATATCCACAATCCCTGTTTTGGAAAGCTGAAGTATCGTAGGAATGTCATTGGCTGCAAAAATGGAGGTATTGTTCACCTTCAGAATTTCGTCGTCTACCTGCAATGCGGATATCCCGGCAGGCTTATTCTCATGAAAACCGGCGATTTTTGTAGAAACATATTTGTCCTGCACGGAAGTCAGGCATAGAATAATGACAAACCCCAGTAAAAGGTTCATCGCCGCACCGGCCCCGCAGATCAGAATCCGCTGCCAAACCGGCGTTTCTCCGAATTCTTTCTCTCTTTTTCCATCGGAAACAGGCGGCTCCTGTGTTTCCGCCGACACCGCCGGAGCACCAAGTAGCGCCTCTTCACCGGAAGCGTCATCGCCTTCCATGGCGCAGAACCCGCCAATGGGAAACAGACGCAGACTGTAGAGTGTGCGCTTTCCCTGATGCTTCCATATTTTCGGTCCCATTCCCAAAGCGAACTCCGTCACCTTTACCCCGCACATCCTGCAAAGAATGAAGTGGCCCAATTCGTGAATGAAAATAATTACGCCGAAAATCAAAATCGTATAAACAACAGCCAAAATCGCTTCCCCTTTCTGGACTGCTTTAATCAGCAGTCTGGACGGACGAATTTACAAACTCTCTTGCCAAAAGATCCGCTGCCAGAACATCTTCAAGGCAGAAATCCTCCATATCATATTTCAGCTTCAGCGAACCGCTTACCAGCCTGCCGATCTCCAAAAAAGAAATCTTTCTTTGAAGGAAGAGCTCCACAGCGCGTTCATTGGCGCCGTTTACAATGGCGGGATAAAGTCCGCCTCTTGCCATCGCCTCCTTGCAGGCGGCAAGGCATTCAAAGGTTTCTTCATCCGGAACGGAAAAGGTCAGCTTTCCGTAATCGGTCAGCGACAGTCTTCCCGTTTCGCAGGGCAGCCGGTCAGGATAGGTGAGAGCGTACTGAATGGGCAGCTTCATATCCGGAACTCCCAGCTGTGCCATCACCGCATGATCGGCATATTCCACCAGTGAATGGACTACGCTTTCCCGGTGAACGACAATCTCCACATCCTCGGGACGCATGGAAAAGAGCCAGCAGGCCTCAATCAGCTCCAGGCCCTTGTTCATCAGCGTTGCGGAGTCAATGGTGATCTTGGCTCCCATACTCCAGTTCGGATGCTTCAAAGCCTGCTCGGGAGTGATCTGCTCCAGTTCCTCCCTCTTTTTCCCATAAAACGGCCCGCCTGAAGCGGTAAGAATAATCTTTTTCACCTGCGATTGACGATTCCCCTGCATGGACTGAAAAATTGCCGAATGCTCGCTGTCCACCGGAAAAATGGAGATCCCTTTTTTGGCAGCGGCATCAATGACAAGTTTTCCGCCCGTTACCAACGTCTCCTTGTTGGCCAGAGCGATATCCTTCCCCGCTTCAATCGCCGTCAGAGTGGGCTGCAGGCCCACCATTCCCATGACGGAATTCAACACCATGTCGCTTTCCTCCATGGAGGCAAGACGGCAAAGACCCTCCATGCCGCAAAGAATCTCTATATTCATATTGCGCAGAAGCTCGTTTAATTCATCGTATTTTGTCTCGTCAAACACGCACACCTGTTTGGGATGAAACCGCCGTGCCTGTTCTGCCAGAAGCTTCACGTTGGAATGCGCTGCCAGACCCATAACCGGATATTCCAAAGCGGCGCAGACTTCCAGCGCCTGACGGCCGATGGAACCGGTAGAGCCTAAAATACAAAGGTGTCTGATGGATAATCACGCCTTTCCGGATTCTCTTGCCCAGCAAAAACGCCAAACAATTTGCAAAACTCCCCCAGCCGCGTTTTCACGCCGCTGGGGAAGCGGATTTTTCAGGAAACCGGCCTGCGATACCCCGGCGAGAAACAGTTTGTCCGGGGTGTTGGCTCAGTTCACTCACAGATTAAATTTTAAGAAACTGCAGCACCACATAGAAGAAAGGCGCCACAAAAAAGACGGAATCGAAACGATCCACAACGCCGCCGTGACCCGGCATAATGCTGCCGAAATCTTTGATGGCGCACTGACGCTTGATAATCGAAGCCGAAAGATCGCCGAACACGCTCAAAAATGAGCCAATCAACCCCACGGCCAGCATGGTAGCCCACCGAATGTCTGCATTAAGCCCCTGACTGCCCATGTACGCCTGATAGCCCCAACTGATGAGCGCCATAAGGATCAGGCAGCTGACAATGCCGCCGATCATTCCCTCTATGGTTTTGTTGGGGCTGATTTCCGGGGCAAGCTTGCGTTTTCCCCACATTCTTCCCGCAAAATAGGCCCCTGCGTCGGCACCCCATGCACAGGCAAAAATCAGAAGAGTATAGTAAAGTCCCTGAGCAGCACCGAATTCATCCCGAATATAAATGAGACTGGTCAGCGCAAACGGAAAAAAGATCGAAACGAAAAACACTGTACCAATCTGTTCCAGACGAATGGTTTTGTGGTTTTTCAGCAATATGCCAAACAATACACCCACAAATGCCGCCATAAATAAAATGCTGTATTTCCGCAGAAAAGGCATCCGAAGGAAAGGCACCGCCGCGGCAAACACCAGGCTGGCGCCCAGGAGAGTCTTATTTCTGACAAATTTTGTCGACCAGAGAAGTTCAAAAACCGCAAGAAAGGAAAGCAGCGCCAATGCAATGTTATAAACAATGGTCTCAAAGAAAAACATAATCACTGCAAACAGAAGCAATCCGATTCCCGCGGTAATCAATCGCTGTTTCAACTGTTATATTCCTCCAAACCGTCTGTTCCGATTCTGATACTCCGCAATTGCCCGGTCGAAACACCTTTCGTCAAAATCCGGCCACAGCACGTCCATGGACAGAAATTCGGCATAGGCCGCCTGCCAGAGCAGAAAATTGGAAAGACGTTCTTCCCCGCTGGGACGAATCACCAGATCTACATCCGGCTGTCCGCTGGTATAGATATTCCGGCTGATGGTTTCCTCCGTAATATCCTCCGGGGAGAGTTTTCCGTCACGAACCGCTTCCGCGATCCGCCGGGCGGCCGCCACAATTTCATTCCGGCCGCCGTAATTGATCGCTACATTCAGAGTCAGCCCGGTATGACTGGAACTGACCTCTTCACATTCGGCGATTTTCGCCTTGATATCATCGTCAAAAGGGGTCATATCCCCTACAAAAAGGGTACGGATATTTTCATCCCGATAATTGGAAGCATCGGCCAGGAACTGCCTGAGCAGCTCAATAATTCCTTTTACCTCCTCGGGAGGGCGCTTCCAGTTCTCGGTGGAAAATGCGTAGACGGTCATATAACGGATACCGATTTTATTGGCATAGCGAACAATCTTTTTAAAAGTGTTGGCCCCGGCCTTATGCCCGGCCTGACGCGGCAGACCGCGCTTTTTTGCCCATCTGCCGTTCCCGTCCATAATAATTCCCACATGAACCGGAAGTTCTTTTTCTTCTGGTGAAATGGAACCCATTCAATCAATTCTCCCGTCTGTTTTCCGGCCGTTCCCACACTGCCGCCGAAGCGGCCGCGCGGGAGACTCCCCTGCTGCTTTTCAGCGAAAAACAGCAGGGGGTGGGCCGGACTGCCTTACGCAATCACGAAAAAAGCATTCCTGCCGTTCACAGATTGCAGTAAAGAAGAAATCGCTTAGATCTCCATAATTTCCTTTTCTTTTTCTTTTGTGCGGTCGTCTACAACCTTGATATACTTGTCGGTCAGCTTCTGGATTTTCTCCTCGCCGACTTTCAGCTCATCTTCGGTAATTTCAGCATTTTTCTTCGCCGTCTTCAGTTTTTCGTTTGCATCCCGGCGGAGGGTCCGGATGACCACCTTGCACTCCTCGGCATGCTTGGATACTTCCTTTACCAGATCCCGGCGGCGTTCCTCGGTCAGAGGCGGGAAGGTAATGCGCAGAACCTTGCCGTCGCTGGCGGGATTCAGACCCAGCTCGGAATTCATGATTGCCTTTTGGATATTGGAGAGAGTGGACATATCCCAGGGCTGAATGATCATCATCCTTGCCTCGGGAATGCTGATGGCAGCCATCTGATCGATTTTGGTGGGAACCCCATAGTAGTCAACAGTGATTTTATCCAAAACAGAAGCATTTGCCCGACCGGCACGGATGGTTTTCAGGTCGCTTTCGTAAGCGGCGATGGATTTTTGCATCTTGTCTTCGGTTTTGCTCATTCTTTCTTCAATAATTCCCATAATTCTGTTCCTCCGTATTATGTTATTTTTGCTGTTGTCCTGACCAGCGGAAATCGACTGGAATCGGGGGGCCGCCGAAGTCGGAAAACGGATTCGTACCGACAGCCATTCTATACTACAAGAGTACCGACCGGCTTTCCGAGAGCGGCGTCTACGATATTTTGCGGGCGGCTGATGTTGAACACCAGAATCGGAATATGATTATCTCGGCACATGGAAGCCGCAGTGGAATCCATCACGGCCAGATTCTTGGCAAGTACCTCGCCGAAGGTCAGTTCGTCATATTTCACTGCATCCGGATATTTGTTGGGGTCTTTGTCATAAACGCCGTCCACCATGGTCGCTTTGAAAATGATGTCAGCTTCAATTTCGGCAGCGCGGAGAGAAGATGCGGTGTCCGTTGAGAAAAAGGGATTTCCGGTACCGCAGCCGAAAATAACGATTCTGCCTTTATCCAGATGGCGCATGGCTCTGGCGCGGATATAGGGCTCTGCAACCTGCCGCATTTCAATCGCTGTCTGAACCCGGACGTCCGCACCGATTTCTTCCAGAACATCCGCCACAGCCAGCGCATTCATGGTAGTTCCCAGCATGCCGATGTGATCCGCTCTGGTACGGTCCATGGCGCCGCTGGAACGGCCCCGCCAGAAGTTTCCTCCACCTACCACGATCCCGATCTGAACGCCCAGATCGGCGCATTCCTTGATGCTTCTGCACACGTTGGTGATTACACTGTAATCCAGTCCGAATCCTTTCTCTCCCGCAAGTGCCTCGCCGGAAAGCTTGAGAAGAATCCGTTTATATTTGATTTCCATCTGATAACCATTCCTTTCCACTATTTACTGTGCCAACCATCAGGGAAAATCCCGGGGACACACGTCCCCGGCAACCGGAAAAGTGCTTTTTTGAAATAAGCATGATAAAACACCGCTGAACAAATTGCCCGCGGTTTGCCGTTCCCAAAAGAAGCACGCACCCTTTGCTTCACAGAAAAATGCCCTGCTGTTGAGGAAAACTTTGTACCATTTATTTTACATGAACCTCCCTCTATTGTAAAGTCCATATTGAAGTTTTTTTCATAACCGGGTATAATAATTTACAGACAGGATATATTTTCGGGCACAGGCTTTTCCTTTTTCTGCGCTGGATCGGAAGAGAACCCGATGCATTCCCGTCACTTGTCCTGCCGCATCTGCAGGGGACAATCATATATAATGTAGTATCGGTATCCGAAAAGAAAAAATTTCACAGGATTCTCTTTTTCTATAAATTTTTTTGAATTTCTGATTATTTTTGAAAAGTCCGGAAATTGGAAGAAAAGTTCTTTACAAACATTGTGTCCCGTGGTATACTATTTTAGTGCCATGCCATGGCTTCGGGTGTAAGCCCAATATGACCTGTCTTTGGACAAGGCCGGGAGTTTTCGCCTGTTCCCCCAGCTATGACTGTGCCGCGTACTGCGGCCGCCGGCAATATTTTAATGAGGTGAAAGAACATGCTTAGACAAGAAGAAAAAGCCAGCATTATTGAGGCGAACCGCCTCCATGAAAAGGACACCGGTTCTCCCGAGGTTCAGATTGCCATTCTGACCACCAGAATCAACGAGCTCACTGAACATCTGAAAACCCATGCGAAAGATCATCATTCCCGCCGCGGTCTGCTGAAGATGGTCGGTCATCGCCGCAACCTGCTGAACTATCTCAAACAGGTTGACATCGAAAGATACCGTGCCATTATCGCCAAGCTGGAAATCCGCAAGTAATTTTGTCTGTAAAAGCAGGCGGTCTCTGACTGCCTGCTTTACAATATTTTTCCGCACATTTTTCATCCGTCAGTGAAGCCGCAGAGTTCGGGAGTTAGCATTAAATCGTACCGCCGAAACCGGTTCGGCGGCAGGATTTTTTGCTAAGCCTGCCCTTTGCAAGGCTTCCGTCTTTAACCGGCGTTTCCCATCCCGTTACCGGACGGAGAAGCGCAGAACAAGGAGGCAATATTATGTTCGAAAATTACAGAGTGTTCGAAACTACCTTTGCCGGACGTCCCCTCAAGGTGGAAACCGGAAAGACCTGCTGTCTTTCCAACGGCTCCTGCTGGGTTCGTTACGGTGAAACCACCGTTATGGCAAATGTCACCATGTCCCCCAAGCCGCGGGACGGCGTAGACTTCTTCCCTCTTTCCGTTGATTATGAGGAAAAACTGTACGCTGCCGGCAAAATTCCGGGCTCCTTTTTAAAGAGAGAAGGCCGCCCTACCGAAAATGCAATTCTTACCTCCCGCATGATTGACCGCCCCATGCGTCCTCTCTTCCCGGAAGGCCTGCGCAATGACGTTTCCATTGTTGCCACCGTGCTTTCCACCGATGTGGACAATGCTCCGGAAATCACCGCTCTCATCGCCTCTTCCATCGCGGTTTCCATCTCTGACGTTCCCTTTAACGGGCCCATCGCCGGTGTGAATGTGGGCTTGGTTGACGGCGAAATCGTCATCAACCCCACCACCGAGCAGAGAGCCAAAACCGACCTTGACCTGACTGTGGCAGCTTCTGCCGACAAAATTGTTATGATCGAAGCAGGCGCCAACGAAGTCAGCAATGAGACCATGCTGGAAGCGATCCGCAAAGCTCATGAAGAGATTAAAAGGATGGTTGCTTTCATCAGTTCCATTCAGGAAGAAATCGGCAAACCCAAGGCTGATTTTGAGCATGTTTCCATCAATCATGACTTTTTTGATGCCATTGAAGCTCTTGTGGGCGACAAGGTGAAAGAGGCTCTGGACACCGACGACAAGAACGTCCGTGACGCCCGCATGAAGCCTATTCTGGACGAAATCGAAACCGTTCTCGGCGAAGAGTACGCTGAATATATGCCTACTCTCGGCGAAGTGATCTATAAGCTGCAGAAGAAGATTGTCCGCAACTGGCTCTTTGAAGGGAAACGTGTCGACGGCCGTAAGATGGACGAAATTCGTCCTCTGGCTGCTGAAGTCGGTCTTGTTCCCCGGGTACATGGTTCCGGCTTGTTTACCCGCGGTCAGACACAGGTGTTGACCATCGCCACTCTGGGCCCGATCCGCGAAGCGCAGACACTGGACAGCATCGATGAAAACACTGAAAAACGTTATATGCATCAGTACAACTTCCCGTCCTACTCCGTAGGCGAAACCAAGCCCAGCCGCGGCCCCGGCCGTCGTGAGATCGGCCATGGCGCCCTGGCAGAGCGTGCTTTGGTTCCCGTGCTTCCCAGCGTGGATGAGTTCCCCTATGCAATGCGTATGGTTTCCGAGGTTCTCTCTTCCAACGGTTCCACCTCGCAGGGCTCCATCTGCGGCTCCACACTGGCTCTCATGGATGCCGGTGTTCCGATCAAGGCTCCTGTTGCCGGTATTTCCTGCGGCCTGATTACCAAAGAGGACGGCAGCTACCAGACCATGGTAGATATTCAGGGACTGGAAGATTTCTACGGCGATATGGACTTCAAGGTGGGCGGTACCCACAAGGGTATTACCGCTATTCAGGTGGATATCAAAGTGGACGGTCTGACCATGGACATTATTGCGGAAGCCTTTGAAAAGACCCGCAAAGCCCGTATTTACATTCTGGACGAGATTATGCTGAAGGCAATTTCCTCCTCTCGCAAAGAGGTTTCTTCTTACGCTCCCAAGGTGCTCAAAACCTTTGTGAAACCGGACAAAATCCGTGAAGTAATCGGCAGCGGCGGAAAGGTCATTCAGAAAATCTGCGCCGACTGCGACGTTACCATTGATATTGAAGATGACGGTTCCTGTGTCATCATGGGCGTTGACATCAATAATGCCCGCCGCGCGCTTTCCATTGTAGAGTCCATTGCCAACGATCCGGAAGTGGGCGCTATCTACAAAGGTGTTGTCACCCGTCTGATGACCTTCGGTGCGTTCGTGGAAATTGCTCCCGGCAAAGAAGGATTGGTTCACATCTCCAAGCTTGCTGAAAAGCGGGTTGAGAAGGTGGAAGACGTGGTCAACGTAGGCGATACCATCTTTGTAAAGGTTACCGAGATTGACGCTCAGGGCAGAATCAATCTGTCTCGCAAGGACGCCATGGCTGATATTGCTGCCAAAAACAATAAATAATTCCTCAGAGGAACGCCAAAAAGCGGATGGAACTTGTTTCCATCCGCTTTTTGCGTCTTCTGCCTCGATCTACTTTTCCTCTTTCAAACGGCAATGCTCACAAAGCCGGAAAATCCCTTCCGCTTCTCCCACTTTTCCGCCCTGCAGCAGGTATTGCCGGACTCCCCGCTGTAAGCTGCTCTTTTCAGGATAACTCTCAAAATTGTCGGAAAGTTTGCCGAATACCCGTTTCTCGCACTGCCTGCTGTCGGGTTCGAGCGCAGTGATGTGATAGTCCTTCTGAAAGCGGATAATGTTCGAGCTTTCAGGAAGAATCTCCCCAAGTGCCGGACTCAGGAGCCATGAGGTACAAACAAAGAGGTCCGTCATCCCATGAAAAAAGACATATGCCTGCCGATAGGAATCCCAAACCGCCTCGTAGGAAAGCGGCTCTCCCTGAGGAATATGAACATTAAGGGCAACTTCGTCTCCATAGGGAATGGGCTGAAACTGAAGCCTGCCCAAACGGAAAATCTTAAGCTCCATATGAAGATAAAGCCATTGATATTCTGCTAAACCGTCAATGCCCTTTTGCCGCCGACAGTTTTCCCTCCAAATGTCAATATCGCTCATAGTATCATTGA
>DBGCDL010000089.1:0-6323 GCA_048358235.1 Oscillospiraceae bacterium
GCCTCTCTGGAAGAAAAGCTGAAGGCGTTGGGTCAGACCCTGGAGGACTACCTTCCCTCCGAGTTGGAGAAGTTCAAGGAGGCTGTGGGCTACGAGGCATATTTGGATGTGGACCCGCAGGTGATCCGGGAGGCCATTGAAAACCCGGATCAGTCCCATGTGGACGAGATGCTGGCCTTTGCGGAGCAGGCAAACCGGGAGTATGAGGCGGAGTTGTATGGGCAGCAAGCGGCGCCTACCCCGGATGACCGAGAGACCGGCGAGACGGTGCGGACCCCCAGGGGCACCTTCCATGTGACGGATATGAGCCGGGAACAGATGGAGGCGGCCGGATACGGTTTCCACCACGAGTCCGAGGACGGAAAGTATATCATCATGGCCAACGGCAGCCGCGCCTTTGCCATCCCCAACGGAGACACCCCCGAACATACCGCGCCGGAAAAGCTGACCGTCCTGGTGGTGGAGCCCATGAAGGAGCCCTATGTGAAGGAGATCGACCCCGGCCTCCATGCGCTGCAAGCGGAGGTGGGCGGCGACATTGCCGCCTCCTATCCCTTTGACGATCCGGTGGGGCTGGTGCTGAACGACGAGGGCAAGCTCATCGGTCTGGACCTGAACCGCTCTCTCCGGGACGAGCATGGGGAGATTTACGACATTGTGGCAGGCACCTTCTTGGTGGTGGGCCTGGGGCCGGAGAGTTTTGCGTCCCTGCCCCCGGACATGATTCAGAAATACACCGAGCAATTCAAGCGGCCGGAGCTGTTCGCCAGCATCAACGGGCAGATCGTATCCGTTCCCGTGGAGCCGGAAAACCCGCTGCGCACGGCGGAAATGACCCTGGAGGATGACTACGGCATGATCGACGGGATCATCAACAACGGCCGCCGCGGGGAGGAATTGGAGAAAGCCCAGGCCGAGGCGCGCAGGACCACGCCGGAGAAAAAGCCTTCCATCCGGGAGCGGCTGGAGGACGCGAAACGGGAGTGCGCGGAACAGAAAGGCCCGGACAAGCCCGCCCCGCAGAAGAAGCCCCCGGAGCTGGGCGACTTATGAGCCGGAGCAAGAAATGGCGTCTGGAATGGTCGTTCTTCCTGGGCGAGAACGGCAGGCGCCAGTACAACAAGCTCTGCAAGGGCTGTGTCCATCCCTGTAAACAGAGTTTCCGGGCGGTAGTAGTGTCCTGTCCGCACTATCTTTCTCTCCGTTCCCAAAAGTGCAGGAATTAGGGTTCAAAATGGGCGAAAAAATCGCGTGTGTCAGCTTTTCTGTGTAGAGTCAGTGTGATTTCCCATGTGGGGCGGAAGGGCGTTTCTGCATAGTGAAAACGCCGGATTTTCACTTTTCGGCAAGCAAAATGGGAGCGTCAGCATCGGATGTATTCAACCGATGCTGATGCTCCCGCTTTTTTGTTTGGCGTCAATGATAACTCAGAATAAGTTTGAGGGCGCTCGTTAAGAATGACATCTATGCACACATTTCAGGACAATGTATTATTTCCCGCAGTTCTCATCGTAATTGATATTTGTTCCAAAACATTTATCTGCTGTTGTAAAATATGCCTTCCGAACTTCCTCAACCCAATCATGGATCACCTTAGCATGAGCCAATGCATCCAGACAAGGAAAGACACTCAAAAACATACTGGTTATCCATTGCAAGGAGATAGCTGAATGTTCTGCAGGTGTAGTAATCCCATAATCAGATTGGCCCACTACTATAAGAGATTGCTCGTCCATTAAACTTAATCGTTTGAATGTTCCCTGCGGTGAACCGTGGTTTACAAAACACGCTAACTTATACTGCTTTTTCCAAGCCTCGTCCACATCACAGTTATCTTGGATGCCTTGAAAAGTTGTTATTTTTAATTCGGTACCGTCGTCTTTTTTTGCCCCTTTAGTCCAACTGTATTTATGCTCATCAGTTTGCGATTGTTCAACATATTGTTTTGCAATTATTTCGCCATGCTTCTTTATGAACGCAGCATTACAACACAATTCATACATTGAGCGCCATCTGGCATAAGCACAGTCAGCAAATCCAAGTTTCATTAAATGTAGTATTTCCAAAAACTCTTGGCAACAGCGGCCTTGCATATACTGTAACGCCAAAAAAGTATATTGCTTTTCCTTTTTGAGATCGTCCGAGATGTTTTCGCTTACAAAAGCACTATATCGCTCAGCCGCTTCTAATGCCATAACATACATGGTTTCTGAGACTACAAAACAGCTCCCCCAAATCTCGTTTTGGTGAGCCATAAATTTATCTGCTTCAATTTTTTGGTTGTATGCTATTTCAAAACTTTTTTCAAGAAAATAGTTATGATAATCCTTTGATGCCTGTTCTAATAGCATATCTATGCTACCGTCTGTCTTTTGATTTATTTTATCAATTATTTCTTTATCTGAAATGCCTTGTGCCTGCCACTCACAAATAGTATTTGAATATGCACTTTCAAGCACTTTAGAAAGGTAATCTTCTGTCAATGATAGTTTCACCTCTTTGTATGTGCAGTATGAGATATTTTACAACAAATTATATTCGACTGCATTAAAGTTACTATAATAAAATTACCACATATTCACAAAGTAATCAACTTAAATCCACTACATAGTGTGTTTTCAGTATTTATATCATAGTATGCATTCTGCATTTATCCGGTAGATAGTGAGGAATATATACCATACTGCAACCAACAGCCGCCAAACCAGGACGAAACCGCCAATCACTCCACCAATAATAAAGTTCAGCAGGAACAGCGGAAGGGCGGTTCCCAAAGAGCCGCCCGGTACGATCCAGGCGAACATCCGTGGGATGCCAAAAGGCAGACCGCAAAGTATGAACAGCCATACATAGTCGGTGACACCATCTTTTGTGCAAGCGGATTTGAAAATGCAGTACAGCAAAGCCGCCACCGCCACGGGCAACACACTCTTTTTGAAAAACTCTTTGATTACTTCGGATTTCGTCACAGTCAGCACCTCCATTCCTGGTTCCATTATATCAGCCGGATAACCATGCGCCCAGGGGTTTTGCAAAGACTGTAAAAAGCGCCCAATCCCCGTTACTCCAAGTCGTTGCTCCGCTGCCGCTGCTGTTCCTGTTCCTTCGGCCTTTCCAGCAGGGCGTCCACATTCTGGCGGAGGGTGTCATATTCCTTTTCCTCCCGCTGTATCTTCCGAAGTTCCGCTTGCAGGGCGGCCTTGCGGGCGGAGAGTCCTTCCAGTTCTGCTTTCACCTTATCGGAGGAAGGAAGTCTGGTGAGTCCGGCCTTCTTGATCTCCCTGGCTGCCGCCTCGAATAAGATGATCTCGCTCTCAAAGCCGCGCAGGAATTTTTCCTTGTCCTTTGATGCCTTGTATCGGTCATAGACAGGTTTCAGCTTGCGGTAGGTGTCAATCTGCTTTCCCAGGAGGGCAAGGTCGGCGATCCGCTGTTCCGTATCCCGCAGGCTCTCCCTGGTACGGATGGAGGCGGCGGCAACGGCGTCGCACCGTTCCACCAATTCCTCATAGCTGCCGATGCCGTGTTCGGTGAGAAAGTTCATGGTGGCGGACGCCCGTTTCAGATTCTCAATGGTCGCCCACCGCTGGTATCCGGCGCTCTGCTGGGCCTTGATATTGTTCTGAATGTCAATGAGCAGGCTGACCTTCCCGCTGCGCTGCTGGGGCTGTCTGGAGGGACGGAGGCCTCCGGCAATGCGGGAGACAACGGCTTCTTCCGTGTAATCGGCGCCCAGGGTTTTGAGCCGGGTGAACCTCTCCTGGTCCGGCGCCCTGGCGGAGATATATTTTCCCCGCTTGATTTCGTACCCTTCCCGCTGCAACCGGGCAAGCAAATCTTCCAGGCTGGAGGATACGGGAATCAGCCGGTCGATGGCGGCTTTCAGCTTTGCCTTGTAGCTGGTGCCGTTCTGTGCGGCCTGATGCTCAATGTAGCTCTTGCCCTTATCCCGACCAGGGACGATGACGGACAAGCCGTGTTCTTTGCACAGCCGGTCGCTGGCCCGGCGTATCTCGTGATAGCTGCGCTTGTTGGAATGGTAGTGCTTGTGGTCGGTGAAGCTGACCGCATTGAAAATCAGGTGATTATGGACGTGATCCTTGTCAATGTGAGTGGTGAGGACAAATTCATATTTGTCGCCCAGGACTTCCCGTGCCAGTTCCATGCCGATCCGGTGGGCTTCCTCTGGCGTGACCTCCCCAGGTTCAAAGGCTTGGATCAGGTGGCGGCCCAGGTGCGTACCTTTGTCAATGGCATGGCGGCGTGTCCATTCAAATTCAATGTCGGCGGTCTCGGCGGCGCAGCCGAAGGAGGACACCAACATCTTCCCGTCCGTCTTGTCAGGATTGCAGATATAGTCAATCGCAGCTTTCAGCGTTGACTTAATAGGATGCGTCTTTGTAACTGCCATATCTGTTCCAATCTCTCCCGGATCTCCTCCATGTCGGCCTGATACGCAGGACCTCCGGCGTTGATCCGCTTGGCGATCTGATTGATGTTCCGGCCGATGGCGGAAAGCTCTTTGGTGAACGCCTTGATATCTGCGGTATCTGTATAGATGATATACCCGTCAATCGCCATCTTGCGGAGATAGGCACCGATCCGCTGGGTGGGGAGCTGAGCCATCTTCTGTTCAATCAAAGCCCGTTCCTCCGCCGTCACCGGGCAGCGAAGAACGATGGGCCGTTTCCTGTTCGCCATAGCGGATACCTCCGTTTCTCATAAGGGTTTGGGATATCCCAACAAGCAGTTTTCTCTTTTCGGGCAAGGGACCTGAAAAGAAGAAAAATCCGCAAGTGTGGCTACACTTGCTGTGCTTGCTGACTACTTCGTACCCCCGTATTCCTTCCGCTACCCATACTACAATCTGAATGGGGCCTTTTGGCCACATCTGCGGATTTTGCAAAAGAAAAACGCCATGAACTACCTGTTCATAGCGTTCCTTACACCGTATTCAATTTTCTCCCTCGCTGTCTGCTCTTGCATCCAGTAGCGCTTGCGCCGTTGCCGTAAGGATTTTGATTTCCGCATCCGTCAGCTCGTCCAACAGCGTTTCAAACTGCATACGCTCCGTAGACTTGCCCTCCATAGCTTCGCCATGAAGAATCTGATCCACGGAGATATGATACCGGGACATCAGCTCTAAGAATACCTGTACGCTGGGATGCTGTCCCTTATTCTCGATGTTGGCGAGATAGCGCGGCGAAATAAACAGCGCATCAGCTGCCTTATTCCGGGATTCTTTCTGCTTTGTGCGCCCGGCTTTGATTGCTGCGCCATACGGCTTGAAGTCGATTTTCGCAACAGGCCGCTTATCTTTCTTCGTTCTTTTAGACATATCCATTCACCCTACTACATTCTACTGTTCACCTCGTTTTCGAGGATATGCCTTATTAGTTCATTGTGTTAGCTTAAATACTTCCTATTATTCACATTCGGTCTATTGCTATTATTCGTTTGACCGTATATAATATATCATGGTAGGTTTTGAACAGAAAGGACGGGTGCTTGTATGGAATATGTATCTTGTGCGGAAGTGGCGGCAAAATGGGGCATTTCCGAAAGACGGGTGCAGAAACTTTGCGAGGGTGAGCGCATACCCGGCGCGGTAAAGTTCAGCCGCATTTGGTTGATACCCAAAGACGCGGAAAAGCCTGTTGACGGGAGAAGAATAGACAGTAAGATAATTGATAAATAGTTGAAAAATGAGCACTACACTTAATTGTTAGGAGGTGTGTAAAGTGGGAGCAAAAATCTTAATCGCTGACGATGAAAGCGACATTGTTTCTATGCTCGGCAGCTTTTTTGAAAGCAAGGGCTTTCGTGTCCTGCCCGCTTTCAATGGTGCAGAAGCACTAAAGCAAGTGGAAAAACAACCGGATATTATTTTGCTTGACATCAATATGCCCGGAAAAGACGGGTTAGAAGTTTGCAAGCGTATCCGCGATCACATATCCTGCCCGATCCTTTTTCTGACTGCTCGAATCGAAGATACAGATAAGGTAAAAGGCTTTACTGTTGGCGGCGATGATTACATTGTGAAGCCCTTTTCACTTATGGAACTTGAAGCGCGGGTGCGCGCTCATCTGCGCCGGGAAGCACGACACAATTTTGAAGCACAAGTCAAGTTTTCCGGTGATTTGACGATTGACTATTCAGAACGTTGCTTGTTCTTTGGCGATAAGCGTGTCGGTCTTGCAAAAAAGGAATTTGATATTGTGGAACTGCTTTCTCAAAATCCAGGACAGATCTTTGATAAAGAACGGATATATGAGCGTATTTGGGGTTATGACAGCGAGGGCGACAGCAGCGTTGTGGCAGAG
>DBGCDL010000090.1:0-5184 GCA_048358235.1 Oscillospiraceae bacterium
ACGGCTAACGCCTTAAGCACCGTCTTGCTTGCCAATTTTCCGTCATATTTTACAAAAATCCTCGCCAATACACAAAGTATTGGCTGTGGTTTTTGTCTTATCTGACAAAAAATTTGCCGACGCAATCCGGCACTTAGAATTGTACGGTATTGCCCTGGGGAGCATCAATGCCCCCAGAACAGCGATGCATTACGAAAGCCACGGGAATTTCCCGTGGCTTTCGCTGTCTTGTTATTTTGCGTCGGCGTTTGCCTGCTTCTTGTCAATGTATTTGCGGATGACCTCTACCGCGCCGTCCCGGCCTACGGCAGAGCTGTTGATGCAGAGATGATAGTTTTCCGCGGCACCGAATTTCAGGCTGGTATAGTAGTTGTAGTAAGTGGCACGGCGTTTGTCTGTTTTCAGAACCATTTCCCGCGCTTTCTCCGGATCAATATCGTTTTCCCGGATGGCCCACTCGACCCGGTCGGCAAGGTTTCCATGAATAAAAACGTTTACACAGTCCGGATTGTCCCGCAGCACGTAATCCGCGCAGCGCCCCACAATCACGCAGCTGCCCTTGGCGGCAACCTCTTTGATGATATCCGACTGAACCAGAAAAATTTTGTCGTTCAGCGGGAGGTCAAAGGTCCCCACCGCGGAGCTGAACATGGACAGGGAATAAAGCAGACTTCCGGCAGGCTTCTGATCCGCCTGCTCAAAAACGGCTTCGGCGTAACCGCTTTTTTTCGCGGCAATGGTAATCAGTTCGTTGTCATAAAACGGGATACCAAGCTGCTCCGCCAGCCGCTTTCCGATTTCCCTGCCTCCGCTGCCGTATTGACGGCTGATTGTGATGATGGTATTCTTCATTGAAGTCCGCTCCTTTCCATATGCTGGGGTTTCTCTTTTTTTCCAGAATGCACCAGTTGGATGCATCTTCATCATACGGCTTTTTACAGAAAAAGTCAATGATGGCGGGGGCAATCCGGCCGAAAACCGGCGGGTGTCCCCGCCATTTGACAACTCCGGCCGATCCTATGTATAATAGTACTGTTCGGCACGGAGCCGCGTGAGGAAGACAGAGCTTCTGTCCTCCCGTGAAGGCTGGGTGAAGAAAAGAAAGGAATGATTGTTTTTATGGCATCTGAGAAAGGGAAAAAAGGTGAGGAGAAATTTTGCCGTCGGACCGGAGCCACTCTTTATGGAAGATTTGCCGGAGTTTTTGTGTATAAGGACGCGATAGAGGTGCGCACGACATCCACCTTTTTACTCATTGCGGTGCTTTGGCTCTCTGCGGGACTGGTGTTCGGACTGACGCTGTTTTTCTTTATGAGCTTTTGGCTGAGTCTGCTGATCACACTGGCCGGGGGCATTCTGGGGTACTGGCTTTTTCAGAAATACTATAAGGGCAGACTTGACCGCCGCATGGAATTCAAAGATATTGTAAGTTTTGTGCGCGACCCCTCCGATTTTGTGGTCAATCTCAAGGACAACTATATGTACAGCATCCGGATGAACGAGACGAAGCAGGAACAGGTCCTGCTGGATATTGCCGAGGCGCTTCAGGACAACGAGGAAATCAGGGTGGTACGCATCGGCGAGTACTATAAGCTGTATCCTGTTGAAAAGGAAAAGGAAGAGCAGCCGGCAGTACGCCCCTCCGCAAGAAAGAAGAAGAAGGCCCTTCCCGCTCCGCAGACTCCGCCGGATACTGTTTCCGGAGGAGAGGAAAAGCCCGGCGAGGAGTAAAACATTGACAAAAACCGACAATTCCGTTATAATAAAAAGCAATCAGGGGCGCTGCGGGAATCGCGGCTGAGATCAGGCATGAAACCGGCCTGAGTCCCTTTGACCTGATATGGATAATGCCATCGTAGGGAGATTGTTTATAGGGATTCGGAAATTCATGCGAACCGTTATAAATTATTGAGCACGAAGGCGAAAAATGCCTTCGTGCTTTTTTGTCCCGTATCCGCACCCATTCAGGCGCTCTTCCTGTCCTGTCGTTTTCGCCGCCCCGCGTTCTGCGGGAGACACGGCGGGAATGAATTAACTTCGCCGACAGGAAGCTGAACCCAATTTTTATGCCGGTGCGAAGCGGCGGAATGGAGCGATTTTATGTCAACCACATCCGAAACACCCAAAAAGGCCATTGACGTGCGTCGTCTGACCGAGAGCGCCATCCTGATTGCCTTAGGATTTGTGCTTTCCTTCATCAAGGTGCCCGTCAACCCGGCAGCCACGGTTTCCCTGGTCAGTATGCTTCCCATTATCATTCTGGCGTACAAATACGGAACCTCATGGGGCCTGCTCTGCGGTCTGGTTCACGGCATTTTCCAGATGGTGGAGGGCGGCATCGACGCCCCGCCTACGCCGGATGTCTGGAACTATTTTCTGGTGGTTATGCTGGATTACCTGCTGGCATATACCCTCCTGGGGCTTGCCGGACTGGTGCGGAATGTGTTCCAAAAGCCGGTTCCCGCCATCGCCCTCTGCACCGTTACCGGTGTGTTTGCCCGGTTTATCTGTTCGTTCCTTTCCGGTGTCATCATCTGGGGCGTCTATGCGCCGGAGGGGCAGAGCCCGGCCCTGTACTCTCTGGTGATAAACGGAACAAAGTTCGGACTGGAGGGGATTCTGACAGTGGCGGTCGCCGCCATCCTTTTTGCAATACCGGTGATTCAAAAGGCAGCCAAACCGGTAGGACTGAAATCAGTCTGATTTTCGTAACAGAACGGGGCGTTCCAGGCAGGAACGTCCCGTTCTGTTATACATCTGTGAAGGATACCGGATGCCGGAATTTGCCTAGAAGGTCAGCTTCCGGAATTTACCCGGCGACATCCCCACCCGGCGGGTGAAGGTATAGATAAAGTTGGTGTCGCTTCCGAAACCGGCATCACCGGCAATTTCGGCAATGGATCTCTCCGTGTTCTTCAGCAGGTACTTGGCATGGGCGATCCGCAGTCCGACCAGATACTCATAGGGAGAGTCCCCCACCTGCTGTTTAAACAGCCGGGAAAAATGCCCTTCGCTCATGTGAAGCTCGTGAGCCATCTTCTCCACCGTAAGCGGTTCCCGAAAATGGGAGCGAATGTACCCCACTGCCTGACCCATGACGGTTTCGTTGTCTCCGGAAGGCATCGTACAGCTTAGCAGCCGGCAAAGTTCCTGATACAGCCGGGAGGAAAATTCCGTTTCCGAAAAGGGTTGCCCGCCGAGAAACCTCTCGAAATTTTCCGCCACAAATTGTGCGGTCTCCCGGGATTCTTCCGCACGGAACAGTTCTCCGTGGGTTCTTACGGCGGCATCGAAAAAGTCGGCGCAGGCTGTCCCGTCAAAATGCAGCCAGTAGGTTTCCGCCCGCGGGGAGGAGCATCCATATTCATGGGGAAAGTAGCAGTTGATGAAAAACAGCTCGCCCTCCTGTACGGAGAAACTCCTGTGGGGAAGACGGACGTAGCATTCTCCCTTGGCCACATACATCAGCAGATAGCAGTTAAAGTTGTCCCGCCGGGTGCAATACCGCGGATCGCAGCAAAAATGGCCGCAATACAGCTGATACAGCAGCAGACGCCGGGCCAGCGAGGAAGGCGTGGCAAAGAAGCTTTTCGATTCGGGCAGAACTCCATCCAAAGAAGTGCGCATGGGTTGCTCTCCTTTCTGAACGTCGGGCGGCCGATTCCGCATTTATTCGGTCAGGGAGTCCTCCTGCTGTGACGGCAGAGCTCCCAGCTGTTTTTTGTAGGTTCGGGCAAAATAGGACATATTGCGGAACCCGGAAAGGGCGGCGCTTTCGCTGATGTTGTATTTGCCGCCGGCCAGCAGGCTCCGGGCGTTCTGGCAGCGGAGAAAATTCAGATAATTGATGACGGTGCGTCCGGTAATTTCCTTGAAGGTGTGGCAGAAATAATACTTGCTGAACCCGATGTGACGGCAGATATCCTCAATGGAGATTTCTTCGCAGTAATGCTCCTGAAGATAGCGGATGGCGGCTTTGACCAGATCAATGCGGTTGTCCTGCCGGCCGGAGGAAAGCTCCCCCGGCTCCACCGTGAAATTCCGGCAGAGTCCGGCCAGAAGAATGGTGACCTGGGCCTTCACCACAGTTTTATAATGGGGCTGCCGCTCACTCATTTCCCGGATAATTTCCTCAAACTGCCGCCGGACGGTTTCGTCCGACAGATGGCTCCGAAACATCAGGTTCTCCCTGTAGGAGCTCCAGCCGGGGCAAAGGGAACCGTCGGGAATGAGACAATAGTACCGGCAGATGCTTTCCGAGTAAATGCTGTGCAGATGGTCGGAGTTGACAATGCAGAGCTCCCCCTTCCGCAGGGGAAGACGTTCCGCGTTGGAGATCACGGTTCCTTCTCCTTCCACCCCGAAAAGCAACTCAACGCTCTCGTGCCAGTGAAGCTCAAAGGGAACATCGGGATTGGGGGAGACGGCATCCAGGTGAAAAATAATAGGGAAATTGGGGTCCGGATGCTCATGGGACTCGTAGACTTTGGATGCAGGCATGAAACGGCGTCCCTCCTGTTAAAAAGCAAGATTGTGTTATCTTCGGGCAATATCGGGGCTTTACATTTCCCCTCTTCATTATAAAATAGAAGTTGAGAAGATGCAATTCCCATTGCACATTTTTGGCTTCTGCAGTGGAAAATGTTTTTTCGCAGTACGACGCAGACGAAACTTTCGGAAAGAAAGAAAGGGGAATATAAAATGTATCATTTTTCAATCGGCGTGTTGTTGGATTCCTTTCGGACGGACATGGAAACCGCGCTGAAAAAGGCGGCCAAGGTCGGCGCTTCCGGTGTGCAGATCTATGCCACAAGCGGTGAGATGGCACCGGAAAACCTCTCTCCCCGGCAGCGCAGAGAGGTTCTTGACATGATCCGTTCCAACGGGCTGGTGGTTTCGGCTCTTTGCGGTGATCTGGGCCATGGCTTCGGAAACGCTGAGAAAAACCCCGCTTTGATTGAGAAATCCAAACGGATTCTGGATCTGGCAAAGGACCTGGACACCAATGTCGTCACTACCCACATCGGCGTGGTGCCCGGCGATCCTTCCCATGAGCGCTACAAAACGATGCAGGCGGCCTGCTTTGAGCTGGCCCAGTATGCCGACAGCGTGAAAGCGCATTTTGCCATTGAGACCGGCCCCGAGATTGCGCTCACACTGAAGGGCTTTCTGGACGGTCTCCAT